>CAZQJC010000251.1:0-55653 GCA_964593795.1 uncultured Myxococcales bacterium | reverse complement strand
TCATGCGTTGCGCGCCTTCGGCGCGACCCAACTGGGCCCCCCTCCCTGCGTCTGTGCGGCCTCGAGGTGCCAAGCTCGCCCCTGCGCTCCGGATCGTGGACGTGGACGTGGACGTGGACGTGGACGATCCGGAGCGGTGCCCGAAAGGCGTTGACGCCCAACACGGTATCTTGCGGCTCGCTGGCGCTCGCCTCGCCGGACCCGGCCCCGACTCTGCGTTCGCCACGCCGTTGCGGCTCGCAGCGCCGCCTCCGAACGCGCGCCTCCTCGCTGGATGCTCGTCCGGATCCGGCTCCCGACCGCGCATGTGCCATGATCCTCTTGCTCGATGGACTTCATCCGCGAAGCCCGCGACCTCGTCGAGGTACTGCTGCGGGATCTGCTGATCCTGGACGAATCGTTCCGGGAGGGCAGTCCGATGGATGCCGACGCCCTCAACGATGCCTTTCGTCAGATCCACACCTTGAGCGGGCTTGCGACCCTCTCCGAGGCGGAGAGCATCCGAACCGTGTCGCGTGCCCTCGAGTCCCTGCTCGATGACCTTCGGCTTGGACGCGTGACTCTCACGGCGGCGATGCTCGAGACCTTGCTCCTCGCCGCGGAGGTCTACAGCGAGACGCTCACCGCGCTCCACCGCGGCCAGCCCGAGCCACGCAAGAAGATCGACAGCATCCTCAGCCGGATCGTCGCCGACGGGCAGCCAAACCGACTCTTCGACCCGTGACCGTCGACCGAATGATCGGTCTCGTCATGGTTCCGAGTGCGGCGGCAGTAACTGCTCGACGGCGGCGTCGAGCTCGCTCAGCCCGAACGGCTTCTGCAGGAGCACCACCCGGCCACCGAGCGACTGCACCTGCCGGAGGGTCTCGTCGTCGCGCAGCGCCGTGGTCACGATGACCGGCGTGTCGACGCCGGAGCTGCGCATCGCGCGCACGATCTGCGAGCCGCGCATCCACGGCATGTCGACGTCGGTGACCACGAGATCGAACGGGCCGTCGTGCGCGACGCGCTCGATCATGCCGGCGCCGTTGTCGGCGCACAGGATCTCGCCGTAGCGCTCGAGCGCGGCCACGAGGGCGGTCAGCATGCCGGGGTCGTCATCGGCGACGAGGATTCGAGCCTGCATGTCCTCTGGACGTTGCACGGTGCATGCCCGCGGGTCGCTCAGCTCGTGGGGCCCGGCGGCAGCCTGGGCGGAGGCGCGTGCTCGACGCGCACGTGGAGCGTGGGGCGCCCGGCGGCGAGCGGTGCGACGGCGTGCCACCCGGCAGGCAGCTCCGGGGGGGCCCAGTCGAACAGCCACTCGGCGTCTCGGATCGACAGGTTGACGCAGCCGTGCGAGGTGCGCCGCCCGAAGCGGTCGTGCCAGAACGTCCCGTGCAGCCCCATCCCGTCGTTGAAGTAGAGGACGAACGGCACCTCGTCGACGAAGTAGGGATCACCGTGGCGGCCGTGCATCGCAGCGTGCACGGTCTTCTCGAAGACCCGGAACGTCCCCGCCGTCGTGGCGTGGCCCGGCTTGCCCGTCGAGACCAGCGTCGAGAACACCAGGCGATCGCCCTCGTACGCCGTGAGCACCTGCTCCGACAGATCGACGTGGACCCACCGCGCACCGGCCGGGACGCCCGCGGGCCGCGGACGCGCGACGGCGATGCGCACATCCCTGCGCGGCAGGCGCCCGCCCTCGACCTGCACCCATCGCGGTCCGATGGCCAGCGGCGCGAACGTGGACTGCTTGGCGACCACGCCTCGGCTGCCATCGGCGCGCTGCAGGCGCGTGCTGCGCAGGGCGAACACCACCGGCTCCTCGCCGTGGCGACCGGAGAACGGGCTCGGCACCAGCGCCCTGATGCGGGCGCTGTCGACGTAGCCCCCCGAGGGCCGCTGCAGGAAGCCGCGGGCCAGGAGCGCGGGATCAGGCCTGAACGCGAGGTCGTGGCCGCCCTTGCGCCAGCCGATGCGGCGCGACGTCGGGTCGGGCTCCGCGTGGATGCGGACGCCTCCGCCCCGGACGCGCCCGTAGGTGAAGCGGGCCGCCGATCCCTGCGCGAGCGCCCCGGGCGGCGGCGGCGTCGCCGAGAGGAGCGCGATCCGCACGGCCCGGTCCTCGCCGAGCAGCGCCCACGCCCCGCGGGCCCCGCACGAGGGCACGCAGCCGGTGACGGTCACCACGTCACCGCGCCTGAGCGCGCCGATCTCCGGCGCGCGGGGGGCGGGCCGCGCGCGCACGTTCGCGTGCGCCACGGTCACCCACGCCTCGAACGGCGGCTCCGGCCAGACGTCCGACGCGTCCGCGGCTGCCGCGATGGAAGGAATCGCGCTCGCGAGCAGCATCAGCGAGAGAGCACGCATACCTCGGAGATCAGCAAGGGAGGGGCCAGACGGGCCACGGGACGCCGCGATCGCAGGGCCGCCTTGCGGCCGCAGGTCCTGCGGCCGGAGACGTCGAGATCGGCAATCGGTTCGCGAGATCCTCGGTCGGGCGAGGCAGCTCAGCGGGCCAGGGACGGCTCGGCGATGCGGCCGATCAGGCCCTGGAGCAGGTCGATCTCCCGCCGCAGCTCGCCGCGCTGATCGGCGGGATCCGAGCAGCGAAGCTCCAGATCGAGCGCGTGGACGTGCGCCTCCAGGGTCAATCTCAGCATGCGGGCGTCGCGATCGTCGAGCTCGAGGGTCATGTGGTCTCCCTTCCCTGTGGAGGCTCTGCCGGTGCAAGACACTCGCCAGGACATGGCGATGGGCGCGGCGATTTTCCACGCGCGCCTTGCGCGGGGCTGCTCCGGCGCCTGCACCCCGTTCGCACGCCGCGAGGTCGGACCGGGAATGGGGCTTGCTCATGACGTCAGGGGAGCCATGCGCGGATGAGTGGTTTTCGCGAAATCCCTGCGCGCTCGAGGCGCAATCCGCACGTGGTGCGTTCACGCCGTGCGCCGAAGTCGTGCCTGCGCTCTTGCGGCCCTGCGCGCGGCTGCGCACGTTTGCCAGGGGTGCCCACGAGGGGCTCGGCGAGATCAGGAGGATGATGACGACCGGCGCGAGCACGGCCGAGTTCTCGACACGGATGCAGGCCTCGATGCGGAGCTATTCGCGGGTGGCGGGCGGCGGCGTGATGGCGATCGCCGTCCTCGTGCTCGGCGGCTGGGCGTTGCGCCTCGAAGCGCTGATGGTCGTGCCCCACTTCCCGCCGATGACTCCGACCTCGGCGATCCTGTGCCTCCTCGCAGGCGCGTCGCTGGTCGTGCTCGGGGGACCGCCACCCACGCCTCGCGCGCGGCTCGTCGGTCGGGGGCTCGCAGCGCTGGTCGGCCTCGTCGCGCTCTCGGGGGTGTTCGGCGCTCGGTTCCCCGGACCTTCGCCCTCGAGCCTCACGCTGCTGACGCTCGTCCTCTCGAGCGCCGCGCTGTTCTGCCTCGATCGTCCGCCGCGGTGGGGCATCCGCCCGGCGGAGCTCCTCGGCCTGTGCGCGAGCGCGGTGCCCCTCGTGGCGGCGCTCGGCTACCTCCTCGGCGCGCGGGTCCTCTACGGCCTCCAGCCCGGCCGGCCGGGCGTCGGCATGTCGGTGCAGACGGTGCTCGCCCTCCTCGGCCTGACCTCGGGCATCCTCACCGCGCGCCCCACGGAGGGCCTCATGGCCGTCGTGACGTCGCCGCACGCCGGCGGCGTCCTCGCACGGAGGCTCCTCTTCGGGCTCGTCCTGCTCGTGCCACCGTTCCTGCTCCTCGAGGTCGGCGAGAGCTTCGGCTGGTACGGCGAGCCCGTCACGATCGCCTTCCTGGTGGTCCTCGGCCTGGTCGAGGGCGTGACCCTCATCCTCATCGGCGCGCAGCGGCTCGATCGCGACGACGAGGCCCGCCGGCGGATGGAGCTCGAGCTGCGCGAGAGCGAGCAGCGCGCGCTGCACGAGCAGCGCAAGCTGCACGGCGTGGTCTCGATCGCGGCCGACGCCATCATCTGCGTCGACGATCGTCACGAGGTCGTCCTCTACAACCAGGGCGCCGAGCAGATCTTCGGCTGGACCGCGGACGAGATGCTGGGCCAGCGCTTCGATCGCCTCATGCCCGAGCGCTTCCGGCAGTCACACGCCGGGCACATGCGCCGCTTCGTGACGGACCCGAACGTCGCGCGCAGGGTCGCCGCGCGGGCGCCGCTCCTCTACGGCGTGCGCAAGGACGGGACCGAGTTCCGCATCGAGGCGGCGATCTCGCGCCTCGACATGGGCGACGCTCACCTCTTCACGGTGGTGCTCCGCGACGTGAGCGAGAACGTGCGGCACCTCGAGGAGCAGATGCTGCTCGCCCGCGTCGGCGAGGTGCTCGCCGAGTCCCTCGAGACCCAGCAGACGATCGATCGCGTCTGCGATCTCGTGGTCGGCTCGCCCATCGGCGAGATGTGCGTCCTCGACCTGGTCGCGCCAGACGGGGTCGTGACCCGCCGCCGCGGCGCGCACGCCGATCCGGCGAAGGCGGAGACGCTGCACACCTACGGGAGCACGCCGCCGGACCGCTCGCGCCCGCACCCGATCTGGGAGGTCATCGAGACCGGAAAGCCCGTCGTCATCCGCGAGACGCCGCCGGACTTCGCGCAGCACCTCGGGGCCACGCCCGAGCGGCGGGCGATGCTCGAGGCGCTCGCCGTGCGCTCGCTCCTCGCCGTCCCGCTCTCTGCGCGGGGGCGCCTGCTCGGCGTGCTCACGGTCGCGCGGAGCCGCGCGGGTCGCCCCTACGACGACGCGGATCTCCGCCTGGCCGAGGAGCTGGCGCGCCGGATCGCGCTCGCGCTCGACAACGCCAGCCTCTACGAGCTCGCCCAGTCCGCCCTCGCGGCGCGCGAGCGTGTGCTCGGCATCGTCGCGCACGATCTCCGGAACCCGCTCAACAGCATCCTGCTCGTCGCGCAGCTCTTCAAGCGCCGCGGTGGCGAGCCCGAGCGCCGCTCGCAGACGCATGTCGAGGCCATCCGATCCTCCGCGCTGCGCATGAACCGGCTCATCGAGGATCTGCTCGACGTGCGGCGCCTCGAGACGGGGCACCTGGCGATCGATCCGAGGGTGCTCGAGACCCGCGAGGTCGTCACGGACGTGGTGGCGAGCGAGCGGCGGGTCGCCGCGCAGGCGGAGGTCGAGCTGCAGACCGACCTCGCCGACACGTTGCCGGCGGTCCGCGCCGATCGGGATCGGCTGTGGCAGGTGCTCGGGAACCTGATCGGCAACGCCATCAAGTTCAGCCCGCCGAGGAGCCGCGTCACGGTCGGCGCCGCCGCGCGCGGGGACGAGGTCGTGATCCGCGTGGCCGACGACGGCCCGGGCATCGCCGCCGAGGATCTGCCGCACCTCTTCGAGAGCTTCTGGCAGGGCAAGAAGACCGACCGGCGCGGGGCGGGGCTCGGGCTCTCGATCGCCAAGGGCATCATCGAGGCGCACGGCGGCCGGCTCTGGGTCGAGAGCACCGTCGGCCACGGGACGACCTTCTCCTTTTCCCTGCCGATCGCCCCCGCGCCGGCTCCCTGCGCGAGCGCGGGCTGACCGCATCCCTTGCGCGCGCCCGGCCCTGGCGACGCAAGTCCTGCGGGCGAGCCGCTCGCAACACGCAGCTCCTGCGGACCTGGGACGCGCATGATTCCTGCTTCTTGGCCGGGCGAGGAGGCCCCCATGCCCGTTTCCGCCCATCGTCCCGAGGACATCCGCAACGTCGTGCTCATCGGCGCGGCGGCCTCCGGCAAGACCACCCTGGCCGAGGCGATGCTGCACCGCGCCGGCGCGATCCAGCGCATGGGCTCCATCCAGGAGCAGAGCACCACGAGCGACTTCGAGGCCGAGGCGCGGGCGCACCAGCACTCGACGAGCGCGACGCTGCTGTTCGCGGAGAAGGACGGCCGCGAGATCAACCTCGTGGACACGCCGGGACACACGGACCTCGTCGGGCAGGCGCTCTCCGCGATGCCCGCCGTCGAGACGGCCATGCTGGTCGTGCCGGCCACCGGGACGGTCGACTTCCACGCGCGACGCCTGTTCTTCGCGGCGGGTGAGCTGGGCCTCGCGCGCATGGTGGTCATCAACAAGATCGACCTCGCGCTCGCCGAGCTGCCGGCGCTCGTGGACCGGCTCAAGGCGACGCTCGGTCCGGAGCTGCACTGCATCAACCTGCCCACGCGCGGCGGCACCGACGTCATCGACTGCTTCGACGAGGCGGCGGGGAAGTCGGACTTCGGCTCCGTGGCCGAGGTGCACCGCGAGATGCTCGAGTCGACGGTCGAGATCGACGACGCCGCGCTCGAGCGCTACCTCGGCGGCGAGCCGCTCGACCTGGCCGAGCTGCGCCGCTGCTTCGTCAAGGCGATGACGTCGGGCCACGTGGTCCCGATCCTGTTTGCCGCCGCCAAGAGCGAGGTCGGGGTGGACGACCTGCTCCACATCCTGTGCGAGGACGTCCCGAGCCCGGCGGCGGGGCGGCCCCGTCGCATCAGGCAGGACGGCGAGGTGGTCGAGGTCGCGTGCGACCCCGAAAAGCCCCTCCTCGCGCACTGCTTCAAGGTCACGACGGACGCGTACCTCGGCAAGCTCGCGATGCTGCGCGTGCTGCAGGGCAAGCTCGACGGACAGACGCCGTTCTCCTGTGGCGCCGACCGCAAGGTGCACCGCGCCGGCCACGTGCTCAAGGTCGAGGGGCGCGATCACCCCGAGCTCGAGGCGATGGCCTTCGCGGGGGACCTCGTGGCGGTCGCGAAGATCGACGAGATCCACGCCGGCCAGATCCTGCACGCGCCCGGGCTCGAGGCGCGCTACGACCCGGTGGGCGCCGAGATGCCGGCGCCGATGCTGTCTCTGGCCATCGAGACCAAGACGCGGGCCGACGAGGTCAAGCTCATGACCGCGCTCGAGCGCATGAGCGAGGAGGACCCGACGTTCCACGCGCGCATGGATCCGCAGACGCGCGAGCTCGTCATCAGCGGCCTCGGGGACACGCACCTGCGCGTGGCGCTCGAGAAGCTGCAGAGCCGCTTCAGGATGGAGGTGACGGCGCGCGAGCCGCGCATCCCGTACCGCGAGACCCTGACGGCCCGGGCCGAGGGCCACTACAAGCACAAGAAGCAGACGGGCGGCGCCGGGCAGTTCGCCGAGGTCTACCTGCGCGTCGAGCCGCTGCCGCGCGGCTCAGGCTTCGAGTTCAAGAGCGAGGTCTTCGGCGGGACGATCCCGACGCAGTTCATCCCCGCGGTCGAGAAGGGCGTGCGTGACGCGCTCGAGAGCGGCGAGCTCGCGGGCTACCCGGTCGAGGACGTCAAGGTCATCGTCTACGACGGCAAGAGTCACCCGGTCGACTCCAAGGACATCGCGTTCCGCACGGCGGGGAAGTTCGCCTTCCGCGACGCGTACCTGCGCGCGCGCCCCGTCCTGCTCGAGCCGGTGGCCGCGCTCGAGCTCTACGTGCCGGAGGGCAACCTCGGCGACGTCACGGGCGACCTCAAGACGCGCCGCGGACGCGTCAACGGCTTCGACCCGCAGTCCGCGGGCGTGGTCCTCGTGCACGCGCAGGCGCCCTTCGGCGAGCTGTCGGGCTACGGCGGGCAGGTGCGCGGCATGACGGGCGGGCACGGCAGCTTCGTCATGGAGCTCAGCCACTACGACGTGGTGCCGCCCAGCGTCGCGCAGAAGGTGGCCGCCGCGCGCAAGCCGCGGCGCGAAGAGGAGTAGGGACGCACGTGGAGCGGCTGTCGGCGCTCGACAACGTGTTCCTGCAGCTCGAGTCCGACAAGACGCCGATGCACGTCGGCGGGCTCCTCGTGTTCGAGCCACCTCCGGATCGCCCGGCGTTCCCGCACGAGCTCGTCGGCTCGCTGCGGCGGCCGGTGACCTGCGCGCCGCCGTTCGATCGGCGGCTGCGGCGCTCGCCCTTTCCGCTCCGTCCGGCGGGCTGGGCCCCCGTGCCGCGCT
Organism: uncultured Myxococcales bacterium; assembly: GCA_964593795.1. Classification (GTDB taxonomy): domain Bacteria; phylum Myxococcota_A; class Polyangia; order JAHFDS01; family JAHFDS01; genus JAHFDS01. Next base: position 47,723 of record CAZQJC010000251.1, on the reverse strand, counting down.
TCGAGCCCGCCACGCACGTGCACACGGAAGCCGTCGCCGACCCGGGCCGGACGGAGGACCTGTGGGAGCTCGTCGCGCGCCTCCATCGCCCGCGGCTGGATCTCGGGCAGCCGCCCTGGCAGTGCCACGTCCTGACCGGCCTCGAGCGCGGGCGCTTCGCGATCTACTACAAGGTGCACCACGCGGCCGTCGACGGCGTGAGCGGTCTGCGCCGGATGCAGAACAGCCTGTCGGCGGGACCGGACGACGAGACGCCGCCCTTGTGGCAGGAGAAGCGGACGCAGGGGCGCCGGCGCTCGCGGCCCCCGCCGCGGCCTCGGCTCGCGGTCGCGGTCGAGGTCGCCGCCGCGCTGCGCGAGCTGGCGAGGATGCAGCGCGCGCACGCGGACGAGGTGCCGGGCCTCTATGTGGCGCCCGCGACGTCGATGAACCGCGTCCTCACGGAGCGGCGGGCGATCGCGTCGCTCGATCTCGACCTGCCGGCGGCGCACCGCATCGCGTCGGCCGCCGGCGCGACGGTGAACGACCTCGCGCTCGCGCTGGTGGCCGGCGCGCTGCGCCGCTACCTCGGGGCGCGCGGCGAGCTCCCGCGGCGGCCGCTCGTGGCGTTCGTGCCGGTGTCGCTCCACGACGAGGCCTCGCGCGATCAGCTCTCGAACCGCGTCTGCAGCGTGCTCGTGTACCTGCCGGTGCAGCTCGAGTCGCCGCACGCGCGCCTCGCCGCCGTTCACGCCGCGATGCGGCGGACCAAGGCCTTCATCCGTGGCCTCTCTCCGGAGGCGAACACGGCCCTGTCGATGGTGAGCGGGATGCCCGCGCTGGTCGGCGAGATGCTCGGGCTCACGGGCCTGCTGCCCCTGCCGTTCAACGTGGTGGTCTCGAACGTCGCGGGGCCGCGGCAGCCCCTCTACTGCTCGGGCGCGAGGCTCGAGGGGCTCTATCCAGTGTCGGCGCTGTTCGAGCGCCAGGGCCTGAACGTCACGCTGGTGAGCTACCTCGACCGGCTGTCGATCGGCCTGCTCACGTGTCCGGACGTCTGCGATGTATCTGCGATGGCGAATGCGTTCAGGGCGGCGTGGCAGGAGCTCGGCGGGTAGGCCGCGGTCAGGGCTGACTATCGCGTCGCGACCATCATGGGCCCCTCGAGCACGAGGGCGTACGGATCGAGGACGGGCGCGGTGCGCAGGTAGCGCTCGGGGTTGACGTGGCGGAGGCCTTCGCCGCGGCCCGTGGTGATCGCGAAGTGCAGGTGCGGCTGCGCGTGGCGGATGCCGGTCTTGCCGAGCGTGCCGATGCAATCCCCCGCCTTGACCAGCGTGCCGACCACGAGGTCCTCGCGGACCGCGTCGAGGTGCATGTAGTAGGTGAGGACGCCGCGGTCATGTCCGATCTGCACGTACCGACCGCCGCGCTCGCGGGCGCCGCGCACGACCTTGGTCACGACGCCGGCCGCGACCGCCACCACGGGCGTGCCGGGGGCCGCGTAGAGGTCGACGCCGCAGTGACCGCCGCGGCACTCCGAGGGCCGGCCGGGCGAGCGCGGCGCGCCGAAGCGGCTGCCTTCGAGCTCGGGCAATCGTCGCTCTCCTGCCGCCAGCGGGTGGAGCCAGTCCGCGCCGATGCGGTCGGCGTGCGCAACGCGGGCGCCGACGACGGAGGCGAGAACGCACAGGGTGAGGGTGAAGTGCTTCATGACCCCTTGCCCAAAGCAGGGGTCGGGCCACGTCTCGAGTCGCGTGATTCCAGGGGCTTCGGCGGGGCATGAGGCCGATCAGGAACCCGACGGCTCCGGGCGCCACGCTGCCGGGAACCGATCGGTTCCACGTCGTGTCGGCCGATGGGCCTGGCGCGCCCACAGGCGCCTTCGCCGGCGCAGAGGTGGGCAGTTGGCGCCGCTCGCGTCGGTGGGCGACACTGGGGCATGCGTGCGTCGCGTAGCAAGCGGACCTCCGGGCCGGCCGTGGCGCCCGATCGCACGTTCGCGCGCCAGGTGCTCGCGCTCGACAACCAGCTCTGCTTCGCGCTCTACGCCGCGTCGCGCCTGGTCACGCAGGCCTACCGCACGCACCTCGACGCGCTCGGCCTCACCTACGCGCAGTACCTCGTGATGCTCGTCCTCTGGGAGGGCGACGGCCTGACGGTGAGCGAGATCGGCGAGCGCCTCTACCTCGACTCGGGGACGCTGACGCCGCTGCTCAAGCGGCTCGAGCGCATGGAGCTCGTGCGCCGCGCGCGCAGGAAGGACGACGAGCGCGAGGTGGAGACGCGGCTGACGGCCGCGGGCAGGCGCCTCGAGCAGCGCGCCGCGCAGGTGCCGCTCGGTGTGCTGTGCGAGGCGGGGCTGACGCTGGGAGACGTGACGGAGGTGCGCGAGCCCGTGCGCGCCCTGGTCAAGAAGCTCCGCCGGGGCTGAGCTCGGACTACCTCCGGAAGCGGGGGTGCGAGAAGTGGAGGCGGTGGTCGCAGCTATCGGAGCTGACCTGATCGTCGATGTCGATGACGCCGATCTTGCGCCAGCTCTTCGTGCCCAGGCGCGTGCCCACGTCGGCCACGAGGATGTCGAAGCGCAGGCCGCCCGGGTAGTGCTCGAGCGAGAGCTCCTCGCGGAAGTCGTCCGCGAGGAAGCGCGGCACGCCGGCCGAGCCGACGATCATCATCCAGCGCGGCGCGACCGTGCGCGCGGAGGCCGGCTCGCCGAGCTCGGCGATCGGGTAGAGCTGCCGCACGAGCGTCTGCGTGAGGTCGAGCGCGCCGTCGGCGAGCGAGAAGGCGCGTGCCACCGCGATCCCCACGGCCGTGTTCCAGAAGCCCTCGGACGTGATCGAGATGCGGATGATGTCGTTGGTGTTCAAAGCATCGAGGAAGTGATCGCGCAGGGTGCCGCCCAGGTCCTCGATGGTGAAGAAGTTCGCGGTGGGCACCACGGCGTCTGGGTCGTTCGTCGGGAAGAGCTTGCCGGCGAGGCCGAAGGCGCGGTACTCGCCGCGCTGCGTCGCGGTGAGCGCGGCCGATGCGCGCCCGACGAACAGCGCTCGCCGGCCCTTGCGGAAGTAGCCCGTGTACGGCGTGGCCTCGGTGATGGTCCACGTGCCGGCGAGGCAGGTGCCGTTCGGGTGCAGGAGCTTTCTGAAGCGCGGCAGGAGATCTCGCCGGTCGGAGAGCGTCCGCCGCGAGGACTCGAGCAGTCTGTCCTGCAGGAAGCCCACGAAGCTCGAGAGGGTGACCTGCTCGTGCGGGAGCCGGGCGTAGGGATCCGAGAGCACCTGGCTCCAGACCTCGTCGAAGCTGGTGCCACGGTAGTCGTCGGCCTGCGCCGGCGCGGTCGCGGCGGCGAGGAAGGTGAGAGCGGCGAAGAGGGAGGTGAGGGGTCGCATGCGATCCCTCTACCACCACAGATGGATTGCATACAATTTAATTTTATGCACCGCGTTAGACGCGGTGCGCTGGCTTACCGCCGCGCCGCGGGACGTGTAGATGCGTGGGTCTCGAGGCCTGGCGCAGGCGGATCGGATTTCGGGCTCGGGCTCGGGCTCGGGCTCGGATCTACTTGAGTGATCGCACCGAACGTATCGTGAATCGGCGAGGCGAGCGGGAGCGAGCCGCAAGGGCGTAGCGAGCCAAGCGAGCGAAGACGCAGGGAGGGGGGCGCGCGACCGCGCGGGCCCCGAGCGGGCTCCGCACGCCATTTCCCCGAGCAAATCACGCACCAGGCGACGGCGCGCGATCACCGCTGGAGAACACGTAAGGGGCCTCGCCGCCGTGCACCGGCGGAGGACCGGACCTGCCGTGCACGGTGAAGGGAACCTCACGCCGTGCGATGATGCGCAATGCTGCCGTGCTCGCCGATCGCGACGTGCCTCCTCGTGCTCACGCCCTGGCTCGTGGCCTGCTCGTCGCAGGACGGCCGCGCGGGTGCTTCCACCCCTGACGCGGCCACGATGAGCGGCGGCGGCGCTGGAGGTGCCGGCGCCGCGGGCTCCGGGGGCGCAGGCTCGGGGGGCGCTGCGGGCTCGGCGCCCTCGCCGGACGGCCCTGCGCTTCCGGCGGGTGCCTGCAGCGACCTGGCGCTCGGCGTCTGCCGCATCGCCGATCCCGGCGTCGGCCACGTGCCGCTGTCGCGGGCGGGCGCCAACGGCCTCGCGCTCGATCCCGGAAGCGGCCTCGTCTACGTCGTCATCAACGGCGAGACGCGCGTGTGGTGCGGCGACGTGGGCCAGGCGATGCCGGGCCTGAGCATCGTCGATCCCGCGGCGCGCGTGGAAAAGGCGATCGTCGAGACCGCGGAGGGGCCGGTGTGGCCGCTCGTCGATGCGCAGCGCCGGAAGGTGTACGTGGCCGGCTCGGCCCGCGGGGTGGTCGCCGTGCACGATCCCGTGACCGGGGCGCTCGAGCGATCGATCACCATCGGCGGGCGGCCGCACGATCTCGGCCTCGACGTGGCCGGCAGCAGCCTGCTGGTCTCGAACACGTTCGACATGTCGCAGACGTACGTCTCCGTCGTCAACGTGGACACCGGCGTCGTGCTGACGAACCTCCAGGTGCCCATGCTCCCGCACAAGGTGGTCGTCGACGAGGCTCGTCGCGTCGGCTACGCCGTCAGCCTCGGCGCGGGCGAGATCACCTCGGTCGACCTCGCCACCGGTGCCAGGCTCGGCCAGCTCTCCTCGGGGCCCATCCCCCAGACCTCCGCGATGGTCTTCTCGCCCGCCACGCGGCGCCTCTACGTGGGCAAGACCGGCGGCTCGACCCCGGGCTCGGGGAGCACGATCGTCGCCGTCGACGTGGACACCGGGAGCATCGTCGGCGAGGTCGGGACGTTCACGCCGGGCGCGCGCGTGCCCACCCGGCCGTGGGGCGGCTTCGGCCTCGACGAGGCGAGCCAGCTCCTCTACGCCGCCGTGGCGAACTCGAACGACGTCGTGGTCATCGACCTCGCGACGATGAAGCCCGCGGGCCTCTTCGCGGTCGACGCCTGCCCGTGGGCGGTCACGCTCGATCTCCAGCGCGGCGTCGGCTACGTCTCGAGCAACCAGGCGGCGGCGCTGACGACGTTCGATCTCGCCAAGGTGCGCCGCGCCGTCGGGCGCTGACGTCTCCAGGCGCAATTCGTTCGCGATCTTCGGTGCCGCACGGATCTCCGATCCGGGGTGATTTCCAGGCTTGTCGTTAGCGACTCATTTGTGAGTTACTACGACCGTCGGAGGTGCCCTGATGCGACCGCTCCTCGCTGCTGTCCTCGTGCTCTCGATCTGGCCGCGGTCCGCCCGCGCCGAGCTCCATCAACCCGATGGCGCGCTCATCCCGACGCCGCCCGGGTGCAGCGGCGGCAAGCCCACGGGCCTGCTCGCCGAGCTCGCGTGCGTGTGCGATCGCCCGGGCGTCTGCAACATCGGCGCGCCGTGCACCGCCCCCGACCAGTGCGACGACGGCCGCCACGCCACCTGCGAGAGCCGCATGTGGCACCGCTGGAACGACAACCAGTGCATCCCCGAGAACCACGACGGCCTCGATCCGGTCACCGAGGCGTCGCTCACGCCCGAGACCTATCGCCCCGCGTGCGGGCTCACGTTCAAGCTGCTCACGCGCGGCACCGCGCGCTTCAAGAACGCCTTCGGCTGGTACAACGTCGGCGCCGCGGCGCCCGGGCCCGACGACCTGCACGTCATGCTGGACTGCAACGCGGCACCCGGCGCGACCGTGAACCTCGACGTGCGCACGGATCCGGCGTACCGCGGCGGCGAGATCGGCTTCTTCCTGCTCACGCCCGAGGCACACGGAATGGGCGGCACCTGCGCGGGCGGCGACTGCTGCCCGACCGTCGATCGCCTCCGCCGCGGCGAGGGCTACGCCTATTTCTCGCAGCGCGCGCGCAATCCGGACCAGCGCGGCGCCGACTCGTTCATCCACCTCGTCGTCTACGACAGCCACGTCACGCAGCGGAAGTTCTTCTTCGCCTGGGAGGACACGTTCGGCGCGGCCAACAACGACTTCACCGATCTGCTGACGAGCGTCGAGGGCATCGAGGGCGTCGACTGCGCGGGGGGCGGCGCCGAGTGCGACACCGGCATGCCCGGCGTCTGCGCCCACGGCGTGCGCTCGTGCGGGGGCGCGTCGTCGCGCTGCACGCCGCTCTACACGCCCGAGGCCGAGCGCTGCGACGGCTTCGACAACGACTGCGACGGCACGATCGACGAGGGCGCGACGTGCCCCGAGGCCGGTCAGTTCTGCCACCACGGCCGCTGCGTGCGCCGCTGCGATGCCGGTGCGGAGTTCTCCTGCGGCGTGCAGTTCGACTGCGACACCGCGAGCGGCCTCTGCATCGAGCCGAGCTGCGCGACCAAGGACTGCGAGGCGGGCCAGGTGTGCCGCGACGGCGCGTGCGTCGCCGAGTGCCAGGGCGTCGTATGCCCCGCGGGCCAGCGCTGCTTCCTCGACTCGTGCGTCGATCCCTGCAGGAACGCGGCGTGCGAGGCGGGCAAGGTGTGTCAGGGCGGCGTGTGCGTCCCCGGCTGCAACCAGTGCGGCGGGCTCGTGTGCGCGGCGGGGACGAGCTGCGCCGCGGATGGGCGCTGCGTGGATCCCGCGTGCCCCGCGACGTGCCCGGCTGGCACCACGTGCAAGCAGGCGCGCTGTCAGGACGCGTGCGAAGGCGTCACGTGCCCGTACGGCCAGTCGTGCTGCCGCGGCGAGTGCGTCGCGCCGCGCCCGGGCGACGGCTGCCCCGCGGCTGGAGGCGCAGGCCAGGGGGCCGGCGCGGGCGGTGGCGCGGCGGGCGCATCGGGTGGCGCGGCGGGCGCGGGTGCGGCGCAGGGGGGCGCGGGCGCCTCGGGTGCGGCGGGTGGCGGCGCGGCGGCGAGCGGGGACGGCAAGGGCAAGGCGAGCGGTTGCTCGGCGACGAAGGGCGGCACCAGCGGCGCGTTCCTCGTGCTCGTCGCGCTCTGGCTCGCCCGGCGGCGTAACTTGCGCTAGAGGACTACCCGGCCGCCTTCGATCCGCGGCTGTAGACCACGTCGTGCATCAGGCGCACGACGAGGTCGCCCATGCTGACCATGCCGAGCAGGTGATCGTCCTTGACGACCGGCAGATGCCGGACGCGGCGGGCGGTCATCGTCATGAGCAGCTGGTCGAGCGACTGCTCGGGCGCGCACGTGTAGACCTGGTCGGTCATCACGTCACGCACGCACAGGTCGAACGCGCGCGGGCCGTGCGCGGCGACGGCGCGGACGATGTCGCGCTCGGAGATGACCCCGAGCAGCGGTCCGAGCGGCTTGCCTATCACCACCACGAGGCCGACGTGCTCCTCGGTCAGCTTGATGGCGGCGTCCTGCAGCTTCGCCTCCGGACGAACGGTGGACACGTGACTCGACTTGGCCTTGATGAGCTCGCCTACGGTCATGGTGGTATTTTCCCGCCGTGGAGGAGCGGGCGCCACATGAAGCATTTGCGCCAAAAAATGCGCTCTCTCAGTTGCCGAGCGTCAATCGCACCGGCGCGCTCACTCCCACGTTTCCGGCCGCGTCGGCGGCGCGGACGACGAGCACGTGGGGCCCCGCGGGCAGGTGCAGATCGAACCCGACCGGTCGCCTGCCGTCCCGCGCGACCAGCTTGCCGTCCACCCACATCTCGACGCGCCCCGCGTGGAACAGCGAGGCGATGGGCCAGTCGTCCTCGACCGACACACGCACCTCCACGGCCACCAGCGAGTCGCGACGGAAGGCGCCGTCCGCGGGCTCGAGGATCGAGACCTCCGGGGCGCGCGTGTCGGGGGCGCCAGCACCGAGCGCGGCGAGCAAGCGCCGGTGCGAGCTCTGCGTCGGCGAGCCGTCGCAGCTCGAGCGCGCGGGCGCGAGGGACACCGTCCGGTAGTCGACCTCGACCACCGGCAGCGCATGGTCGACGAAGCCCTCGACGAGCTCGGGGTCCCCGCCGGCGAACGGCGGGATGTCATCGGTCCACCCGAGCGGGTACATGAGGTCGGTCACGTCGGCCGTGTGCTCGAGCCCGCACGAGTGGGCGTGCTCCTGCGCCGCGATCGCCGCCACCTCGAACGGGTCGTTCTGCGCGGTCTCGGTGAAGACGAACGTGACGTCCCGCGGGTTGGCGTCGCCGCAGTCGAGCGGCGCGAGCCCGCGCGACTCCACGGGCCCGAGGGCCGCCGCGCACACCACGCTCGCGGTGCCCCCGAAGAGGATCATCGAGTAGTCGCCGCGCTCGGGCCGCGCCGTCACGAGCCGCACGGCGTAGGGGCGCAGGTGCTGCGCGAGGCGTCGCAGCGTCTCGGTCCGCTGCGCCGCGGTGCCCGTGTAGGCCGGAAACCAGACGGGCCCGGGGCACGCCACGATCGAAGAGCACCCCTCGATCGCGTCCGAGCACGCGCCGCCGTGCACCATCGCGCCCTCGAAGTTGGCGTAGAGGACGTGCTCGATCGCCGCCGGCGCAGCGGGGCCGTCCGCGCCGGCGTCCGCCACCGCAAGCGGCGCAGGCACGAGGGCCGCGTCGCAGCCGGTGGCCGCGAGCAGCGCGCAGAGCAAGCGCCTCACCGTCCGACCCGCACGCCGCCGGGAGTGCCGAGGTAGAGGCGCACGCCGTCGCTCGCCAGGGAGGACGGCTCGCCGACCTGCTCGAGGCGCCAGTGGCCTGGACCGTGGCGGCGGAAGAGCCCGTTCGCCGAGGCCGCGCGGAGTCCTCCGTCGGGACCGAGCGCGAGCGCGACGACGCCGGCCGGCCCCGGTGCCTCGGGGCAGGGCCAGCGCGTGACCGATGCATCCGTCGATGCGAATACATCGAGGCCGCGTGCGACGAGCGCGGTCACGGGCGTGCGCGAGACGATCTCGAACGTCGCCCCGTCGTCGGCCGAGCGCAAGAGGCCCTCGAAGCCACCTGCCCACAGCGTGCCGCCGGCGTCGATCGCGAGCGCCACGAGCGTCGTCGAGGTGTCCCCGCGCGGCGCCGCGAAGCTCGCGCCGCCGTCGCCCGAGCGGAAGACGCCGCTGTTCGTCGCGGCGAAGAGCGTGTCGGGAGCGCGCGGGTCGATCGCGATCGCCCGCGTGCTGCTGAAGAGGAGCGACGTGTACTCGAAGGTCAGGCCCTCGTCGTCGCTGCGCTGCACGCCGGCGTCGGTCGCGAGGTAGATGCGCGCTCGCCGCGTCCCGTCGAACGCGACGCCGTAAACGTTCGCCGACAGGCCCCGGCGCACGGTCCGCCAGTGCTCGCCGCCGTCGTCGGACCGGAAGGCGCCGTCCGCGGTGAAGGCGAACACGCGATCGGGCCACGCAGGATCCGCGGCGACGCGCTCGATCTCGAGCGGCACGGCGTCGATCGGGAGCCTGCGCAGGCTCGCCCCGCCGTCATCGCTCGCGAGGAGCCCGGTGGCCGTGCCCACGTAGATCCGCTGGCCGAGGGCCGCGACCGCCTGCGGCTCGGTCACCGGCCCGATCGTCGTGAAGGAGTCCCCGCCGTCCTCCGAGCGGAGGAGCGCCGAGTCCCCGACCGCGTGCAGCCGCCCCGGCCGGCCAGGGTCGAGCGCCAGCGCGCGCGAGCCGGCGGGGCCGATCTGCGCCCACTGCCCCTGGCGAAAGCGCTGGATGCCGGCGGAGAAGCCCGACGCGAGGTAGACCGCCCCGGCGGCCGCCTGCACCGTGGCGTTCCACGTGCTGCCGGGGACCTCCTCGCTCTCGAGCGTGCGGGTCGCGCCGAGGTCGTCGCTCCGGTAGAGCTTGTTGAAGTCGAGGAGGTGGAGCGTCGGGGGATCGAACGCGACCAGCGTCTCGCCCGAGAAGAGACCCGTCTCCGCGAGCAGCAGCTCCGTCCAGGTGGCGCCACCGTCGAGCGAGCGCGCCAGCACCGCGGGGGCCCCCGGCGTGTCCCATGCGGTCGCGTGGAACGTCGCGAAGAAGGTCCCGGGCGCGCGCGGGTGGCCGACGATGCGGTCGAGATCGCGGTCGGGCAGGGCGATCCGCGTCCACGTCGCGCCGTGATCGCGCGAGGCGTAGACGCCGTCGTGGCCTGGAGCGAGCAGGCGCCCGGAGACGGCCGGGTCCGGCGTCGCGCTTCGCTGCATCCGCCACCACGTCCTGCCGCCGTCCTCGCTGCGCACGGGGACGGCGCCCACGCTGCCCGAGGACCTGCGCGTGACCTCGATCTCGGCGAACACGTCGTCGGGCGACGCCGGATGGAGCACGATCGCCGCGATCGACTCCGCGAAGGGGCCGCGATCGCGGAAGGAGAGCGCCGCGTTCGCGCTGGCTGGCTCGAGCGGTGGGCACGTGCGAGCGTCGGGTGCCGCATCGGGCGGCGGCGATGGCGCATCGGCCGGCGCCGCGTCGGCAGGCGGCTGAGCCCCGTCGGATCGGGCGGCGTGCCGCCCCTCGCAGGCGAGCACGCCGAAGGCCGCGGCGGCCACGCCGAGGAGCACCCGCACCCGCCAAGGATAGCGCGGGGGCTAGCGCAGGAGCTGCGCGAGGAAGAGGCAGTCCCAGCCCATGCTCTCGCGCCAGGCCTCGCCGGCGGTGTCGCGCTCCCAGGCCCACTGGCGCTTGCCGAAGCCGGTGCCGGCCTCCTCGCGCGGGCACACCTCGAGCAGGCGCGAGCGCACCGCGTCCGTGGCGCCGTCGCGCAGGTAGACGAAGAAGGGGTTCCCGGGCTGACGCTCCGCGAGCATCTCCGCGAGCTCCTGCCGCGGCGCGCGCGACTGGTTCATCACCTGCTTGAGCAGGACGGCCACGGCCTTGAGGTGCATCTCGTAGCCGGGGTCGTTCGCGCGTAGCTCGATCGCCTCCCAGTCGCCGTCCGCGCCCTCGTAGTCGCGCATGAGGCCGTTGCGGGGCAGGCCGAGGTGGTCGTACACGCGCCCGAGCAGCGCCCACGTGCCGGGTGTCATGGTGCACCGGTGGTCGCTGTCGTCGCGACACATGCGGTGCAGGCCATACGAGAGGCAGCGCCCGGTGAAGGGGTTCGTGACGACGCACGGACGATTCTGATCGATCCAGTGGACCCAGCGCTCGGCGGCGCCCGTGTCGCGCGTGGTCGCGAGGTAGAGCATCACGCCGAGGGACATGTCGCGCGAGAACGAGTTGCCCTGGCCGAGGTTGCCGCCGACGCGCCGCGGCGAGCGCCAGAACCGGCCGTCGTCCCCCTGCGAGGCGCGCACGGACGCACAGCCGCGCGCGTCCCCGGCGGCGCACAGCAGGCCCGAGAACAGGGTCATGTCGCCGTCGTCGCAGTCCTCCTTGGAGGGCCGACCCTCGCACAGCGGCGCGAAGCTCTCCCAGAACACGACGGCGCGATCGAGCGGAGAGGTTCCGTCGGCCTTGCCGCCGGCCGTCGGGGCGGCGGAGGGGGCGGGCTGATCGGAGGTGGGCTCGGCGCCGCAGCCGAGGGCGAGGAGCAAGGACAACCAGGCGAGGCGAGGAGGAGCCATGCCGACGGGGAGAGCAAGGCGAATGCCGACATACGAGCGCGTATGTCTGCGCAGTTGCGCACGGCGCGCGGCCGCGTTGCCGCCTGGAGCCAGCAGCGATCGCGCCCGCGGGCCCCGGTCAGAGGCAGTTGCCGAGCAGGCAGGCTCGGCTTCCGTTGCAGGTGGCGTTGGCGCAGCAGGGCTCGCCTGCACCGCCACACGGCGTGCAGTTGCCGTTGCCGCCGCACGCCTCGCCGAGCGAGCGGCAGGGGATCGGTCCGAGGCAGCAGGTGTCGCCGGAGATGCCGCAGGCCTGACAGAAGCCGAGGAAGCACTGGTTGCCGAAGGCGCAGAGGTTGCCCGGGCAGCACAGCTCGCGGTCCTCGCCGCAGTGCGTGCACAGCATCGCGAGGCAGACGGCGGACGGCTCGCAGCCGACGTCGCCGGTGCAGCAGCCCTGGTTCACGTGGCCGCACGTGCCACCGACGCCGCCGCCCGCCATGCCGCCCGAGGAGCCGCCGCCGCCCGAGGAGCCGTCTCCGCCCACCCCTCCGCCTGCGCCTGCGCCGCCACGCCCGCTCGATCCCGCGCCGCCGCGGCCGCTCGCGCCCGCCGCGCCTCCGCTCGAGCCGGCGGTGCCGCCGCTCCCACCTGCGCTGCCGCCGCTCGCACCGGCGTCGGGCGGATCGACGGGCAGGGCGGGGCAGTCGAGCGTCGGGGGTGCGACCGCGAGGGTGAGCTCGTTGACCACGTTGGCCTTGATGTCGAGGCCCGAGCACGCCGACAGCTCCTGCCCGCTCCGGTCGTCGCGCACCGTGACGCGCAGGTACGCGGGCCCGGCCTTGCCCTCGCCGAAGGTGACGTCGACCTTGCTCGGCAGCGCGAACGGCTCGTCGCCGTGCCCGAAGGTGAACGACTTGCCGGCCCCCGAGTCGAGCTCGAGGCGCATCCGGATCGCGCGCGTCATCGCCGTGCCCTCGACCGTCACGCGCAGCACCGCCGCCACGTCGCGGCTGCACGCGAGCGCGAGGAGCGCGAGGAGGAGCACGGGGCGGGTCACGAGCGGGACAATACCCCCACGAATGGATCGCGTGCCCAATTCGCGAGGTGTCGGGCTCGGGCTCGGAGGGCGACACGGTCGCCTGCCGAATACATCCGCCTTGGCAGATGTGATCAGCGAAGACGCGGAGCGCGGAGTGGGGGGACCACAGCGCCGCTCCGAGTTGCGCGTGGTGCGCATCGAAGCAGCAGAGCGCCCGCGCATCGATGTGGGTTCGGACTATGGGGCTGTCCCTCGTTCGGCACAGGGAACACTGCGCCGCGAGCGGAGCGAGCGCATGCCGCCCGCATTCCTTGCCGCATGTTGGCGTTGCGCGCCTTCGGCGCGACCGGCACAGGGACCCGCGGAGCGCGGAGCGGGAGAGACACAGCTCAGCAGCGAGTTGCTCGAGGTGCGCATCGAAGCACCGGAGCGCTCGCGCATCGATGCGGGCTCGGACTAGTCGACGCACATGCGGAGCTTCGGGTCGACCGGCGGCTCGGGCTCTTCGCCGACCGCGGCCCGCTGGCCGTCCTTGCTCACGCGCAGGACCACGCCCGTCGGCTTGTGGTTGCCGCATCCGAACGTGTTGCGCCGGACCACCTGCACGAGCCAGCCGTCGTCGAGGGCGCGCACGTGGCCCGCGAGGTGCCCGCCCTCGATCGCCAGATCCCGCTCCAGGAGCGCGACCACGTCGGCCGCCTTGGCGGCGCTGTCGATGGCGCCCATCGCGCGCACGAGCTGGTCCGCCGTCGCGATGCTCGTTCCGCCGGCGCCGACGAGCGTGATGCAGTGGCACAGGAGCCCGCCCTCGCGCCGCAGGCACGGCTGCTCCGGCGAGGTGCAGCGCGTCTTCTCCTCGCGCACCCCCCCGATGGCCGCGAGCCGCGTGCCCGTGATGGGCAGCCAGCCGGACCTGGCCCAGCTCTCGCCCTCGGGCTGGCTCCAGCGGTACCCGGTCAGCGCCGTCCCGGTCGCCGTCGTCGCGGGCATGGACTGGGCCGGCGTGGTTGACCCGGTGGCGGAGCCCCCGGCGGTCGGGGTCTCGCAGGCGCTCGCCAGCGAGGCGAGCAGCACGATCGAACCGAGGGAGCGCATGGTGCGCGAAGCCTACCCGTTGCCTCGCGCGAATTGAACGACGGTCGACGTCAGGCGGCGTCGAGGATGCGCGCGACGCCGGCCGCCGAGACGTCGAGCGGCCCCTCGCTCTGGCGCCCGACCGCGCACACGTAGAGCCGCACCTGCTCGATCTGCACGCGTCGCACCGCGATGGGGCGGCCGAGCGCCTCGACGTCGTGGCCCGGCCCGAGCACGTCGAGGCTCCCGAGGAGAGGCAGCCACGCCGCCAGCTCCTCGCACAGCACGCGCTCTCCGGACGACGCCAGGCAAAGGCCCATGTCGTCCGCGACCAGCACGGCCTCCGAGCCCGCCGCCGATCGGATCGCGTCGAGCTGGTAGCGCAGGGCGAGCGAGGCGTCCTCGGAGCGGCGGCGGCGTCGGTCGTCGATGTGTGCCATGTAGGATATTTTCTTACCTTTGAGACCACCGGCGCAACTTTTTTGCAAGCGCTCCCGGCCTTGCCGCACCGGGAGCGGCGGTCTCTACTCTCCGGATGGCCTGGCCGCGGGCGAGCCGCCTGCGCTTCTGGACGCTGGTCGTGACGGTGACGCTCGGCGCCCAGCTTCCGGCCGCGTGGGCGCTCGGCACGGCGACCGGCGCGCGCTGGCTCAGCTTCGCCCTGCCGCTGGCCCTGTCGCTGCCCTATTTCCTCGGCCTGCGAAACCCCTTCCACGAGCGGGTCGCGCTCGGCATGCGCGCCGTCCTGTTCCCTTTCTTCGCGTGGTGGGTGGGTTGCCTGGTGTTCGTCCTGCTGTGGCCCCTCTGCGCGGCGGCGAGCGGGCTCGGCCTCGTGGAGACGCGGCTCGCGACCCTCGCGACCCTCGGCGTCTGCATCGCGGCCGGCGTGCGCGCCGGCGTGCGCGAGCCCCGGATCGTGCGGCGGCGCCTCGTCCTGCCAGGGTGGCCCGCCGCCCTCGACGGGCTCCGGGTCGCCCACCTGTCCGATCTCCACTGCGGCGCCTACGCACCGGAGGCCCGCATCGCTCGCTGGGTCGCGCGCACGAACGACCTCGCGCCCGATCTCGTCGCGGTCACCGGCGACCTCATCGCCGGCGGGTCCGCGCACGTCGCCGCCGTCGCCCGGGCGCTCGGCGGGCTTCGCGCCCCGCTCGGCGTGTGGGTCAGCCTCGGCAACCACGACTACTTCGGTCGCGTCGAGACGCTGGTCGCGGCGCTCGAAGCTGCGGGCCTCCGCGTCCTGCGCAACGCTGGCCTCGTCCTCTCGCACGGCGGTGAGTCGTTCTGGCTGGCGGGCGTCGACGACACGTGGGCCGATCGCGCCGACGTCGTGGCCGCCCTCGCCGAGCGCCCCCCCGGCACCGCGTCGGTCGTGATGGCGCACGACCCCGAGCTGTTCCCCGAGGCGGCCGCCCTCGGCGCGACGCTCGTCCTGTCGGGGCACACGCACGGCGGTCAGGTGGCTGTGCCCTTCCTGGCCCGCTGGCTCACGCCCGCCCGCGTCATCACCCGCTTCCCCCTCGGCCTCTACAGGCTCGGCGCGTCCACGCTCCACGTCACGACGGGCGCGGGGACGACGGGCCCGCCCGTGCGTCTCGGCGCGGCCCCCGAGCTCGCGCTCCTCGAGCTGCGCGCTCCTGCCGCGCGGTCGTGAGGCGCGCTACGGGCGCGGTGAGTACCCGGCGCCGCCGTCCGGGGCCCGGGGCCCGTCGGTCGTCGGGGGTGGCGGCGTCTTCTTGGGGGGCGGTGGCGGGGCTCCGTAGTCGTCCCGGAGCTTGTTGGCGAGCCGCTCGAGGAAGCGCTCGCGCGCGTAGATGGAGACCTCCTCCACGCGCAGGCGAAGCCGCACGCCGTCGCGCCCCGCGCCATCGGTGACGCGGACGAGCTCGAGCGCGGCCTCGCGCTTCTTCTTGTCGTCGACGAAGTCGAACATGACGAAGCCGACGTCGCGGTCGGACTCCCGTACGGTCCACTTCAGGTCCACGCGCAGGTAGCGCAGCGTGGAGTTCCAGGTGCGCTCGAGCTCGTAGGGCACGTCGCGCGTGCTCGGCTCGGCGCGCAGGAGCGCGCACAGGACCAGGACCACCCGCAGGACCAGGCTCATGCGGCCGAGGGGGGCGCCGAGCTCGCGCGCTGGAGGTCGTCGCCTGGGTCGTCGCCGTGGGCGCTCTCGGTCACCACGGAGCGCAGCGTGACGCCGAGCGGGACGAGCGCGATGAGTCCGAGCCCGACGTACCAGACCGTCTGCGCCGCGTGAAGCACCGTCGCGTACGCGAGGGCCGGTCCGTCCGCGATGCCGTAGAGCGCGAGGCCGAGCTTGGTGAAGTAGTGGAACTGGCCGACCAGCCCCGGCGAGTTCGGCAGCGTGATGCCGACGACGATGACGCCCATCGTCACGAACGCGGCCGCGAGCGGGACCTGAAGGCCCATCCCGCGCGCGAGCAACCACATGCCGAAGCCGTTCCAGAACCAGTAGAGCGCGGACAGGCCCGCGAACGCGGCCAGGTTGCGCACGTCACCGAGGACGCGGAAGCCCGAGATGATGCCGCCGAGGATGCTGCCGATCCGCGCTGCGAAGCGGGGAGAGAGGGCCTCGAGGAACGAGATGCGCAGGCAGAAGCGAACCGTTTGCTGCGGCCAGATCACGCCGAAGACGAGGAAGGCGGTCGCCGCGCCGAACACGATGAGCGGCATCCAGATCAGCCACCAGGGCGCGCCCGGGAGCTGAGAGCAGGCGATGGACACCACGAGCGAGACCATGAGCCCATCGACGATGCGCTCGACGGCCACGGTGCCGAGGGCCGCGGACATGCGGATCCTCGCCCGCTTGCGCGCCAGGTGCGGACGGACGAACTCGCCGAGGCGCGCGGGCAGCGCGAGGATGGCCATGAAGCCCGCCGAGGAGATCCAGAACAGCTCGGCGAAGCGGAGCCGCCCGCCGATCGGACGGAGCAGGTAGTCCCAGCGCCACGCGCGGAAGAGGTGCATCAGCGCCAGCGTGCCGACGTACTCCAGCATCGTCAGCGCATCGAGCCTGCCGAGCGCCGCGCCGATCTCGGCCTTCTGCGCCGGCGCCGGCCACACGAGGTAGACGCAAGCGGCTCCGACCGCCAGCGACAGCGCGAGGTTGATGAGGAGCTTCATGCGGGCCCCGCGGGGGCGTGGCCCGCGTCCAAGGTCGAAGGTCGAAGGTCGAAGGTCCGGGAGCCGGCGGTATCCGCGTGCGAGGGCGACTTCACTGCATCACATCCGTACTCTCGACTCTTTGACCTGGGACCCTTCGACGGCCGCGCCGGGCGTGGCGCGGCCTACAGCGAGACGATCTTCTGCGGGTGCTGCTTGCGCAGCGCCTTGGTGGCGTTGCGCGTGTCGACCACGAGCTGCGACTCCGCGACGACCCGGGCGTAGTCGATCTTGGTGTGGTCGGTCACGATGACGACGCAGTCGTAATCGCCGAGGCGCTCGAGCGGCACCGAGCGCTGCGGCGGGATCTTGGCCTCGTGCCCCTCGTGGTCGAAGCGCATCTCGGGCACGAACGGGTCGTGGAACTGCACGTCCGCGCCGCGCTGCTTGAGCAGCGTGATGACGTCGATGGCCGGCGACTCGCGGCAGTCGTCGATGTCGCGCTTGTACGCGACGCCGAGCACCATGATCTTCGAGCCCTTGACGGGCTTCTTGCGGTCGTTGAGCGCGTCGTTGACGCGCATGACCACGAACTCCGGCATGTGCGAGTTGATCTCGCCCGCGAGCTCGATGAAGCGCGCGTTGTAGTGGAGCGTCTTGAGCTTCCAGGACAGGTAGTGCGGATCCACCGGGATGCAGTGCCCGCCGAGCCCGGGGCCCGGGTAGAACGCGTGGAACCCGAACGGCTTGGTCGCCGCCGCGTCGATGACCTCCCAGGTGTCGAGCCCGAGCTTCTCGCACATGATCGCAACCTCGTTGACGAGGCCGATGTTCACGGCGCGGTAGGTGTTCTCGAGGAGCTTGACCATCTCGGCGGCATCCGTCGAGGACACCGGGACGAGGCGATCGATGACCTGCGAGTACATCGCGATCGCGAGCTCGGTGCAGCGCGGCGTGGTGCCGCCGACGACCTTGGGCGTGTTCTTGGTGTGGAACTTCGGGTTGCCTGGATCGACTCGCTCGGGCGAGAAGGCGAGGAAGAAGTCTTCACCCACCTTGCGCCCGCTCTCCGAGAGCTGCGGCAGCAGGATCTCCCGGGTGAAGCCGGGGAAGGTGGTCGACTCGAGGATGACCAGCGCTTCCGGACGGAGCCTCGTCGCCAGATCGCTGCCGGCCGAGATGATGAAGCTGTTGTCCGGGTCCTTGGTCTTGTTGAGCGGCGTCGGCACACAGATGATGACGACGTCCGCCTCCTTCATCACGTCCGGCTCGGTCGACGCGTCGAGCGTGCCCGCCTTGACGAGCGGCGCGAGCTCGGAGGTCGGCACGTCGGGGATGTAGGAGGTCGCGGCGTTGATCGACTTCACCTTGCCCGCGGCCTTGTCGTAGGCGGTCGTGCGGAAGCCGGCCTTGGCGACCTCGACGGCGAGCGGAAGACCCACGTAGCCGGCGCCGATGACCACGACCCGCGCCTTGTGCTGCTTGATCTTTTCCAGCAAGGACATGCGTTCTCCCCTTGTGTGGCGAATCCGGTGAGCCGGAGAGTCTAGCGGCGGAAGGCGAGACAACCCAAGGCTTTTTCTGGTGGGTGCTCGATCACTGGCGAGCGATGGCTTCTGGCACGGGGTGGAGCCTCGAGGCCCTGACGATCGTGGAAGAATGCCCCAGCGGCCCGTGCTATCCTGTTGATATTCGGTCCCGCTGACGGGGAATGTTCCTTGCAACGGTCCGATAGATCATTCGGAGGCTCGACCGATGATCGTAGTAAGACCGAATCCGCCCGATTGGCCCAAGATCATCCTCCTCGGACTGGGAGGGGTCCTGTGCGTCGCGGCACTGGTCCTGACGGTGTTCGCGCTGAACCACCGCGCCGCGCTCGCGCGTCAGGCGGAGCTGACCCGCCAGGAAGAGACGGCGCGAGCTCGAGCCGAGGCCGAGAAGGCCTCTGCCGAGAAGGCCTCGGCGGAGAAGGCAGCCGCGGAGGCACAGGCCCGCGCGGCCGAGGCCAAGGCGCAGGCTGCCGCGCAGCCGCCCAAGGCGGACGACGCGGCGTCACGAGTGGTGGCGAAGGACTCTGGCAAGGGGAAGAAGGGGAAGAAGGGGAAGAAGGGTGGGGCCGCCAAGGTCGCCAAGGCCGGAGGGCCCGCGGCACCAGCCGCTGCGGCGAAGAAGCCCGCGAAGTCGTCGAAGAACGATCCGTTCCTCAGCCTGATCAATCGCTGATCCGCTGGAGGACTTGCGCGTCTGACCTCGGGAGCGCCTCGATGTGCGAGTCGCCCATGGGAGCCGTGCCGCGGCGGTCCGCGCCGTTGGCATGAGAAAGAAGGTGTGCTAACGATGTACTCGACGTCAGGCAAGGGCAGTTCCCGTCCGAACGGGCGAGCGCAAGGAGATTCGATGGCGGAGCGCCGGGACAACTCGGTTCTTTTCTCGCTGAGCGAGCTGAGGCAGATCGAGGAAGAGCGAGTTCAGCAGGAAGTGGCCGGCGAGCAAGCCCGGGTCGCTGCCGAGATCAAGGCGAGGGAAGACGCCGAGCGCCGCGCGCGAGAGGACGTCGAGCGCCGCGCCCGCGAGGACGAGGAGCGCCGCACCGCCGAGGTCCGCCGCCGCGAGCAGGAGGAGCGCGACGCGACCCTCCGATTGCAGGAGAGCGAGCGCCGCGCCCGCATCGAGGCCGAGACGAAGCTGCGCTCCGAGCAGATGCGCCTCGAGGTGGAGGCCAAGGCGCGCGCGAAGAAGCTGCCCATCCCGCAAATCGTCGCGGGCGTCGTGGTGCTGCTCGGCATCGTGATCGGCGTGAGCTACAAGTTCTACAGCGATGCCCAGGCCGAGAAGGCCACGATCGCAGCCGAGAACGCGCGCATCGCCAAGGAGAACCAGGAGAAGCAGGCGCAGATCGACGCTTCGATGAAGAAGCTGAACGACCTGCAGGAGCAGCTCGCCAGGGCGTCGAGCGCCGAGGAGAAGGCCAAGCTCCTCGCCGCCATCGGCAGCGAGAAGGAAGCGGTCACGAAGCTCCGCTCGCGGCCCACGCGGGCCAAGTCCTCCGCCAAGGGCGGCGGCGACTCGGATACCGGCTCGTCGAAGCCGGCGAAGCCCGCCGAGGAGAAGAAGAAGGTCAAGATCAACGACAGCGTGCTGCCGGATCTGTAGGCATCCGCTCCGGCCTGGCCGGAGGAGCACGATGGTCGTAGACGAGCGCCGCGGTGGCTTCCCACCGCGGCGTTTCGCTTTTCGGAGGGGCGCGAGTTCTCGCCCGGGCACGAATCGAGCGAAGATGTGGTCGCGTGCGTGCGCTCATCGTGCATAGCGACGACCTCGGGCTCTCGCCGCAGGTGAACCGCGGGATCTCTCGCGCGTACCGGGAGGGCGTGCTCACCAGCGCCTCGATCCTGCCGAACGGTCCGGCTTTCTCCGAGGCGGTGGCCCTCGCGCGCGCAAGCGCTGGCCTCGGTGTCGGGGTCGAGTGGAACCTCGTCCGCGGGCGTCCGCTGTGCGCGCCCGAGCGCATCCGCTCCCTCGTCGGCCCCCGCGGGTGCTTCCCGGGAGACGCGGGGCGCGTGCTCGCGTGGGGGCTGCTCGGCCGGCTCGATCCCGAGCACGTGGCGCGCGAGCTCGACGCGCAGCTCGCCCGGGTGCGCGAGGCGGGGATCGTGCCGACGCACGTCTGCGGCGAGAAGCACGGGCACCTGTTCCCGGGCGTGGCGGGGGTCGCAGCGCGCGTGGCCGGGGCTGCCGGGTTGCGGGCGTTCCGGTCGATCGTGCCGATGTCGCCACGCGATGCCGATCCGGTCGGCGAGGGCGGCGGCCTCGCGGGGCGCGCGCGCGCGGAGATCGTGCTGGCCTGCGCCCGCACGGCGCGGCGGCACTACGCGGCCGCAGGGCTCGTCGGGACGGACGGCTTCGTCGGCCTCGCGCGCACCGGGAGCGTGGACGTCGGCCTCGTCGAGGAGGCCGCGCGTGGGATCGGCGAGGGCGTGTACGAGCTCATGACGCACGTGGGCGAGGCGGGGTCCGTCGCGCCGGCCGAGTGGGGACGCTACCGCATCGACGCGGCGCGCCCGCGGGAGCTCGAGGCGCTCTGCACGCCGGGGCTCCGGGAGCGACTCGCGAGCGCCGGCGTCACGCTCGTCCACTTCGGCCACCTGGCGGGCAGGGGCGGCGCCGTCGCCGCGGCGGCGGATCGGCCGTGACGGCGCTGTCGGTCGTCGTGCCGCTCTTCCGGGAGGCGGACAACGTCGAGGAGCTGGCGCAGCGCCTCGGCCGGGTGCTCGACGGGCTCGGCGAGGCTGCGGAGATCGTGCTCGTCGACGACGGCTCTCCGGACGGGACCTGGGCCGCCATCGGTCAGGCGCGCGCGCGGGACGCGCGCATCGTCGGGGTGCGTCTGTCGCGCAACTTCGGCCAGACGGCCGCGCTGCAGGCGGGCTTCCGCGAGAGCCGGGGCGAGATCGTCATCGCGATGGACGGGGACCTGCAGCACCGGCCCGAGGAGATCCCGGCGTTCCTGGAATGCATGCGGAAGGGCGAATACGATGTCGTGTCGGGCTGGCGCCGCGATCGCGAGGACCCGCTGCGACGCACGCTGCCCTCGAGGATCGCGAACCTCCTGGCGCGCTGGCTGTCGGGTGTGCAGATCCACGACTTCGGCACGACGTTCAAGGCGTACCGGCGCTTCGTGGTCGATGACCTCGAGCTCTTCGGCGAGATGCACCGGTTCGTGCCGATCGTCGCGAGCGCGGTGACGACGCGCATCGGCGAGGTGCCCATCGTCCAGGATCGCCGCAAGCACGGCCGATCCTCGTACTCGCTCGGCCGCACGTTCCGCGTGGTGTTCGACCTGCTCACGGTGACGCTGCTGCAGCGCTTCGTGGCGCGGCCGCTCCACGGATTCGGCCTCCTCGGCCTCGCGTTCGGCGGCACCGGTGTCGCGATCCTCGGGGGGCTCACCATCCAGAAGTACGTCTACGGCGTCGAGTTCGCGCGGCACACGTACCTGTTCCTGCTCGGCGTGCTGCTCGCGATCCTGGCCGTGCAGATGTTCGCGCTCGGCCTCGTCACCGAGCTCGTCGCGCGGGTCTATCAGGCCGCTTCGGGACGACCGTTCTACCGGGTCCGCGAGCGCACGAGCGATCTGCCCCAGGGGCCCGGGCGCGAGGACGTCGCGAAGTCGCAGTTGGCCCGGGAAAAACCTTGATACGCATGCGGCTTGCCGACTACGATACCTCGACCTTTTCGTTGACCAGGATCCAAGGAGGAGTGATGCGAAAGCTTGCCATGATGTTCGTTGCTGGTGCCTTCTGCGCGGCGTGTGCCTCGAGCGGCACGTCGAACACGCCGCCCGCGGGTGGCGCGGCGGGCGCTCCGGCGGGGCAGCCTGCCAAGGGCGCGCCGGCCGGCCAGCCCAAGAAGTAGCCCGCGAACGTTTCCCGAGGGGCCGAGCTTCCCGAGGGGGCCGAGCTTTTCAGAGGGGGATTGCCTTCGGGCGATCCCCCTCGTCGTGTCAGCGCTTGTCTCGAACTACACGCCGTCTCGCGTCACTTCCCGTCACCTGGGCCGTCGCCCTCGTCGCGACCGCCGGGCCCGGGTGCGCGACGGGCCCACGGGCCTTGCCCGAAGAGGCCCTGCTGCCGCCCGGTGCCGACCTGGCGGTGTACGGCGAGCCGTTCTATCCGGATCCCCCGCACACGATCCTCGAGGCGTTCGCGGGGAGCCCCGCGGCGATGTTCGGCTACCTCTTCATCGGCGACGAGTTCTGGCCCAAGCACCTGCTCGATCTGTGCGCGCAGGGTCGGAACGCGCTCATCGATCTGGACCGCGGGCCGGGGACGTCGTGGGAGCTCGGGCTCGTCGGTGCCGCGTGGGACGCGCACGCGCACACGGTGGCGCTGACGAACCCCTTCGAGCGGCTGGCGGCCCCGCTCGAGGGAAGCCGCTGGCTGGGCACGTGGGGCGTCGTGTCCGACGGCGAGACCGAGCGCCTCCGCGCCGCGACCCGCGTGCGGATGGGCCAGGGCAGCGCCGCCGATCGCGAGGAGCTCGCTGACCTCGTGCGCTGGCTCGGGCGGCGGCCGAGGGCTCCCAAGGACCTCGTCGGCGACGCCGCGAGGCGCCTCCAGGGGGCGCTGCTCGGCAAGCTCGTGCGCGTGGCCGGCCGCCTCGAGATGTCGTTCGAGGGCTACGCGCTCGGTGACTCGCAGGCGGACCTCTTCATGCCGGACGCGCGGCCGGCGCCGGCCATCGAGCCGGTGCGCGACCGCTGGAGCTGGCTCGGTTCGCTCGACGGCGACCCGGCGGGCCGCGACGCGCGCATCCTCGCGTTCGCCGACGCGCTCGAGCGCGTGGCCGAGGGGCGCGGGCGTCTGTTCCCCTTCCGCCGGTTCGACGCCTTCAGAAAGCGCGTGATCGCCGCGTTCGCCGACGCCAAGGAGCAGAGCGCGCTCGCACAGAAGCGGCGCGAGGCGCGCGTGGCGTGGGTGCTCTTCGGCGAGGAGCCGCCGGCCGAGGCCGCGCTCGACAAGACGGAGCCCACGCTCGCGGCGCTGCGGAAGGAGGGCGAGGCGGAGGGGCGGCTCGTGGAGGAGGCGCGCGATCGCCTGAGCCTCGCGGCCAGGCCCGAGTTCGCCGAGCGCGTGCGGCCGATGCTCGAGCGCGTGACCGGCACCGACGAGGCGCCGCTCGTCGCGATGGGCGCGTTCTACTTCGCGACGCGCCACCTGGCGGAGACTCGGAGCGGCTTCACGCACGTCGCCCTCGCGCGCCGGCTCGATCGGCCGGCGCCGGCGCGCGTGTGGGACGTCGAGCAGGTGCTCGGGTACTTCTACGCGAACCCGCTCGCGGACATCGTCGTGTCCGCGCCGGTGGAGACGGTCGCGCTCGACCCGCGTGTGGTGGGCGCGCAGCGCCGGTACCGCTGGCTGGCGGTGCGCGTGCCGGCGCGGTTCGAGGTCGCGGCGGGCAAGACGGTCAGGCCGATGTCGCTCCAGAACTTCTTCATGGACCTCAAGCAGCGCCTGCGCGACTGCCCGCGCTTTTCGACCTCCCCCGGCTTCTACTACAGCGCGATGTCGTGGATGACCAACAACTCGCACGATCGCGCGGTGCTCGCGCCGTACTGGCGCAGCGCCGAGCACCGCGGCTTCGTGTATCCGACGCTCGTGGATCCGCCGGGCCTCGACGGCTTGAAGGGCAAGGTGCTGCTCGTGCCGGTGCGCGAGCACCCCGAGCAGCCCGTCGGCGACAGGTGCCCCAGGTGACCCGGGGCCGCTACTTGACGCCGAGCTCGGCCATCAGGAACGCGTAGGCGTCGGCGGAGGACTCGACGGCCTGGCGCACGAGGTCCGCGCCGCCGTGGCCGCTGTTCTTCTCGATGCGCATCCACACCGGGCGCGCGTCGGGCGTGTTCGACACCGACTGCAGGAGCGCTGTGAACTTGCGCGCGTGCATGGGATCTACGCGATCGTCGGAGTCGGCGGCCATCATCAGGAAGGAGGGGTACTTCGTGCCCGCCTTGACGTGGTGGTAGGGCGAGTACGCGTAGAGGGCCTTGAACTGCTCGGCGTCCTCGGCCGAGCCGTACTCGCTGATCCACGTCTTGCCCGAACCGAAGAGGTGGTAGCGCACCATGTCGAGGAGCGGCACGCCGCAGATCACCGCGCCGAAGAGGTCCGGGCGCTGCGTCGTCATCGCGCCCATGAGGAGGCCCCCGTTCGAGCCGCCGCGCACGCCGAGGCGGGCGGGCTTGGTGTAGCCGCTGGCGATGAGCCACTCGGCGGCGGCGATCATGTCGTCGAAGACGTTCTGCTTCTTTCCGAGCATGCCGTCCTCGTGCCACTTGCCGCCGTACTCGCCGCCGCCGCGGAGGTTGGCGACCGCGTAGACGCCGCCTTTCTCGAGCCAGGGCACGAGCGACGACGCGAACGACGGCGTCATGCTGACGTTGAAGCCGCCGTAGCCGTAGAGCAGCGTCGGGTTGTCGCCGTTCTTCTGCAGGTCCTTGCGGTGCACGAGGAACATCGACACCTTGGTGCCGTCCTTCGACGGGTAGAAGACCTGCTCGACGGTGTAGGGCGAGAGGTCCGCCGGCACGTCGACCTTGGCCCAGAGCTTGGTCTGCCCGCTCTTGACGCCGGTCTCGAAGACCTGCGACGGCATCGTGAACGTGCTGAACGTGAAGTAGGCGCGGTCCTCGTCCTCGTTGCCGATGAACGCGGAGGCCGTGCCGATCGCAGGCAGCGTCACGGCGCGGACGGGCTTGCCGTCGAGCGTCGCGAGGCGCAGCTCGGTCGCGGCGTTCTTGAGGTAGTCGAGCGCGAGGTGCCCGCCGACCACCGCGAAGCTCGTGAGCACGGCGCTCGCGTCCTCGGCGACGATCTCCCGCCACTTTCCGCGCTCCGGCTTCTTCGGATCGACCTTGAACACGCGCCAGCGCGGCGCGTCCGCGTTCGTGTGGACGTAGAGCTGGTTCTTCCAGGCGGCGACGTTGAAGAGGGCCTTCTCGCCGACCGCGAGCTTGGTCCACGTGCCCGCCTTGACCGCCTTCTTGTCCTTGAGGTCGCGGAACCAGCAGTCGCTCGACGTCCAGCCGTGCTGGATCTCGAGGACGAGCCAGCGGCCGTCGCGCGAGACGCCGGCGCTGATGAACTTGCGGGGGTCGCCGACCTTCTCGTGGACGATCGCGTCCTTCTTCGGGTCCTTGCCGAGCTCGTGGAAGCGCACCTCGGCGTAGCCGGGCAGCTCCGATGCGGGGATCGCGGCGTCGGTGGGCAGCCACGTGTAGTAGAAGCCCTTGCCGTCGGGCGTCCACGAGGGGCTCGCGTAGCGGCACCCCTCGATGACGTCGTGCTCCTTGCCCGTCGCGACGTCCATCACGTAGCAGGTCGCGTGGTCGGAGTTGTTCTTCTTGCGCGTGAAGGCCAGCCACTTGCCGTCGTGAGACACGCTCGTCACGCCGAGCGAGACGGAGCCGTCGGTGGACCAGCCGTTCGGATCGAGCAGGACCTTCTCCTGCCCGGCGTCCCCCTCCTTCCAGTAGAGGATGGCCTTCTCCTTGTCCTTGTGCGTGCGGCGGTAGAAGTAGCGGCTGCCGCGGTGCACGGGCGGCGAGACGGAGTCGAGGTAGTAGAGCTCGCGGAAGCGCGCGGCCAGGGCATCGCGCATGGGCAGCCTGGCGAGGCGCTCGCGCGTGTACTGGTCCTCGGCCTTCATCCACGCCTGGACCTCGGGCGACTTGACGTCCTCGAGCCAGCGGTAGGAATCGGCGACGACGACCCCGTGAATCGTGTCCTTGACGTCCTCGCTGCGCGTGGCCGGATAGCCGGGACCAGGCGGCGGCGCGGGTGGCGCGGGCGGCGGCGCGGGGGCCTTGGCCTGCGGTGGCGGTGCCACCGGGGGCGCGGGCGCGGGGGGCGGATCCGAGGCACAGGCGAGCGTGCCGAGCGAGGCGATCACGATGCCAACGTAGCGCATGGAGCCGGGAACTAGCACGGCCGCGGCTCGCCGGAAAGGGGCGAGCGGTGGGAGGGCAGGGGGCCGGCAGGATATAACGTCGGCATGACGACCCGCGAGCTGCCGCCGGCACCGAGATCCCTCCGCCCGGACAAGGGGCGCATGCCGTTCGGCCGTTACCTCGGCGAGGTCGCGGAGCTCGACACCAGGCCCTGGGACTGGGACGTCTCGGTCAAGGCGCCGGTGCCTCCGCGCTTCTCGCAGCGCAAGGCGTGGACGTTCGTCGGGGCGCTGGCCGACGAGGTCGCGGTGGGCGTGGCCATCGTCGACGCCGGGTACCTCGGCAATGCCTTCGTGTACGCGTTCGACCGCGTCGGCCACTCGCTCGTGGAGGAGAAGGCGCTCAAACCATTCGCCTTTCCGTATATGTTTGCGCCGACGCCGCAGGCCTCGTGGGCGCTCTCGGCGGGCAAGCGCCGCTGGAGCCTCGAGCCCGCGAGCGGCGGCGGCTGGCAGGCGCGCTTCTCGGGCGAGCGCCTCGAGGTCGCCCTGCGGCTGCACGGCGAGGGAGAGGGCGTGAGCACGCTGGCGCCGGCCGGCGTCCGCCCGTTCAACTTCACCCTCAAGCGCATGGGCATGCCGGCGACGCTCGACGTGCGCCTCGACGGCAAGGCGCTGCGTGCGACGAACGCGCTCGGCGTCTACGACTTCACGCTCGGCTATCCGCCGCGGCAGACGTTCTGGAACTGGGCGGCCCTGGTCGGGCGCACCGGTGACGGCCGCCCCTTCGCCGCGAACCTCGTGGCGAGCTTCAACAACGGGCTCGAGAACTGCTTCTGGCTCGACGGTCGAGCGGCGCCCCTCGGCCAGGCCACGTTCCACTACGACCGGACGGCGACGCTGCAGCCGTGGCGCATCTTCACGGAGGACGGCGCGCTCGAGGCGACCTTCCGGCCCGAGGGAAAGCGAGCGGAGCGCATCGCGGCCGGCGTCCTCGCGAGCGACTTCCAGCAGCCGATCGGCCGCTTCGAGGGCACGCTCGACACGGGCGCCGGCAAGGTGGCCGTCACGGGATCCGGCCTCGTCGAGGAGCACTTCGCGGTCTGGTAGGTCGCGACAGCCGCCCGATCGTCAGAGCCGGTAGAGCATCCAGTAGACGATGACGCCGGTGACCGAGACGTAGAGCCAGATCGGGTAGGCGTAGCGGACGATGCGGCGGTGCGCGTCGAGCCCATCGGCGAGCGCGTGGCGGACGGCCAGGATCACGAGCACGGGCGTCACGGCCGCAAGCGCCATGTGGGAGAAGAGGATCGCGAGGTAGAGGGGCTTCCACGCGCCCTGGTAGCGGTGCGTGCCCGTCAGCGCGAACCGGACGAGGTAGCTCGCGAGGAAGATCGTCGACACGCCCAGCGCCGAGAGCATGAGGCGCTTGTGCAGGGCGCGCGCGCCGCGGGCGATCGCCACGCGGCCGAGCACGAGCAGGAGGGCCGAGGTGGCGTTGAGCGCCGCGTTGACGTGCGGCAGCACCGCGCCGAGCTCGTCCTTCATGCGCGCCGCCCGCAGGCCCGCGTCGCCCCGTAGAGCGCGAGCACGCAGAAGCCGGCCACGACGCCGAGGGCGACCGCGGGCGAGGCCCCGCCGATGGCGTGTCCGTGCAGCCCCGCGCGCATGGCGTCCACGGAGTAGGTCATCGGGTTCGCGCGCATGATCGCCGCCAGCACGGGCGTGGCGCCGGTGGCCGGGAACATGGCGCCCGACAGCACCCACAGCGGGATGAGCAGGACGCTCATGACGGCGTGGTAGCCCTGCACCGAGTCGAGGACCCAGGCCAGCGTGAAGCCGAAGGCCGTGAACGCGACCGACGTCAGCAGGAGGTCCGAGAGCACGATGGCGGGGCTGACCTCACCCAGCGAAAAGCCCGCGAGGGGCGCGAGCGCCAGGAACAGGAGCGCCTGCACGAGCGCGACCGACACGCCGCCCATGACCTTGCCGAGGACGAGCGCGAGCCTGGGCGCAGGCGCCACGAGCACGGCCTGCAGGAAGCCAGCGTGGCGGTCCTCGATCACCGACAGCGTCGTGAAGATCGACGTGAAGAGCGCGATCATCACGATGACGCCCGGGAAGAAGTACTGCTGGTAGCCCACCGTCGCGCCCGGCATCTGGAAGCTGCCGGAGAGCCCTCCGCCGATCACCAGCCAGAAGATGAGCGGCTGCCCGAGCGCGCCGGCGACGCGGCTCTTCTGGCGGAAGAAGCGCACGAGGTCCCTGCGCACCAGCACGAGGAAGGTCGCCCAGAACAGCGCTCCGCGGGCCGAGCCGCCGCGCGCCGCACGGGCCCTGGACCGCTTGTCCTTCTTGCCCGGGGGGGCCGCCTCCACCGAGCGCTCGCCGAGCGGTCGCCCGGTGAGCGCGACGAAGACGTCCGCCAGGTCCGGCCGGCGCAGGCTCACGCTGCGCAGTCGCCCGGTCGGGAATGCCTCGACGATGCGCGGGATCCATGTATGCGCCTCGGCGGATGTGACGTGCACGGCGTCCTCGACCACGCGCGCGTCGAGCCCGAGCATGCCGTGCAGCGTCTCCGCCACCTCCTCCGGCCCGTCCGCCTCGATGCGCACGACGTCGCCGCCGACGCGCGCGCGCAGCTCGTCAGGTGTGCCGGTCGCGATCACGCGGCCCGCGTCGATGAGCACCACGCGGTCGCATCGCGCGGCCTCTTCGGGCGCGTGCGTCGAGAGCAGGATCGACATCCCGCGGGTGCGTCGCTCGTCGTCGAGCTGCGCCCAGATGCGCCGCTGCGTCGGCAGGTCCACGCCGCGGCTCGGCTCGTCCATCACCAGGATCGACGGCCGCGAAAGGAGCACCCGCGCGATCTCGATGCGTCGCTTCATGCCGCCCGAGTAGCGCGCCACCGACTCGTCTGCGCGGTCCGCGAGCTCCACCACGCCGAGCGCCGTCGCCACGCGCGCGCGCGCCTCCGCGCCGGAGATGCCGTACAGGGCGGCCCCGAGCATCAGGTTCTCGCGGCCGCTCAGCTTGTCGTCGAGGCTCGGCTGCTGGAACACGACCCCCATGCGCTCGCGCACGCGCGGGTCCGTCGGCGACGCGGGCGCGCCGTCCATGAGGATCTCGCCGGCGTCAGGGGCGAGCAGGCCGACGAGCAGGTGAAACGTCGTGGTCTTGCCGGCGCCGTTCGGGCCGAGGACGCCGAGCACCTCGCCGCGCGCCACCTGGAACGACAGCGCGTCGACGGCCACGCGGTCGCCGTAGGCCTTGCGAAGGCCCCTCACCTCGAGGGCGGGCGTGGCGGTCATCTCGTGCGTGCTAGCGCAGGCGCGCGTCGGCCGCCAGCACGGCGAAGATCACCGTGAGGTACACGAGCGAGTAGAGGAACATCCCGCGCGCCCACCTCGGCCCTCGCCGCGCGGAGAGCCCGGCGAAGCCGCCGCCGACGAAGCCGGCGCCGAGCACGGCCGCGACCACGGTGTAGCGGCGGCCCGTGACCCCGAGCGGCTCGAGCGCGAGCGTGACCGGCAGGAGGAGGAGCGCGTAGACGAGGAGGTGCACCTTGGCCGCCGCCACGCCGTGCACCGCGGGCAGCACGCGGATCCCGGCGCGCACGTACTCGTCGAGGCGATAGATGCTGATCGCGACGAAGTGCGGCAGTTGCCACACGAACAGGATCGCGAAGAGCGCGAGGCCCGCCGCGTCGAGGTGCTGCGTCTGCGCGCTCCAGCCGATGAGCGGCGGCATCGCGCCGGGCACGGCGCCGACGAGCACGGCGAGCCAGCTCCGCCGCTTGAGCGGCGTGTACACGAACACGTAGGAGAGGAACGCCACCGCGGCGAGCGTCGCGGGGAGCGGGCCTGCGGTGCTCGCGAGGAGCGGGAGCGAGATGGCCGTGAGCCCGACGCCGAACCAGAGCGCGACCGCCGGCTGCATGCGTCCGGCCGGCAGCGGCCGGTCCCGCGTGCGCTCCATGAACGCGTCGGAGTCGCGCTCCCAGTACATGTTGAGCGTGTTCGCGGCGGCCACGACCAGCGTCGTGCCGATGACGGTCAGGATCGCGTGCACGACGTCGACGCGGCCCGGGGCGAGCAGGAACCCACCGAGGGTCGTGAAGATGACCATCGACGTCAGGCGCGGCTTGGCCAGCTGCACCAGGTCGAGCGCGCGGGCCTGGACGAGGGCCAACGCGGTCACGCGGAGACCGCCGCGGCTGCGGTGGGCGCGCCCGAGGACGCGACGGCGGCGCGCCTCCGCGGGCTCGTCACCACGACGAGCGACACCAGCATGCCCCAGATGATGGCCGCGAGGCCGAGGTGCAGCGTCACCACGTGCAGGTTGAGGTACTTCGCCACCGCGAGGAACCCGACGAGGACCTGCAGGAGCACGACGACGTGGACCATGATCGCCACCCGCGCCCAGGGCTTCGGGAGGCCGCTGCGCTTGGCCGCGATGCCGGCGGCGAGCGTGGCGAAGAAGGCGAGGACGCCGAGCAGGCGATGCGTCATGTGCAGCTGCACGAGCCAGTGCTCCCCCGGGGGGAACAGCGAGCCCTTGCAGAGCGGCATGTGCATGCACGCGAGCCCCGCGCCCGTGTGCCGCATAACCGCCGCCACGACGAGCTGCACGTAGACGAGCAGAGCCGCCGCGAGCAAGAGCCTGCGCGGGCCGGGCGGCAGCGCTCGGGCCAGCGGCTGGCCGCCCTCGATCTCCCGCGCGCGCCACGCGATGAGGAGGATGATCCCCAGGAACGCCTGCGACATCGCGAGGTGCGCCGTCGAGACCTCAGGCGGCAGGTGCAAGAGCACCGTGACGCCGCCGATCACGCCCTGCGCCACGACGAGCCCGAGCGCGGCGCCGGCCCAGGGCAGGATCCCCGGGTACTCGCGCCGGCGGCGGATCGCCATCACGAGGAGGCCGATGGTCAAGATGCCCACGGCCGTTGCGACCATGCGGTGGCTGTGCTCGACGGCCACCTTGCCCTCCATCTTCGGCATCACCTCGCCGAAGCAGAGCGGCCAGTCCGGGCACGCCAGGCTGGACCCGGTCGAGTGCACGACGCCGCCCATCAGCACGAGGACGAACGTGCTGGCGGCGATGAAGAACGCATACCGGGACAGGCGCATGTTCTGTTCGAGCCCTGGGGGCAGATCCGAGCAGCGTGGTTAGCAAGGGCGGGTCGGGGTGTCAACGTGGCGGCGCGCCTCGGCGCGGCATCTCGCCGCACCTGGGGCCCTGGCCGGGGCCCGTGGTATGCGTGCCGCATGGCCCCGCGCCTCGGTCCCGACGTCCGTCGCCTGATCGCCCTGTGCGGCCTCGGCCTCGAGCCCGTGGTGGCGGCCGAGCTCGAGGCGCTCGGCGCCCGGGCGATCGTGCCGCGGCGCGCCCAGGTCGAGTGCCGCGGGGATCTCGAGCTGCTCTACCGCGCGAACCTCTGGCTGCGCGCGGCGAGCCGTGTCCTCGTTCCGATCGGCGAGTTCACGTGCGCCAGCGCCGACGAGCTCTACCGCGGCATCCGTGCGCTGCCGTGGCCGCGCCTGGTGTCGCCGGACCAGACGATCGCGGTGCAGGCGGCGGCCCGTGCCACCTGGGTACGCAACACGATGTGGCTCGCCCAGCGGGTCAAGGACGGGATCGTGGACGCCGTGCGCGAGCACGCCGGCAGTCGCCCCGACGTCGACGTCGTCGATCCGACGGTCCGCGTGCACGTGCGCATCGCCGAGGGTCGCGCCGAGGTGGCCCTCGACGGCTCCGGCGCACCCTTGCACGAGCGCGGCTGGCGCGGCCGTGGCGTCGAGGCGCCGCTCAAGGAGACGCTCGCGGCGGGCGTGCTCGCCCTGTCGGGCGCGAAGCCGGACGCCGTGTTCCTGGATCCGATGTGCGGCTCCGGCACGCTACCCATCGAGCACGCCCTGCGCGTGCTCGGTCGCGCACCCGGGGAGCGTCGCAGGTTCGCCTGCGAGCGATGGCTCGGCGCCGACGGCGCGCTCTGGGAGCGCCTGCGCGCCGACGCGCGGCCCGCGCAGCCCCCCGGCCTGCCCCCGATGCTGGGCTTCGATGCCGACCGTCACGCGGTGGACGCAGCACGCGAGAACGTCGCGGCCGCCGGGCTCGAGGGCGTCGTGCGCATCGAGCGATGCCCGCTCGACGAGCTACAGCCGCCGGCGCCGCACGGCGCGCTCGTCTGCAACTTGCCCTACGGAGTCCGGCTCGGCGACGAGGCCTCGCTCGCGCCGCTCTACGAGCAGCTCGGTGGCATCCTCAAGCACCGCTTCGGCGGCTGGAGCGCGCATCTGCTCACCGCGAGCGCAGCGCTCGCCAAGCGCATCGGCCTCCGCACCGACACTCGGACGCCGGTCTGGAACGGTGACCTCGAGTGCCGTCTGCTTGGTTACACGCTCTACGAGCGCCGCTCCGAGCGGCACTAGCCCATTCCTGCACGGTTGCGGGGTGCAGACCGCAGGGTTGGAGCCTCTTTGGGGGTCCACCTGGCAAATCTCGCCGACTTTTCGCGGGCTTGCGTGTGCGTGGAGGTGGCACATGCCTTGCGTAAAGGGGGGCATGCATCGAGGGACGCCCCATGGCTAGCCGCATCGTCGTGTACGCGCCGTCTGCCCCGACCCGTCGCGGGCTCTGCGAGGCGCTCGATCGCCGAGGCCATCAGGTCGAGGGGTTCGGCGAGCTCGATCGCGCGATCGCGCGCGCCCGCGAGGTGTCGCCCGACGTCCTCGTCGTCGCCACCGACGGCACCGTGGACACCGAGGGCGTGCGCCGCCTGCGCGGAGAGCCCCCGCGCCCCCTCGTGCTGATCGGCACCGAGACGGCCCTCGAGGAGCTCGGCACGCTGCGACCCGAGGTGATGCTCGCCGCGCCCTGCGCCCCCGAGACGGCCGTGCGCGCCGTCTCCCGCGTGCTCTCGGCGGGCGTCCGTGGTCTCGATCGCCTGGTCGGCAAGGCGAGCGCAATGCAGCGCCTGCACCGGCAGCTACGGCAGATCGCGCCGTCGCGCGCGCCCGTTCTCATCACGGGCGAGCCCGGCAGCGGCAAGGAGCTCGCGGCGCTCGCGCTGCACGAGCTCAGCCTGCGCGCCTCGGGCCCCTTCGTGCGCCTCGACTGCGGCGCACTCGACGCCCTCTTGCCTCCGGACTCGGACGCGCGCGACGCCGCGGGCGCCATCGTCCGCGCGGAGGGCGGCACGCTCTTCCTCGACGAGATCGCCGACCTCTCCGTGGCCGGACAGGTCCAGCTGCTCGCGCTCCTGTCGAAGAACGAGATCACGCACGCCGGCCAGTCGGTGCGCCTCGACGTCCGCGTCGTCGCGGCGTCCCGCCACGATCTGCAGCGCGCGGTCCGCGAGGGTCGCTTCCGCGAGGAGCTCTACTACCGCCTCGCCGTCGTCTCGCTCGGCGTTCCCCCGCTCCGTACGCGCGGCCCCGACGTCGTGCAGATCGCCGAGCATGTCCTCCGCCGCGTGGCGGCCGACAACGGTCGCCCGGTGGTCGGGCTGGACGATGATGCGCGCGATTGCCTGCTCTGGTACGGCTGGCCCGGCAACGTGCGCGAGCTCGAGAACGCGCTCACGCGCGCGGTGCTGGTCGCGCGTGGTCCGCTCGTGCAGCGCGGCGATCTCCCGCCCGCAGTGCGCGACGAGGATCCGGGGGACGTCCCGCAGGTTCCGGGCGCCTCGCTCGACGATCTCGAGCGCTATGCGATCTTGAAGACGCTCGAGCACACCGGCGGCTGCAAGGCGCAGGCGGCGCGCATCCTCGGCATCTCGCACCGGAAGATCCAGTACAAGCTGCACGAGTACCGCGCCACCGCTCGCCAGCGTCGCTCGAGCGCGCCGCCGATGGAGCCCCAGGTGTCCATCCCCGCCGAGCCGCCCCCGGCTCCGCGCGCCAAGGCGTAGCCGGCACCCCGACAGAAGGACTACTGGAGCTCGAGCGGCCGCAGGCCGACCGCGAAGCGCACGAGCAGACTGCGCTTGGTGACCGTCTCGATCTTGCCGCGGCCCAGCTCCGCGTGCTCGATGATCTCTCCGGCCTTGTAGCGCTCGCGCGGCGAGTACGTGCGCACGCCGGTCGCGGCGGCGAGCTCCTCCTTGAGCACCTGCTTCTCCTTGAGCTTCTTCTCGACCTCGGCCTGCTCGCGCGAGGGGCGCTGCGGGCCCGTCGAGAACGGCCGCTCCGGACCCTCCGGCAGCGCCGAGCCGCGCTTGCGGCCTGGCTCCGCGCGGAAGTTGTGCCGGCCGCCGCAGGCCTGGCAGATGACGATCGTCGGCAGGCCGTCCACGAGCGCGTAGACGTTGTGCGTCTTCATGTCCCCGCAGGGGCCGCACCAGGCCTCGACCTCACCGCCGGTCGTGTACTTCGGCTTCTCACCGCGCTTGATCGGCTCGTCGAACTGGTCCTGCAGGCTCTTGCCGGGCGCGCGCTGCAGGATGAACGGCACTTCCCCGGCGTCGATGGCGATCTTCGCGGGGCGTCCCGTGCCGCCACCTGGGAGCCGGGCGGCCTGGCGCTTGAGGTCCGTCACGCGGCGATCGAACCGCTTCTCGATCAGTCCGCGGTCGGCGCCGCCTGCGCCGCCGAGCAGCGTCTGGTAGTGCACGACCAGCTTTCCCAGCGTGTCGTGCGCGGCGAGGATGCGCTCTCGCGTCTTGTCCTCGAGGGCGCCGTCGACCGCGTCGATGGCCTCGACGAGCAGCTCGGAGAATTCTTCGACTTTGCGCTGGAGGTCCTCGTTCATCGGCGAGGATGTACTACACCATCCTGGCCCCCGGGAGCAAAGCGACTATCGAGCCGAGGCCAGGGCCGGCTCGTCCGCGCCGTCGTGCGTGCTCTGCAACCACACGCCGGCTCCGAAGCCTGCGATGAGCCCCACCAGCGCGGCGAGCGCCATGAGCTCGATCACCGGCGGACGGCGGGCCTGCGGGGGCGGGCTCACGATTCGCCAGGAGCTCGTGCGCGGAGTCGGCGCGACCTCGACCTGCGTGGGCGTCAGCTTGCGACGGCGCGCGGGCACGAGCGCCAGACGCTCGAACGTCACGACCGCCGGGACCGGAGGGCGCGCGGCGGGCGACGCCCGGAACTGGAGCGTCGGCCGGCGATCGAGCGCGTCCTCGGGGAGCTGCCGGCGCGACGTCGCCTGCAGCGTCTGGGTGCGAGATCGGTGGTCGACCCTCACGGCGACGGGTCTTCGCAAGGTCTGGACCAGCGGCCCCAGGGGCCTGCGGGTTCTCCCATGCAGGAACCGTGTGCCGAAATACGAGGGGTTGGCCGGCTGAACGTCGGCCCGCGGGCCACCTCGGATCACCTGGGCCCCGAGGGGCGACCTCCCACGCGTGGGGGCGCCGGCTCCAGGAGGGCGAGGTGGACTGGAAGCCCACCTGTGACGAGGCGGTGCACCTCCGTGGGCCTTCCGATCGCCCCGAGGAGGCGCTTGTCCGCGACCAGCACGCCCGCGCGCCAGCCGCGCAGGGGCCCATCGAGCAGCTTGCGCAGGCTCGAATAGAGCGCCCCGAGCGGTGCGCCCTTGCCCACGCGCTTGCCGAACGGCGGGTTCACGAGGACGAGGCCCGGCGGCCCAGGGGGACGGCCCACCTGGCCGATGCCCGCCGCCTTGAACGCGAGGAGCGACTCGAGCCCCGCGCGCGCCGCGTTCCGCACGGACGCCTCGATGGCCGCCGGATCGCGATCGAAGCCCAGGATCGGCGCAGGCAGCGTCTCCCGCACGGCCGCGCGGGCCTCGGCGCGCACGCGCTCCGCGACGCCCGGAGGGAAGCCGGGCCACGCCTCGCACGCGAACGTGCGGTCGAGCCCCGGCGCGCGCCCGAGCGCGAGCAGTGCCGCCTCGATGGGGATGGTGCCGGCGCCGCACATCGGATCGAGCAGCGGCGTCGCTGGATCCCATCGCGCGAGCTGCAGCATCGCGGCGGCGAGGGTCTCGCGCAAGGGCGCCTCGCTCGTGTCGACGC
Organism: uncultured Myxococcales bacterium; assembly: GCA_964593795.1. Lineage (GTDB taxonomy): Bacteria > Myxococcota_A > Polyangia > JAHFDS01 > JAHFDS01 > JAHFDS01. Next base: position 11,660 of record CAZQJC010000251.1, on the reverse strand, counting down.
GGTGCCCCCTCCGGTGGAGCAGCTCGCCCGACGCATCCGCGCGCACGACGAAGCGGTCCTCCCGGCCGCGCACCACGACGAGGAGCGGCTCGGCGCCCTCGGCCGCGGGGCCGATGCGATCGGCGACCCCCAGCGTGACCTGCTCGGCGATCGCGCCCGTGTGGTAGAGGCGGCAGCGGGACGCCGACGCGCGCACCGTGATCGCGCCGCCCGGTGGAAGCACGAGCTCCCAGGGCAGCGCGGCGATGCGCCGGCGCAGGCGCGCGAACTCCCGGGCCTCGGCCTCCCCGAGGGCGAGGAGCAGCCGGCTCGCGGTGCGCGCCCAGAGGTTGGCGCGCAAGGCCGTCGCCGCGTCGCCCGACAGCTCCGTGCCGCCGTCGACGGCGATCACCTGTGTCGCGCCCGGGATCGCCGACATCTCCGCGAGGACGAGCGGCTCGAGCCCCGGGGCGGCCACCGCGAACCAGCGCCGCGCGCCCTCGAGCTTCGACGCCCGCACCGCGACCGGCCTCGGTGCGCTCTTCCCCCTGCGCGCCTCGCCCGGCGCCGGCAGCTTCTCCGTCCTCCCGTCGAACGCGAGCAGGGCCAGCACCTCGATCGTCCCCTCGCCACCGGGCACCGGGGAGTCGAAGGCCTCCACGACGCGGAAGCCGAGCGGGCCCGCCTTCTCGTGCACGCGCGAGAGCGCCGCGGCCCTGCGAGCGGCCTCGTCGCCGTGCCCGCGGTCGGGCAACTCGAACTGCGGCTTGACCAGCACGATGCCGATGGCGCCCGGCCGCAGGCGGAAGGCCAGCGGGCGCAGCATGCCGCGCGCCGCCACGAAGCTCACGTCCACCGCGAAGACGTCGAACGGCCCCGGTGCATCCGTGAGCGCCAGCTTGCGGAAGTCCGTCCGCTCGATGAGCGTCACGCGCGCATCGTCGCGGAGGCTCGCGTGGAGCTGGTCGTGGCCGACGTCGATGGCCGTGACGTGCGCCGCGCCATGCGCGAGCAGGCGCTCGGTGAAGCCACCGGTCGAGGCGCCGACGTCGATGGCCTGCGCGCCTGCGATGCGCGCAGCGAGGTCGAAGCGCGCGATCGCAGCCTCGAGCTTGTCACCCCCACGCGAGACGTGCGGCACGCGCGGACTCTAGGGGCAGTCCCTGATTTCCGGTAGTGCTTTGCTTGGCTGGGATCAGAAGCGCGAGCCGACGAGCAACACGCTCGATCCCTGGTCGAGGTCGAGGCTGAGCTGGATCTCCTTGCCGGCGGGCCGGACCACCTTGACGTAGACGCGCAGCCGATCGGCGAAGATACGGGAAGAGTCGCCGCCCAGGCTGACCCCACGCGCGATCGGCGCATCGGGGATCCCGGTTCCGCAGGTCCGGCACACCGGCTTCGGGGCCTCGGTGCCGCCGCTCGACAGCAGCAGCGCACCCGGAAGGGATCGCGTCACCGGGTGCGAATCCGACACCTCGGGCCGGCCCTTCGCGGGGCCGCCTCCGAGGAGGCCGAGCAGGATCAGCGTCGAGAACAGCACGCGACCTGTGCTTTCAAGTCTAGTGCCGATCCGCACTTCGTGCAGGTGGCAGGGGGATCAGCCAGCAATGGTGGCGGGTGGCGGAGCCGGCGACGATGTGGGAGATCGCGAAAAACAGCCGAAAAGTGCCGGATCGACGCCCTCGGAGGCGCGGGCACACGGGTTGCTCAACCGGTGCGCATGACCAACACGACGCGCCATCTTCTGGCACTGGTGACGACGATTGCGGTGGGAATCCTCACCCCGGCTGGGGTCTCGGCGAACGTCCGCGAGCCCTCCAGCGGTGAGAGCTTCACGGAGGCCCGCGGCGACCAGTCGCTCCTGGGCGTCGGCATCCGCAAGCGCTGGGGCTTCAAGGTCTACGCGATGGGCCTCTATGCCGAGCGCACGGGCGCCACCCGGCTCGGCGCCGGCGACTACCGCGGCGTCGTCTCGGGTGGCTTCAAGAAGACCGTCGAGATCCGGCTGCTGCGCAGCATCTCGGCCGACAAGCTCAGGAGCGCCTTCGAGGACGCCCTCGGCGGCCGCGTCGGCAGCCTCCCGGAGTACCAGCAGTTCCTCTCCTACTTCGCGGGAGAGCTCGACAAGGGCACCGTGATCACGCTGCAGACGGCTGGCCCGCAGCTCGACGTCAGCATCGGTGGGCAGCGCAAGCCTACCCTGCGCAACCCGAAGCTCACCGGCGCGCTGCTCGACGTGTGGCTCGGCCCAAAGCCGGTCGATTCGGACCTCAAGGAGACCCTGGTCTCCCGCCTCGGCAAGCTGTAGCCAGCGCGCTCCGGTACGTCAGCGCCAGCGCGCTCCGCGCTCCGCGCTCTCTCCCACGCCTCCCCAGACCACGAGCTCGCTGCCCGTCCAGACGGCGCTGTGGCCCCACCGCGCCGTCGGTGCGCCCGTCGTCGAGAGGGTCCGCCAGGCGTCGCTCGGGCTCCACATGCCGCCGTCACCGAGCCCGGTCGCGTCCATGAACGTGTCACCCGCCGTGCCACCCCAGACCACGAGGTCGCTGCCGGTCCAGGCGGTTGCCTGCTCCGTGCGACCGGAGGGCGCGCCGCTCGCCAGGAACGCGCTCCAGCGATCGGAGGCCGGGTCGTAGCGGACGCCGGCGCCGGACGCCCGTCCGCCCTGAAGCCCGCCCCACAGGAGCGCCTCGCTCCCGGTCCAGACCATCGAGTAGCCGCTCGCCATCGCGGGGAAGCCCGGGCCGACCGGGCGCCACTGGTCCGTCCGCGCATCCCAGCGCGCGGCCTGGCTCGTGGCGACCAGGACCTCCGCCGCGCCGATCGGAACCGCGCGACCGGCACCACCCGGCGGAGCGCCCGCCCTCGACATCGCGCGCCACTGCTCGGTCGCAGGGCTCCAGCGTGCGCCGTCGGCCGTCCCGTCGACACCGGCCCCGAGCCCGCCGAACACGACGAGCTCGCTGCCCGTCCACGCGAAGGCCGGGCGCGTCCGGGCCGTCGGCTGATCGGGCGATGACAGCATCGTGCGCCAGCGATCGGTGCGGGGATCCCACCGTGCGCCGTCGTCGAGCAGGCCCTCCGAGGCAGCGTTGCGTCCGCCCCACACGACGAGCTCACTGCCCGTCCAGAGACCGACGTGATCCCAGCGTCCCGACGGCGCGGACGCATCGCTCTGCATCGCGGTCCAGCGGTCGGTCGCCGGGCTCCACCGCGCGCCGTCGCCGAGCGCGCCGCCAGGGCCTCTCCCGCCCCAGATCACGAGCTCGCTCCCGGTCCACACCGCCGTGTGCAGCGCGCGGGCGGCCGGTGCGCCCGCGAAGGACATCGGCTCCCAGCGGTCCTGGGCGGGGAGGCCGGTCGGGCAGGGCGCGATCGGGGCAGTGCCGCCGTCGCCAGCGCCCGCTCCGCCGTCATGGAGGCCGCCGGCCGCGCCGCCGTCGGTCATGGCCGCGCCCCCGAGCCCGCCGGTGCCGCCGCAGCCGGGCGGCAGGCCCGCGGCCCCATCCGCCGGGCTCGCACCGCTCGTGGTGCACGCGGCCGCCACCAGCGACGCGACCCCCAGGGAGAACGCCCGGAGCCAGCTCATCGGAGGCCCTCCACGAAGCGCGCGGCCTCGGCGACGAGCTCGGGCACCACCTCGCCGAGCTCGTGGCCCGCGTCGTACTCCACGAGCCGCGCCGAGGGCGTGCGCGCGCAGAACTCCCGCGCGAGCGACACCGGCACGACGTCGTCGTGTAGCCCGTGGAGCACCAGGACCGGCGCCGCGATCTGGGGGAAGGCCTCGTACCGGACCGCGTCGGCGAGGAAGCCCGCCTCGTCGAACGGCACCTCGTGCCCGAGGCCGTAGTGGAACACCCGCGCCAGGCCATCGTCCCCGAGCGGCAGCCGCTCGCGTTCCTGCCAGCGCACGCCCAGGTCGAACGCCGGCGCGAGCAGCACGAGCCCGCGCGCCCGAGCGTGGCGCGCCTGCCACAGCGCAGCGGAGTAGCCGCCGAGGCTCGAGCCGAAGAGCACGAGGTCGTCGATCCCGCCCGCGAGCCCGTCCACCTGACCGAGCACGCGCGAGATCGTCAGGTGCTCGAAGCCGCCCTCGTTCAGGTCGGGGACCCGAAGGCCCGGGAAGCGCGCCGCGAACGCGCGGGCCTTGGTCGATGCCGGGCTCGAGGCGAACCCGTGGAGGTAGATCCCCGTCACGCCGGCGCCCCGACCACGTTCAGGAGCTTGCCGACGATGAGGTCGATCGCCACCCGGTTGTCCCCTCCTTCGGGGATGATGATGTCCGCCCAGCGCTTGGACGGCTCGACGAACTGCAGGTGCATCGGGCGAACGGTCCGGTAGTACTGGTCGCGCACCGACTGGAACGTGCGCCCACGCTGCTCGAGGTCCCGCCGGATGCGGCGGAACACGCGGATGTCCGCGTCGGTGTCGACGAAGATCTTGATGTCGAGCGCCGCGCGCAGCGCGGGGTCCACGAAGACCAGGATGCCCTCGACGATCACGACGGGGGCGGGCGCGACGCGCCGGGTGCTCGGGCTACGCGCGTGCGTCTTGAAGTCGTAGACCGGCAGCTCGACCTGCTGGCCGGCGCGCAGCCCGGCGAGGTGCCGCACGAGGAGCTCGGTCTCGAGCGCCTCCGGGTGATCGTAGTTGAGGTTCTGGCGCTCCTCCGGGGCCAGGTCGGAGCGATCGCGGTAGTACGCATCGTGATCGATCGTGACCACCGACTCGGTCGGCAGTGCGGTCGCCAGCTTGTGCGCGATGGTGGTCTTGCCGGAGCCGGTGCCTCCGGCGATGCCGATGAAGAGCGGCGTCATCGGCGCGGGATGTTACGTCAGAACGTGTAGCCGACGCCGACGACCAGCACGCTCGCTGCTTGCGAGTACGTACCGGCCATGTCGGGCTGCCGTGACGGCGGCGCGACCGACACACCCTCGCCGGTGGCGTCGCGGGCGCGCGGGGCGACGGTGCGGCTCGCGTAGAAGACCTGCGTGAACGTCGCATCGACGACCAGCTTCTGCTCGAGCAGCGTCACGCGCGCGCCTGCCGAGGCCGTGCCCTTGTTCATGTCGAACAGCGCTGGATCGATGGTCGAGCTCGGCACCGCGTTGCTGTCGTAGCCGCCGCCGACAAAGGCCTCGACCTCGGGGGTGACCCAGTAGGAGCCGCCGGCGCGCACGCCGAACGTGTTCTTCCAGTTGCGCGGCACCGCGAACGTCACGCCCGATCCGCCGCCCGCCGTGTCGATCGTGCCGTCCGGGTTGAGCTTGCAGCTCCGCTTGGGGTCGTTCTGGTTGAGCAGGCACTGCTTGTCGAACACCGACCAGCGCGCGAAATCGCCGAAGAGCCGGACCTCGATCTGCTTGGTGGGGCGGTATCGCCCGCCCCAGCGGACCACGTCGGGCAGCGACTGCAGGACGTCCACCTTGTCGTGGGTCATCGGCGCGCCGGCGAGCTTGGAGTCGAGCGTGCCCTCCATCTTCATCTCGCCGAACCCGGGCTGGCTCTGGTACGAGGCGCCGATCCACAGCTCGTCGATGGGCTGCCACACGAGCCCGGCGCCGATCGAGCCGGTCGTGCCGCTGACGTCGATGACCGATCGACCTTCCTGCACGGCGCCGCTCGACGACACGAGGTCATCCGAGCCGTTCCCGTTGCGGGCGCGCACGGTGTTGAGCTGCGACAGCACCAGATTCGCCGCGATGCCGATCGAGAGGCGCGCCGGCGCGATCCGGTAGGCGCCGCCGAGGGTCACGTACGAGGAGCGGATCGTACCGTCGATGGACGCCCACCGCTGCGGGCCGTCCACGGCGCCCGGGTACGGCGAGCTCTTGAGCGTGTCGTGGCTGTCCCACACCGAGGGGCCGCCGAACGGCGTGGAGAACGAGAGCCCGACGGCCAGATCGGGCTGACCGAAGTCCGTGGCGACGCCGAAGAAGGGCGACGCGATCGCGTTCGAGAGCGTCGCACGGCCGCTGTTGACCGAGACTCCGTCCGTGGGCGTGCCCGTTCCCACATGGTCGATGGCCCCGGCAGGTCGGTCGTACGTGGCCGTGCGCAGCGCGAACGAGCCGTCGATGTAGACGCGCGTGCCCGAGGTGAGCGCGAGGCCGGCGGGGTTGTAGTACAGCGCAGACGGGTCCGAGGTGGTCGGGTGCCCATGCTCGCCGCCGAAGCGCGCCACCAGGAACCCGCCTGCGTGCGCGGTCCCTCCGAGGCCGAACGAGGAGAGGACGACCAACACGAGGCTACGGGTCTGGCGGCGCATGTTCCTCCGGTGCTTGACAGGGCAGGGCTGGGGCTGTAATACAGTTCTTGTGCAAAATTTTACTAACACGCGAATCCTGCCGGCGTCAAGCCTGGCACTGATTTGCGCGCTCGGGTGCGTCGATCCGTCTGCAAAGTTCGAGAGCTTCGTGAACCGCACGACCGACGCGGCGAGGCTGGACCGTGACGGCGCCGTCACGCCGCCGGACGGTCCGCTCCCCGATGCCCGCCCGACCACCGATGGGCCCGCACACGACGCCCCCCGGATGGCCGACGGGCCGACGAGCCGCGTGCCAAACGTGACCGGCCCGGCGCTCCTCGCGACGGCCGTCATCATCAACCCGGACGTGCCCCTGCAGTTCCTCGGGCACGTGACGCTCCACCCCAACGCCGACGGCGTGACCGCGACGATGGACCTGTCCGTCGTGCCGCTCCGCGTGAGCGATCGGACGCCGCTCGCCGCGGGTCCCGAGATCAGCACGCTCGGTGTGGCCGTGGCGGCAGACCTCTCCTTCACTGCGGACCTCGGCGATATCGCGTTCCCCGGCGAGGCGAATCCCATCAGCGGCGGCAACGTGGCGGCGCACCTCATCCTCAAGGGGCGCATCGTGTCGGCGGACCTGATCTGCGGGGACGTCGAGGGCATGGTCAACCAGCCCGTCTCCTTCGACGCAGCCGGATCGACTTTCGCCTTCACGCGGGTGGCCGAGGGCGCGACGGGAGCTGCCCTGCCGAGCCCACCCCGCGCGGCTTGTCCGTAGCGTGGCCGCGGGGCATCCTGCGTGGATGCCTCGCCAGATCCGTGTGCAGGAGCTCGCCGAGCGGCTGACCTCCGGCGCGCCCACGTACCTCGTCGACGTGCGCCAGCCGTGGGAGCACGAGACGGCTGCGCTGCCCGGCAGCGTGCTGCTCCCGCTGCAGGAGCTGCAATCGCGCCTCGACGAGGTCGCCCCGCCGGACGGTGCCCTGGTCGTCGTCTACTGCCACCACGGGGTTCGCAGCCTGTCCGGGGCTGCGCTGATCGAGCACGGTGGGCGCGATGCGGTGTCCCTGCAGGGCGGGATCGACGCGTGGTCGCTGCAGATCGATCCGGCGGTCCCTCGCTACTGATCAGAGGAGGCCCACCGGGTCGACATCGACGGTCAGTCGCACCTCGCGTGGAGCCTGGATGGCCAGCACGCGACTGGCCGCGCGGCGCAGCGGCCCACGCTCCGTCGCGCGGAGCAGCATCTGCCACCGGTGGCGACCCTTGAGCCTGGAGAGCGGGGCCTCCGCGGGCCCCAGCACGCCGACGCCATCCATAGCGGCGACCTCGCGTGCCGCGCGATCCAGCACCTCCGCGAGGGCCGCAGGATCGGGTCCGTCCGCGCGCACGCACACGAGGTGCGAATAGGGCGGGTACGACAGCTCGGCGCGGGCCTCGAGCTCCTGCGTCGCGAAGGCCTGGTAGTCGTGGCGCGACGCGGCCTGGATGGCCGGGTGGCGCGGGTCGCGGGTCTGCACGATGACCCGCCCCGCTTGCCCGCCCCGCCCCGCGCGACCAGCGACCTGCGCGAGGAGCTGGAACGTCCGCTCGGTGGCGCGGAAGTCGGGGAAGTGCAGGCCAGCGTCCGCGTTGATGACCCCGACGAGCGTGACCCCCGGGAAGTCGTGGCCCTTGGCGATCATCTGCGTGCCCACGAGCAGGTCGATCTCGCGGCGCCGGAAGGACTCCAGCGTGCGCGACAGCGTGCGGAACGTGGCGGTGTCGCGGTCGAGCCGCGCGATGCGCGCCGACGGGAAGCGCTCGCGCAGGGCGTCCTCGACCCGCTCCGTGCCGCGGCCCATGCGCGCGAGGCGATCGCTCTTGCACGCCGGGCACACGCGCGGGTCGGGCTCGCCGTGACCACAGTAGTGGCACCGGAGGCGCGACTCGCTCTTGTGCCACGTCAGCGACACGGCGCAGCTCGGGCAGCGGAAGGGATGGCCGCACGCCCGGCACAGCACGAAGGTCGAGAAGCCGCGCCGGTTGAGGAGCAGCATCGCCTGCTCGCCCGAGAGCAGGGCCTCCGCGAGCGCATCGGCGAGCGGCCCCGAGAGCAGGGCCTCACCGTCGCCGCGATACTCGCGCAGGTCGACGAGCCGCACCTCGGGCAGCGGGCGCCCCGTGGGGCGCTCCGTGAGATCGAGCCGCTGCAGGCGACCAGCGCTCGCCCCCTGCCACGTCTCGAGCGAGGGCGTGGCCGAGCCGAGCACGCACGCCGCCCCGGCGCGGAACGCACGGAGCTGCGCGACGTCGCGCGCGTGATAGCGCACGCCGTCCTCCTGCTTGAACGAGCCGTCGTGCTCCTCGTCCACCACCACGATGCCGAGGCGCGCGACCGGCGCGAAGATCGCCGAGCGTGCCCCGAGCGCCACGCGCGCGACGCCCGTGCGTAGCCGGTGCCACTCGCGCAGACGCTCCGCATCGCCGAGGCCGCTGTGCAGGATGGCGACCTCGTCACCGAAGCGGGCTCGGAAGCGCGCGCCGAGCTGCGGGGTCAGCGCGATCTCCGGCACGAGGACGATCGCACCGAGGTCTCGCTGGAGCGCCGCTGCGATGGCGTGGAGGTAGACCTCGGTCTTGCCGCTGCCCGTGACGCCGAACAGCAGGAACCCGCGGTACGCGCCGGACCCGATCGCTCCGGTGATCGCCTGGGCCGCTGCGGTCTGTTCGGCCGTGAGCTCCACGGTCGCGGGCGAAGCCGGCCCGGCGGCCTCGAACCGTCGCTCGCGGGTGCGCCGCTCGCACATGCCCACCTTGCAGAGCGCCGTCACGTGCGGCCGATCGCGCGCCTCGAGCGCGCCCGTCGAGAGACCCGCGTCTCCCGCATCGCGGATCCGCTGCCACACCTCGCGCCGGCGGCCACCGGCGCGACCCTCCGGTGGGCCCTCGCCGAGCGCGACGAGGACGTTCTCGACGGGGGCCGCGCGTGCGGCGGGTGTGGTCTCGACCCGCTCGAGCAAGCCGGCTCTCGTGAGGCGCTCGAGCTGCGCCTGCGCTCCCTTGACGCGCCCGCTGCCGGCGCCGCTCTCGAGGACCTGGACCTCGTCGGCGGGCAGCAGGCGTGCGCGCAGGGCAGCCTCTCCGGCGGCCGTGAGCTGGAAGGCCGGCCGCGCCCGCGTCCCCGCCCCGACAGGCATCGCGAGCCTGACGACCTCACCGGGCGGCGCGAGGTAGTAGTCGGCCATGCGCAGAAGGAGGGAGAGCAGCTCCGCCGGCAGGGCAGGACGCTCCTGGTCGAGCACCTCGGTCAGCTCGCGCACGGTCCCTTCGGGCGCGGTCGCCGGAGGGCCCACGATGACGCCAGCCACGCGGGCACGCCCCGCGAACGGCACGAGCACGCGCGCTCCGGCCACCGCGCGGTCCACGAGGCGCGGCGGCACGCGGTAGGTGAACCTCCCGTACACCGGCAGCGCGACGACGACGTCGAGCAGCGCCTCCGTCACCCGGCCCCTTCCGACGGCGGTCCCTTCCCTGGCGGTTCGCGGGAGATGACCCGGAGCACCTCCGCCACGGCGTCATACAGCGCCTCGGGGATCTCCTCCTCGAGCTCGAGCTCGAAGAGCGCGCGCGCCAGCGGGGGATCCCGGCGGATGGGCACGCCGTGGGTCCGGGCCAGCGAGCGGATCTGCTCCGCCTGCAGGTGCTGGCCCTTGGCAGTGACGGTCGGAGCCCGCATGGACTCTCGTTCATAGCGCAGCGCCACGGCCAGGTGCGTCGGGTTCGTTATGATCACGCTCGCACGGGGCACGGCGCGCATCGCGCGCTCCTGGAGCAGACGGCGATGCGCGCGCCGGCGCTCGGCCTTGTGCCGCGGGTCTCCCTCTTCCTCGCGGTGCTCGCGCTTGACCTCCTCGCGGGTCATGCGCAAGCGCTTGAGGTAGGCGCGACGCTTGAGCAGGTAGTCCGCTCCGCCGATCACGAGCAGCACGGCCAGCGCGCGTAGCCCCACCGACAGGGCGATCGCTCCGAGCGCGTGCAGCCTCCCCGACCACGGGCCGGGCGTCAGCAGGCTGCCCCAGCGATCGGTCAGGGCCGACACGGCCGCCCAGCCAACCAGCGCCGCCTTGAGGAGCGAACGGCCTGCCTCACCGAGGGAGCTCCCGCCGAACATCCGCCGCAGGCCACCGACCACATCGAGGCGCTCGAGCTTGGGCTTGATCGGCTCGAACGTCAGGAGCGGCCCCGCCTGCAGGAACGCGACGAACGCGCCCGCGACGATCGCCGCGCAGAGCACCGGCGCCACGACGGCCAGCATCGTCGCGCCCGCGTCGGCGAGGGCGCTCGCAGGATCGGCCGAGCCGTCGCCGGCGCGGACCAGGCTGCGCCGCAGGAGGGCCCCGAGGGCGCCCACGCCGACCGCGCCACCCACGGCGACGACGACGAGCGCGCCGACGAGGGAGGCGGCGCCGGACAGATCACGGCTCTGCGCGACCTCTCCTCGCTTCCGGGCCTCCCGCAGCCTCTTCGGTGTCGGCTCCTCGGTGGGATCGCCGCTGCTCTGGCCGGCCATCAGGGCGCCAGGAGCGCGGGGCCCAGCCCGCGCGCGACCGTCGCCAGGACCGCCCCGAGCGAGAGCGCGGTCACGAGCACGCCGGCGAGGGCCCGTCCCGACATCAGCACGCCCTGGAGCCCCAGACCTGGCGCGGCGCGCCCGACCACACCCAGCGTGAGGTCCGCAAGCAGCAGCGACGCGATCGCCGGCAAGGCGATCCCCGCGGCTCCCTCGAGGACGGCGCCGGTCGCCGCGATCACCGTGCGAGGGCCGCTCAGGGTGGTGTGGGCGCCGCCGATGGGCAGGCGATCGAACCCATCCGCCAGCGCAAATATGATGCCGCGATAGGCGCCAGACGCCAGGAACCACAACGTCGTAAGCCGAAGGTACAGCTCCGCGGTGGGGCTGGTCCGGGCGCCGAGCTCGGGCGAGAGCAGCTCCGCCAGGTTGGCCCCGCGCAGTGCGTCCACGAGCCTTCCGGCGGCCTCGACGGCGCGAAAAGGAAGCGCAGCCAGGAACCCGATCGCGGCGCCGATCGCCGCCTCCCTCACGAGTGCGACGAGGAGCTCTCCGAGCTCGAGCCGTCGCTCGAGCATGGGCACGTTCGGCCAGATGAGCACCGCCACGCACAGCCCGAGGAGGATCCGCGCAGGGGACGGCAACACGTGCCCGCCGAAGGGTGGCACTGGCGCCAGGGCCAGCACCGTGCGTACGGCCACGAGCGAGAAGGACGCCAGCGTCGCCTCGTCGAGCCAGGGCACTAGAGCACCGAACGGGTTGAACTGCGTTGGAGAATGCGGGCTTGCGCAGGCCCGCTGATCCGTGGACGAGCGCCGTCGCTGAAGGCTTCGGGCTTCAGGCCTCGGGCTTCAGGCTCCGGATCCGGGTCAGAGACCC
>CAZQJC010000250.1:0-40984 GCA_964593795.1 uncultured Myxococcales bacterium | reverse complement strand
TCGAGGCCGCGCTCGAGGCCATGCGCGCGCAGTCCGCCCCGGGCCCCGTCGAGATCATCGCGGTCGACGACGGGAGCCGAGACGGATCGCGCGCCATCCTGGAGCGGCACGCCGCGGCCGGGCACCTGCGGCTCCTCGACGGGCCCCGGCGGGGCGCCACGGCAGCCATCAACCTGGGGCTCCGGGCGGCCAGCCACGCGCTCGTCGCGCAGGTCGATCAGGACGTGGTGCTCGAGGCCGGATGGCTCGTCGCGCTGCTCGCGGAGCTCGACGATCCGACCGTCGCTGCGGCGCAAGGGCGCTACGTCACGGCCCCGCGCACGTCCCTGTGGGCGCGCGTCATGGGGCTCGATCTCACGCAGCGCTACGCCGCGATCGAGGGGCGGTTCGTCGATCACGTGTGCACCGGCAACACGCTCTACCGCGCGAGCGCGCTGCACCGGGTGGGGCTGCTCGACGAGTCGATGGGCTACGGCTACGACAACGACCTCAGCTATCGCCTCGGCGCGGCGGGCGCCCGGCTGGTCTTCTGCCGGACCGCCACGGCGGTGCACCACTGGCGCAGATCGCTCGGGGCCTACCTCGCGCAGCAGTACGGCGTGGGGACCGGACGGCTCGACCTCGTGGCAAAGCACCGGGGCCGGTACGCGGGGGACGACGTCTCCGGGCTGCGCATGATCTTGCACGTACCGGGCCTGGCGAGCGCGGTGCTCGCGCTCGCGGCGGCGGGGGCGCTGGCGGTGGCAGGCCGCGCCTGGCAGGTCCCTCTGCTGCTCGCGGTCGTGCTCCTCGCGGCGCTCCTCGTCGATCGCACCCTCGCGGGCGTGGTGGCGGCGCTGCGCTTCCGCGATCCGGCGGGCCTCGCGTTCCCGATCGCGCACCTGCTCCGCGACGGCGCCTGGGTGATCGCCTCGGTGTCCTGGCTCGCGCGCCGCCTCGCGCGACGGCCGCGGCTGCCGACCGACAGCATGTGATCCGGCAGCCAGGACAGGGAGCGCGTGCTACGATCACGCCGTGCCCCGGGCCCCGGTTGCGGTCGTCATCCCGGCCCACGACGAGGCCGCGAGCCTTCCCTTCGTGCTCGACGAGCTTGCGAAGATCGGCTCGCCGAAGGTGGACGTGCTCGTGGTCGACGACGCCTCCGTCGACGGGACGCCGGCGCTCCTGCAGCAGAGCGGCGCCCCGTTCCTCCGGCTGCCCCTCCAGCTCGGCGTGGGGGGCGCGATGCGCGCAGGGCTTCGGCTGGCCGTCAGCCGCGGCTACCAGACCGTCGCGCGCCTGGACGGCGACGGCCAGCACCGCGCCGCCGATCTCGAGGCGATGCTGGCCCCGATCGTCGCGGGCGAGGCCGATGCGGTCCTCGGCTCCCGTCACCTCGGCTCCGCCGACTACGATCCCGGAACCGTGCGCCGGCTGGTCCGGGCCCTGCTCGCCGTCCAGCTCTCCTGGCTCACGCGGCAGAAGGTGACGGATCCGACCTCGGGCTACTGGGCCTTCGGACCGCGCGCGCTCGCGTTGCTGAGCGAGCATCACCCCACGGGCTACCCCGAGCCCGAGCTCATCCTCCTGCTCCGCCGGGAGGGGCTGCGGCTCGTCGAGGTCCCGGTGCAGATGCGCGCGCGCGCCGCCGGTCGAACCACGCTGACCCTCAGCCGCGCCCTGCACGCGCTCGCCCGCGCCTGGCTCGCCCTCCTCGTGGTTCCGCTGCGCCGGCCGCAGGAGCACGCGCCGCGTGACTGACCTCGTCCACGTCCTCGCCATCGGCACGAGCGCGGGGTTCCTCGTCGTGGTGTTCGAGCTCGTGCGCCGCCGCGTGCTCACGGAGGAGTACTCGTTCCTGTGGCTGGCCTGCGGGAGCGCGCTGCTCGCCCTGTCGCTGTCGCGCGAGATGCTGCACCAGATCGCCCGATGGCTCGGCGTCTACTACCCGCCGGCGGTCCTGCTGCTCGTCCTGTTCCTGTTCGTGCTCGCGACGTCCTTGCACTTCTCGGTCACGCTGTCGCGCCAGCGCCGGCAGATCGAGCGGCTCACCGAGGCGCTCGGCATCCTCGAGGCGCGGCTGCGCGAGCAAGAGGCGGGATCCAAGGATCCCGCTGGACCGTCGAGAGCCGCGTAGATGTCCCGCAAGCGCCGTCGCGCCACGGCCGGGGCCCCGCCCCGATCGCCCGCGACGCCCTCGTCGCCGGCGGCCCCCGAGGCACCCCCGCCTGCCCGGGGCCTGCGCCGCCACGCCCTGGCCGCGCTCGCGGTGCTCGTGTGCGTCGGCGTGCACGTGACGGCCGTCCGAAACCCGTTCGTCTACGACGACCTCGTCACGGTGGTGTCGAACCCCACGCTCGAGCCGCCGCTCAACGTCTTCGCGGTGGTGCTGTTCCAGCGCTTCCGGCCGATGGTCAACCTCTCGTATGCGCTCGACGTGGTGGTCTGGGGCCTCGATCCGGTCGGCTTCCACCTGACGAACCTGCTCCTGCACTCGGTCAACGTGGTCCTGCTGTACGTCCTCGCGCTCGGCCTGTGCCAGGCGCGCCCCGACGACCCCCGCGCGCGCCGCGCGCCCGTCCTGGCCGCGCTCGTGGCGGTGCTGTTCGCCATCCACCCGATGTCGACCAGCGCCGCCGACTACGTGACCGCGCGCTCGGAGCTCCTGGCCTTGATGTTCGTGCTGTGCGGCTGCCTGGCGTTCCGTCGCGCGCTGCGGGCCGGCGCGTCGCGCGCCTGGTTGCTCTTGCCCGTCCTCTGCTTCGTGCTCGCGGCGGCGTCCAAGGAGACAGGCGCGATGCTGCCGCTCGTGCTCCTCGGCTACGAGTGGCTGCTCGCGCGCGGGGCGCCGGGCCGCCGCCTTCGCCTGCTGGCGCTGCACGGGCCGGTCCTCCTCGTCGCGCTCTCCGGCGGCGTGGTGCGCCTGCTGTTCTACCAGCGCGTCGAGGGCGGCTCGGGGCTCGTCACCTCGCCCATGGAAGCGGCCGGGACCTATGCGGCGACGCAGCTCGTGGTCTTCTGGCGCTACCTGGCGCTCCTCGTGGTGCCGGTCGGACAGTCGATCGTGCACCAGGTGCACGACGTCACCGCGCTCACGTGGTCCGTGGCCTTTTCGGCGGCCGGGCTCGTGATGGTGCTCGTCTTCGCGGTGCGCGAGCGGGCCAGGGACCCGGTCCTGGTGTTCGGGGTGCTCTGGTTCCTGCTCTTGCTCGCGCCGACGGCCCTCACCCCGCTGACCGAGAACATGGCGGAGCACCGCGTCTACGCGGCCGGTGCGGGGTTCTTCCTCGTCGTGGGGGCGCTCGTCGCGCGCCTGGCAGACACCGCCAGCCCGCGCGCGCTGGCCGCGGTCGGGGTCGCGGCGGTCTTGGCCCTTTCGGCGGCGAGCCTCGCCCGCATCCGCGTCTGGCGCGATCCCGTGACGCTCTGGTCCGACGCCGCCCGCAAGGCCCCCGACGTGGCCGCGCCCTTCTACGCGCTCGGCGACGCGCTGCGCGTTCGCGGCGACTGCGCCGCGGCGATCCGGGCCTACGAGCGCGCGGTCGAGATCCTCCCGAGCTACCTCGACGCCAACAACAACCTCGGCATCTGCGCCGCGCAGCTCGGAGACCTCGAGCGGGCGCGACAGGCCTTCCAGGCTGCGCTCGCCGTGCATCCTGGCCACATCCCGGCGCTCAACAACCTCGGCCGGCTCGAGCGGCTGTCGGGCCACCATGAGCTCGCGCGGCGCTACCTGACGCGCTCGCTCGAGCTCGACGGATCGAACGCGAAGGCCCGCGCCGAGCTCGCGCAGCTCCCGCCGCCCTGATCGTCAGCCGCGCTTTTCTTCGCGGACCGGCCGTCGCGCCGGCGCGCGCTTGGGTGGCGGCGCATCCGGCGCGCCGAGCTTCGTGATCCGCGCGCGCAGCGCCGACGCGGCCTCCGGCTTGCCGGCCCGCTCGAGGCACTCGAGGGCGCTCGACCAGCGGGGGACCAGGCCCTCCATCCCGGACACCTCGCCCGGCCATTGCGTATCCGGCACCACCTCGGTGCCGGCCCGCCCGCACTCGGCCCAGTCCTGCCTCGCCGCGAGCACCGCCGTCAGGAGCGCCGCCGCGCCCTCCTGCCGCAGGCGGGCAGCCTTTCGCGCTTGCTCGAGCGCGAGGTCCTTGTCGCCACGCGCGAGCGCGGCGCGACCCTCGATGAGCGCCGCCAGCGGCGACGTGTCGACCCCGCGGATCCGCCGCACCTCCTCGAGGGCGGCGAGCGCCGTGCGCACCTGACCCTCGTCGCCGGCCGCCTGGGCCGCGAGCCCGCGCAGGGTCACGGCCATCAGCGCCGCGCGCCCGGGCCGCTTGCCGTCCGCGTCGCGGAGCAGCTCGAGCGCGAGCGCGGGCTCCCTGCACGAGAGGGCGACTCGCGCCGCGAGGACCTGGCTCGCCGTCTTCCCGCCGCCCTGCGCCTCCGCCTCGACGTAGCGGACGGCCGCCTGCCTGGCGCGCCCGCATTGCCCGCGCGCGGCAGCCACGAGCGCCTCGCCGTGGTCCCTCAGCGAACCGTCGAGCTGCGCCAGCTGCAGCTCGGCCCCCGCGACGTCGCCGCGCTGCAGCGCGATCCAGGCCCGACCGAGGCGTGCCCCCGAGAACCCCGCGTCCTGCGCCTTGACGTAGTGCGCGTCCGCCGCCGCGAGGTCCCCTGCCGCGGCGGCCGCGTAGCCCCGCGCGTCGTGGACGGCCGAGTCGACCTGGTTCGCGTCCGTGAGCGCCTCGAGCGTGCGCTGCGCGTCAGCGGCCTTGCCCTCCGCGACGAGCGCCTCGGACAGCTCGACCGCGATGCCTCGGTGGCTGGGCCAGGCCCGCGCGACCCCTTCGAGCAGCGACCGCTGGCGCGTCACGTCGAGCCGGCCCCGCGCGAGCCTCGCGCCCACGCGCCGGCCGACCGGATCGCCTGGCGCGAGCGCGAGCAGCACCGAGGTCGCGCGCTCCACCTCGATGGGATCGTCCATCACACGCGCGCCGAGCAGATCGAGCCGCGCGCGGTCGAGCGCCGGGAGCCGCTCCTTGCGGGCCGCGCCGCTGTGGTGTGCGGCGAGCGCGGCCTGGCGATCGCCCCGCTCCGCGGCCAGCGTGCCGAGCTCGATCCACGCGGCGGCGAGCTGCGGATCGGTGCGGGTCGCCGTCTCGAGGTGGCGCTTGGCGTTCCGCTCCGAGTCCCGCGCCATCCAGCTCCGAGCCGACAGGAGCGAGCGGAACGCGTCGGCGTTGCTGGTCCCGGGCACGTACTCCGGCAGGTCGAGGCCGAGGACGCGCTCGAGCCGCCCCCGCAGCGTCACGAACGCCCGCGGGACCTCGGCGGCGCTGGAGGCCTCGACCTTGGCGTGCCCACGGACGCTGCCGTCCGAGCCGCGCAGGGTGAGCGTCAGGGCGAAGCCGTCCTTGCGCCGTTCGACCTCGCCGCTCAGGACGGCCGCCGCGCCGAGCTTCTTCGCGAGGTCCGCCGGCGACGACGGCTCGCCCGGCGGTGGCCGCCGCGTGCCGCACCCCGGTTGGGTCGGTTGCTCCACCTCGCTCGCAGGCAGCACGATCACCGACAGGGGCGCGCTGGCGAGCGCGTCGACCACCCACACCGGCATCGCGTTCTTGATCCAGTCCTGCTCACCGGCTGCCCCTTCGGGCGCGAGCACGAGGAGGCGCGAGCCCGGCGGAAGGGGCTTGCCCTTGCACCCGAGCACGCCGAGCAGCGCGGCCGCGATCACCGCGCCGCCACCCCACCTCGTCCTCATGATCGACGATCCCCGCACCGGCGGTGCCGGCGGGGATCAGTCATCGTCGCCCTCCTTCTGCCAGACCGTCGCGTTGTCGAACCGCGTCCGCCACTCCACGGGCGACCCCGAGTTCTCGAGGTCGCAGACGGCCCGCAGGTAGTACCAGGCTTCCTGGGGCTGGTAGCTGGTCCCGAAGATGAACCCGGCCGTGTGCGCGCCGGCCGGCCACGCCGTGGTCGAGTCGGACGCCGCGGTCCCCGCGAAGGCGACGTAGCCACAGTAGACCGTGGCCTTGCCCGGGTTGAGGCCGAGGTCGGTCCAGTAGGCCGGCTTGCCGGTCTGCCAGTTCTGGGCCGTGGAGCTCGGGTTGGAAGGATGGATCGAGCCGTCGTCGGTGACCGCGTTCGTGGTCACGTAGGTGGTGGTCTCGTTCTTGTAGAGATCGAGCCGGGTCTTCATGTTGGCGAAGACGAGGTTCACCTCCGCGCTCATGCGCTGCTGCCGCATCGAGCGGACGAACTTCACGCCCGCGACGACGGTCAGCACGCTGACGATGAAGACCGTCACCATGAGCTCGATCAGGGTGAAGCCGCCGCGCCGACGCGGCTCACTGGATCTGAACATACTTGCCTTCCTTGGCGCTCCCGTCATGCGGGCGCAGCTCGAGGCGGTTCGCGTAGCGGACGAAGTCGTAGGACTCGAGCGTCATGCTCTGGTTCTTCCAGGAGATGGCGATCTCGACGCTGTTCTCGCCCGTCCTGCGGAACCGGCCCTCGGCCGTGGGCATGGACGCGAGCGGTCGGTAGCGTACCTTGCCCGAGCGGTCCAGCTCGAGCACGCCGGGGAAGAGGCGCTCGCCGTCCCGCAGCCACTTCCACTTGCCGACGAGCGGACCCGGATCGAGGCTCGCTGCCGGCGGCGGCGCCTGCCCGGGCGCGGGAGGCGGCAGCGGCGGCAGCTCGGGCAGGGTGCCCTCGGCGGGCGACACGAGCCTGGCGCGGGCGGCCTCGATGCGCGAGTTCGCCACGCGGAGCACCGTCACGGCGATCGTGGCCATCACGAGGGCCGACACCACGACACCCCACCGCAGCGGAGGCTTCGGAGGCTTGACGGGCTGGAGCGCGCGGCGACACAGCACGCAGCCCTGCTGCGTGGAGGGGTCGTACGCCAGCCCGTGTTCCTGACAGCGCGCCACGCTCGCCTCGTCAATACTCGCGCCAGCCGACCTTCTTGGTGCCGGTGAAGGAGCCGCCAGGGGTCGGATCGTTGATGGCGGACGCAACGCCGCCCGCGCCGCCGACGACGAGCTCGCCGCCGCCCGCGCCCACGCTGAAGCCCGAGCTCCGCAGGCCCTGGCCGATGTCGATCGTCATCGAGTGCTCGGCGTGCGCGGTCGGCACGAGGTTGAGGTCGAAGATGACGAGGTACGAGCTGCCGATGTCGCACACGTTCGCCGCGGGCTCGTAGATCGGGTAGGCCGCCTGCACCGTGGTGACGCTGTTGTTCGTGTTCACGAGGATCTTCGGCGACGAGATGGCCCGCGCCGAGGTCGAGAACTTGTTCCCCGCCAGACAGACGTCGGCCTTGGTGAAGTTCGTCTTGCAGATCTGGCTGATGTTCTTCTCGAGCAGCTTGTGCTGCGAGTCGCCCCGCAGACCGTCGAAGTCGACCTCGCCCGCCGCCAGGCGGAGCATGAGGAGCGCCGTCTCGGGTCCGCCCGGCAGATCGTACGAGCTCGTCGCCGCGGCGAAGACGGTCTCACCGGCCGCGCTGTAGTAGACCGCCGGCGAGTAGAGGAACGGTCGCTGCGTCGCCGCCGTGGACCCGAAGTCCGCCGTGTAGGCGAGGAGCGGGGCCGCCGTCGCCCCGTTCGAGCGGTAGATGCGCCCGCCCGGATCGGCGATGTAGGCCGCGCTCGGCAGGTAGCCGCTCTCGGGCTTGGCCACCGTGACGTCGGCGAGCAGCGCGTACTCCGCGGTCAGCGACCCCGGCGGCGTGAACTCGACCTGGCTCGCCAGGGTGCCGTTCTTGGCGTTGATCCGCCAGAACACCTTGCCGCGGCTGTTGGCCGGCGCGGTGGTGTCCGGGTTGCCGCGGCTGTCGAGCGGCGGCGTCGCGTCGTAGCCCGAGCCCACCAGCACCGTCTGCTGCGGCGCCGTGACGCCGTCGCTCGTGATGTCGAGCGTGACCACGGCCGGCACCGACCAGCTCTCGCCCATGCCCGCCTCGTAGGACGTGCTCAGCGACGTCTGGTTGGTTCGCCAGACCTGATGGACACATCCCGACGGCGTCGCGAGGTCCACGGCCGAGGTGCAGTACGGAAGGCCCGACGTCGGGATCGTCGTCACGTCGAGCGCGTGGTAGACGGGCCCGCCTGGGCCGAGGCCGAAGAAGAGCATCGTTCGCCACACCGACGTGCTCGTGCTCTCGCAGTTGCTGATGCAGACGTCGGAGACGTGCGGGGAGGTCGCCACGCCCCAGACCTGGTTCGCCTCGTTCGGCGATTGCCCGCGCTGCACGTAGAGGGATCGCATCTTGTCGAGCGCGTTGACGGGCACGAACGCGAAGGCCTCGTCGCCCTTGGTGAAGCCCGTCCCGGACTCCAGGTAGAACGCGTGCAGCATGCCCGAGTTGCTGCCAGCGTAGACCATGCCGGTACGGTTCGCGGTCGTCGTCTTGAACCCTGCCGCGCCTGGCTGGCTGCCGCCCGGCGAGCCCGTCGCCGCCACCGGCGTCGAGTGGAAGAGCGGCATGAGCTTCCAGTTCGGCGTCTCCGGGTCCGTGCCGTCGTCGCCCGTGAGCGTCGGGTCGCCCAGGATGAACCGGACCACCTCGTCGGCCTCCTGGTCGGTCGCGGTGAAGGACAGCCCCGCGCGCGAGGCCAGGGCGCGCAGCGCCGCGCCGTTGGCTTGCGTGGACACACACGAGCCCGACGTCCAGTTGGAGAACCGGACCGCAGACATGTTGGGGTAGGTGGTCGAGCCCACCGTGAACTCGCCCGTGTCGTTCCAGGCGAAGACGTTGCGCTTGCACCACGCCTTCGAGTTCAGCGACACACCGGCGTCCCACGCCTCGGGCGCCTTGCCGAGCGAGTCGGGCGGCGCGAGCAGATCGAACGCGCGCAGGTGGCCCTTCCAGCTCGGGAACTCGGTCGAGGTCAAGAGGGCATAGTTCGACGACACGGTCGAGGTCGAGCCGGTCGCGACCGACACCGGGCTCGTCGAGAAGTCGCCCGCGAGCGCGCTGTTGATGGCGGACTGGAGCGAGGCGGTGAGCGTGTCCTCGTCGCTCGCCTCGTACATGCAGCTCGCGATGTCGGTGGAGCTGACGGGCCGGCACGACCCGCCGGCGTGGGCGACGTTGCGCAGGGTCTTCTGGCCGTTCGTGCCGCCGGCGAACTCCGCGCCGAAGCCGACGACGTACACCTTGGCGCCGAGCTCGTGGAAGATCTTGTACGCGGCGTTGGTGAAGCTGCAGCTGCAGCTCGTCGGCGAGGTGATGCACGAGTCGGAGGCGCAGGCGCTCTGGTCGCCGCTCGGTGACGTGGGCTCGCCGTCGGTGAGGAACAGGACGTAGGTGAAGCGGCAGTCCGCCGACGGCGGATCGATGGAGAAGCCGTTCGTCGCGCACGCCGAGCTGCGCGACCGCCCGCTCGAGGAGTTGATGTAGCACTGCAGGTAGTCGTAGGCGTTGTTGAGCGGCGTCCCGGAGGAGGAGTCGTCGAGCGTCGGGCCGCTCGGCGTGTTGCCGTCCGCCTGCAGGCCGCCGTTGCTGGCCACCTGGAGCCACTCCTGGATCTGGGACACCTTGGCGTCCTGGTCGGACTGCAGCGTGCTCAAGCTGAACGGCACGCGCAGCTTGCCGTAGGAGTTGCCCTCGATCGGGCCGGACTCTCCGGGGGCGAACTCGTAGTAGTGGTAGTTCACCCCCGAGATGGTGGCGGTCGGCCCGAGGTAGGTGGGGCTGTCGTACTCCGCCGGCGCCGAGGCCGTGGGCAGGACCGTGTACTGGTAGAACTCCGCGCCCTCGAAGCGCCACATCCGGCCGCCGATGCTGCAGTCGATCGCGCCGCCCCGGCGCACCTCGGCGCAGCTCCCGGCCGGGTAGTCCTGGTACATCGCCGAGCCGCGGCGGGTGAAGCGCGAGCGGCCCGCGATGCGGTAGTTCGTCTTGCCCCCCGCGATGAACGTGGCGGACGGCCCGGCGTCCACCGTGAACCCGGCGTTGGCGAGGAGCTCGCGCTGCCGGTAGTACGAGACGGTGCGCGTCAGCGCCGTGAGCTTGCCCGTGCCGTCGGCGGCGTCGGTCTCTCCAGCCACGCACACCTTGTAGGTCTTGCGCGTGGTGGGGGTGTACGTGAGCGTCGGGGCCTTGGTGCTCTCGCACTGCACGTAGTCGGCGACCTCGCTGCCGCCCGGCGTCGAGCCGGCGCCCGCCTTGAACGTGGTTCCGTCGAAGATGGCGAGCTGCGGGTCGGCGGTCGAGCCGCCCGCGGAGAACGGCGAGCCGGTCTGCGTGCACAGCGTGAAGACGTAGGTCTGGTTGCGGTTGAGCGTCATGTCGCGGCTGTGGCCGCTCGGGCAGGCGCCGCCGGTGGAGGTCAGCGTGCCGGCGCTCGTCCAGCTCGTGCTGTCCGTGACGACCTCCAGGTACTTGAAGTACCCGGTCTGGTCGAACGTCATGAAGCCGAAGTTCACGGCCGCCTTGTTGTCCTCCATGATGCGCCCGAGGGCGCGCTTCATGATCGCCATGCGGCTCGAGGTGCGGCTGCCGCACGGGTAGGCCCCGGTGCCGTCCCCGGAGTCGGGGCACATGTTGTCGCCGTCGCAGGTGGCGCCGCCGAGGCACTTGGTGCTCGACGGCAGCGTCTCGAGGCAGTTGTCGTCGCCGTTGTAGCAGTCGTTGCCGATCGTCGTGCTGTTCCAGGCCGGCCACTCCATCGAGCCGGAGGTGTCGAGCACGATCAGCATGTTCGGCTTGACGCGCTGCGAGCTGATGGCCGTCGTGGGCGTCAGCTTGGGCAGGGTGCGCGCGGGCTCCACGTTGGCGAAGATCGCGATCCCCAGCGTGACGGCGGAGATCGCCACCGCGGCAGCCGAACCGAGCTTCCTGGGGCGCGACATCGCGGACCTCCGTGGCCTCATGGGCCGGTTGCCGTCGTCACGTTCGGCGACGCCGAGTAGTCGATCGTCGTCGTGAGCGTGTTGGAGTTCTCGTTGTTCTCGTTGATGCCGCCGTAGCTCGGCGACGCCGTGGTCGCGCCGCCCTTGGCCACGCCGACCTCGAGCGTCACCTTGGCGACGCCGTCGGCCGAGTAGCCCTCGACGTGCACGATGACGAGGCCGTCGTTGTCGCCGTCGATGACGCCCTGCGCGATCTCGGCCGTGTTGTTGCGGATCCACACGCTGTAGCGGCCGGAGGAGCCCGGGCAGACGTTGTCGCAGCAGCTCGTGCCCTGGGTGTTGCAGCGGGTGCCGCACGGGTAGCAGACGTTGTAGAGCCAGTTCGAGGGCGTGCTGATGGTGCCCCCGGCGGTCTTGATCATCGGCCGCCCCTTCTTCTTGAGGTTGCCGGCGCTGGCAGACGGTGGATCCAGCGGGGGCGCGGTCATGTTGGCGCCGTTCGCGCCCGCGGCGCCCGGCGGGATGAGGGTCGGCGCGAGGAAGTCGCTGCCCCAGTTGGTCGACGACGCGAGGATCTCCCGCGCGCGCTCGAGGCCGGCCTCGGCCGCGTAGAGCGCGTTCTGGCGATCGGTGACGTTCTGCGACACGCGCACGTGGGTGGAGGCCATCCACGATGCGGTGACGCCGAGCGTGGTCACCGCCACGGTGACCATCATGACCACGACGAGCGCGATGCCGCGCTCCCGCTCCCGCCGCCGCCCAGAGTTGCTCGAGCCAGGGGTTCGCATGGGTCGTCTCCTCGCCCGCTAGTTGCGGAGCGAAACCTCGGTCGTCTGCGTCCTGCGGCGGTACCCGTCCGACACGCCGCCATCGGTGATGTCCACGCCGGGGCGGTCCTCCGCGCGCGGGCGTCCCGGCAGGTTGCCGCCGGTCTGGCCCCGCGTCCGCGCGGTGATCGTGAAGCGCACGAGCGCGATGCGGGGGCCGCCCGTCGCCTGGTCGTAGCAGCGCGGGTTGCCGACGCCTGGCGACGCGCCGGCCACGTCCCCCTCGATGTTGACGTAGTAGTCGTCGACGGTCCGGTTGGCCTTGAGCACGTTGGTGCTCGCCTCGACCACCTCGCCCGTCGTGGTCGAACCCGCGCCGTCGCAGGCGTAGGCCACCTGGAAGTCCTCGATCCCGTCGGCCACCACCTGCGGGTTGCGCGTCTCACCGGTCCCGTCGAAGCGGTCGATGATGAGCTGGGGATTGTCCGCGTTCGGGTCGAAGGTCGGCGGCCAGGTCGTGCCGTTCGTCGAGATGTAGAAGCGCACCCGCTGGAGCGTGCTCCCGAGGCGCGTGACCATCGTCGTCGAGCCCCCGGAGTAGCCGCCCGACGGGTAGAACTTGGCGAGGTCCGCCGCGTCGCCCGCGGGATCGGGGTTCCACTTGGTCGCCGCCACGTAGGCGTGCTTGAGCGTGTTCGCCGCCAGGTCGGTGACCGTCGAGGTGGTCTTGAAGAGCGTGCACGGCACCGAGCCGGAGGAGTTGCTCCAGACGATGAAGACGTCGCCGGGGGAGAACCCGGTGGTGGTGTTCACCTTGAACTCGGTCGCGGTGACGCCGTGGGCGGAGGTGACGGTGGTGTCCGCGGACAGGCTCGCGTCCTCGCCGTAGAAGATGTCGAGCATGTCCGGCCCCGCGGGGTTCGTCCCGTACATGTTGTTGATGACGAACACCGGCGGCACCGCGGCGGTCTCCGTGCTGTAGAAGCTGCCCTTGGTCTGCGCCGTCGCCGTGTTGAAGTAGGGCGGGATGAACGTCCCCGTGCGGTCCACCTCGGTCGTGCCGACCGGCGGGTCGTCGTAGTCGACCACGCGCCACATGTGCAGGAGGCCATTCGGACAGAAGCCGAAGCCGTTGCCGGCCTTGCGCAGCTCGCGCGCGATGAGCTCGTTGCCGGCCCAGAGGCTCTCCTGCGCGTCCGAGAGGCTGAGCTGCGCCGAGAAGCTGGCGGCGTACACGCCCGTCAACGACACCGCGGCGACGGACACGATGGCCGCGAGCCCCAGCGAGACCATGACCTCGATGAGGGACAGGCCGCGGGTGCGGCCGTGCGGGCGCAGGGACGAGGCGAGCGTCGTCATTGCGATCGGTAGATCTTGAAGGTCTTGACGCGACCGAACGCGCCGCCGGCGTTCGCCCCCTCCGACGACGTCCACTTGAGGCTGATGGTCATGACCTTGCCGCCGTCGAGCGTGGAAGCGGAGCAGGACTGCTGGTAGCTCTCGCCGCTGATGGGATCTTGCTTGATGCTCCCCGAGCCGTTGGTCGCCGGGGGCGGGTACCGGTTGCAGAGGCCCTCCACGTTGGCGATCGGCATTGCCTGGATGCGCTCGACGAGCTGCTGGCCGAGGCGCGTGGCCTGCTGCGCGCTCGCGGCGTCGTGGAGCGTGCTGTTCAGGCCGCTCATCAGCGGGGCGACGCCGACCGCCACCACGCCGAGCACGGTGGCCGACACCATCACCTCGATGAGCGTGAAGCCCCGCCGGCTCCGCCGGCGCAACCCTCGGAGGATCGTCCCTGGTCCCTGCATCTTCGTCATTGCCATTCCCCCTGGGCCGGCGACATCCGGCCCGTGGCGGCGGTGATCTGAAAGCAGTCCTTGCCGCGCGCCTGGGCCACGGAGTCGGCGGTGGTCGCGACGTAGACGTAGCGGGTGGCGTCCGAGGCCCCGGTCGAGTCGAAGGCGATGTGGTTGGTGCCGCCGCTGATCGACGTCGGGTAGGCGCTGTCGGTGCGCACGTCCCAGACCGAGACCCCGACCGGCGCCGGGTAGTTGCGCTCGTAGATGAAGTTCGACAGTGCACAGGTCGAGGGGTTGCAGGAGGGGCAGGGCGCCGACATCGACGTGGTGTTGGCGATGTAGCGCGACTGGACCAGGTCGCTCGTGACGTCGACACAGTAGTAGCGAGCGGTCGAGACCGCCTGCGTGCGGACCCGGCGGAGCTCCTTGTAGATCTCGCGCGAGTAGGCCATCGACCGGGTCGGCAGGGAGTTCCCCGAGCTCATGGCGACCGCGGCTCCGACGGCCACGATCGCGACCACCACCATCAGCTCGACCAGGGTGAGCCCCCGGTGTCCCGATCGGTACGGTGCTCTGGCCCGGAAGGTACGGTGGGCGGGAGTCGCACCCTGCGTGTTCCGCGCGCTTGGCAGGTTTGCCGGGGTCACGACCGAGGAGCTACGCAACTCCCGCGCCAGCGCTCAGCGGATCCGGGCCTCGAGCGCGGCCAGCTGCTCGGGCACGTCGATGCCGAAGCCGAGGTGGCGGACCGGCACACACCGGACCACGAGGCCGAGCTCGAGCCAGCGGAGCTGCTCGAGGCTCTCCGACCGGTCGAGGGCCGTCGGCGTGTCCGCAGCTGCGGCGAGCGCCTCGAGGAATCTCCGCTGGAAGACGAACGCGCCGACGTTCTTCTTGAGGAGGCGGGGATCGGGCGGCCCGGCCTTGGTCACCGGGATCACGGCGCGCGACATGTAGAGCAGCCGGCCGCGCGCGTCCACCACGACCTTGGCCGACAGGGGTGAGAGGTAGTCCTCGGGCGCGAAGAAGGGGCAATGGAACGTGAGCGCGCCGGCCCCGTCGAAGACGGCGTCGTCCGCGGCGGCCGCGCGGACCTCGGCGGGGTCGAGCGCCGGCTCGTCGATCGGCAGCGTCGCGAAGCGCGAGCCCTCGAGCCCGGCGAAGATCTCGACCACACGCTCGGTCGCCGAGCCGCAGCTCTCCGCGCTCGGCACGCGTCGCACGCCGGGGCGGTCGAGGTCGATCGTCCGTGCGGCCTCGGCGAGGTCCGCGGCGGGCGCGGTCACGACCACCGTCCGCCCGCCGAGGGCCAGGGCGTGCTCGATCGCGATCTCGAGCAGCGGCCGCCCGCGGAACCGCGCGAGCGCCTTGTTCGGGAAGCGCTGGCTCCCGAGGCGGAAGGGCACGACCACGACGGTGTCGCGCCAGGCGTCGCTCATCGGCGATCCGGCCGCCGCAGGTGGCGCGCGATCGGCAGCACGTCGTCGAGGAGCGCGGGCAGCTCGCCGAGCGGAAGCATCGACGCCGCATCGCACAGGGCGTCCCGCGGGGACGGGTGCGTCTCGATGAAGAGCGCGTCGCAGCCGGCCGCGACGCCGGCGCGCGCGAGCACCGGCACGAGCTCCGGATCGCCCCCCGCGGGGTCGCTGCTCGGGGTGCCGTAGCGCCGGACGATGTGGGTGGCGTCGAACACCACCGGGCAGCCGAGCGCCTGCATGACCGGCACGCTCGTGACGTCGGCGATGAGGCGGCCGTAGCCGAAGCACGAGCCGCGCTCGGTGAGCAGCACCTGCTCGCAGCCGCCCGCGCGCACCTTGCCCACGGCCCCGCGCATGTCCTTCGGGGCCATGAACTGGCCCTTCTTCACGTTCACCGTGCGGCTGTGCTTGCCGACCTCGACGAGGAAGCTCGTCTGCTGGCACAGGAACGCCGGCACCTGCACCACGTCGAGCACCGCGGCGGCGGCCTCGACGTCGGTCTCGCGGTGCACGTCCGACAGCACCGGCAGGCCGGTCTGCGTGCGCACGCGCTCGAGCAGGGCGAGCCCTTCGCGCAGGCCGGGGCCGCGGTAGCCGTCGACCGACGACCGGTTGTCCTTCTCGTAGGAGGACTTGAAGATGATCGGGAGCTGGAGGTCGGCCGAGATGCGGGCGAGCCGCTCGGCGACGGTGAGCACCATGCGCTCGTCCTCGAGCACGCAGGGCCCCGCGATGAGGACCAGCGGCTGCCCCTGCCCGATCGACACGGCCCCGACGCGCACGGGCTTCATGATCCCAGGGGAGCAAGCGGATCGGACGCTGTCAAGTCACGGCGGCGGCGCCTGGGCGGGCACGAGCATCTGCATGTAGGCCTCGCCGACGGCGCGTGGGTCGCCGTCGAGCGCGACGCGCCCGCCCTCGATGAGGAGCGCGCGATCGCAGAAGTCGGCGACCTGGCCCGCGCTGTGGCTGACGAGCAGGACGGTGTGCCCCGCCTTGTGCAACCCGTGACAGCGATCGCGGCACCGCAGCCGGAACGCGGCGTCGCCGACCTCGAAGATCTCGTCGAGGATCAGGATCTCGCGGACCGCCTCGAACGCGACCGCGTAGGCGAGCCGGGCGCCCATGCCGCTCGAGTAGCGCTTGAGCGGCAGCTTGGCGAAGCGCTCGAGCTCCGCGAAGGCCAGGATGGCGTCGATGCGCGTCCGGATCTCGGCGAGCGACAGGCCCATCACGCCGCCGAGCAGGAAGATGTTGTCGATGGCGTCGAGCTCGGGGTTCCAGCCGAGGCCGAGCTCGAGCAGCGCGGTCACCGGCGCGCCGACCCGCAGCACCCCGCGGTCCGCGCGGAAGATGCCCGCGAGGATCTTCATGAGCGTCGACTTCCCCGAGCCGTTGCGCCCCATGATGCCGACGGCCTGGCCGGCCTCGACCGAGAAGCTCACGCCGTCGAGGACGCGCAGCTCCTCGAAGCGCCGCCGGCGCAGCACGCCGAACACGTGCTCGCGCACGGTCTGCCGGTGCACGCTCGGCAGCCGGAACGACTTCGCGATCCCCTCGGCCTCGATGATCGGCATCAGAGGAGCTCGGCCGCGCGGGGCGCGAAGCGGCGGTGGATGAGGTATCCGAGGCCGAAGACGCTCAGCGTCAGGCCGAGGAGCAGCAGGTGCGCGGTCAGGGTGGGCACCACGCGCTGCACGAGCACCGAGCGGCTGAACATCACGATCGGCGTCACGGGCCAGAGGTACAGGAGCGCGTGGTAGCGGTGCGGGATGATGTCGAGCGGGTAGACGATGGGCGTGACGAAGAAGCACGCCTGGATGACCACGTCCCAGATCTGGTTCAGGTCGCGGTAGCGCAGGAAGAGCACGCTCGTCGCGAGGGAGATCCCCATCGCCATGATGACGAGCTGCACGACGTAGAGGAGCAACAGCGCGACGGCGAGCGGGCTCGGCGCCCCGTAGCGCATCGTGATCACGACCAGCACCGCGCAGCCGAACACGAGCATCGTGATGAGCGCGTTCGACAGCGAGCTGACGACGAGGATCCAGGTGGGGAAGCGCGACAGGTTGATGAGGTAGCCCTTGGCGAACAGCGACACGACGCCGACCTTGGTGGCCTCCGAGAAGAAGTCCCACAGGAACAGGCCGATCACGAGGTTCAGCCGGTAGTGCGGGTCGCCCGCGAAGACGAGCGAGAACACGCCCATCAGCACGAGGAACATCATGACGGGCTTGAGGATGGCCCACAGGAAACCGGCCATCGTGCCGTGGTAGCGGGTCTTGAAGTCGGTGCGGACCAGCGTCCAGACGAGCCCCAGCAGGTGCGAGAAGCGGGGTGGGGCGCCTTGGCTCTTCGTCTGGGACGGCGCGGACACCTCCGCCGAGCATAGCACCCGAGGACGGCTAGCGGCCGCGCAGGAGCCGCGCCACGGCGCGAAGGGGCGCGGTCACGCGCCAGCTCAGCGAGGCGCGGACGTCGGCGAGGTGCTTCTCGGCGCGCTCGCGCAGGACCTCGAGCTCGGCGAGGTGGGGCCGCTGCCGGGCGAGCAGGGCCTCGAGCCGCTCCACCTCGGCGCGCTCCTCGGCGAGCGCGCGCTCGAGGGCCAGCTCGCGCTCGCGCCCGTCGGCGTGCGCCCTCGGACGCTCGCCGGATCGCGGACCGTGGGGCGGTGGCCGGGCCGCCGTCCCGCCGAGGTCGCGCTCCACCGCCAGGCGATACGCGTCGAACATGCCGAGCTCGGGCCAGATGGGGCAGCGCGCCTCGCCGAGCGGGACGAGCTCGCGCGACGAGACGTACTCGATGCCCCGGTAGGTGTAGATGCTCTCGTCGAAGCCTCCGGGATCGAGGCTGTAGACGGAGACCTCCTCGTCCGGGCCGGGGGCGGGGCCTTGTCGGAGGCGCCGGTCGGCCGCGATCGCGTAGGCCTCGTAGAAGTCCTTGGTCGCGTAGAGGAGCTCGCCGGCGATCGGGAAGGCGCGGCTCGCGCCGAGCAGCGCCGGCAGGCCGGGCGCGACGGAGCCGTGGTAGCGGACCGCGCTCTGCAGGTGCTCGAGGTGCTGGTCGAGCTGCAGGTAGACCTCGAGGGCCGCCCGGCTCCGCAGCTGGCACGGCACCCAGCAGCAGTGCCGGTTGGCGACGAACGCGCGCTGCAGGGCGACGAACGGCTCCAGCACCGGGCCGAGGTGGTCGCTCACGAGGCGCGGATCGATCTTGCGTCCGAAGCGGACGAGGTCGAGGCGGTCGGCGTCGAACAGGCAGACCTCCTCGAGCGTCGTGGGCGGGCGCGGCTCGGGGTGCGCGGCGATGGCCGAGAGGAACGCCGCGGGGAGCGGCAGGCCGAGTCTCGTCATCCGCTCCCCGGCGGCGCGGCCGTACAGGGGATCGGGGCCGTCGTGGGTGCGCCCGCAGTCGTGCAGGAACCCCATGAGGAAGTAGCTCAGGGCGTCGTCGCTGTCCGGCCTGAGCTGGCTGTGGAAGGCCATGCACATCGCCCCCACGCGGAAGGCGTGCTCGATCCCGTGGACCCCGGGCAGGTGGGTGATCGCGTTCAGGGCCTCGACGAGCGCCCGCAGGTCGGGCCCGTCCGCCGCGCGCAGGATCCGCCGGCGCGGCGCGCTCCCGTCCGCCTCGGGCTCCACGAGCTTGTTGTCGATGTGGAGGCGATACACGGGCACCGCGCTCGGGGCGGGCGCCGGACCCTGGCGCACCATCCCTCGATCGTACACGATGGCCTCCGGTGCCGCGCGACCTCGTCATCACGGCCTACTACCGGGACCCCTCCTCGCCGCGAGGCGCGGAGTACACGGCGCTGCTCCTCGACTTCCTGGTCAGCCTGCGGCACGTGGCCGGTCACACCGGCGAGGTGCTCGTCCTGCACTACTACGACGCGGCCGTCGACGTCGACCTCGAGCTGGTCAGGCTCGTCGAGGGCGAGCTCGGCGGCACCGTGCACCTCGTGCCGAACCGCCGCGGCGAGGACATCGAGTGCGCGCGGCTGTTCGACGCCGAGGCGATCCTCCGCCGCGGCCCGTCCGCGCGCGTCCTCGTCTTCGACCTCGACTTCTGGTTCCAGGGCCCCGTCGCCGAGGCGTTCTCGCTGCTCGACGAGATTCCTGGCTGTCTGTACGCGCCCGACAAGCCTGGCTACGACTGTCTCGAGGGCTTCAGCCTGCGCATCCCGAGGGGGGAGTTCCCGCACCTCTACGAGCCACACCGCGTGGCCAAGCTCGCGCGCCTCGTCAACGAGCACGGCGCCACGCTCAATGGCGGGTTCTTCGGCGGCTCCGGCGGCGCGGTGCTCGAGAAGCTCGAGCGGTTCCGGGCGTGGACCGAGGCGGGGGTCATGCAGCCGACGCGCGGGTTCGACCAGCTCTTCCACAACCTCGCGTTCGACTTCGAGCGAGACTCCGCGGCGGGCCTGCGCTGGAACTGCGTGATCGACGCGGACGTCGAGCGGAGGCCGGATGGCTTCTGGGTCGCGCGCGGAGGCGCCCCGCAGCGGATCGTCGGGCTCCACCTCTGCTCCGGGTACCACCGCCGCCCCGAGTACCGGCTCGCCGCCAGCTTCCCGGAGCTCGCCGCGCGCCACGCGCCGCCGGCGGCTCGCGCGCCGGGCGGCCACGCGCTGGCTCGCCGGCTGGACGTCGTGGAGGCGGAGCTCGGTCGCGCGCGGGAGCAGCTCGCCGCCCTGCGGTCGTCCCTGTCCGCAGCGACCGCCGCGCTCGAGCGGACGCAGGAGGCGGCCGAAGCGACCGACGCGGAGGCGCTGGCGTTGCGCCGGTCGCTGAGCTGGCGCGTCACCGCGCCGCTTCGTGCGGGCCTTCGGGCCCTGCGCGGCTACTGAGCGCGGAGCGCCGCCGCGCGCTCCGCGTGACGCGCGAGCAGGCGCACGAGCGCGCCGTCGAGGTCCGCCCCGTGCCGCTTCGAGTCGCGGTAGACGTTCCAGAAGAAGCGAAAGGAGGCGCGAGTGCGTGCCCTCGGCGCAGCGTCCACGAG
This sequence comes from uncultured Myxococcales bacterium, assembly GCA_964593795.1. Lineage (GTDB taxonomy): Bacteria > Myxococcota_A > Polyangia > JAHFDS01 > JAHFDS01 > JAHFDS01. The sequence goes on along the minus strand of CAZQJC010000250.1, from coordinate 21,097 downwards.
GAGCTGGGCCACGTGTCGCGCGTAGATCTCCCGGACCTCCCCCGCGAATCCGGGGCTCCGCCGGAGCGCCTCGAGGACGAGGAACCGCTCGCTCGGGGCGTGGGGGCTGTCGAGGCCCCGCCACGCTTCGCGCACCGTCGCGGCGTGGCAACGAAACGAGTTGAGGGGCTCGGCGACGTAGGCGAACCGGCAGCGCGAGGCCAGCTCGACCCAGAGGAGCCAGTCCGAGACGAGCCGGAGGTCGACGCGGAAGCCGCCGGCCTCCTCGAACAGGTCCCGCCGCATGAGCACCGCGCTCGCGTTCGGCAGGACGTTCCGCTCGACGAGGAGACCCAGCCAGTAGGATGGGCCCGCCACCCGATCCTCGTCCCAGGAGGCCGCGCCCTCGCGGGGAGCCACGCTGAACGGCTCGCCGCTGTCGCGGACCAGGATCGACCGCGCGAAGGCGACGCCCACGCCTGGCTTCGATTCGATCGCCGCCACCAGCCGCTCGAGCAAGCGACGGTCGCAGTAGTCGTCGGCCCCGGCGAACATGAGGTACTCGCCGCGCGCGGTGGCGGCGCCGTCGTTCCAGCGCTGGTACACGCGGCCGCTGTTGACGCCGAAGAACATCGTGCGCACCCGCGGGTCGATCGCGTGCCTGGCGATGACGTCGCGGCTCTCGTCGACGGACCCGTCGTCGACCACGATGAGCTCGAGGTCGCCGAGCGTCTGGTCGAGGAGCGAGCGCAGGCGCTGGTCGAGGTAGCGCGCGTAGTTGTAGTTCGGCAGGACGACCGAGACAGTGGGCCTGCGCTCGACCATGCGCGCTACGCCTGCTGGCGCCACCACTGCACGTAGCGCGCGATCCCCTCGCGGAGGCTGGTCTCGGGGACGCACCCGAAGTACTCGCGGCACCTCGCCGTGCTCGCGACCGCGTGGCGCACGTCGCCGGGGCGATGCCTGCCGACGACGCGGACGTCCGGCGCGACTCCGAGGGCGTCCCCGAGGACCTCGACCAGCTCGCGGAGCGTGGTCGCGACGCCGGTGCCGACGTTCACGGTCGCCGTACGGAGCGCGGGGTCGACGACCGCCCGGCAAAGCAGCGCCGCCACGTCCTCGACGTAGACGTAGTCGCGGGTCGGGGCGCCGTCCTCGAACAGCTCGATCGGTTGACCGGTCGCCGCGAGGTGGAGGAAGTAGGCCACGATCCCCGCGTGCGGGCTGGCCGGGCGCCGGAGGGGACCGTAGACGTTCTGGAGCCGCAGCACGATGCCCTCCATGCCGAGGCTAGCGGCGGCCGTGCGCACGAGCTGCTCCTGCCACTGCTTGGTCATCCCGTAGACCGAGACCGGCTCGAGGGGGGCGGTCTCGACCTGCGGGGCGGGCGCGAGCGGCCGAGCGTCGTCGTCGCGGAGCGCCCATCGCCGGAGCCCGCCCTCGGGACCCAGGTCGGCGCCTTCGCCGTACACCGCTCGGGACGAGGCGAGGACGATCTTGGCGGGTCGGCGCGGCATCCGCGCGATCGCCTCGAGGAGCTGCGCGGTTCCCACGAGGTTGGCGTGCACGTAGCGCGAGATCTCGTGCATGGACTGGCTCGTCCGCGTGAGCGCCGCGAGGTGGAGCACGACGTCCGCGCCCTCGAGGGCGGCCTCGTAGCGCGCCGGCTCGATCAGGTCCGCGTGGAGGCACTGCGCGCGTGCGGAGATGCGCTCCGGGAAGCGCGGCTCGGCCCCGTGCACCTCGGGCTCGAGGCTGTCGACGACGACGACGTCGCAGGCCGGGAGCCGGTCGAACACCCAGCTCCCGATGAAGCCCGCGCCACCCGCGATGAACACCTTCATGCCGATCGGGCCCCGCCGCTCCACTCCGATTGTACACCGCGGCGCCCTCCGCCCCGCCGGTCCTCCTCCTGTATCCTGACCGCGTGCGAACGGGACGCGGGCTCGCCGACGGCGCGTGGCGCCGGGCCGCGCACGCCCTTCGCGCGGGGCGCGCGGCCCTTGCGGGGCCGGTCGATCGCCTCGACCGCGTCTACGAGGGCCTGCGCCTGCGCGGGCTCCGTGACCGCCACCGGGGTGCGCGCTGCTTCCTCGTCGGCAACGGCCCCTCGCTGCGGCACCAGGACCTCGGGGCGCTGCGCGGCGAGCTGGTGTTCTCCACCAACAAGCTGCTCCTGCACCCGCAGCACGACCGCATGGCACCCCGGTACTACTGCGTGTCGGACACCCTGTTCCTCGACGGGCTCGCGCCCGAGATGCGGCGCCTGCTGCGCGAGAAGTCCCCCGCGCTCGAGAGCTTCTTCCCGCGCTCGATCAAGCCGGCGCTGCGTCGCTCCGGCCTCGTGCCGGCGCGCTCGGTGTACTTCCTCACCAAGCTCGGCGTCCCGATCTGGGAGCGGGGGACGATGCGCCTCGATCCTTCGCGCGGCGTCTTCACCGGCCAGAACGTCATCATCGACTTCTGCCTGCCGCTCGCGTTCTACATGGGCTTTGCCGAGGTGTACCTGCTCGGCTGCGACACCGACTACGGCCTCGATCGCGCGGAGGACTACTCGGCCGCGTACTTCTACGACGTCTCGGTGCACCGGCCCCTGCTCGACCCCGTCCACCACCGCACCGCCTGGTACGACAACGTCGTGCGCTCGTACGAGGTCGCGCGCCGCATGTTCGAGGCAGGCGGGCGCCGCATCTACAACGCGACGGCCGGAGGCAAGCTCGAGGTCTTCCCGCGGGTGGACCTGGCGGCCGTGCTCGCAGGGGCCTGCGCCCACGGTTCGACCTGAGCGGGCGCCCGGTCAGGGGCGCGCGGCCACGACGTCCTCGTAGACGACGCGCTCGAAGACCTCGAGCTTGCCGCCCCGGGTGGCGTTGTAGATGTGCCGGCCGTGCTGCTCGAAGGCCGCCTTCACGACGCGGTAGGACCGCATGACGTTGTCCACCCACTGGCGGCGATCCAGCGCCACGCCGTGCAGGCGCGGCGGCTCGAACGTCGCAGCGCTCGGCTGGAAGAAGTAGGCCTGCGAGTAGTCGGGCGCACGATCGAGGCCGTAGTCGGTGTCGCAGCCGAGCAGGTACACCTCGGCAAAGCCCATGTAGAACGCGAGCGGCAGGCAGAAGTCGATCACCACGGTGTCGGCGTAGTGCACCGAGCGCGAGGGGTCGAGGCTGATCTCGCCGGACGTCCAGACCGCGCGCGAGACGGACGCGAAGCTCAGGAAGTACGTCCGTGGCCCGCCGAGCACGGGCCGGATGCGTGGGCGCGCGTCGTGGGGGAAGAAGCGCGTCATGCCGGACGTCTTGTCGGCGATGAGGCGCAGCCGGCGGGCCTGCAGCTCCGGAGCGCCCTCGCCGAGGAAGTCGGCGTCGGAGACGCAGTAGTACGTGGGCGCGATCGCCTCGAGCTGCTCGTGCAGGATGAAGGTGTTGGTCACGAAGACCACCTCGCCGCGGAGCCGCGTGAGGTCCTGCTGCTTGATCGACGGTCCGTTGCCGACGATGAAGCAGCGGCGTCGTCGCGCGTGGCGGTCGCGCAGCGCGCGGATGCGGCGGGACTCGTAGGCGAGCTCGGCCTCGTGCCGGGCGTGCTCTCCCCCGGCGCGCTCGACTCGCCTCGCCGCCCGCGCGGCCGCGAGCGCGGCGACGCGGTCCTCGAGCCACGGCGGGCGCGGCAGCCGGTCGTACACGGCGCGGAGCGGCGCGGTGAGGCGCCAGCTCAGGGAGGCGCGCAGCAAGGCCACGTCCCGCCTGGCCTCGTCGATGGCGGCGACGAGGCGCGCGCGCTCGGCGTCGTCAGAGTCCACGCGCGACCAGATCGTGCAGGTGCAGCATGCCGACCACCCGGTCGGTGCGGTCGAGCACCGGGAGCACCAGGAAGGGCCGCTCCCGGCGCTGCATGAGCTCGAGCGCGAAGTAGGCCATCTCGTCGGCGTACACGGAGGTCGGTCGCGGGTTCATGATCGCGGCCACGCCCATCGCCAGGAAGTCGCCCCCGCGCTCGAGCGCGCGCCGCACGTCGTAGTCCGTGACGAGCCCGAGCAGGTGCCCGGCGGCGTCCACGACCGAGACCGCGCCGCAGCGCTGGCGGGTGATCTCGAGGAGCATCGTGCGCACGCCCGCGTCGAGCGGGAGCACGGGGTTCGCGTCGCCGCTCCGCATCACGTCGCGCACCTCGAGGAGCAGGCGCTTGCCGAGCTGCCCCGCCGGGTGGTGCAGGGCCAGCTGCTCGCGACCGAACCCGCGCTTGCGCATGAGCGCCACCGCCAGGGCGTCGCCGACGGCCAGCGCCGCGGTCGTGCTGCAGGTCGGGGTGAGCCCGACCGGGCACGCCTCCTCGTCGATCGGGGTGTAGAGCACGACCTCGGCGCTCCTGGCGACCGTCGAGCTCGGGCTGGCGGTGATGGCGATGATCCGCACGCCGAGCCGCCGCAGCGCGGGCAACAAGGCGAGGACCTCGTCGCTCTCCCCCGACTTCGACACGGCGAGCAGGACATCGCCGTGGCGCGCGATGCCGAGGTCGCCGTGCAGCGCGTCGCCCGGGTGCAGGAAGATGGCCGGCACGCCGCTCGTGACCATCGTCGACGCGATCTTCCGGGCGATCAGGCCCGACTTGCCGACGCCGGCCACGAACACCTTGCCCGGGCACTCGTCGAGGAGCCTGACCGCCTGCTCGTACGCGGGCCCCACGTGCTCTCGTACCCGGGAGAGCGTGCTCGCCTCGAGCGCGAGGACGCGATCGATCTCGGCCAGGACGTCCATCAGCCCTGCGGCTCGGGCAGGAGGCCCTCGCGATAGCGCGGGCTCACGTGGTCCGGGCTCATCTCACGATCGGCGACGAGGTCGTGCAGATCGGAGTTGGTCAGGCGGACCGCGACCTCCGGTGGCAGGTCGTGGCGGTTCGTGAACACGAGCGCGTCCGCGTGAGGCAGGAGCTGGTCGCACTGGTTGCAGTACGGGTAGAGGTCGAAGCGCCCGGTCCGGTGCGCGGCGCGGATGAGCCGGTAGGGCTCGCCGCCAAGCACCTCGAGGACCGGCTGCTCGAAGGCGTTCCCGAGCACGATCTGGTTGTTGTAGTCGTAGCAGCACGGGATGACCTCGCCGTTCCACTGGATCTGGAGCGGGCCGTTGTCGGGCCTGCCGCACGACGTCTTGAGCGCCGGGTCGTCGTGGCGCGTCCGGTAGTCACGGCCGTCGCCGAAGTTGTGGGGCCGCCAGATCTCGATCGCGTCCGCGCGGGGCTCCCAGAAGGCGCGGAACGCGTCGACGTCCGAGGCGTTCTGCTCGACGACGAGGTACGTGAGCTCGAGCTTGGGCTTGCGGCGCCCGCGCGCGGCGCGAAGCGCGAGCAGCCCGAGCACGTTCTCCAGCGCGGTCGCGAAGTCGAGCCGTGCCATGACGACGTTGTAGGTCTCCGGTCGCATGCCGTAGAAGCTGACGCGCAGCTCGTCGAGGCCAGCGTCCATCAGCCGCTCCGCGCGCTCGCGCGTGAGCAGCGAGGCGTTCGTGATGACGTAGGTGTTGAGCCCGCGCGACTTGGCGTGGGCGATCTTGTCCTCGAGCGTCCGATCGATGAGGGGCTCGCCGAAGCCCGTGAGCACGATGCGCTTGGCGCCGAGCGCGGTGACCTCGTCGATGCTGCGCCGGAAGCGCTCGAGGTCCATGACGCCGTGCGGTCGCCCGTCCTCGTGCGCGTCGCGCGGGCACATGATGCAGGCCGCGTTGCAGTGGTCGGTCACCTCGTAGCGCACCTCCGGGTGCTTGAGGCGGACGAGCGGGGCGTCGCCGGCCACGACGGCCAGCATCGCGTCACGCACCTCGGGCCGTCCCAGCTCGCCCGCCGGTCCGAGCACCGGGAGCCTCCTGCCGCGGCCGGGTTGGTGCATCGCGCGCTCATTATAGCCCGGGCGGTGCGGATGCACCCGGCGGCGTCAGCGGCGGCGCCCGGCGAGGCGCCGGAGCGCGTCGCGCACCCGCACCACCTCCGTGGCCAGTCGCCAGGCGCGCGTGCCCCGCATGGCCGCGAGCTGCTGCTCGAGGCGCCGCACCTCCGCGTCGCTCCGCTCGAGGGCCTCCTCGGAGCGCCGCAGCTCCCAGAGGAGCTCGTCCGCGGCGCGGAGCTGATCGAGGAAGCGGATCGCAGGATCGGGCGCCGCCGCGCCGTGCGTCAGCCACGCGAGGACGTCGGGCTCGGACAGCGCCTCGCCGCGCGCCACCGTCAGGAGCGCTTCGTGGTGGCCGGGCGCGCGCCGGAAGAACGCCCAGAACCGCGCGAGGCCCTCCTCGGCCTCGGCGAACGCCTCGGGCCGCTCGAACAGGCTCGTCCGGTAGCACCCGATGGCCTCCCGCTTGCGGCGAAGGACCGGCTCGATGTCGATCAGCGTGTCGAAGCGCAGCGTGCCATAGACCTGGTAGAGCGCGAGCTGGAGCGCGGGAGATCTCCGCGCCGCGGCGATCGCGAGCCGCGCGACCGCCTGGTGGTCGGGGTGACCGTCGAGCGGGCTCGGCGCGAGCAGGAGGTCCGGCCCCGGCGGCCCGAGCCGCGCGGCGATCGCGCGTTCGATCGCGGGCAGGTGCTCGCCGAGGGCGCCGTCGGGGAAGCCGAGAAAGCGCAGGGACTGGACGCCGAGGACCCTCGCCGCGGCCTCGGCCTCCGCGCGTCGCACCGCGCGCAGCGCGTCGGCGCTGCCGCCTCCCGGGGTGTCGATGGCCAGGCCGTCCGAGACGAAGGCCACCTCGATCTCGGCTCCCGCGGCCGCGAGCCGCGCCAGCGTGCCGCCGCAGGCGAGGGCCTCGTCGTCCGGGTGCGGCGCGAGGAGGAGCACGCGCCGTGCGCCGAGGACGGCCGCCTCGTTCACGCGACCCCCAGCGCGCGCGCCATCTCGGGCTCCCAGCGCGCGAGGTCGTGACGCGCCTTCACGCGGGCGCGGCCCTCGGCGGCGATGCGAGCGCGCCAGCCGGCGTCGCGGCGCAGGCGCCCGAGGGTGCCCGCCACCGCGTCCGCGATCGCGCGCGAGCCGGCCGCCGGATCGGGCAGGAGCAGCGGCCCGAGCGCGTCGCCCGAGAGGAGGTCCGGGGCGACGCCGACGGGTGTGGCGAGCACCGGCACACCACAGGCCAGGGCCTCGACGAGCGCGTAGCCGAAGCCCTCGTACCGCGAGGGGAAGAGCACGAAGTCCGCGGCCGAGTACAGCGCGGGCATCGCGTCGTGGGGCACGTTCTCGAGCACGCGCGCGCGCCCCGGGATCGGCCGCGCGCGATCGGCGCCCGCGTCGCCGAGGGCGAGGAGCCACTCGACCTCGGGCGCCCGGTCCATCGCCGCGGCGGCGAGGTCGCACCCCTTGAGGACGTCCCAGCGCCCGACGAAGAGGCCGACCTCGGCGTCCGCGCGAAGGCCGAGGCTGCGCCTGGCGTCGGCGCGATCGATCGGGCGGAAGCGCGCGGCGTCGACGCCGTGGGCCACGACCGTCACGTCCTTGAGGGCGTGCTCGCGCGCGAGCTCGTCCCGCACGCGAGGGCTGACCGCCACGAGGGCCCGGCCGAAGCCGCTCGCGGCCTCGCCGAGCCCGCCCCACAGGCAGCGGTACTCCTCGTACTGCCAGCGGGGCACCACCGGGCGCACGGCCTCGGCGAACGCGCGGTGCGACGCGTGGAAGACGTTGACGGTGCGGACCGTGGGCGGGAAGAGGCCGAGGCCATAGAAGCCGTTGCACACGACGAGGGAGTAGCCGCGGCCGCCTCCGCGCAGCGCGGCACCCAGCGCGACGAGGTCGGCGAGCATGCCGTGACGCAGGCCCGGCGGCCTCTGCCGACCGCCCGGCAGCACGAGGTCGCACGCCACGCCACGACGCTCGAGGAGCTCGACCAGCCGCCGCGTGAACGTCTCGATGCCTCCGCTGTGGCGCGCGGGATCGAAGCCCGTCACCACGGCCGCGCGCATCAGCGTCCGCCGTGGCGGGGGCCGAGCGATCGCGCCACGTCGAGCAGGCTCCGCATCGGCGCCGTCACCCGCCAGCTGTACGACTCGAGGAGCTCGGCGAGGCGCTCGTCGCGGGCCGCCAGCCGCGCGGTCAGCTCCTCGACCTCCGCGCCGCGCGCGCGCGCCTCCGTGCTGGCCGCCGCCACCGCGAGCTCGCTGCCGCGGAGGGCGACGGTCGCGCGGACGTGGGCCTCATGGGCGCGCCGCGCCCCGAGCAGGACCTCGAGCAGGACCTCGTGGGGCCAGCGCGCCAGCCACTTGGTCCACAGCGGCCGGAGGCCGCGCCGGACGGCCTCGTCGTCGCCGTGCGCCGCGCTGGCGCCCGGCATGCGGTACGCGGCGCTCACGCGCGGGAGCGATCGGATGGAGGTCCGCTCCGCGAGCTGCAGCCACAGGTCCCAGTCCTCGAACAGATCGAGCGCCGGATCGAGCCTGCAGCCCTCCTCGAAGAGCGATCGCGCGAACAGCATCGCGTGCAAGGGGATGTAGTTGACGAAGCACAGCTTGATGGCGTCGAAGGGCTCGTCGTAGGTGTGGACGACGCGCGAGCTCTCGGGCTCGACGGCCTCGATGCCGGCGTAAGCGGCGCGGCCGAGCCGCTCGTCGGCGAGCGCGGCCACGAGCGTCGCGACGTGATCCGGGTAGAGCCAGTCGTCGTCGTCGAGCAGCATGAGGTACTGGCCGCGGGCCCGCTCGAGCCCGGCGTTGCCTGCCTCGGAGCGGCGGAGCGTGCGCCCCGGCGCCACGACCTCGATCGGAAAGCGGTGCGGCGGCGGGGTGCACCTCTGGGCGGTCGCCTCGACGAGCACGATCTCGATGCGCGGGTACGTCTGCGCCGCGACCGAGTCGAGGGCGGCCTCCAGCGTCGAGCGCGCGCTGCTGCGCACGACGATGGAGACGAGGGGCGCCTCGTCCGCCGAAAGGCCCACCACGTCGGCCCGTCCGGAGCGGGCGCGCCCGGCCAGCTCGCCGGGCTCGACGATCCGGTAGGCCTCCGCGGCGCGCACCTCGGGCGGCAGCGTGATCGTGCGGAAGCGGGCGAGCGCGAGGGCCTTGTCGTCGCAGCCCGGCCGCGCGCGCAGGCGTGAGGCGAAGCAGCGGAGGGCCTCGGCCTTGCGCTCGAGCACCGCCGTCACGTCGAGCAGCAGGTCGGGCTGGATCGGGGCCTCGATCTCGTAGCCGACCAGGCGGGCGGCGCCGCCGGTTCGCCGGAGCGCCTCGCGCCCACTCGTCGCGACGGCCCGTCGCGCCGCGTCGGCCTCCTCCGGCGACGGCAGGTAGACGAGGGCCGGCGCCGCCCGCGCGAGCATGCGCGCGAGCTCCGCGACCAGGGGCTCGCCGTAGCGCAGCGCGTCGACGGGCGATCCCAGGACGACGGGCTCGGGGGCGCGGAGGAGCCTTGCCGCCGCCCGGCTCTCCTCGGCACCCGCCGCGTCCGCGGACACGACGAGGATCGAGACCCGCTCGCCCGCCTCCAGGTGCCGCAAGATCGCGCCTGCGCACCCGAACGCCTCGTCCCCCGCGTGGGCGGCGACCACGAGGGCGTCGCCGCGGCCGACCCGGAGGGTTGCGGAGGAGGGCAGCGCGGTCACGACGTCGCGCGCAGTATACCGTGCCGGGCGTGCGCCACGAGGGGAGCGCTATACTGCACCGTCATGGTGCCTTCCGGGTCGAAGGTGCGCCGCCTCAGCTGCGAGTACAACCTCACCTGGCACTGCAACCTCGCCTGCTCCGACTGCGATCACGCCTCTCCGCTGCTCGACGAGCGCTTCGCCTCGGTGGCGTCGTTCGCGCGCGACCTGCAGGCCCTCGCGCCCGTGCTGCACACCGAGCAGCTGCGCATCGTCGGCGGCGAGCCCCTCCTGCACCCGGAGCTCCTCGAGTTCCTGCGCGTCGCGCGCGCCTCGGCCCTGGCGGATCAGGTCGTCCTCATCACGAACGGGGTGCTCCTGCACGAGGCGCCCGAGGAGCTCTTTCGCCTCGTCGATCAGCTCTGGGTCAGCGACTACCCGGGCGTCAAGCGCAAGCTGTCCCTCGAGCGCTGTGAGCAGACGTGCCGCGACCACGGCGTCGGGTTCCTCGTGCGCAGGGACCCTCAGTTCCAGAAGACGCTGCTCAATCACCGCGTCGACGACGCGGCGTTCACGACGGCCGTCTTCCGCACCTGCAAGCTGGCCAACGAGACCTCCTGTCACACCATCCACGAGGGGCGCTTCTATCGCTGCTCGGTCGCCCCGTTCATGGGCCCGCGGCTGGCGCGGCTCGGCATCGCCTTCGAGAACGAGGACGACGGCGTGCCGCTGCACGACAACCCGACCCTCCACGAGGACCTCGAGCGGTGCCTCGGTGCGACCGCGCCGCTGGCCGCGTGCGCGTATTGCCTCGGCACCTCCGGTCCGGACGTGCCGATCCGCCAGCTCTCGAAGCGAGGGCTCGCGGCCTGGATCGCGGAGGACCATCGCCCGCTCGTCGAGGCGACCCGCGCGAGGCTCGCGCAGGCGACGAGCGCGAACGGCGTATCGCCGCGCACCGCGGCGCCGGCCGATCCGGCCGCGACCGCTCGCCTCGACGTGGGGCGGGCCGAGCTGGCGGCGCTCGAGCGGACGCTCGCGCACGAGCGCGCCGAGGCGGCAGGGCTCCGCGACTCCCTGAGCTGGCGCATCACGGCGCCCTTGCGCTGGGGCCTCGATCGGGTCCTCGCCCTGCGCCGGCGGCTCGGCCCCCCTTGGCGCCGCGTGTGAGCCTCCGCCGCGTCGTCCTGCTCGCTGCGCTCGTGGCGACGGCGGCGCACAGCCTGTGGGCGGTCCACGTCGGGTGGGACCACCACATCCTCGAGATGCACGGGTTCCGCCAGACCCAGACGGCCATCACCGCGTACTACCTGCTGCACGGGGGGCCCTGGCTCGCCTACGAGACCCCGGTGTTCGGCGCGCCCTGGTCGATCCCGTTCGAGCTGCCGGTGTACCAGGGGCTCGTCGCGGCCTGGGCGCGCGTGTCCGGCGTGGCCCTCGATCAAGCCTCGCGGGGCGTGAGCGTCGCCTTCTTCTACCTGACGCTCGTGCCGGGGTGGTGGCTCCTGCGCACGCTCGGCGTCGCCTGCTGGAGCCGGCTGCCCTTCCTCTGCCTCTACCTGGCGAGCCCGCTCTACCTGTTCTGGTCGCGGACCGCGATGATCGAGTCCACGGCCGTCTTCTTCGGCTTCGTCTACCTCGGCGGGGTGGCGGCCTTCCTGGCCGCGCCGACCGTCCGCGGCGGCGCACGCCTCGCCGCCGCCGCCCTGGGCCTCGCCGGCGGGGTGGTCGGGGCGCTCGTGAAGGTGACGACGTTCGAGGGGTTCGCCCTCGCGGCGCTCGTGCTCGCCGGGGCCGCCCTGCGTCGAGAGGGCCTGGTCGATCGACTCGCGCGCGACGGTCTCGCGGCGGTGGCCCGGGCGCCGCTGCGTCGCCTGGTGGGGCCGCCGGTGCTGCTGTTCGCCGCCGCCCCCGTCGGTGCGCTCGTGCTCTGGACGCGCTTCTGCGACGCCCACAAGTCCGCCAACCCGCTGACCGCCGGCTTCCTCGAGTCGGGCTCGCTCGGCGGGCACAACTTCGGCGCGCTCGGCGAGCGGTTCACCGCCGGCCTCTGGCGGCGCACGCTCTGGGAACGCTCGCTCCCGGACCTCTTCGGCTCGCCGCTGGTCGTCGTCGTCGCGCTGGCGCTGCTCCTCGTGCCGGGGCTCGTGGGCCGGCGGCACCGCGCGCTCGTGGTCGTCACGGCAGGCGTCTACCTGGCGGTGACCCTGACCTTCACGCGCCTGCACGTGGTGCACAACTACTACCAGTACTCGAACGGCGTGTTCCTGCTCGCGTCGGTGGCCTTCGTGCTCGTCGCCCTCCTCGAGTCTGCGTCGCGTCGCACCCGCGCGGCGGGAACGGGCGCCCTCGTGCTCGCGCTCGGGGTCTCGCTCCTCGGCTACCACGCGGGGCTGCACCGCGCGCAGCGCCACGATCGGCGGGACATCCTCTCCACGGCGGCCTTCCTCGCGCAGGCGACGCGGAGCGACGAGGTCGCCCTGGTGTTCGGGCTCGACTGGTCGGCCGAGGTGCTCTACTACGCGGAGCGGCGCGGGATCATGAACCGCTGGAGCTATGGCCCCGACGATCCGCCCATGCGCCGCGCGCTCGAGCTCCTTGCCGGGCGCCGCCTCACGGCGCTCGTGGCGTGCCACGAGGAGCGCGACCAGGCGGCCGAGTACGCCCTGCGCTTCGGCTTCTCGCCCGTGGCGGCGCACCGGGGCGAGGCCTGCCAGGTGCACCTGCGGCCCGCCGTGCCCTGAGGAGTCACGCCCGCGGCAGGCGCCTCGGGCGGAAGCGAGCGGCCGCGTCCGGCAGGTCCGTGCGGCGCCCGCGCTCCCGGAGGACCTCCTGCGCCGCTTCCAGCCCGGAGTCGAGCGCGGTGCTGATCGAGGCGATCGACGGGCTCGTCCGGAAGTTCCCGGCGAAGAGCACGTTGCGCAGCGAAGGGCTGCGCACGGGCGGGTTCCGGTAGCGCCGGACGAAGATCGGCGAGTACATCGCCACCCTGGAGACGCGCGTCCAGGAGGGATCGAGCGCGTATCCGAAGATGCTCCGGAAGTCATCGCCGTAGCGGCCGAGCAGCGCGTCGTCCGACAGGGCGAACGTGGGGTGCGCAGCGGTGCCGAGGTGGGTCACGAAGTTCAGGCAGGTCTCGCCCGGGCCGCCGATCGTCGGGTTGAGCGCCTCGAGGCGGAACAGCCCGGATGCGGTGTGGCCGGGCCACAGGTTCATCCAGTAGAAGTCGGGGTGCACCGGCTGGCGCGTCACGCAGAGCGTCGACAGGAGCGCGGTGTAGCCGATGTCCTCGAGGTGAGCGGCGTGATCGCCGGCGAGCGCGCGATAGGCCGGCGTCGGCAACGTGCTCACGAAGAGATCGGCTTCGAGGCGCCGGCCGTCCGCGAGCTCTGCTTCCGTGAGCCGATCTCCGGCCACGCCGAGGCGCGTCACGCCCGCGCGGAGGATCACCTGGACGCCCGCGCCGAGGCACAGCCGCGCGAGGCCCTCGCAGAGCACCCGGGTCCAGTTGGTCCCGGGGATGTATCCGAGAGGCGCCGCCCCCTCGCGATGGTAGAGGCGGGCGCCGAGCCAGGCCGCGCTGACCTCGGAGCACGGCAGGTCGAACTTGAGCCGAGTGAGCGGCTCGAACAGCGCATGCCGGACCGCCTCGCTGGCCCAGGCGTCGATGAGCTCGTCGGCGCCGCGGTCCTCCCAGTCCCTCCAGCTCGCCTTGCTGCGCGCGCGCAGCATGAGCCGCGCGAAGCGCAGCTTGTCGCCCATGCCGAGCGGGAAACGCGCGAAGCCGCCCGGGCTCGCGAGGTCGTACGTCTGGCCGCCGGTGCGGAAGAGCATGCGCACGCGCCGCCAGCGCACGCGATCGAGCGCGCCGATCAGCTCGAGGAAGTAGAGCAGGGTCGTGCTGCGATCGAGGATGTGGTGGTAGCCGAGCGGATACACGTGCCCGTCTCGCTCGATGCTGCCGGCCAGGCCGCCGAGCTCTGCGGCGCGCTCCACCAGGGTGACCTCACCCAGGCCACCGCGCGCGAGCGCGTAGGCGGCCGCCATTCCGGCCACGCCGCCTCCGAGCACGACCACCTTCGGTGCGGTCATGCGGCGCGGCCGTGGCCCGGTGCGTCGGGGGGCCACTGGGGCCCGTACGTCGGGTGGCTCAGCACCTCCGCCCAGCACGCCTTGGCGTGCCGATACGACCACACGCGGTAGTAGGCCTTCGCTCCCGTGAGGCACGCGTCGAAGAGCGGCGTGTCGAAGACGAGCCGTTTCATCGCCGAGCGCCGCAGCAGCGTCTCGACGGCGGACACGGCGTTGTGCCGGGGGGGCAAGAAGTGGAAGCGGCTCTCGGCGAGCGGGCTGCCCACGATCTCGATCCGCCCGGGGTCGGCCGTGCCCAGGCCGCGCGCGGCGCAGGACTGCAGGTGCGCCACGGTCGCCGGATCGATCCCCATCACCAGCGCCTGGATGGTGTCGAGGGCCACGGGATCGCTCGAGCAGAGGATCCGATCCACGATGCGCGGCCTTCCCGACTTCGGTCCGTTTCCCTCGAGCGCCACGGTGGCGTCGAGGAGCGCGAGCGCCGGGCGCACGACGCTGTTGAGGTCGGCCAGCGCGTCGTCCAGCACGAGGTGATGTTCGTGCCGCATCTTCGGCAGGCAACCCCACTGGTTCTTGAGGGCGCCGCTGATGCGCGTCTTGGCGTGCGTCTTCATGACCGGGACGGTGATGAGCACGGTCTCGCGCAGGATCCTCGGCACGAGGATGCGGCGCAGGACGGCGGCGCCGGGGACCTCGACCTCGTCGGCGGGCGCGCGGCTCATGTTCACCCAGGTGGCGCCGGTGCGCGCGCACACCGCGGCCATCCCGCTCTGCGCGAACGCACGCTCCACGTCCTCGAGCACCTGATCGGCCTCGACCACGTAGATGCGTCCCACGTGATCACGCAGCGCCTCGATGAGCGATTCGGCCACGAGCGGGGAGGTGATGGACCCGGGGATGAACAGGTCCCAGCCCAGGTTGACCTTGAGCGACACGTCGGCGCCGCGGGGAACCGCGCGCCTCCAGTCGACGTCGTCGAGCGCCGTGCGCACCGCCGCGCGGACGTCCCCGCGGACCACCTCGAGGGCCACGCGGGACGACGCGTCGCGCGGATTCACCAGCGCACGGGGACCGTGTACTCGACCCAGTCGGCCTTGAAGGCCGGAAACGAGAGCGACGTGAGCACGCCCGTCAGGCAGGCCACGAGGCCCGGATCGCCGTCACCGGTGACCGTCGAGACCGAGCCGTTCGAGACGACGCGGATCCGCATCGAGACCGAGGCCGAAGGGATGCCCTGTGCGCAGGCCTCGAGGCGGCTCCGGGCACCGCCGATCACCTCGTCGAACTGGGCGTTCGTCAGCGAGACGGGGCGAGGATCGGGCGCCGCGGCGGCCCCGCCGTCGGCGGCGCTTCCTCCCTGGCCACCCGCTCCAGCGGGGCGTCGGCCCCCCGCTCCCGCGGCCCCGTCCGCCGCGCCGAACGCCCCGAGGGGCGGGGGCGGTGGGGGCGCGGTCGCCGGCCGCGCGGCCGTGGCCACCCGGTTGACGTACGGCGGCGGCTTCTGGCTGCCCTTGGGCTTGTCCGAGCACGAAGACACCAGGATCACGATCCAGATCGCTTTGCGCACGTCCCCATCTTCCCGCGGACACGTCCGATGCGCCAGCGCGGCGCCACTGCGTCGTGCAGCGGTCCTGGTGGCGCTCGGGTCAATGGCGAGCAAGCGAGCGCTGGCTCAGGACGTGTGGAGCTATCACACATCGACTCCACAGTTCGCCCCGCCCATCGCGACGCCGCTACCCGTCTTCCAGGCCGACGAAACCAATACCTCGCTCGCCGCGGCGGTGACCAGCGACAATCGGGTCGTGGCCTACGTGCGCTCGCGTTTCGGATCGACCCAGGGGCCCTGCAATCCGCCCCCGTCGCCTGGCTTCGGGCTCGGCGTGGCGGTCCATGCTGGTGCGCGCGATGGCGCGACGTTGCCGCGCGTGTGGGAGAGCGGTGGCATCACGCTGGGAATCGATCCATTTGGATACCTCTTGGTTGCTCCTCCACACGGTGGCTACGCCTTCGTCGTCAGGCGATCGCGACTGGTGAGCTTCCCGGGCGAGCTCGTGGGTGTTCCGGGTGGCGTCTGCTACAACGATGAGTACGATTCCTCAGGGCTGCGCCTCGACACGGGTGAGGTGTTCCCCATCCCCTACCCGGCCGAGGTACCGGCTCCGTTCCTCCCCTCTCCTCCGTCGCTCCTTGCCGCCGGGCCCGGCGAGACGCTGCACGCGGTCGTGGAGCACCTGCAGGTCAATGGTTCGAGCGCCTTCTTCTCGACGTTCCCCGGAGGCCAGGTGCGGACGATCCCCGGCGTGGGTCACTCCCTCTCGGCTCCTCTGGAAGCGAGCCTCGGCGTGGATGGGGCCGGCCGGCTCCACTTCGCCGCCCGCACGTCCGGCGTCAGCCACTGGAGCACGTCGAGCAGCACGGCGGACTTCGGTGCCCCGGTCTCGTGGAGCCCGGATAGCCCGTCCCACGCGCTTCGACGCGTCTTGGTGGCGACGAACCCCTCAGCCTCTCGAGTCGTGGTCGCCCGGATGCATCAGACGGCCGGATCGGGCAACAACCTGCTCTACACGATCTACGCCCATGGGTTCGAAGGCGATTCGATCCCCCCTGCAGTGCCCGTCATCATTGCCGACGGCGTCGCCGCCGGGACCGTCGGTTTCAACGCGCAGTCCTTCGATGCGGTGATGAACGGAGCCGGCGACGTCATGTTTGCGTACATGAAGGGCGGCATCCTCCGCAGCCGCCGTCTACGCGCAAACGGCTCCCTCGACAGTGAGTCCTCGGTCGTGCACGGCGCCTATGGGCCCTTCCCGACGTGGAAGCTCGGCGCCAGCCCGAACCCCGACCATCCCGGCTTCACGATCCTCTGGACCACGCTCAACACCGCCAATGTCTTCCTCGCGCGCACGGGCACGGATCCAATCACGGGGAAGGTGAGCCTCGGCGCTCTCCCCCTGAGGAACATCATGGTTTCAATGCACCAGGCGAACGGTGCGTGTATCCCGCACGCGTCGCGGCCCGGGATCACCGACCCGTGCAAGCCGGTCAAGACTGGGGACGACGGGAAGTACACCTTCACGCCAGCCGAGGCGCTGCCGGCCAACCCACGGGTGCGGGTCAGCTTCGAGATGGCGGCGCCGGATGGAACGTTCGGCGGCCAGCGCAGCGTCGGATACAAGATCAACCAGCTGGCGACACCATTGGTCGAGAAGACCTACACGACGAATCCGGTCAACTTCGACTTCGCGGATGCCGCGCTGGCAACGACCTCCACGACGAACTTCAGTCCGGCGTCCCCAGCCGGCCTTGCGAAGAGGCTGCGTCATCTCGCGGTGACGTACCTGGCGGTCTACGATGCGATCGTCGTTGGTCCGCAGAAACTGTCCAACCTGGTTCCCTACGTGAACCGGCTGGTGATCAACGTGCTTTCGAGCATCAATCAAGGGCCGCAAGGTGGTCCTGCTGGATGGTACTCGCCGAACGCTTGTCCATTCGCTGGTCCGCCAGCAACGCAAGAGCTGCGTCTGGATATCGGGGTCAAGTTCTACGATGAGTGGCCGGCCGCATACCTCGACATGACGGTCCTTCACGAGCTGGGGCACTACTACCTTAACTCCTTGTTCGGCTGCTTCCCCTATGGGTTGGATCAGAAGCTGCACAACGGCTACCTTGACAAGGAGGGCACGATCGACTCCTGGACGGAGGGATTCGCGACGTACTTCGCGGTGCTCTTACGAACGCAGCTCCTCGACCCACGCGCCGACCTCGGCGGTACGCTAGGGCACTACTGGATTAGCGCGACGTCCACGCTGAATCTGTTCGAGTGGCCGTTGACCGGTGAGTACCAGAACGAGATCCAGAACCCGGACAAGCAGCAGCTCTGGGGCGAGGAGTATCGCGTCGCGCGACTCTTGTGGAAGCTGACCGACCAGCTCTCACCGCCGGCGTCTGGGCCACCGCGCGGCAAGAACACGTCGCTGTCGAATGACTCGCGCGCGAACTGCGCGGACGCCGTTGCGATGACTCCGGATGCTCTTCTCGGGTACCTGCGAAATGCCAGCTCTTCGTACAATGGGTCTCGATTCCAGACGGTGAACCACCCGACCGACATGTTCGCGCTCTTCAAGAAGCTTCGGACGGAGCTGGTGGATGGTGGCAGTACTCCGGTCAGAGCCTTCGAGATGCTGTTTGCGTGTCATGGGTTCTACTACGACGCGAATGCCAACCTCTTCTGGGATCCAACCCTGATGAGTGGCGAGAGCCGCGTGGAGGAGATCGGCCGAGCAGGACACGCACCGGTTGGCGCGATGGCGACCTTCCCTGGCTATGAGGCACGCCGAACGCCGCCTCCGCTGCTCGAAGGGTGGAGCAGCCTCGGCTTCGAGTGCGCTGACGCGGGTGGTGGGCCGGCGCCCGTGGACCGCTTCAGGATCGAGATGCTGTATGAGCCGCCCTTCAACGACCTCAACCACGTGAGCGAGGTCGATCGACCGCTGGACGACGCGCTGTCGATTCTGCTTCCATCGAGACACTACGCGGCACGAGCGGTGATCACAGCTCTTCGTGACAGCGGGTCCATCTCCGCATCCGTGCCTCTCGTCCTGACGACGCAGGAGTACTGGGAATTGGTAGAAGCGGCCCCACTGGACGCCGCCTCGTTCCTGACGCATCTCTTCGTCTACCGTGAGCCGACGGGCACGGTCACCGCAGCCGAGATCCCGGTGATGAGTACGGTTCTGGGTTCAGCGCCTGGAGGGACGCTGCTGCGGTTCGAGGCGAACTTCACCGCCTCGCCTCCTGCGTCGCTCGTCTACTCCTGGAGCAGCAGTCACGGCGTGTTCGCTGACCCGACGGCCGCAATCACGACGGCTGTCTTCCCGTCCGGTGAGCATCAGGTCAGCGTCTGGGCATGCAACGATTCCGGGGTATGCGCCACAGCGGCCGCAACGATCGAGGTGAGTGACGCGGATGCCACGCCGCCAACGATCAGCTGTCCGGCGGATGTGATCGCGGATGGAATCGACGCGACAGGCGCGTTGGTCTCCTTCGCGGACCCAGTAACCACGGACGATCGCGATCCGAACCCCACCGTGCAGTGCACGCCTCCATCTCCGAGCGTGTTCAGCTATGGCGCGACCAGCATTGTATGCACCGCGTCCGATGCGTCGGGCAACATCGCGAGTTGTGGTTTCCAGGTCACGGTTCTGGACGTCACGCCGCCGGTCGTACAGTGCCCGGGCGACGTGCTTGTTGACGGCACCGGACCCAACGGCGCGACGACGGCCTTCCAGATCGCTACGGCGACGGACAACCGTGATCCGAGCCCGGTCGTGCTCTGCGACCGCCTGTCTGGCGAGGTGTTCGACTACGGGGGCTCGATCGTCCGGTGCCTCGCGACGGACTCGTCTGGCAACAGCTCGAGCTGCTCGTTCACGGTGACGGTGGTTGATACACCGCCGACGCTGATGCTGCAGGGGCCGAACCCGTTCGTCGTCGAGTGCGCGACCGCCTACCAAGAGCCGGGGTTTGCCGCGATGGATGCGCGAGAAGGCGACCTGACCTCTCGGGTGGAGGTCACAGGTTTCCAAGGCACCGGCGCAGTTGGGACGATGACGCTCCTCTACCGCGTCGTCGACCTGTCCGGCAACGCTGCCGAGGTATCCCGCCTGGTCGAGGTGCGCGATAGGACACCACCGGCGATCTCCGTGAGCGTGAACCCGACGACCCTCTGGCCGCCTAACCACAAGATGGTGGTCGTCCAGGTGAGCGTCACCCACTCGGATGCCTGTGACGCGCAGCCCGGCTTCACCCTGGTAGGCGCGACGAGCAGCGAGCCAGCGAACGGGTCGGGCGATGGCAACACGAGTGCGGACATCGCAGCAGCGGTCGGGACGGCGGCCACGCAGGTGCAGCTACGTGCTGAACGACGGGGTGGTGGACCAGGGCGAACCTACACCTTGACCTACGGGGCGTCGGACGCATCCGGGAACCGGAGCACTGCCACCGCCCACGTCTTCGTGCCGCAGTCCCATGGGCAGTAAGGCAAGGGCGGCGTGAGGAAACAGCGGCGCTTGTTTCTGTGGGCCTTGTTGTCCACGACCACGGCCTACGCGACGCCCTATCCGATCATGCGGTACACGGAGCTTCGTGTTCGCGCAATCGACGAGCATGGGAAACCCGTCCTTCCGGAGCGGCTCTCCTGTGAGGTCGTGTACTATCCGCCTGTGCAGGGCAGACGGCCCTTGGCCGAGCCCTGCGCCGAGTGGAAGTACGTTCTCCAGCCGTCTACAGCCCCTGACTCGAGCTATCGCCCGTTTGAATTCAAGTCTGATGGCAACGGCGTGCTTCGACTGCCGGGGTTGTTCGGACGGCGCGCCGCTGGCAGCATCGCCTTCATTCGCGCTCATGCTGCTGGGCGCTCCCTCCCGGCGACGCTGGTCTTGGAGAACAGTGGATTCGCCAACGGGACGCACGAGAAGGTCGATCATCCACTTCTGTTCCGCTCCAGCCTAGGGAAGCCGCCGGTCCTGACCGAAGCCCCGACGCTCACCGTTCTCTCCGAGCGCACGCCATCGCTTGTGCCCGTGCAACTCAAGGTGCGATTTGAGGATCCAGAGAAGAAGCCTCTCCGAGTCTTCTGGTTCTTGCTCGGACCAGCATCCGATCGCCACTCGATGGAAACGAGGGCTGACCTCCCGCTCGGCCGGTACCTCTTGAACGTCGTGGCGTGTGATCCAGAGTCGAACTGCACGCACGCCGGGCTGGCGGCCGACGTGAAGCCGCTCCCTGGCTTCGAGCCCGAGAATCCCCTCGTCCACGAGGACAAGGAGCTCGATGTATCTGCCTTTCCACGGGAGTCCGACAGCGGCTCGCCTCCTCCTCCAAAGGTGAAGAAACGGGCACATCGCAAGTAGCGCGTCACGACCGTCTCCACTACCCCCCGCGCGTCACGTCGCCTGCAACCGCGGCCGCACCGACGGTCACCGCAGTCGAGCCGCGGTAGCAGGCGCCGCGCCGCGCTCCGCATCCGTCGGCGCGAGGTCCGACGTGCGGTGATGCGAGGGTCGCGCTCCAGGCGGATCACGGAGGCCCTGCCGTCCGGGCGGCCCTGGGCGCAAGATGAAGCGGGAGGCCGCAGAACGTGAAGCGCGCGCTCGGCGTGGTGATCGTGCTCGGGGGCGTCCTGGCCCTCGGCTGGATGCTGGGCAGGCGGCAGCCCGCACCGCCGCCCGCGCCGGATGCGGCAGCGGCGCCTTCGCGCCCGGACGCGCGCGGGTCGGACGCGCAGGCGCCCGGCCGGGACGCCGCCGAGCGACCGCGCAATCCGCGCGAGGCCGCGCAGCGCGGGCTCGACTGGGTGTTGCCGAGCCGGTTGGCTGATGGCATCGAGATCCAGCTCCGTGATGGCCATCGGGTGATGGTGTGGGGAGCACCGATGGCGATGGCCATCGCGTGATGGCGGCGGGGGATCCGCGAGGGCGATG
>CAZQJC010000249.1:0-8225 GCA_964593795.1 uncultured Myxococcales bacterium | reverse complement strand
AGCTCGCGCCCTAGGCCCAATGCCGGTCACTTAGCGCCGGCCTGGTCCAGGCCCTGGTCCTGGTCATGGTCCTGGTCGAAGCCCCAGAACCACGCAGGCGAAGACCAGGACCAAGACCAAGACCAGGTGGTCAGCGGACGGATTCCGTCATTATCCGACCGGCATTGGCCCTAGGCCACCGCGAGGACGAGTGCGGTGATGTTGTCCTTGCCGCCGCGGTCGTTCGCGAGGTCGATGAACTGCGCCGCGGCCGCCTCGAGCGTCGGCAGGCCGAGGATGAGCTGGATGTCGGGCAGCTCCGCGTAGCCGTGCAGCCCGTCCGAGCAGAGCAGGTAGCGGTCGCCCGGCTGCACGTCGATCTCGAGCGTGTCGACCTCGACGTAGTCCTTGTGGCCGACCGCCCGCGTGATGACGTTCTTGCCGGGCGCCGCCGCGGCCTCCTCGGGCGTGATGAGGCCGCGCTTGAGCTTGTAGTTGACGAGGGTGTGGTCCTCGGTGAGCTGGACGACCTGGCCCTCGCGCAGGCGATACACCCGCGAGTCGCCCACCTGGCCGATGAGGCCGAGGTTCCCCGCCATGAGCAGCGCCGAGATGGTGGTGGACATGCCCTTGCGGTCGGGGTCCTGCTCGGCCATGCCGAACACCATGTAGCAGGCTTGCTGCACGCCGCTCTCGACCTGGCGCCGCAGCACGCGGCGGTTCTCGTCGGTCGGATCCGCGAGCCACGCGGCGACCGCCGCCTGGGTGTCCTTGCTTCGTACCCACGAGACGATCTGGTCGACCGCCTCCGCGCTTGCGATCTCGCCCTTGGCGTGACCGCCGACGCCGTCCGCCACCACGTAGAGGCCGAGCTCGTCGTCCGAGTAGAAGCTGTCCTCGTTGTGCGGGCGCTTCCGACCGACGTCGGTCCGCCCCACCGAGCGCAGGTTGCCTGGACCCATCTGCCCGCACTCTAGACGAGGTACGGCGGTCCGCACTAGTGGTTGGTGCGGCAGGCCCCCGCCAGGGCAGGTTTCGGCTTGACACGA
This sequence comes from uncultured Myxococcales bacterium, assembly GCA_964593795.1. Classification (GTDB taxonomy): domain Bacteria; phylum Myxococcota_A; class Polyangia; order JAHFDS01; family JAHFDS01; genus JAHFDS01. The sequence continues at coordinate 7,197 of CAZQJC010000249.1, read as the reverse complement.
GCGGCCGAGCGGCTGAAGGTTGCGAGGAGGTCGCGAGCGTCGCGACCCGAGCCGACCCCGTCCTCTTCACGTGTTGCCCCTGGCGATTCAGGGACGCTGGACGCGGGTACCGCTCGCCCGACTGACCCAAAGTTTCCGTTCCCACTCGGGCGATGGCAAACCCATCGTCGGATAGACTCGCTGGCCCCGCGGGGCACAGCCAGCCGCGCAACCTCTGCGAGAAGGACCGACGCCGTCGCGTCGGAGTGAGCACATGGCCCAGGGCAACTACCGCATCATCGTGAGCTTCGATTCCGACAAGCGGATCTTCCGCGCGCGCGCCCCCGAGCTCGAGCAGTGCTCCGCCGAGGGCGCGAGCCGCGCCGAGGCGGTCGGGCGCCTCGAGGAGGAGATGGCGGCCCAGCTCGCGAACATCGCGCAGCACGGAGGCCACGTCCCGCCCGCCGTGGACGACGTCGAGGACGGCAAGCTCGGCCAGCTCCAGGTTCGCCTGTCGAAGAGCACCCACCGGGAGCTCCTCTGGGCGGCCCGACAGGAAGGGGTGCCGGTGGACCAGCTCGCCGGGGAGATCCTCTCGGCGGCGGTCGAGAGCCGCCGGGCGCGCGGACCCGGTCGGCCACGCCCGCAGCAGGGAGGCCGTCCCGACGGCCAGCGCGACGACGACATCGGCAACCGCGTCGACGGCCGTGACGGTCGCCCGCAGCGCGGCTACGGCGCGCGCTACCACGGGATCATGGACGACAGCGCCAACTTCCTCGAGTACGTGCGCGGGCTCGAGGCCGGAGGCGGCGGCGGTCCGAGGCCGGGTGGTCGCCCGCCAGGCGGCGGGGATCGTGGTGGCGGTGGCGGTGGTGGCGGCGGACGGAGGCGGCGTGGTCGCGGCCGTGGCCCGGGCGATCGGGGACCCGGGGATCGCGGGCCGGGCGGACCTCCGCACGGGGCCGGCGGCCACTCGGGTGGCGGCCACGGGGGCTCGAACGGCGAAGGCGGCGGCTCGCCTGCGGGCGAGTAGCTCGGATCGGACCCGCCCGCAGGCGGCGGGCCCAAACGCGGATCCTGCGTCCGACGCCGAAAGGCGATAAGATCGCGAGGCTTGATGTCCTCCGATGCACGGCCGCCCGAGGGCGAGAACCAGTATCCCCAGGCGTTCGGCCGCTACGTGCTCGTCGAGCGCCTGGCGATCGGCGGCATGGCCGAGATCTTCAAGGCCAAGGTCTCCGGCGCGGCGGGCTTCGAGAAGACGCTCGTCCTCAAGCGGATCCTGCCGCACCTGGCGGCCGACCGGCAGTTCGTCGACATGTTCATCGACGAGGCCAAGCTGACCGTGCACCTCGTGCACCCGAAGATCGTCCAGGTCTTCGAGTTCGGCGAGGTCGCGGGCCAGTACTTCCTGGCCATGGAATACGTGGACGGCCTGGACGCCCTCGCGCTCCTTCGCGTGTGCGCGCAGAAGAAGGTGGCGCTGCCGCTCGCGCTCGCGGTGCACGTGTCGGCGGAGGTCCTCGACGCGCTCGACTACGCACACAACGCGACCGATCCCGAGAGCAAGAACCTCGGCATCGTGCACCGCGACATCTCCCCGTCGAACGTCTTCATCGCGCGGCGCGGCGACATCAAGCTCGGGGACTTCGGCATCGCGCACGCGACCGAGCGGCAATCGAAGACGCAGGCCGGCACGCTCAAGGGCAAGTACGGCTACATGTCGCCCGAGCAGGTGGTTGGCGGCACGCTCGACTCGCGCACGGACATCTTCGCCGTCGGCATCGTGCTGTCCGAGATGCTGATGGGCCGGCGCCTCTTCACCGCGCCGAACGATCTCGATGTCCTGCTCATGGTGCGGGACGTCAAGCTCGAGCGCCTCGAGCGGTTCGGCCCGCACATCCCGCCGACGCTGCGGATGATCCTCAACAAGGCGCTCGCGCGCTCGCTCGAGGAGCGCTTCCAGACGGCGGGCGAGTTCCGCGACGCGCTCAACGACTGGCTCGACGCCGCGCGCACGCGGGTCCGCGCGAGCGACGTCGCCGACTTCTGCAAGGCGATCCACGAGGGCCGTGCGCCCCCGGAGACCTTCGGCCGGGTCTCACCGGCCTCCGACGTCGCAGTCAAGCCGGCGCCGCCGGCGCCTCAGGTGGTGCAGGAGGTCGCGCCGCCCGCGGCCCCGATCCTTCGGCCCGCGCCTGCGCCCGCGCCTCCGCGAGTGGTGCCGCTCGCGGGGCCGCCGCTCGTCGAGATCGACCTCTCGCTCGATGACATCCCGGACCTCCTCGTTGCGCCGCCATCGCGGCAGGCGCTGCCCCCGAGGTCCGCCTCGGTCGCGCCGCAGCCTGTGCCCCAGCAGGTTCCTCCGCCTCGCCCCGCCGTGGCGGCGCCCACTCCGGCCCCGCCACCCCGCCCGGTGGCCGCGCCACCCGCGCCGGACCGGCCCGCGCCCGTCGCTCCGGCGCCGTTGCCGCCCGTCGATTCGCTCGCCTCGGCGCCGAAGACGTCGACGTCGGCGCGCCCACCCGTGCCCACGCCGACGCGCGCCGCGCCGAACCCGACGATGGAGCTCGACGTCGAGGTGGTGCTCGAGGGCGGCGTCACCGCGCCCGATGGCTCGGGGCCCTCCGACACGCTGTCGAGCGCCGTGGACGCCGGGTCGTTCTCCCCCGCCCGCACCGTCGAGCAGTCGCAGGCCGTGCCGATCCCGTCCCCCGCGGTGCAGCCGCGCGACCGCCCGGCCGCGCGCCCGCTCGAGGCGCGTCCGCTCGAGAACATCGATCTCGACGTCCACTCGCAGGTGTCGGCCGCGCCGCCGTTCCTCGCGCCGGGCACGCGGGCCGGCGCCCCGGCGGCGGCGGATCTGTCCGCGCCCTCCAGCTCGGTGGCGCTCCGTCAGCTCCACGTCGAGGAGGCGCGTCCGGGCAAGGCGCCGGATCCCGCCGGCTCGGGCCGCGAGATCGCGCTCGCGCCGTTCGTGCCGCCGGCCCCCACCGAGCCCCCGACCGAGGTCGGCGAGCTGCTCAAGGTCACGCCGGTGCGCCTGCTCACCCGGCTCGCGTCCGGTCGCAAGACCGGGCTCGTACGCTTCACCTACGGACCCATCGTCAAGGACGTCTTCCTCGTCGACGGCGCGCCCGAGTACGTGACCTCGAACCTCGCCCGCGAGCTGTTCGGCGAGTACCTCGTCGCGCACAAGGTGATCACCGAGAGCGAGCTCGCGATGTCGCTCGCGATGATGCCGCGGTTCAACTCGAAGCTCGGCGACACGCTGGTGGGACTCGGCCTTCTGCGTCCGCTCGACGTCTTCCGGCACCTGACGCGCCAGGTGCGCGACAAGCTGGTGGACGTGTTCTCCTGGATCGGCGGCCAGTACGCCTACCACGAGGGCAAGACCAACTCGCGCGAGGCCTTCCCACTCGGGCTCGACGCCTTCGAGATCATCGGGGCCGGCGTGCTCACGGTCGCGCTGCGAACCCTCGAGAAGCGCTTCTCGGAGCTCGCCCAGCGCACGCCCCGCCGCATCGAGAACCCGCCCGTCCAGCCCGAGGTCTTCAAGCTCGGGCCGATGCCGCGCGAGCTCTACGTGCGCCTCGACGGCCGCCGTTCGGTCGGAGACTGGGTCACGCGCTACCGCAGCGTCGACGAGCGCCTCGCCTTCTGCCGGACGCTGTACCTGCTGATCGAAGCGGGTTTGGCCGAGGTGGGGTAAGCGCTACTTCGTGATGAGGTAGAGCGCGAGGGTCGTCGTCGCGAGCGACGCGATGATCGCCGCCACCGCCGTCACGAGCGGGAGCGTGCGGGTCTTGGGCTCGATGCGCTCCGGCACGATGATGGCGTCGCCGACGCTGACGTCGCTGATCGACAGGTCCGTCGAGCCGTTCGGGTGCACCACGTAGGCCTCCCCGACCTGCCCGTGCTCCGTGGGGCCGCCCGCGAGCTTGACGTAGTCCTTGCCGCTCAAGCTGGACGTCACCGCGAAGGCGCTCGGATGGCGCACGGCGCCGAGCACCGATACGGTCTGAGGCCGCAGCGGAATCGTGACCTCGTCGCCCGGCTCGAGGATGAGGTCGTCCGGCGAGCCCTTGAGCTTCTCGATCGACTCGAGCGTGATCACGACGCGCCCGAGATCCGGGCGCCTCGCGAGCTCGTTGAGCGCCGCCAGGCGCGCCTGCAGCGCCGCGTTCTCCGTCATCGCGCCTGCCGCGCTGGTCGCCGTCTCCGTCGCGCCCATCGTGTACGCCGCCGACTCCGCCATCGCCTGCTGCCGCTGCTGCTGGATGAAGAGCTGCAGCTCCGCCTGCTGATGCGCTCGCACCGACGGCCGCACGAGCACCGCGCCCCGCGGGAACGCGCGAGGTGTGAACCCCCCCGCGCGCTCGAGCAGCGAAGAAAGGCGCTCGTTCTCGCGCTTCGGATACGCCCCCGGCCGCCACACCTCGCCCGCAACGGTGACGGTCTCCGGGCCGCGCGCCTGGGAGCCGATGGTCACGCGATCGAGCCGCTGCAGCTCGAAGTTGGCCGCCTGATCGCCCGCCAGCAGCCGCCCCACGTGGAAGGTCAGGAGCGTGGTTCCGTACGTGATCGGATCGGTGCGCAGGATCTCCCCACGATCCATGTAGGAATCAGGGGTGAGCTGCTCGGCACGGACCAGCTCGGAGAGCCGCATGCCCTTGCGGAACGCGTAGGCGCCAGGATTCCGAACCGCGCCGCCGAGCGTCACGGTGTTCTCGAAGCTGGTCCAGATGGCGTTGATGCGGACGAAGTCTCCGTCCTGAATGAGCGGCTCGCGCGCCTCGGGCCGCGCGATGCCCTTGCCGACGTCCAGGATCGCACGCTGCCTGCCCGGCTCGACCCGGAAGATCTGGGCGCGTCGCCTGTCGGCCGTCGGCTGGAGCCCGCCTGCGAGCTCGATGACGCTAGACAGCGGCGTCGGCCCAGGCAGCTCGTAGATGGCCGGCCGGCGCACCGGGCCCGCGATCGCCGTGACCGGTCCGATCGGCGGCACGAGGATCGTGTCTCCCGCCTTGAGGTGCACGTCCTGGGTGCGGTCTCCCTGCAAGAAGAAGCGGTAGAAGTCGAGCTCCGCCACCTGCTTGCCCGCACGCACGACCCGGATCTTCCGCAGCGAGCCGGCCCGACTCGGGCCGCATGCGGCGTGGAGCCCGTAGGAGACCGTGGCCAGGGAGCTCACGTCGTAGGCCCCCGGCCGCACCACTTCGCCCACCACGAAGACCTTCATGGTCCGCAGGCGCGCGATGTTCATGTGCATGTCGAAGCGCTTGATGAGCCGCCGCATGCGCGCCTCGATCTGCTTCTGCGCGTCCGCCATGGTGAGCCCGGCGATCGCGATCGCGCCCACCTGGGGGATGTAGATGGTGCCGTCCCGCTCGACCGTCAGGAGGAAGCTCCGGTTGAGCGCCGCATCCGGCACGTTCCAGATCTGGATCGACACCGTATCGTCCGGCCCCACGACGTAGTCGGGCCCCGGGGGGGCATCGCCCGGTTGCGTCAGACTCCCGGGCGGCGACTGGAAGTACGAGTACCCGAACTGGTGGAGGGTGCCCGAGGTCCCCTCGAGCACCAGCAGCTTGCCGAAGGACTCCTCGATGCTCATCTCCGGTAGGTCCTGAACCCCCTCGTCCATGGGCAACGCGATCGCCCCTCCGCCGCGCGAATCGCTGCCACCGCGGGGGGCCGCGCCCGTGGACGCTCCGGTCGAGCCCTCTCCGAGCCCCCCGCCGGTGGTCGCCGTCGCGCCGGGCCCCTGGCTGCCTCCCGCCGTCCCGCCCACCGCACCGGGCCGGATTCGGTTGGGCTTCTGCGTGGTTCCTCCGCTGATGCCACGGGGTGTCGGGCACTGGGCCAGGCTCGGAGCAATCGGCGCGAGCGCCCCGGGCGACGAGATGAAGGGCTGTGACTGCGTGGGCTGTTGCGGCATCGTGGCCGACGAGGCAGGGGGCGGCAGCTGCGCCCAGAGGTTCGGCGGGGCGACGAGGAGCAGCGCGAGGGCCACCGCGACGCTGCGTACGCCGCGTCGAGGGTGACGCCAGAGGTCCAGGGAGAAGGTCATCATGACTCCGATCGGACGCGAGTGTCACAACGGAGTGGGGGGTGGTCAAGTCCGCGCTGGCTGCGCCAGTTGACCTCGCCCCATCGCGCATCCTATCTAGGCCCCTTGGTTCGACGGAGGCGCAGACAATGAAGGGCATCATCCTGGCCGGCGGCGCCGGAACGCGACTGCACCCGCTCACGCGGGTGGTGAGCAAGCAACTCTTGCCGGTCTACGACAAGCCGATGATCTACTACCCGCTCAGCGTGCTCATGCTGGCGGGCTTGCGCGAGGTGCTGGTCATCTCGACGCCGCACGACCTGCCGCTCTTCCGCAAGCTGCTGGGAGACGGGGTGCGCCTGGGCATGCGCTTCGAGTATGTGGAACAGCCGCGGCCGGACGGCCTCGCACAAGCGTTCGTGCTGGGGCGTGACTTCCTCGGCGGCGGGCCGGGCTGCCTCGTTCTCGGCGACAACATCTTCTACGGCCACGGGATGTCCGAGCGCCTGCGGAGCGCTGCGGCGCTCACCGAGGGCGCGCGCGTGTTCGGCTACTGGGTGCGCGACCCCGAGCGCTACGGGGTCGTCGAGTTCGACGCCACGGGGCGCGCGATCTCGCTCGAGGAGAAGCCGTCCAAGCCGCGGAGCTCTTTCGCCGTGCCGGGGCTCTACTTCTACGACCGGGAGGTCTGTGACCTCGCGGCCAAGCTCGCGCCGAGCCCGCGCGGAGAGCTCGAGATCACCGACCTCAACCGCGTGTACCTGGAGCGTGGTCTGTTGACCGTGGAGAAGCTCGGTCGCGGGGTGGCGTGGCTGGACACGGGCACGCACCGGAGCCTGGTCGAGGCGACGACGTTCATCGAGGCGATCGAGGAGCGGCAGGGGCTCAAGGTCGCATGCATCGAGGAGATCGCCTGGCGAAACGGCTGGATCGACGACGCACGACTGTCGGCCGAGGCGACCGAGCACGGCAAGAGCACGTACGGCGACTATCTCCGCATGCTGGTCGAGCAGGGCGACCGACAGTCCTAGAGCACCGATCATGTTGAACCGTGTGCTGCAACGCGGACTTGCGAGCTGTCATGCGAAGAGGCTTCAGGCTCCAGGCTTCAGGCTTCGGGTCTCTGACCCGGATCCGGAGCCTGAAGCCCGAGGCCTGAAGCCCGA
>CAZQJC010000248.1:0-2496 GCA_964593795.1 uncultured Myxococcales bacterium | reverse complement strand
GCGCCGCGAGGTGCCACGCGCTGGCGGGAGAGGACGGAGGGGCGGCGCGTCACGACGCCGTCTCGCTCTTCCACCAGCTCGGGAGCTTCTTGCCGCCCTTGCCGCGGTTGTAGACCTCGACCACCGCGGCCGCGATGCACTGCGACCGCTGCGTGCCGGTTTGCTGGCTGAGGCGCGTGGCGCGGCTACGCAGCGCATTGAGTCCTCCACGCGCGGCCGAGAGCGCCTCGATCGCGCGACGCGGCTCGAGCTGCCCGTTGTACCGACTCGCGAGCAGCCCGAGCCCGTCGATGATGTCGGACTCGAGGCCCTCGTCACCAAATGCCTCGTGTGCGATGCGGATCGTCTGCGCGAGGCCGTCGCCGCCGCTGCGCCGGAAGACGCGCGCGAGCGTGACGACGCACGCAAGCGATCCGCTGCCTCCGTTCTCGGAGATGGAGAGCCCGGCGCCGCGAACGATGCGGTCGATCGCGGTCTCGTCGGGACGCGACGCGGTGAGGGCGATCTTGAACTTGTCGAACGCGCGGACCGATCGCACGCGGTTGAGGCCGAGGAACAGCTCGGCCTCCTGCTCCTCGCTGAGCCCCTCGTACACGACGCAGTCGAGGCGCTGCCCTTTCGCGGCGCCGAGCCAGAGCTTCACGGCTTCGATGCGATGCTGACCGTCCACGATCCAGTAGCAGTCTCCGGCGTGGTTCAGGATCGGCGTCCCGAGCTTCTCGATCGAAAGCTCGCGCGCGATTTCCGAGGCCCACGCGGGACGAAACTCTCGCTGACTCACGCCGTGCCGGACCCTCATCTTCTCGATGGGGACCGCCTCGATTCTCGCTTTCCGCTTGAGGCTGCCTGTGCTCACCCGAGCGCCCTCCTGAGGCGCGACCGGAGCCTGCCGATCGCGCGACACGCGTCGTCGATGAGGCCGAGACACTCGGCCACGACGGCGCGATCGATCTTCTCCGGCTCGATCTGCTCGCACGACGGCGCGAGCGATTCGAGCGTCTCCGCGAAGCTGCGAAGGACGCGCTCCGGGTCGATGCGGCGCGTCTTGCCGACGACGGCGTCGGCGTGGATCGACAGGCCGATCTTCTTTGCGCGAACCATCACGGTTTCGCGCGACACGCCGAGAATCGTGGCGATCTGGTGAGACGAGTGCCCCTCCGCTGCGAGGCCTGCGAGGCGATCCCAACGGTCGCTATTGCTGGACACGCGCGTCACCTTCCTCACGACGTTCGCGCGCGAGAGATTCCCTTCCGTCTTCGCCTCCCCGATCGCTGCCTCGAAGGCCTCCTCGCTCACGTTGTCGGCCATGGCGTAGGCGCCAGTCAGCTCGTTGGGTGTAGTGAGAAATCTCGACGCTCGTTCCAGATCTCCTCCGCGAATGGATCCGGTTTTCGCGCCTCTCGTTCCCTTTACTTGCGCTCCTCCAATGTCGCCTCTCTTCGCGATCCTCCCCTCCGCCTGCCCCTTGCGGATCGCGAGCCCGATGCAGCGCTCGGCGCGGCGAACGATCTCGGAGGCCGCGAGCACGGCGTCTTTGCCGAGCTGCATCTGAATCGTGTAGACGCGGATCGCCTCGGCCTGCGACTTGATCTCGGAGATCCGCTCCATGTCGTCTCCGGCAAGCGCGATAGCGAGCCACTCCTTCGCTCTCTCGCACGAGACGATGATCCGCGCGCCGGGGTCGCGCGCGAGACTAAGATCAGCATCGGTCGGGAGCGACGGAAGTACGCTCACGACGCGAGCCTCCGCGGCGAGAGCCGGTCGAGGTCGCGCCGCGCGCTCCAGCCGTGCTCCGCGCCCGCAGTGAGGAGCGCGAGCGCGATGGCCACGTCGTACGCCTGGCGCGCCGGCGCGATGGCCACGTCGTACGCCTGGAGCGCCGGCGCGAGGGCCACGCGGAACGCCTGGCGCGCCGGCGCGAGGGCCACGTCGTACGCCTGGAGCGCCGGCGCGAGGGCCACGCGGTACGCCTGGCGCGCCGGCGCGGAGAGCACGTGATCTGCGAACCAGGAGAGATCGAGCTCCAGCCCGGCGGCGCGCAGCAGCGCCTCGCGCGTGATCTCGACGCCGTCGGGCCACTCGGCCGAGAAGGTGGCCACCTGGTCGTGGCAGGCGCCGCGGTCCTCCAGCCACGCGCGCGTGATCGTGGGCGCGGCGCGGGACGGGGCGGTCATCGCGCGTCCTCGGCCGCAGCGTCGAGGTGCGCGGCGATCGCCTCGTAGGCCGGTGCGTACGCGGCGAGGTCCTCGGCGGCGCGCATCTTCAGCGCGAGCGCGCCGTACGCCGCAAGCCCGTAGAGCACGGTCGCGGCAATGGTCGCGAGCGCGACGGCGACACCGGAGAGCGTCGTACGTCGCGGCAGGCCGGCGCCGCGCGGGGCCACGCGCTGGCGGGAGAGGACGGAGGGGCGGCGCGTCACGACGCCGTCTCGCTCTTCCACCAGCTCGGGAGCTTCTTGCCGCCCTTGCCGCGGTTGTAGACCTCGACCACCGCGGC
>CAZQJC010000247.1:0-3319 GCA_964593795.1 uncultured Myxococcales bacterium | reverse complement strand
GGCTTCGGCTTCGGCGGCTCCTCCGGGAGCGCGACGGGGTTGCCGAACAGGTCGCGTGCGATCGAGGGAGGCTTCGGCGGCTCGACGACCACCGGCGTGGCGGCGACGATGGGTAGAGCGCGCTTGTTCGGTCCGTTGTGCTTCTGCCACTCGGTGCAGACGAACTCGTCCGGCAGCGCGCACGTGCCGCCCTGCTGGAAGTGGATGCAGCGCTTGCCCTCGCCCCGCGTGTACTTCTCGCAGGTGATGCCCGACGGGCGTTCGTCGGCCGGCGTCGGTGGCGGCGGTGCTGGTCTGATGAGGTCCTTGAGAGCCATGGCGTTCCTGGCCGGCGCGCTCGGGGCGCCGGTGGGTGGGAAACGCGGGCGTGCTCAGCGAGATGGGACAGGTGCCGGACTGCTCCCGACGAAGTTGTGCGCCGAGGGGACGTGGACGATGACGGTGCGACGGCGATCTTCCTCGGGCCCGAACCGCATGCGCTCCGACCGGGCGTGGACGACCTCGCGGAAGTGCAACCAGCCGAAGTGGAAGAGGCTCCGCATCGTGCGCGCGGGGCACGTCGGGCGCTTCGCCTGGTGCAGCGTCTTGGCGATCGACTCGAGGTGCAGCGCCACGAAGCCGTTGTCGCCGTGCACGAAGTCGGCGCCGTCCTTCAGCGTGCCGTCCTCGATCGCCAAGAGGATGGCCAGCACCAGCTCGGGGAAGGCATGCCGCTTGTCCTCGGCGCTCCGGCGCTCCTGGCTCATCGAGCGCATCAGGCGTGACGAGGACGTGCGCGAGAGCAGCCCCGCGCGCGTGAGCCGCGCAGCGAGGCGCTGGAACTCGAGGATGAGCGCGTCGCGCTCCTCCTTCGTGGGGAACGGGACGGGGGCATCGTCGGTGGTGGTGGTGTCGTTCATGGGGGGCAAACGCGGCCCCGAACGACGACCTGGGACACAGCGCGGAATGCCGGACGGGATGGCAGCGGCTCGGCTGACCACGAGCCGCGTCTGCCAGCAGGTTTCCCCAGTTACGACGGCAGGTTGCGTGCGTTTTGGACAGCGGACGCCGTCCAGCGGGTAGCACCACACGCGCATCGCGAGATTTCTTTCGGTGCCTCGAAGGCTCGAAGGCGCCCTCAGAGAAATCGCGAATTGCTCTTGAGTGGACCTACTCGAAGAAAGCTGTCCGGAGAGAGAAGAGATATCTAACTATTGAAGAAGAGAAGGGAAAAGCCTGGACAGAGCAGGTGTCCTGGCCAGGCCCGCAGCCGGCAGCGCGTCCGGCATGTTCGAGTGCTGTCCCGGCGCCATCAACCTCGAGCGTCTCGCTGTGACGACCCCGGTGGCGCGGAGGGCGCGGTGACGCCGTCGCCGTCGTTGAGCTGGCCGCAGTCGCGAGCGACCATGCGAGGATGCAGCGACTCTGGCTCGGCGACGCGCTCGACTTCTGGAAGGGCAGCCTCCTCGAGGTGTTGCGCACGGCGTCGACGCCGCCGAGTCCCGTTTCCGTCCTGCCGATGTTCACCGACACCGGCTGGACGCAGCCTGAACTCGCCACCTACGCCGGGTTCCTCGGCCTTCCGCCGTCGGCCCTGCTGACGACGTCCCAGCTCACGAAGCCCGGGCGCGCGCACTACTTCGGGACGATCGCGAGCGGCTTCCAGGGCGACGTCTTCCTCGACCCCGACAACGGCATCGCCCCCAGCAAGCCGGAGCCCGCGCACGTCGCCGCCGTCGAGGTCTTCGCGCTGCTCACGCCCGAGAACGTGGTGGCCGTGTACCAGCACCGACCGCAGCGCGTGTCGGCGCCGTGGCTTGCCCGGTACGTCCAGCTCGTGATCGCGACCGGCGCGCGCGTCGTCGGCTACGAGTCGGCGCAGGTCGGCATGCTGTTCGTGACGAAGTCCGCTTCCCGCGAGAGCGCTGTGCGCCAGGCGCTCGCCAACCGCCTCGGGGCTGTGGCCGTCGCGCGCGGAAGCTTCGCTGGCCGCCTGATCTAGCGGCCCCAGGGGGATGGGGGAGAGGGATCCCGGAACCGGGCCTCGTTCCCACCCTGGCTTCCGCCATCCCCTCACGCCCGACGCTGCCTCCTGTGCTCGCGGATGAACCGCGGGCCGCGAGGAGAGCAGCCATGCGTACCACGTCCACCACCACCGATTGCCGTTGCAAGAACTGCCAGGCCCTGCTGGCGAAGCACGACCGCGACGGCCTCAGCATCCGTCGCGGCGACATGCAGACCACGGTGACCGGCGCCGACTTCACCGTCGCCGTCACTTGCTACCGCTGCAAGACGCTCAACGTCCTCGCGTCGCCGCGCAAGCCGACGCCGACGCCCACGTCCGCGCTCCCGAGGGCGACGGCCGCGTAGCTCGCGGCCTGCCCCTCACCTCAAGTCCACCGAGCGCATTGACGCCCTGAATCGGCCACCAAGGAGCGCCTGACGCCCGCCGGAAAGGCGGCGCGTCATGCGCGCAAGCTGGGAGGCTCTGCACGCGGGCCTCGATCGTTCCGTTCGTACTCTTCAGGCAGATCAGGCGTTCCAACAAGCGAAGCAGCAGGCCCCGGCGCTCGCCGGGTTCGACGAGCCCAAGAAGCTCGTCGCGCACCTCACGAGCAAGGCCGGCGACCTCGACGAGAAGGACCGCATCCTCGGCACCCTCGTCACGCTGGTGCAGCGGCGCGAGCACCACGAGGTCGCGAGCGCGCTCCTCTGGCTCGGGCTCTGGCCGGGGCTCGACGCCGTCTACCGGCGCCGGCTCCGACACTTCCGCGACCAGCCCGACGAGCTCGTCGCCGAGCTGGCCGAGGCCTTCACGGCGCTGGTCGAGCGCCTCGACCTCACCGCCGTCCACCGCGTGGCCGCGACGCTCGTGCGCAGCACCGAGCGCGACGCGATGGACCACCGCAAGCGCCGGTGGGCCGAGGTGAACCACGGCCTCGAGGGCGAGCCGAACGAGCCGCTCCGCGACCTCGAGGGCGACATCTTCAGCGCGAGCTGGTTCGACAAGGCGTCGCTCCAGCGCTGGGCGGCGTCCGACCGTGACCTCCCGAGCCTCTCGTTCGACGAGGACGTCGCGGTCCTGCGCGCGTGGCTCGAGCCGATCGTCGGCGCCGACGCCGAGCTGCTGCTCGCGGTGCTGGTGCTCGACGAGACCCAGCGCGAGGCCCCCCAGCGGCTGGGCCTCACGCACGACGCAGCCCGCAAGCGCTTCCAGCGCGCGCTCAAACGGCTCCGCGAGCACCTCGCGAGCTCGCTGTCCCACTCCGGCCGCGAGGGCCGCGTTTGCCCCCCACGCAACGGCTGAACCGCCCGGAGGAGCCCACCGACATGGACCACG
>CAZQJC010000246.1:0-36521 GCA_964593795.1 uncultured Myxococcales bacterium | reverse complement strand
GACCCGAAGCCTGAAGCCTGGAGCCTGAAGCCTCTTCGCATGACAGCTCGCAAGTCCGCGTTGCAGCACACGGTTCAACATGATCGGTGCTCTAGGTGCCCCTGCGGAGGCCGGCGAGGAGGTCTCTCGGGATGGTCTGGGAGATGGTCGCGACGTCGCGGCCCGCGCGCTTGCTCGCGTAGAGCGCCGCGTCCGCCTCGGCCAGGAGCGTCTCGGCGTCCCGGGCGTGCTCGGGCATGGCGGCGATGCCGGCGGAGAGCGTGACGCGCAGCTCGGGCGCGAACGCGAAGCGGTGCGCGGCGAAGCGGGCCCGGAAGCGATCGACGAGGCCCCGGCACGTCCTCGCGTCGACGTCGCGCATCAGCACCAGGAACTCCTCGCCGCCGTAGCGGGCGCACAGGTCGTTGCGGCGGAAGCTCGCGCGCAGCTCGGCGCTGAGCTCGCGCAGCACGGCGTCTCCCGCCGGGTGTCCGAGGCGGTCATTGACCTGCTTGAAGTGGTCGATATCGAGCATCGCCATCGACAGGGGCTGGGCCGTGCGCTCGCAGAGGTGGACCTCCGCGCGCAGGCAGCGATCGAGGTAGCGTCGGTTGAACAGGCCCGTCAGGGGATCCCGGCTGGACAGGGCGCGGATGAGGGCGTGACGCTGGAGGCGTCCGAGGATGCGGGCCGTGACCTCTTCGGGCACCACCGGCTGCGTGAGGTAGTCGTCGGCGCCGGCACGCAGCATCGCCGTCGAGGTGCAGCGGCTCGCACCGCCGCAGATCGCCACGATGGGCAGGTCGTCGAGCTGCGCGTCGGAGCGTACGAGGCGGCAGGCGTCGAGAGCCGAGATGGACGTGTCGGAGAGGATGGCGAGGTCCGGCTGCAGGTCCGCGAGCTGCGTGAAGAGCTCGGCAGGCTGGTCGATCCGCACGAGGTCGATGTTGGCCGCCAGCAGCGTGTCGCCGAGCGGCGTCAGGGCCTCGCCGCGCGTGCCGAGGAGCAGCACCGAGTGGCGCCCGTGCGGCGGCTGCTCGGTCAGGCGATCCGCGGCCTCGAGCAGGTGTCCGAGCCGGATGGGCTTGGTGAGGTAGGCGTCGGCGCCCGCGTGCAGGCAGGCCAGGCGATCGGGGACGGCCTGGCTCGTCGAGATGCTCACGATGGGCAGGTGCTCGGCGCCCGGCAGCCGGCGGGCTGCCTGCACGAGCTCGCTGCCGCTCTCTTCCCCGAGGTGGACGTCGACGAACAGACAGTGCGGGAGCCGGCGCCTGAGCTCCTCGAGGGCCTCGCTCGCGGAGGCCACGGTGGTGAGCTGGATGCCGGCCTCCCCGGCCTCGACCTCGAGCCAGCTCCGGAGATCGGGATCGTCGTCGACCACGAGGAGGCGAGGTCGCCGCGGCAAGCTCCGCGCCGTGGGCACGTGGACATGGTCAGGCATGGGCCGGCTCCGGCGGCGGCCGCACGAACGCGGCGAGGGCCGCGCCGAGCTGCGCGGAGAGCTCGGGCCCCTTGCGAAGGAGGCGAGTCACGCCGAGCCGCCCGAGCAGCTTCCGGTCCTGCTCCGACGCGCGCGCCGTGACGACGACGACGCCCGTCTTGCGCGTGGCCTCGTTGTTGCGCAGCACCATGCAGAGCTCGATGCCGTTCATGCCCGGCAGGCCGAGATCGAGCACGATGAGATCCGGGGCGGCCTGCGCGACCTGCTTGAGGGCCTCCTCGGCGCTCGAGGCCGTGACGATGCGCGCGCCGGGCAGCGAGCGCCGCGTGTAGAGCGTGAGGATGGAGGCGGTGTCGGGATCGTCCTCGATGACGAGGACGCGGAGCGGTGCGTGCGCGGCGTTCGGCGCGGGCGGCGGCGTCGTCCGCCGGGTCCTGATGGCGTGGAGCTGCCAGCCCACCGTCTCGGCGTGATCGGGCCGCGAGGCGGGATCCTTGGCGAGCAGGTCCGCGACGAGCTGGTCGAGCGCCGCCGGGACGTCCGGCCGGATGCTGCGCAGGCGGGGCGCGGGTGTCTGGAGGTGCTGCTCGAGCAGCGCCGTGATGCTGCCGCCCGTGAAGGGGTCCTTGCCCGTGAGGAGCTCGAAGGCCACGACCCCGAGCGCGTAGAGATCGGCCTTGTACCCGGCGCCGTGGGCGACCTGGTTGGTGATCACCTCGGGCGCCATGTAGCTCGGGGAGCCGGACACGAGGCTCGGCCGGTGGATGGCGGACTCCGCGGCGTAGAGGCCGAAGTCCATGAGCACCATGCGCCCGCCCGACGCGAGCATGACGTTCTCCGGCTTGACGTCGCGGTGCGAGACGCCGGCGCGGTGCACGGCGGCGAGCGCCTCCGCGAGCGTCGTGAGCTGATCGAGCGCGTGGTCGAGCGGAGGCCGGTGCCCGGTGCGCAGCGCCTGCTCCATCTGCACCCGTAGCGTCGTGCCGTAGATGCGCTCCATGACCAGATACTCGAGGTCGCCGTCCCAGCCGACGAGGTGGACCTCGACCACACACGGGTGGTGCACGGCCGCGAGCGCGCGGGCCTCGGCGAGCAGCGACGGTGACCCGGGGGGCAGGTCGAGGGCAGGCGTCTTGATGGCCACCACGCGCCCGAGGAGCCGGTCGTCCGCCTCGTAGACCTCGCCCATGCTGCCCTGCCCGAGCAGCGCGCGGATCTCGTAGTTGCCCGACAGCACGTGGCCGGGAGCGAGCCGCGGCTGGCGCGGCCCCACGGAGCGCCCGCCCCCGAACCGCATCGTGTCGTGCTGGTCCTTCACGAATGACAGGGTCATGGCTCTCCTCCGCTCACGACGCGATCGCGGCCCGCCACCTTCGCCTCGACCATCCGCTCGAAGGCGGTGCAGACCAGCGTCTCCGCGTCGTCGCCGTCCTCGGGTCCGGCGGCGATGCCGGCGCTGAACGTCGCGGTGTCGCCGTGCGGTGACGCCGCGCTCGACGAGAAGTCCGCGAGCACGCCCTGGATCACGGCGCGGATCGCGCCTGCATCACACTGCGCGAACGCGAGCGCGAAGGTCCCTTGATCGAGGCGAGCGCGCAGGTCCTCCGCGCGCAGGCGCGACTCGAGCAGCCGGGCGAGCGAGAGGAGCAGACGATCGCCGCTGTTCCTGCCATGACGCGCGTTCCACTCTCCGAGCCCGTCCACGTCGAGGAGCGCGACCACGGTGGGGTGCAGGTGACGCCTCGCCTCCGCGAGCGTCGCCCCGAGCGCGTCGAGGAAGCGCCCTCGCGAGGGGAGCTGGGTCAAGGGATCGAGCCCGGCCCGCGACCGCACGGAGCGCGCGTGGTCGATGCGCTGGGAGATGCGCGCGAGCACGCGCCCGGGCGTGAGCGAGCCCGCGATCACGTCGTCCGCGCCGGCGGAGAAGGCGCGCGCCGCGAGCTCCGGATCGATGGTGCGCGCGAGGACCACGATGGGTGCGCCTTGCCACGCCGGGTGGGCGCGGACGCGCTGGACGAGCTCCGGCACGTCGTCGTGCCCGGCGAGATCGAGGAGCAGGAGGTCGGACGACTCGAGCTCCAGGCGTTCGAGCGTGTGGCCTCGATCCGTCGTGGTGACCGCGTCGAGCCCGGCCTGCTCGAGCACCTCGCGGAGCTGGGCGGCGCTGCTGGGCTCGTCGGCGACGACGAGGACGCGGCCCGCGGGTGCGGTCGCGCGAAGCGCCAGGCTCTCGAGGAGACGCGCGAGCTCGGCCGGCTCGGTCGAATCCGGGATCACCGTCACGCCTGGCAGGCGTGCCGCGTCGCGCAGGAGGCCATCGTCGTCGGGCGACACGAGGTAGGCGACCTGGACCGGGCGCCCGTTGCGGCGCTGACCCAGCACGACGCCGAGGGCGAGCGCGCGGGCGCGGGTCGCTCGCTCGAGGTGCAGCGCTGCGACCGCGGGGGGACTCCGCAGCAGGCGCGGCAGGGCGGTCGCGTACGTGGAGGACTCGAGGGCGAGGAGGCGCTCGTGACAGGCCACCGCGGCCGCGTCCTCGAGCGCGGGGGCCTCGACGAGGAGGATGCGCGGAAAGAGCGGGTTCTTGGGCAGCTCGCGCGCGGGGGGCGTCGCGAGCCGCACGGCCGCCTCCAGCGCCGAGACGGCGTGCTGCACGTCCTCCACCGGGCCGGCGATCGCGAGGGCCCGGAGGGCACCTTCCAGCGCGAGGGCGGCGAGCCCTACCTCCTCGAGGCCGTACGTGCCGGCGGTCCCCGCGAGGCGATGCGCGAGCGTGGTCGCCTGGGCGATCAGGTTCGGCGAGGCGGACGGATCGGCGAGCCTGGCGCACAGCGTGGAGATCTGGTGCGCGCGGACCGGGAGCGAGCGCGCGAAGCGTTGCGCCAGCCGCGTGAGCGCGCCCTGCACGGCGCTGGACTCCGGGGGCGCGGCAGGTGCGGGGGCGTTCGGCGCGGGGAGCAAGCGGCCGATCTGGTCCACGAACCGCTCGACCGAGATCGGCTTCTGCGCGACGAGGCGAACGCCGAGGTCGGCCGTCAGGTGCCGGAAGGACCCGAGGTCACGCCAGAAGGCCGACACGAACACGACGTCGAGGGAGCGACCTTGGCCGCGGAGGGTCTCGATCCAGTGCACGCCCGTCTCGTCGGGGAGGAGCCCATCGACGACGACGAGGTCGGGGGGCGTCCGATCGAGCATCGCCGTCGCGCGGCGCGCGGTGCTCGCCTGCACGACGCGATAGCCGCGTCCCTCGAGCGCCGTGCCGATGATGTCGCGGAACGCCGCGTCGTCGTCCACGACCAGGACGGTGGCCGTCACGCGCCCGCCTCCAGGACGAGGCGGCGCATCAGGGCGGGCAGCTCGAGGGGCCGAAAGGGCTTGGGGATGACGCCGAGGGCGCCGAGGGCTCGGTAGTGATCGACCTCGTCCGGCTGGATGCCTGCGGAGAGGAAGATGACGGGCAGGTCGGCGGTTCCCGGGTGCTCCCGGAAGGCGCGGAGCAGGGCCACGCCGTCCATGCCGGGCATGCACAGGTCGATGAGCGCGACGCTCGGGCGCTCGCGCTCCGCCAGGGTGAGGGCCTCGCGACCGCTCGCGGCGACGAGCACGGTCCACACGCGACCCAGGCAGAGCTCGCCGATCGAGCGCACCTCGTCGTCGTCGTCGACCAGCAGCACGGTGTCGATCTGCGCCATCGCGATCGTCGATGCTGCAAGCGATGTGCCCCCGGGCGGCCAGCGGCGTCCCTGGCAGATTCCGCAGTGACGGCGGGGAGCGCGCACCAGTTGCAGCCCACACTCAGCCGCGCGGAAAGCCTTGCGCAGGGCTGGGCGCGGCCGACATTGTGTCACCCACGTGCCAGCCGGGCGCTGGCGGGAGGCTCGAGGCGATGCTGCAGGCCACCTATCCCTACTGGGTCGCGAACCGTCCGGAGCAGCCGAACACCGAGCTCGCGGTCACCGACAAGTACACAGGCGAGGTCGCGACGCGCGTGGCCCTCGCGGACGCGCCGGCGATCCAGCGCGCGATCGCGGCGGCCGTTGGCGCCGCGGAGCCGATGCGCCGCCTCCTGCCGTACGAGCGCAAGGCAGTGCTCGAGCACTGCGTGCGCCGGTTCCGCGCGCGCGCCGACGAGCTCGCGATGGCCCTGTGCATCGAGGCGGGAAAGCCCATCCGCGACAGCCGCGGGGAGGTCGCGCGCCTCATCGACACGTTCTCCGTGTCGGCCGAGGAGGCCACGCGCATCGGCGGCGAGGTGCTCGAGCTGCAGATCTCGGCGCGCGCGCGCGGCTACCGGGGGATGACCCAGCGCGTGCCCGTGGGGCCGTGCTCGTTCATCTCGCCGTTCAACTTCCCGCTCAACCTGACGGCGCACAAGGTGGCGCCGGCGATCGCCGCGGGTTGCCCCTTCGTGCTCAAGCCCGCGACGCGCACGCCCATCGGGGCGCTCATCATCGCGGAGGCGCTGGCCGAGACGGACCTCCCGCCCGGTGCGTTCTCCGTCCTGCCGGTGCATCGCGACGGGGCCGACCTCTTCACGACGGACGAGCGCCTCAAGCTGCTCTCCTTCACCGGGTCGCCGGCCGTCGGCTGGGCGCTCAAGGCGAAGGCGGGCCGGAAGAAGGTCGTGCTCGAGCTCGGCGGCAACGCGGCGTGCATCGTCGACGAGGACGCCGACGTCGAGGCGGTCGTCCCGCGGCTGATCTTCGGCGCGTTCTACCAGTCCGGCCAGAGCTGCATCAGCGTGCAGCGCATCCTCGTGCACGCGCGGCGGTACGACGAGCTCCGCGAGAAGCTGGTGGCCGCGGCGCGCGCGCTCGTGATGGGCGACCCGAAGCGCGAGGAGACGTTCCTCGGGCCGATGATCGACGCAGGCGAGGCGGCGCGGCTCGAGCGGTGGATCGGCGAGGCGGTGGCGCGTGGGGCGCGCGTGCT
Source organism: uncultured Myxococcales bacterium (assembly GCA_964593795.1). Lineage (GTDB taxonomy): Bacteria > Myxococcota_A > Polyangia > JAHFDS01 > JAHFDS01 > JAHFDS01. Next base: position 30,169 of record CAZQJC010000246.1, on the reverse strand, counting down.
CTGCGGCGGCCGGCGGCAGGGCGCGATGCACGAGGCGACGCTGCTCGAGGGTGTCCCGCGCGACTGCGCGCTCTACGCCGAGGAGGCCTTCGGCCCGGTCGCGGTGCTCGGGCGCTTCGAGCGCTTCGACGATGCGCTCGCCGAGGTGAACGACTCGCGCTTCGGATTGCAGGCGGGCGTGTTCACGCGCGACCTCCACAAGGCGCAGCGGGCGTGGGACGAGCTCGACGTCGGCGGCGTGGTGGTGGGCGACGTCCCGAGCTTCCGCGTCGACAACATGCCCTACGGCGGCGTCAAGGACAGCGGCCTCGGCCGCGAGGGCGTCCGCTGGGCCATCGCCGACCTGACCGAGGAGCGCCTGCTGGTGATTCGCACTCCCTGATCCCCGCGCCGGTCATCGCGCTGCCGCGCGCACCTCGATCGCCCCCTCGATCATCTCCATTCCGCACGTCATTCGCACGATCCCGGCCTCCTTGAACGTCACCGCGATCTCCACCGGCACCCCGGTCTGGAGCGCGCGCGACGTCTTCAACCCCGCACCCGCCAGGGTCACCTGCGCGGTGCACGCGCTCGTGCCACGCCGCGTGACGACGAGCGTGATCGGCTCGCCGACCGGCACCGCCGCGTCCGCGGGGTGGAAGCCATCGTCGGCCAGCTCCACTGCGATCCTGCCCCGCGACAGCGGCGGATCCGCCGCGCCGCCGAGGACGCGCCGGACGCGCTGCGCGAGCAGCTCCGGGTCGCCGCTCTGCGCGAAGACGCGACGCCCGTCCGCGGCGTGCACGACGAGGTGCGGCAGCCCCGAGCGCGTCGGGTTCAGGTAGCGGTGGGCCGCAGCGCTCTCCCAGTCGACGACGTTGACCTTGCGGATCGCGAGCCGCCCCGGGAACACCTCGCTCACCGCCTCCAGCGCCCGATCGAGCTCCTTGCACGGCTGGCACCACGGCGCCCAGAAGTCGAATACGGTGACCTTGCCCGCCACCGGAACGAGCTCCACTGCTTGCCCGGCATCCGCGATCACCCCGACGTCGACCTGCCCGTGCTCGTGCTCGTGCCCATGCTCGTGCCCATGCTCGTGCCCGTGCTCGTCTTCTTCCGCAGCCTTCACCTCGGGCTTGCCCCCGAGATCGATCGTCCACCCCACGCTCAGCGTCGCGATCACCGGGTAGCTCACCTGGCCGCCCACGGCGTCGACCCACATCGGCACCTGCACGCCTGCGCCCACGCTCCAGCTCGGCGCGACCTGCCACCTGCCCCGCACCGACGCGAGCAGGTCGAGCCGCCCGAGATTTCCGTCCTGTTGATCGAGCGCGGGGTGCCGGTAGCCCTCCCACTCCTCCGCGGTCTCGCCCGACAGCTCCACGCCGCCCTGGACCGAGAGCGTCTTCGTCCCGAGGGCGCTCCCCGCGAGGAGCCCGCCGGCGTAGCGCACGCCCGGCTTCCAGCCGACGCGGTTGTGGTAGGGCGGGATCACCGTCAGGCCGAAGGCGACGAGGTCGAGCGGTCCCAGCTCGCGGCGCACCGTCCCCGCGACGATGGGCGCGAAGATCCCCGTCCCGAGCTGCACGTGCTCGTGCGGCAGGCCGCGATCGCCGAGCGCGTACGGGTTCGGCTCGATCCCGCCGAGCGGGAGGGTCACCCCGAGCCGCGCGTCGAGCGTCCACTGGCCGAGCACGCGCGAGCCGTGCCCGTAGAGCCAGGGATCCCCGATGCCGACCAGCGTCTCGTTCCGGTGGTGCACGCCGGCGTTCTCGATCTGCACCTCGCTGCCCGCGCGATCGAAGTAGCGGATGCTCGTCGAGAACACGCGCAGGGGCACGAGGGTCGCCACGCCGAGCCCCGTGGCGAGCCCGTACTCAGCCTGCAGGCGCGTGTCGGACAGCGTGATCGACTGGTCGTGCGTGACCACCTCGCTGCCGCCGCCCACGACGTACTCGACGGCCGTGTGGCTGGCCGCGATCGCCGGCGACATCGTGGTCGACAGGTCGAGCGAGAGCTGCCCGCGCTGGACACCGCTCGTGGTCGCGGTCCCCCCGACCGGGAGGCTGGGGTTGCTTCAACCAGGACACGCGCCGGCCCACGCGTGCGGCGCTCCCTGGATGAGGAGCGCCGCGAGGAGCGCGAGCGGGCCGAAGAATCGCATCCGAGCCGCGTATGTCATCGACGCGCGGGGACGAGCAGCGCCAGCGGAGCCCCGACGACCGCCACGGCCGCCGCCATGCCGAGCAGGCCCGGCAGGCCGCCCGTGATGCAGCCGAGCGAGCCCGCGAGGACCGCGATCGCCCCCGCGGTGGCCAGATCGAGCGGCGGCCGCCCGCGCTCGCGGAGGCCGACCACGAATCCCCCCACGAGCCCCGCGCCGATGCAGAGGGTCAGGCAGTGCCGCACGCAGTCGCCCGCGCACCCGTGGTCCCCGCTGATGGCGCGCATGACGTAGGGCACGAGGACCGGCGCGACGGCTGCCTGCAGCCCCGGCGCGATCGCGCGCCCCCAGCGCTGGCCGCGCCAGCCGAGGACCGCCAGCACACCGAACAGGAGCGCGCCTCCGGCGATCGACCACGCCGTGTGCCGGCACCCGGCGAGCGAGGCCCCGACGAAGGGCAGCGCCCACAGCGCCTGGCCGAGGCCGACGCGCGCGCGGGCGAGCTCGTAGCGCCGTCGCGCCAGGCCGCGGAGCAGCGCTTCGGGGATCACAGCGCACCTCCCTTCCGCGCACCGAGGGCCGTGCGGAGCCGACCCATCGCGCGCTCGAGGCGCTTGCGGAACGTCGCCGCGGGCACGTCGGGCCGCGGTCCGAGCTCGAGCGCGGCGCGGATCGTGCGCGCATCCTCGGCGGCGAGCGTGCCCAGCGCCTGCATCACCGCCTCGACCAGCTCGCGCTCCGCGAGCGCCTCCTCGGCCGAGAGGCCCTCCGCGGCGCGATCCGGGGGATCCGCGTCCTCGCGTCGCCTGCGCACCCGCTGACGCTGCGTGCGGCACTCGTTGGCCACGACGGCGACGAGCCAGGGCAGGGCCCTGCCGCGCGAGGGATCGTACTCATGCGCCCGTGCGAATACATTGAGCAAGGCCTGCTGGGCCGCGTCCTCGGCGTCCGCGGAGGAGCGGAGCGCCCGCGTCGCGACGCGCTCGTACAGCGGCGCGACCGCCGCATACACGCGATCGAACGCGCTGCGGTCTCCCGCCGCGAGGGCGCCGAGGTCGCGGTCCAGCACATCCGTCACGTGTGCGAGGCTGTCGCGTTCCCGCCGCCGGCGCAAGGGCAGGGTGCCGCCGCGGGCGCCATCGCCGCCTTGGCCGCGCAGGGCTTGCCGCCCTCCAGCGGACACGGGTCGCCCGGCTTGCACGGGCAGTCCGCCGAGGCGGCGGGGGTGCTGCGGGTCGCCGCCCACACGGCGGCCGGTGCTGCGATGATCGTTGCGGCCAGGATCCAGCGCTTCCAGGACATTTCGGACCTCCTATGTCCTGGATAGGCACCAGCAGCCCGGGCGTGACACCCGGGCTGCTGTTATTTCGTCAGACGCGCTCGAGCACCGCGGCGGCGCCGAGGCCGCCCGCCGCGCAGATGCCGAGGAGCGCGGTGTGCTTGCCGGTGCGGTGGAGCTCGTTGGCCATCGTGGTGACCATGCGGGCGCCGGTCGCGCCGAACGGATGGCCGAGCGCGATCGAGCCGCCGTGGACGTTGAGGCGCTCGACCTCCACCGTGCCCACCGCGCTGCTGCGCCCGAGCCGCGTGCGGCAGAACGCATCGGAGCTCATCATCTTGAGCACCGACAGCACCTGCGCCGCGAACGCCTCGTGGATGTCCACGAAGTCGATGTCCGCGAGCGACAGCCCGGCGCGCTCGAGGGCCTTGGGCATCGCGATCGCGGGGCCCATGAGGAGCTGGTCGCCCGGGTCGACCCCGACGTAGGACCAGCTCCGGAACGCCGCGAGCGGAGTCAGCCCGAGGGCGCGCGCCTTCTCCTCGCTCATGAGCAGCACCGCGGCCGCGCCGTCGGTCAGCGGCGTCGAGTTTCCCGCGGTCAGCGTGCCGTCCTTGGCGAACACCGGGCGCAGCTTGGCCAGGCGCTCGGCGCTCGTGTCGGCGCGCACGATGGTGTCGCCGTGCACCCACCGGCCGCCGGGGGCCTCGACCGGGATCACCTCGTCCTGGAAGCGCCCGCTCGCGATCGCCTCGGCCGCGCGGTGGTGCGAGCGCGCCGCCAGCTCGTCCTGCGCCGCGCGCGCGATCTCGTTGCGCTTGGCCATCTCCTCGGCCGCCTCGCCCATGACCTGCCCGGTCGTGCGCTCGGCGATGCGCGGCATCTTCGGCAGGATGTCCGAGAGCGGCATGAGCTGCGCCAGCATCCCGAGCACGTCGCCCGGCGTGGCCTTGCCGAACGCGATCGGCGCCGCCGCGTGCACCACCTTCTGCGGCACCTTGAGCTCCGCGTTGCTGGTCGAGTCCGACCCGCCCGCGATGACGATGTCCGCCTCGCCGCGCTCGATCTGCGCGGCCGCGAGCGTGATCGCCTGTAGCCCCGACGCGCACGCGCGCGTCACCGTCATGCCCTCGACCTCGGCCGGGAGCTGGAGGTCGAGCGCGATCTCGCGGGCGACGTTGGGCGACAGGCCCGGCAGGATCACCCCGCCCCAGACGATCGCGTCGATGTCCTTGCGCGGCACGCCCGTGCGCTCAAGCACGCCCTTCACGGCCGCGCAGCCGAGCGCGATCGTGTCGAGCTTGAGGAACTCCGCGAACGCGCGCACGAACGGCGTCCGCACGCCGCCCACCACGACCGCGCGACGACCGGAGCGCCCCGAGACGATCGCGGGGGCCTTGTCGGTCTTCGGGGCCTCGGCCGCGGGCTTCGACTTGTCCTTCTTCGACATCATGTCTCCTTTCGAGGCGAGCGGCAGCGAGCCGCAAGGGCGTAGCGAGCGAAGCGAGCGAAGACGCAGAGCGGGGGGGTGGCCGCCTTCCGAGGCGGCCACACGCGATCAGGCGCCGATGAAGGCGCCGCCGCACACGCGCAGCACCTGTCCGGTGAGGCCCTGCGACGCGGGCGTCGCGAGGAACGTGATGGCCTGGCCCACGTCCTCGGGCTGGCCGCCCTGGCCGAGGTTCGACAGGCGCCGCCCGACCTCGCGGATCACGACCGGGATCGCCGCGGTGAGCCGCGTCTCGATGAACCCGGGCGCGATCGCGTTGACGGTGATGCCGCGCCTGGCCAGCGTCCGCGCCTTGCTCTGGACGAAGCCGACGATGCCGGCCTTGCTCGCCGCGTAGTTGGTCTGGCCCATGTTCCCCGCGATGCCGGCCACCGACGAGAGGCACACGATGCGGCCGCCGTCGCGCAGGACACCGTCCTCGAGCGCCGCGGTGATGCGCACGACCGCGCCGAGGTTGATGTCGATGCAGCCGTCCCAGCCCTCGGGCTTCATGTTGGCGAGCGTCTTGTCCCGCGTGACGCCCGCGTTGTGGACGACGATGTCCACGCCGCCGTAGCGGCTCCTCAGCTCCTCGGCGATCTTGCCTGGCGCCTCGGGATCCGTGACGTCGGCGAGCAGCACGCCGCCGCCGATGTCGCGCGCGACCCGCGAGAGCAGCGTGTCGTCGTCGGGGCGATCGAGGCACACGACCTTCGCGCCCTCCGCCGCCAGCAGGCGCGCCGTGGCCTCGCCGATGCCTCGCGCCGCGCCCGTGACGAGCGCGACCTTGCCCTCGAGCGAGCGCACGCCGCCATTGACGTAGACGTCCTTCGCCTCGGCAGACAGGTGCAGCGGCTGGCCGCTCACGAACGCCGAGCGGGGCGACAGCAGGAAGCGCGCCGTGCCGCCGAGGCGGCCCTCGGCGCCCGCGGCCACGTAGGCCAGCGTCGCCGTCGCGCCTCGCTTGCCGACCTCCTTGGCCAGCGAGCGCACGAAGCCTTCGAGGGCGGCCTGCGCCGCCGCCGCGGCCGCATCGCCGCACGACGCCGGCGGGCGGCCGAGCACGATCGCGCGACCGCTGCGCGCGATCGTGCGCACGAGCGGGTGGAAGAAGTCGTAGAGCGCGCGCAGGTCCGCGGGCGTCGAGATCGCCGAGGCGTCGAACACGAGGCCCCAGAAGCGCGCGTTCTCCGGCAGCGCCGCGAGGTCGAGGGAGTGCGCGGGACGGCCGAAGGCCTCGCCGCCCTCGGCGAACGCGGTCGCGTCCCCGACGACGTGCGGGTCGGCACCCGCGCGCTGCAAGGACGGAGCGAGCGCCGCGACGAGCGCGCCCTTGCCGCCGATCGCGATCGCGCGGTCGTGGAGCGGGCGCTCCTCCCACGGTCCCTTGGCCCGCTCGAGCTTCTCGGGCATCGGAAGGGGCAGGCCGAGCGTCTTGACGAGCTGACGCGCGCGCGGGTTCTGGCTGAGATCGAGCAGGAAATCCGACATGTCAATTGCCTCCGCTGGAGGTCGAGTAGGTACCCACCAGGTACGCCGCGCCGCCGGGGGCGTCGCCGACGAAGACCTGGTCACCGAGGACGTAGAGCCCCACGCGTGCGGGCAGCAGGAGGGGCTTGGTGAACTTGCAGTCGAACGTGCGGATGCGCTGCGCGTCGCCCGCGAAGCGCGCACGGCCGATGCCCTCGATGGCACGCGCCATCGTGGCGAAGCCGTGCAGGATGGTGCTCCGGAAGCCGAACGCGCGTGCGTACGCGGGCACCCAGTGGACCGGGTTGAAGTCGCCCGTCAGCATCGCGAACGCGAGGCCCGCGTCCGCCGGGATGCGCCAGTACGCGAGCTCGAGCGCGTCGAGCGGCACGCGCGGGTGGTCCTTCCGTTCCTTCCTGGCCGGCGCGCCGTTGCCGCTCTTCTTCGAGTCCTTGCCGCTCCCGAGCGGGACGATCGCGTACAGGTCGCCTACAACGGCCTCCGGGACCTCCTTGGTCCCGGTCACCACGCGCTGGTGCAGCACCGCGCGCTTGCCGTTGTCGTCGATGCCCTCGAGCCGCGCCGTGACGATGAGCGGCTGGTCCGCGGGCAAGGGCGCGCGCACCTCGAGGCGGCAGCCGCCGTTCAGGACCTTCTGCATCGGGTACGGGATGCCCTCGAGCGTCCGCGCCGCGAGCGGGAAGCCCCACTGCGGAAACAGGTGCGCCGGCAGGACGCCGCGGTACGCGCCGGGGTCTCCGCCGCAGTGGCGCACGTAGTCGCGCACGAGGTCCGCGGGCCGCGGCGGGATGGTCTGCGAGATCGTCGGCCCCGGCGTCGACGGCGCGCCGTGCGACTTCTTGCCGCCGAGCCCGAGGTTCTGCTTCACCGCGGCGAGCACGGTGCCGCCGAGCGACGCGATGACGGGGAGCTGATGCCGGATGTGCTTGGTCGGAAGTGCCATCGGTTCTCCTGAGGTGCTCCGGGGTTCCGGTGCTGCCTGACCCCGATCTGGTTCGGTCAGCCGGTCGCGCGGGCCTTGTCGTCCTTGCCGGAGAGCCGGGCCAGGAGGCGCCCGCCGGTCGAGGTGATCTCGTCCACGAGGAACCGCGCGCGCGGCTCGGCGCGCTCGAGGTGCCGCTCGAGGACCTCGCGCCGCTCCGGGTGCTTGTGTGCCTGCTCGAGCAGGATCTCCGCGATCGCCTCGTCACACAGCAGCTTCGTCAGCCGCTCCGCGTGCAGCATCGCGAACGCGAAGTCGCGCTTCGGGTCCCACTCCTTCTTGAGCGCGGTCGGCCACTCGGAGAAGGGCAGGGCGCGGAACTTGTCCGCCGCCGTCTTGGTCATGAGGTGCTGCTGCGCCTGCAACGACATCGACTGCAGCCGCGCCACGCGCCGCTCGAGCGCGTCGCGGCTCGAGCGCGCCCTCCACGCCGCCTGCGCGCGCCGCCGCACGAAGCCCTGCGGGTCCTTCAAGATCGTGCCGAGCGTGTCCTTCATCGCCATGAGCGACTGGATCTGGCTCGTGCCCTCGTAGATCGGCATCACGAGCGCGTCGCGCAGGAGCTTCTCCGCGCCGTACTCCTTCATGTAGCCGTTGCCGCCGTGGATCTGCAGGCACCTGCGGGCCATCTCGACCGCCTTCTCGGCCCCGAGGTACTTGAGCAGCGGCGTCACCCGCCGCGCCTTGCCCTTGTGCTTCTTCGCCTGCTTCTCGAGGCGCTTCTTCTCCACCTCGTCCACGTTCGGGTCGAGCCGCGCCTTGAGCAGGAGCTTCTCCGCGACCTCCTCGTGCATCGCGCCGGTCATGCACAGCGCGCGGATGCCCTGGATGTCGGTGCGCATCTCCTCGAGGTAGTCCGCGATCATCTCGTGCTGGTCGATGGTCTTGCCCATCGACTTGCGCTCCGAGGCGTACGCCTTCGCGAGCCGATACGACGCCTCGCAAAGGCCGATCGACTCGAAGCCGACGCCGAGGCGCGCGTTGTTCATGAGCACCAGCATCTGCGCGAAGCCCTCGCCGCGCTTGCCGACGAGCTCCGCAGGCGCGCGATCGAACGTGAGCGCCCCGGTGACCGAGCCGTGGTGCCCGAGCTTCTCCTCGACGCGGTCGAGCGAGACGTGGCGCTTGCGCGTGCCGTCCGGCAGGTCGTCGTAGGTCTTGACCAGGAAGAACGACAGGCCCTTCAGGCCCGACATCGGGTCGTCGGGGTTCGTGATCTTCTCGGTGCGCGCGATGACGAAGTGGTACTTGCCGTGCCCCGAGGTGATGAAGATCTTCTGCCCGGTGACGAACCAGTTGCCTTGCTCGTCCTGCTCGCCGACGGCGCGCAGCGCGGCCATGTCGCTGCCGGCGTCGGGCTCGGTGATGTCCATGCAGCCCCACGCCTCGCCGCGGACGATCTCGCGGATCTCCTTCTCCCAGCGCGTCTTCTTGATCTTGAGCTCCTTGGCGTCGAGCTCGGTCGTGCCCTCGAGCACCGAGAAGACGAGCATCGCCATCGCGATGCCGCCGTGGAAGCCGAAGTGCGCCATCGTCGAGACGTCGGCGCGCGCCATCAGCTCGGAGGCGACGTAGTAGACGAGCATCGGGGCGTTCGTGCCGCCGAGGTCGCGCGGCACGCAGAGGCCATGCAGCTCGCGCGCCTTGAGCTCGTCGAAGATCTTCTGCAGCCGCGCCGGGAAGCGCGCCTCGCCGCCCTCGAAGATGACGCCGTTTCTGTCGATCTCCGCCGTGTGGGGCGCGATCTCCTCCGCGCAGAGCTCGCCGATCATGGACGCGATGTCCTTGTAGAGGTCGAGCGCCTCGGCGGTCGACTTCGGCCCATCGGGCAGCTTGAAGTCGTGCTCCGTCAGCTTGACGAGCGGGTCCCAGTCCAGACCGCGCTCGATGTAGTACTGGAGATCCTCGTTGTCGGTGAAGAAGTTCGCCATCGTCAGGCTCCTTGCGAGGGATCGGGCTCGGTCCTGGAATCGGCCGCCGCTTCCTGGGCGACCCAGTCGGCGGGCTTGAAGAGCGCGGTCTTCGCCACGCGCAGGAGCTCGGTGCCGAGCCGCTCCGGTGGCAGGGTCTTGAGCAGGTCGCGCGTCGCGAGCACCGCGACGAGCAGGTGGATCACCACGACGACGTAGGCCTCGGGGTCGGCCTCGGGCCACAGGCGCCCGTGCGTCTGGCCCTTGGCGATGAACTCCGAGATCACGTTGGTCCACGGCCGCACGTACTGGCGGATGAGCGCGCGCATCTCGCGCGGCCGGTCGAGCGCCTCGCGCAAGAGCAGCCGTGCGCGGTCGGGCTCCTCGCTGAAGAAGAGGGTGGTCTCGGCGAGGACGCCGTCGAACTGCCCGTGGCTCGACGTGGCCGCGAGCAGCACCTTCGGCAGCACCACGCTCCAGTGCTGGAGCATGTCGGCGAGCACGCTCTGACGCAGCGCGTCCTTCGACGCGAAGTGGTGGAGCAGCGACGGTTTGCGCACCCCGACGGCGTCGGCGATCTCCTGGAGCGACGTCGCCTCGAAGCCCTGCGCAGCGAACAAACGCGTCGCTTCTCGCAGGATCTGCGTGCGGACGTCCGGGCCAGCGTTGCGGGCGGCTTGCGTCATGCCTACCGTTCGTTCAACTATTCCCTACCAATCGGTAGGCGACCTGTCAAGGAGATTTGGGACGGTGTGTCAAATCCAGGGAGGCGCTAGCATCGGCGTCATGGAAGGCAAGACGTACGACGGCAACGCCGAGGCCATCGAGGCGTGGAACACGGTCCTCTTCGACAAGTTCTGCAAGTACCGCGACATCCTGTGCACCGGCCTCGGGATCCACGGCGAGGCGGCGATGGATCGAGGCCAGCCGGCGCCCGGGCAGCGCGTGCTCGATCTCGGCTGCGGCTTCGGGGACACGACGCAGGTGCTCGCCCGGCGCGTCGGTTCCGCGGGCCAGGCCACGGGGATCGACGCCGCCGCGCGCTTCATCGAGGTGGCGCGGCGCGAGGCGAGCGAGGCCGGCGTGAACAACGCCCGCTTCATCGTCGGCGACGTGCAGGCCGCGGAGCTCGGCGGGCCGTACGACCTCGCGTTCTCGCGCATGGGCGTGATGTTCTTCGCGAGCCCCGTCGCGGCGCTCCGCAACGTGCGCAAGGCGCTCCGCAGCGGCGGACGCCTCTCGATGGTGGTGTGGCGCAAGAAGGACGAGAACCCGTTCCTCGCCCTGGTCGAGCAGCGCGTGCTCGAGATCGTGTCCGTGCCCGAGAAGACCGACCAGGTGACGTGTGGCCCGGGGCCGTTCTCGATGGCGAGCCCCGACGTCGTGAGCGCCCAGCTCCTCGCCGCGGGCTTCGAGCGGCCCACCTTCGAGCGCTTCGATGGCGACATCTACGTCGGCCGCGACCTCGAGGCCGCGATGGAGTTCGCGCTCACGCTCGGGCCTGCCGGTGAGGTGATGCGCCTGGCCGGCGCGGAGGCCGAGCGAAAGCGGCCCGAGATCCTCGCGGCGGTCTCGGAGGTGCTGGCCCCGTACGTCCGCCCGGAGGGCGTGTTCGGCGGGTCGAGCTCGTGGATCGTGACGGCCCGGGCTCCGTAGCGTGCGCCCCGCGTCGGTGCTCCTCGTGCTCGCCCTCGGCTGCGGCGCCGACTCGGGCAAGGTCGCGCTCGGGGATCGCGACTTCTTCCCCGCGCGCACGCCGCTGCCGGCGCCGGGGGCGGACGGCTTCGTCGTCGTCACGGACGGGAACTCCGATACGCTCTCGTTCGTCGACGTCGCGCAGGGCTCGCGCGCGCTGGCCGTGCCGGTGGGCCTCTCGCCCGTCGAGCCCGAGGGGCCGCACCACCTCGTCGTCTCGCCCGATCGCGCGCGCCTCTACGTCAACCTCTCGGGCTACGTGACGGGCAGCGCGAGCGGCCCGCACGGCGCGCACGGCGCCGGCACCGCGCCCGGCCACCTGCTCGCGCTCGACACCCGCGACCTCGCCGTCGTCGGTCGGGTCGAGGTGCGCGCGAACCCTGGCGACCTCGTGGTCTCGAAGGACGGGCAGACGGTGTACGTCAGTCACTACAACCTCGCGGAGACCGTCGCCGCGCTCACGCACGGCACGCCGGCCGCGGAGCTCGAGTCGTACGTCGCGCGCATCCACACCGCGGACTTCTCCGTGGACTGGATCCGCGTCGGCCCCGGCGGTCACGGCCTCCTGCTGTCCGAGGACGAGCGGACGCTCTTCGTCGCCTGCGCGCTCGCCGACGAGCTCGCGGTCATCGACCTCGGCGCCGAGCCGCCGGCGGTGCGCCGCGTGCGCGTCTCGGCGACCGCGGGCGGCCCCGGCAACCCGAGCTACGAGCCCTATGCCCTGGCGCGCGCGCCTGACGGCCTCGTGTGGATCTCGAACGTCAGCTCGAGCGGGCACAGCCTCTCCGTGTACGACCCCACGGCGGGCGTGATGCTCGACCGGCGCGCGGTGTTCCTGCAGTCCGCGCCGCAGCAGGGGGTCTTCGCGGCAGGCACGCTGATCGTGCCCGCCTGGTCGCCCGACGTGCTCCTCTTCGTCGACGTCGCCACAGGGCAGCGCGAGAGCGTGCCGCTTCCGACCGACTGCACCTCGCCCCACGTGTTCACGGCCGCCGCGGGCCGCGGCTTCGTCGTCTGCGAGGGCGACCGCCGCGCTCCAGGCGTGCTCCTGCCGGTGGACCTCGCGACCCATGCCTTCGGCGCGCCCATCGCGCTCGGCGTCTACCCGAACGGTGCCGCGTGGCTGCCCGCGCCCTGATCCTGGTCGCGCTGGCCGCCCTCGGCTGCGACGACGGGGCGCTCGGCGCCGCACGCGCGGGCCTCGGCTGGTTCACGCGCGCCTCGCTGTCGAGCGAGGGGGAGAACCGCGCCTCCTGCGTGACCTGCCACGACACCGCAGCCGCGCCGTCGCGGGCGGTCGGCGGCACGCTCGCGGGCGTGACCGCGCGCCCCACGTTCTGGAACGGCGCGGAGGACGACCTCCTCGACGCGGTGAACGCTTGCCTGACCACGTTCATGCGCAGCACGCCGATCGATCGCGACGACGGCCGCGGCCGCGCGCTCTTCGCGTACCTCGCGACGCTGTCCGGACCGGGGACGCCGGTGACGTACTCGATCGAGCTCGCCGTCACGCGCGCTCCGAGCGGGGGCGACGCCGGGCGCGGCGCCGAGGTCTACGATCGCGCGTGCGGGCGCTGCCACGGCGAGGCGCACTCGGGCGACGGCCGGCTCGATCCCGGCGCACCCACGTTGCCCGAGGAGGCGAGGGCGCTCGCGACGCAGCACTTCCCCGCGCTTCCGCCGGGCCTCGTCCTGACCGAGAAGGTGCGGCACGGCGCGTTCTTCGGCGTGGGCGGCTGGATGCCCTTCTTCTCGCTGGAAGCGCTGACCGATCCCGAGCTCGCGGACCTGCTGGCCTTCCTCGGGATGTGACGACGAACACCTGACACCTCCGTCACGGTGCGGCGACCGATCGCGGACGGTAGTCCCGCAAGCGCGCGACTTCGCGTGGTCCGACCAGCGGCACGGGCACTGCAGTGCGAGGGGGCATGCGCCTCTCCCACGTCGTCCTCGCGGGTCTCCTCGTCACCCTCGCCCCGGCCGTGGCCGGCGCGGCCGACACCATCGCGGTCTTGCCTGTCTCGGGCATCAACGTGCATCCGGGCTACCTCGACGCCGCGCAGGCGCTCCTCAAGCGCAACCTCGCGCGCACCGGGCGCTACACGGTGGTGTCCGTCGCGGGGCAGGCGGCGGCGGAGCCGTCGGGCGCGCAGGCGGCGCAGGCGGCGCAGGCGGCGGGGGCGAGCCTCGCCGCGGCCCTGCAGGTCACGCGCCTGCAGAACCGCGCGGAGGTCCACCTCTCCGTCTACCGCGTCCCGGACGGCGCGCTCGTGCACGAGGACCAGCTCGGCGCGGCGTCCCCGGACGACCTCGACGCGGTGCTCGCGCGGCTCGCCGACGGCCTCGCGAGCGGCCGGCCGGCGCGCTCCAACGCGAACATCGAGACGGTCACGGAGCGCGAGGCGATGCCGCACCTCAAGCGGCACGCGACGCACGTCGTCGGGCTCGCCCTCGGCGGCCTCGTCGTGGCCAACCGCGCGGGCAGCGACGGCAACCCGGCCGTGCCGGGCGGCTCGCTGTTCTGGCTCTACGACGCGCGCAGCTACCTGGCCGAGGTGTCGCTCTTCTTGAGCGGCAAGGACGGCGCGGGCGCCGGAGGCATTCGCCTTGGCGCATATTATCCGTTCGGGTCTGAGAACATGACGCCCTACGTCGGCGGCGGTCTGCAGTGGATGGGGACGCGCTTCGGCGGCGCGGGCGCGAGCGGCCTCGCCCCGTACGTGGCGGGCGGCATCCTGCTCGGGCGTCTGTCGACGGTGCAGGTGCGCGGCGAGCTCGGCTACTTCGTGACGACCTTCGGCGAGAAGGAAGACGGCTACTACGACTCGCGCAACAACACCTACGTGGAGCCGAGCGGCAGCCACATCAGCCACGGCCTGATGCTGTCGGCGGGCCTGGGATTCTGACCGGTTCGAACTACCCGCACCGGTTCATCGTGCAGTCGCAGGACATGCCGCCGCACTGATCCGTGACCTTGCCCGTGGGCGCGAGGAACTCCTTGAGCTGGCGGCGCACGGCGGGCTTGCCGCGCAGGCTCCCGTGGGCGGCGTTGTCCTGGTCGTTGAGCAGGTTGCCGAGCGGAGGCTTGGGCGTCACGCCGAGCTCCCAGATGGTCAGCGCGGCCTCGGCGGGCGCGCTCGTGGTCTCGATGCCGTAAGGCGTCTTCACGCTCGGCATGAGCACCTTGAGCCCGAGCGAGCGTGCCAGCATCTCGCTCGTCAGGTTGTTCACGAGCGCGTCGTCGAGCGCCTCGTGCAAGAGGAGCCTCTTCTGCGGGGCCGCGGCGTAGAGCGGCACGGAGTTGATCGGATCCGAGTGGTCGAACTGCTGCTGCAGGAGCACGAGCAGCTTCTGCTGGTCGACGTGGTCGGGGTACGAGCCGGTCAGCACGATCGACAGGCGCGACCACTGCGTCGAGCGCTCGATGAGCAGGCTCCAGTTGCCGCCGGGCACGCCCATGACGCCGTGGTCGATGTCCGACCAGCCCATGAACGCGGTGCCCATGATGCCGCCGAGCGAATTGCCGTGGTAGAGGATGCGCGTCGGATCGATCGCCGAGTGCCCGTTCGCCTGCAGCATCGGCTCGGCGACGAGCGGCCCGCGGCCGAGCTTCGAGAGCACGAGCGCGTTGACGATCGACTGCTGCAGCTTGTCCGTGATGCGCGTCGAGTTCGAGAACTCCGACAGCGCGCCGATGATGGTGCCGTAGTCGCCGCCCGTCAGGCCCGACCAGTCGGTGGCGAGCATCACGTAGCCCTGCTCGCCGCACAGCGTCTTCATGTACGCGACGGTGCCGTCGTCGTCCGCGGCGCCCAGGATGCCGTGGCCGTAGATCATGAGCGGCACGGGCGCGGCGTCGGCGGAGGTCGGCACCGCGAGCGTGAAGTTGGCCTCGTACATGCCCTGGAGCTGCGGGCGGCCCTGCGCGTCCGGCATGAACACGCCCTCGGCGCCGCCGTTCGCGGTGAGGTAGAGCGGCGTCTTGAACTTGCCCTTGATGAAGTACTTCCAGCCGTTGCCGGGCGCGCCCGTCTCCATCGACGTGATGCGGTAGGTGACGTTCTCGGCGCCGGGGCCGATCATCGCGAGGGCCTGGTCCTTCATGGCCTTGATGGGCGTCTGGATCCAGGCGTCGCTCGCGGTCACGTACTCCCACGCGAGGAGGATGTCGTCCTTGGCGATGCCCGCCGTCTGCGCGGCAGAGAAGATGGCCGGGTAGCCCGCGCGCAGCCGCTCGAGCGTGGCGTTCGTGGTCATCGTGCCGTCGGCGATCGCCTTGTAACCCGCCGGCACCGGCAGCTCGCCGCCGCCGAGCGCCTTGAGCGACTTCCTGATCACGACCGCGTAGTGCGTCTTCTCCTTGAGCCGCACGAGCGGGCGGATGAGGAGCGCCTGTCGATCCTTGTCGCGGTAGTTGAGATCGACCTCCGCGAAGTGCAGGACGCGCTTGCCGCTCGGGAGCTCGAGGAGCGCCGTCGGGCTGTCCGGCTGCAGGCTCTTCTCGGGCGCGCTCGACGTCGGCAGCGTCGCCGGGTCGACCTGCACCGGGAACACCATCTGCGAGAACACCGCGGGCGAGAAGCCGTCGGCGAGGTTCCAGCGCGCCGGATCGATGAGCGGACCGTCGGTGCTCTTCGGGAGCTGCGAGGCCTTGAGGTCGAGGCGCACGCCGGTGGGGCTCTGCGGGTCGTCCTTCTCGAACGCGAGCGACGGGAAGGGCAGCAGGCAGTCCGCGAGGCCGAGCGGGTTGCAGGGCTCGGCCGGGATGGCGGCGGTGCTCGAGCCGCCGGCGCCGCCCGTGCCGCCCGTGCCGCCCGTTCCGGCGGTGCCCGCCGTGCCGCCCGTGCCGCCGGGGCTCTTCGAGCGCTCGCCGCAGGCGAGCAGGAGAAGCGGGATCGACAGGACGAGCGTGCGAGATCTCACGGTGGGGGCTCCTCGTGTTGCGCGACGGAGGCGTGCCACGCCGTCACGAGGGCGTCAAGAAGCGTCGGCCGCGCGGGTCAGGTGTCGGCCTTCCTCGGCAGGAGCAGGTCCTCGAGGAAGAAGGCGGAGAGCTCGGCCCGGCCGCCGAGACCCGACTTGCGGTAGATGGCCAGCGCCTGCTGGCGGACCGTGCGCTCGCTCGTCGCGCGCTGGTCGGCGATCTCCTTGAGGCTCAGGCCCTTGAGCAGGAGGAGCCCCACGTCGGCCTCCGCGCGTGTGAGCGACCAGCGGGCGAACTGCCGGTCGATCGCGGCGCCGAGGCCCCCGAGGTGGTCCTGCGCCTCGGTCCGCCAGCGCGCCGCGGCGGCCCGCGCGGCGTCGAGGTCCGACCAGAGCGCCTCGCTCTCGCGCCGCACCGAGAGGAAGCGACGCCACAGCGCGATCACCCCGGCCACCGACACGACGCACGCGCCGGCCTCGAGCGCGAGGTGCGCGACCGAGGCGCCGCTCAGGAGATCGAACGTCACGTCCGAGCCGACCAGCGCGACGATCGAGGTCATCAGGGCGAGGGGGAGCAGGTGAGGGTTGTCGGAGCGGCGTCCGTCGTTCGACGCACGCCGGGGCGCCATCGCGCTGGAATCGCTCGCGATCGCGGAGCTTCCGCCATCCGCCGGATGGTCCTCTTGTGGCCGCGGGGGCACGTTGGGCGCGATGGTACTCGAATGTTTGCTGGCGGGGCTCCTCTCGGCCCCTCCGGTCGGGCTGCGCTTCGACGAGGCGATCGGCCTCGCGAGGCGTGCCCCGTCGGTCGTCGCGGCGGAGCGCGCGGTCGCGGCGAAGCGTGCGCTCGACGCCAGCCTCGCGCGGGTCCTCGCGAACCCCCAGCTCACGCTTCAGCCGGGCGCGCGCGTGGCCCCGGGGCGAGAGGTCGGACCGGAGCTCGTGGCGGAGCTCTCCCAGACCTGGAACCTGGCGGGCGCGGGCCGGGCGCGACGGGCGGCGGCAGGGGCGGAGACGGAGACCCTGTCCGCGGAGGCGCGGGCGGTCGCGCTCGGGCGTCGCCTCGCAGTGGCGGCCTCGTGGCTCGAGCTCCGGGGAGCCGAGCGGGCGCTCGAGGCGCTGCGCAGGGATCGCGCGCTCGCGGAGGAGCTGGTGGACCTCGTGGAGCGGGCCGCGCTCGCGCAGGCCGTGACGCAGGCGGACGTGGCCGACGCGACCGCCTATGCCGTCGAGGCACGCCTGGCGGAGCTGGCCGCGGAGGGCGAGGTGTTCGAGCGGGGCATCGAGCTGGCGCGCGCCGCCGGGATCGGCAAGGGCGAGCCGATCGTCACGTCCGGCGAGCCGCCTGCGCCGCGCCTTCCGGCGCAGGCCGAGTGGCCGTCGATCGTCGCGCGCGCCGCGTCGCTGCCGCAGGTGGTGGCCGAGCGGCTGCGTGGCCACGCCGAGCGTGCGCGGCTGGCGGAGGAGCACGCGGCGCGCGGCGCGTGGCTCCAGACCGGCGTGCTGGCCTCGCGCGATGCGGTGGGCGCGACGGTGCTGGCGCTGCAGGCGCGGCTCGGGTTGCCGCTCCTCGAGCGGGGCGAGCGCGAGCGCGGCGTGCTGGCCGCGCAGGCCGAGCGCACCGAGGGCGGGGCCGAGGACGCGGCGGTCGCGGCCGCGAGCGAGCTGGCCGTGGCGCTGCACGAGGTCGAGCACGCCGGCCGCGTGCTGGCGGAGCTGCGGCAGCGCCTCGCGCCGACCACCGCGCGCGCGGCGACCCTGCGGCAGCGTGCGTTCCTGGCGGGGGACGCGACGAGCCTCGAGGTGCTGCAGGCGCGCCGGACGGCCGTCGCGGCGGAGGTCCGCCTCGCGCGGGCAGAGGCGCGGAGCACCTGGGCGGGCGTCCGCGCGTGGTTGCTCCTTGCGTCGCTGGAGGACCGGCGGTGAGGGCGCTCGCCGCCGGGGTGCTCGTCCTCTTCGCGTGTGATCCGTCTGCGCGCGGCGAGCCCGCAGCCGCGCCCGCGGCGTCGAGCCTGGCGTCGCGCACGACGCTCGCGCGCGCCCCGGCCGGCGAGTCGCTCTTCGAGGCCCCTGCCACCGTGCGCGTGAGCCCCGAGTCGGTGGGGCTCGTGAGCGCGCCGGCCGAGGGGCGCATCGTCCGGATCCTCACGCGCCCCGGGGCGCGCGTGGCGCGCGGCGCGCGGATCGCGCAGCTCCTCGTGCCGTCCGTGGTGCGCGCGGCGGGGGGCCTCGTGGCGGCGCGAACGCGCCTCGAGGCGTACGGTCGACGGCGCGCCCAGCTCGAGCGGCTCGGCAAGGACGGCCTCGCGCGCCTGTCGGACGTGGCCGAGGTCGAGACGCGCCTCGCCGAGGCGCGCGCCGACGAGGTGGTGGCGCGTTCGGCCCTGCGCGCGGCTGGCCTCGACGAGGACACCGCACCCGCGCTGGTGGGCGGCGACGGCACCGTGACGCTGCGCAGCCCCATCGCGGGCGTGGTCGTCGAGGTGACGGGCGCCGTGGGCGAGGTCCGCGACACCTCGGGGCCGCCCATCGCGCGCGTGATCGGCGAGGGCGGGCGCCGGATCGAGGCGCGCCTCGTCCAGGAGGCGCCCGAGGGCGCCCGCTTCGAGCTCGAGACGACGGCGGGCCAGCGCGTGCCGCTGCGCCTCTTCGCCCGGGCACCGGAGGTCGACGCGCGCGACGGGGCGCGCCTGTACTGGCTCGAGCCTGCCTCCGCCGCATCCCTGACGCACGGGCAGCGCGGCACGCTGCGCGTCCTGCCCCTGTCCGCGGTGGGCCTCGTGGTGGTGCCCGCTTCGGCCGTCGGCGCGGCGGGTGGGCGCGCGTTCGTGCTCGTGCGCGACGGTGCGGTCGAGCGGCGCGTCGACGTCGAGGTGCTCTCGTCCTCCGGCGCGGACGCGCTCGTGCGCGGCGAGCTCCGCGTCGGCCAGCCCATCGCGGCCGACGCCCGCGGGATCCGACCGTGATCGCGCGCCTGGTCCACGCGGCGATCGACCGCCCGGGGACCACGCTCGGGCTCCTCGCGCTCTTCGTGCTCGGGGGCGGGGCGCTCGTCACGCGGCTCGAGCTCGACGCATTGCCCGATCTCACCAACAACCAGGTCGTCGTCCTGACGCGCGCGCCGGGTCTGACGCCCGACGAGGTCGAGAGGCGCGTCACGCGTCCGATCGAGATCGCGCTCGGCGGGATGCCCGGCCTCGAGCGGCATCGCAGCCTGTCGCGTTACGGCATCTCGTCGGTGACGGCGATCTTCGACGACGCGGTGGACCCGTACCGCGCGCGCCAGACGGTGCAGGAGCGGCTGCAGGCGCTGGGCGGGGCCTTGCCTGCGGGCGTCGAGATGCCCGAGCTCGGGCCGCTGTCGGGCGGCCTCGGCGAGGTCTTCCACGTCACGCTGCGATCACCTGCGCGCACGACCTCCCAGCTCTACGAGCTCGCGGTGCAGACGGTGGCGCCCGCGCTGCGCGCCGCGCGCGACGTCGTCGAGGTGAACACCTGGGGCGGTCACCGCCGGACGCTCGAGGTGGTGGCGGATCCGGTGCGCCTGGCCGAGCGGGGGCTCACGCTCGAGCGCCTGCGCGAGAGCCTCGAGCGCGCGACCGGCGCGGCGCCTGGAGGCAGCGTCCCCGCGGGCCGTGGGCAGGCCTTCCTGCGGGCCGTGGCGCATCCCCAGGGGCCGAGCGAGCTCGGCCACGCGCTCGTGGCCGCGGGGGGACCGGGGGGCGTCGTGCGCGTCGCCGACGTGGCGGCGGTGCGCGAGGGGGCGCTGCCGCGCATCGGCGCGGCCACCGCGGACGGCCGGGGCGAGACCGTCTACCTCATGGCGCAGATGCTCCGCGGCGCGAACGCGCTCGACGTGGTCGAGGGGATCCGCGCCCGCCTGGCCGCGGTGGAGAAGGCGCTGCCCGACGACGTGCGCGTCGAGCTCGTCTACGACCGCGGCGAGCTCGTGCGCGGCGCGCTGCGGACGGTGCGCGGCAACCTCGTCGAGGGCGGCGCGCTCGTGGTCGCGGTGCTCTTCCTCATGCTGGGCAGCCTGCGCGCGGGCCTCCTCGTGGCGGCCGTGATCCCCCTGTCGATGCTTGGCGCCGTCGCGGGCATGGTCGCGACCGGCACCGCGGGCAACCTCATGAGCCTCGGCGCGATCGATTTCGGGCTCGTGGTCGACGGCGCGGTGGTGCTCGTCGAGCACGTGTTCCACGCGCTCCAGCGCGGGCGTGGCAACGCCTCCATGCACGAGCGCGTCGCGCACGCGGCCGCGGAGGTCGCCTCGCCCGTCTTCTTCGGCGTGGTCATCATCCTGCTCGTCTACGTGCCGGTGCTGACCCTGTCGGGCGTGGACGGCAAGCTGTTCCGGCCGATGGCGCTGACGGTCGTCTTCGCGCTCCTCGCCTCGCTCGTGCTCGCGCTGACGGTCGTGCCCGCGGCCGCGGGCCTCCTCCTGCGCGAGCGCGACGTCCCCGCGCGAGAGCCCTTCCTCGTGCGCGCGCTCATGCGCCTCTACCTCCCGCTCCTCGAGGGCTCCCGTCGCCGCCCTCGCGCCGTCGCTGCGGGCGCGCTGGCCCTCCTCGGGATCGGCGGCGTGCTCTACGTCCGCGCCGGCAGCGAGTTCACGCCGCAGCTCGACGAGGGAGACCTCGTCATCCAGACGACGCGCGATCCCGACACCAGCATCGAGTCCGCGGTCGCGGACGCCTCGGCGATGGAGGCGCTCCTGCGCGAGCGCGTGCCCGAGGTGCAGCAGGTGGTCTCGCGTATCGGCAGCCCCGCCATCGCGACGGACATCATGGGCCTCGAGCAGGCGGACGTCTTCGTGCGCCTCTCACCGGCGGCGAGCTGGCGCCCCGGCCTCGGTCGAGACGGCCTCATCGAGCTTCTGCGCCGCGTGATCGACGAGGGCTCCCCGGGCGCGGATCCGGCGTTCACGCAGCCCATCCAGATGCGGTTCAACGAGCTGCTCGGCGGCGCGGTCACCGACGTCAACGTCAGCCTGTTCGGACCGGATCTGGTCGTCCTGCGCGCGCTGGCCGAGCGCGTCGCGGCGCAGGTGCGCGGCCAGACCGGTGCGGTGGACGTCCGTGTGCTGGCGCCGCCCGACGTGTCGCTCGTCGAGGTGACGCCCCGGCCGCTCGACGCCGCGCAGCACGGCTTCCCGGTGGCCGAGGTGCTGGATCTCGTGCGCGCGGTGCGCGCGGGCATCCTGGTCGGCGAGACCTGGGACGGCCCGACGCGCGTGCCCATCGTGCTGCGAGCGGGCAGCGGGACGACGGCGTTCGACGTCGGGCGCCTCCCCGTCGCCACGGCGAGCGGCGCGACCGTGCCGCTCTCGCGCCTCGCCGGCGTGCGCACCGTGGCGTCGCCGAGCATGGTGCAGCACGAGGGCGGCGAGCGCCGGCTGATGGTGGGCTTCAACGTCCGCGGCGCCGATCTCGGGCAGGTCGTGGTGGGGGCGCAGGCGCGCGCGGCGCGCGAGCCGCTGCCGAAGGGCTACCGCGCCGAGTGGGGCGGTCAGTACGAGACGCTGCGCGCGGCCGAGCGCCGCATGGCCGTGGTGGTGCCGTCGGTGCTGGCGCTCATCCTGGTCGTGCTCATCGTGGCCTTCCGCCACCTGGCGCCCGCGCTCATCATCCTCACGCACGTGCCCTTCGCGTCCGTGGGCGGCATGGTCGCGCTGTCGCTGCGCGGCATGCCGATCTCGATGTCCGCGGCCGTCGGCTTCATCGCGCTGTCGGGTGTGGCGGTCTTGAACGGCGTCGTGCTGATGGCGCGATTGCTGTCGTCCGAGCGGGCAGGGGCGACGCCTGCCGAGGCCGCCCTCGAGGCGGCGCACAGCCGCGCGCGCCCGGTGCTCATGACCGCGCTCGTGGCCGCGCTCGGCTTCGTCCCGATGGTGCTCGCGACCGGCGTGGGCGCCGAGGTGCAGCGCCCGCTCGCGACCGTGGTGGTCGGAGGCCTCGTCACCTCGACCATCCTCACGCTCTTCATCCTGCCGACGCTGTATCCCCTGCTGCGCCGGTCGAGGAAGGCCGCGGCTCGCGTCGCCTGAGCCTAGTGCTTCTTGCCCTTCTTCTTGCCCTTGTCGACGCGCACCTTGATGTCGCCGGCGGCCTCTTCCTCGCTGGTCGCCTTCTCGGGCTTGGGGTTCTTCGCGTCGCCGAGGCTCGAGCCCTTGGTCTTGCGGCCGGTCACGCGGTCCACGACGTTCGAGTTCTCGTCGGTCTCCTGCGACGACTTCTCGGCGACGTGATCGACCAGGCCATCGCCGCCGGCCTGCTGCGCCGCCTTCTTCGCGTCGTGCTTGGGGTCCACGACCTGGGCGATGCGTGAGTCGTCGATCGCGATGCAGTACGACGAGTAGAACTGCGTGCGGTCGATCGCGCGCAGACGGAGCTGGTTGTCGCCCGTCGGCGCCCACTCGTACCAGCGGATGTAGGCCTTGCCCTGCTTGTTCTTCGCCTGGACCGGCGCTCCGGTGCCGTAGCGGCCCGACAGGAGCTCGAGCACCTGCGCGAAGGTCTTGCCCTCGAATTTCTCTGCGGCGAACGCGATGTACTGCTTGTAGAGGCGGCCCGAGTAGAAGAACAGGAAGCGCTGCTGGCCTTCCTCCTGGAGCACGAGCATCGACTCCTCGTTGCCGTGCACGAACTCCTCGTCGATGATCGACACGTTCCAGGGCGTCGCCTGGCCGCGGAAATCGACCTGTGTGGCCTTGATGCGCTCGAGCTCGCGCTTGACGTCGTCGCGCACGCGGTCCTGCGCGATCGGGTCCTTGGGCTTGCCCGCCTCCTCCCAGCGCTTCTCGCGGACGGCGACCTCGAGGATCCCGAAGATCTCCTGCGTCGAGGCGCCGAACTTGAACCGGCCGCCGAGCTCCTCGACGGCGCGCGCGTTCGGCGTGGCCGCCTTCGGGGCGGCAGCGGCGGCGGCGGCGGCGGGCTTCTTCGTGGGTTTCTTGGCCAGCGCCGGGGTGGCGCCGAAGGGCAGGGCGAGCGCGAGCAAGGCTCCAAGGATTGGTCTGCGCATGTCTTCTCCGACTGCAAGAATGACGCGCAACGTAAGCCTTTGCAAAGACTAGATGAAGCCGCCGGGCGCCGTGGCATTCCGCCGCGGTGGTCTGGGGGAAGATCCCTCAGAGACGCCGCGGCTCAACCGAGACGGCTCTTCCAGTCGGCGAGCCAGTTGAGCGCCTGCAGCGGCGTCAGCGCTTCCACGTCCAGTGCTCCGAGGGCATCGCCGAGGTCCGCCACGGGGCCGGTCGGCGCGGGTGGGGCGAAGAGGTCCTGCTGGCGCTCGGCGCGCAGGCCCTCGGGGCCTTGCCCGGTCTCGAGGCTCCTCAGGATCTCCGTCGCGCGCGCGATGACGCCGCGCGGAACCCCGGCCAGCCGCGCCACCTGGATGCCGTAGCTGCGGCTCGCGGCGCCCGGCACGAGCTGCCGCAGAAACACGATCTCGTCGCGCCACTCGCGCACCGCGATGTTGAAGTTGCGCAGGCGCGGCAGCGTCCGCGAGAGCGAGGTGAGCTCGTGGTAGTGCGTCGCGAAGAGCGTCTTGGCGCCGACGCGCTCGTGGAGCTGCTCGGCGACGGCCCACGCGATCGACACGCCGTCGTAGGTCGAGGTGCCGCGGCCGATCTCGTCGAGCAAGACGAGCGAGCGCGCCGTCGCGTGGCGCAGGATCGCCGCCGTCTCGCGCATCTCGACCATGAACGTGGACTCGCCGCGCGCGAGGTTGTCGGCCGCGCCGACGCGCGTGAAGATGCGGTCCACGCACCCGATGCGCGCGCTGCGGGCGGGCACGAACGAGCCCATCTGTGCGAGCAGCACGATGAGCGCGACCTGGCGCATGACGGTGGACTTGCCCGCCATGTTCGGGCCCGTGATGAGGAGGATCTGCGCGCCCGCCGGATCGAGGAGCACGTCGTTCGGCACGAACGCGCCGCGCGGGACCATCGCCTCGACCACGGGGTGGCGCCCCTCGCCGAGCTCGATCAGGCCGCCGTCGTCGACCTCCGGGCGCGCCCAGCCCTTTCGGTGCGCCACCTCGGCGAGCGCGACCATCGCGTCGAGGAGGGCGAGGCGCCCACCGAGCACCGACAGGCGCGGCGCCAGCACCGAGAGCGCCGCGAGCAGGCGCGCGTGGAGCTCGATCTCGAGCGCGATGCGCTTCTCCTCCGCGCCGAGCACGCGCTGCTCGAGGTCGGCGAGCTCCGGCGTCACGAAGCGCTCGGCCCCGGCCACCGTCTGCTTGCGCTGATAGTCCGCGGGCACGTGCTTGAGCTGCGCGCGCGTGACCTCGAGGTAGTAGCCGAAGACCCGGTTGTACTTGACCTTGAGCGTCGCGATGCCGGTGCGCTCGCGCTCGCGCGCCTCGATGGCGGCGATGAGGTCCTTGCCGCCCGAGGAGACGGCGACCAGCTCGTCGAGCGTGGCGTCGAAGCCTGCGCGGATGAAGCCGCCCTCCTTGGTGGTCGGCGGCGGCTCGTCGCACAGGGCCTCCTCGAGGAGCGCCAGCGCGTCGGGCACGAGGTCGTCCGGCGCGGCGAGGAGCTCGGGCGGCGCGACCTCGGCGCCCGTGGCCTCCGCGAGGCGCGCGAAGAGCCCAGGCGCGCGGCGCAACGACGCGCGGATCGCGCCGAGATCTCGCGGCGTCGCGATGCGCAGCGTGATGCGCCCCGCGAGGCGCTCGAGGTCGTAGACCTCGGCGAGGTCACCCGAGAGCGCATCGCGCAGCGCGTGTCGCTCGACGAGGAGCTCGATGGCGTCCTGCCGGCGGCGGATCTCGGCCACGCGCCGCGACGGGTAGAGCAGCATGCGGCGCAGGAGCCGCCCGCCCATCGCGGTGCGCGTCTCGTCGAGCTGCGCGAGCAGCGAGCCCCGCTTGTCGCGCCCCACCATCGTCTCGGTGAGCTCGAGGTTCGCGCGGCTCGTCTCGTCGAGGACGAGGTGATCCGCGGGCTCGTAGAGCGCGAGGCGCACCACCGGCAGCGTGCCGGCCGGCTGCGTCGCGCGGGCGTACCGCAGGGCGCTCGCGGCGGCGGCGGCGGCGGCGGGCCGATCCTCGAGGCCGAGGGCGCGCGGATCCTCGGCGAGCCCCTCGGCGAGGGCGCGCACGGGATCCTCGGGGGGCGCCTCGAGGACGGCGTACGCGCAGCGCGGGTGCACGGTCTTGCAGAGCGCGACGTCGATGCCCTCGCCGCACAGGAGCTCGCGCGGCTCGTTGCGCACGATCTCGGCCGAGAGCGCCTCGAACGAGCCCACCTCGGCCGCGCGGAACTCGCCGGTGGTGACGTCGAGGATCGCCAGGCCGAAGCGCGCGCCCACCTTTGCGACCGCGCCGAGCAGGTGCTCCGCCTTCGGCTCGAGCTGGTCCTCGTCGAGCACGACGCCCGGCGTCACGATGCGCACGACCTCGCGGCGCACGATCCCACGCGCGAGGCGCGGGTCCTCGACCTGCTCGCAGATGGCGATCTTGTGGCCGAGCTCGACGAGGCGCTTGACGTAGCCGGCGGCCGCGTGGTGCGGAACGCCGCACATCGGCACGGCGTCGGGGTGGCCCTTGTCGCGCGTCGTCAGCGTGAGCTCGAGGGTGCGCGCGACGAGCACGGCGTCCTCGAAGAACATCTCGTAGAAGTCGCCGAGCCGGAAGAACAGGATCGCGTCGGGATGCTGCGACTTGGCCTCGAGGTACTGCCGCATGAGCGGCGTGTCGGCGGGCTTGCGCGTGCTCACGCGCGCCTCCGCGCGACGAGCTGCGCCTCGTGCTGGCCGTCGTCGGTCCAGCGCTCGGCGAGCTCGAGCACCTCGAGCTCTGCGGGCACGAGGCGGGCGAGCTCCCCCTCCTCGAGGATGAATCGCGCGCTCGGGCTCGGGTTGCGCTCGAGGTTGCGGCGCGTCGGGTGCGCGACGATCACGAGCCCGCCCGGGCGCAGCACCGAGGCGGCCGCGGGCAGGAGGGGCCGCCACAGGAAGTAGGTGCAGAGGACGAGGTCGAACGGCCCCGGGGGCAAGGCGCCGGTGTCGAGGTCGACCTCCGTGGTGTGGAGCTGCAGGCCGCGCTCGGCCGCCGCGGTGGTGGCGAGCCCGAGGGCGACGGACGAGATGTCGAGCAGCGTGACGTCGAGGCCGAGGCCTGCGAGCCAGAGCGCGTGACGCCCGGTGCCGCCCGCCACGTCGAGGGCGGCACCGCGCGCAGGAAGTCGGTCGCGCTGCGACGCGACGAAGGGCAGGGGGCCCGCCGTTCGCGGGACGTGCGCACGGTGGCGGGCGTCCCAGCGCTCGCGATCCTCGGTCGACATGGGTCAGCGGCGGCCGCGGGGCCTCGTGGGCTTCTCGGGCTTGCGCGCGCCGCGCACCGCACCGCGCGGTGGCTTCGGCCCTCGCGGGCGATCCGAGGATCCCGGTGCATCGCGCCTCGGGCGAGAAGGTCGATCGAAGTCGCCGCGCGGCGGCCGCGCGGGACGGTCGAAGGACCGCTCGGCCCCGCGCTCGGGCCGCGGTCCGCGCTCCGGCCGCGCGGGACGGTCGGAGCCGCCGCGCGGAGGCCTGGCGGGGCGGTCGAAGGAGCGCTCGCCCCCGCGTTCGGGCCGCTGGCCGCGCTCGGGCCGCTGTGGCCTCGCCGGGCGGTCGAAGTCGCCCCGGGGGGCGCGTGCGGGGCGGTCGAAGCCCCCACGCGGAGGCCGCGCGGGGCGGTCGAAGCCCCCACCCGGAGGCCGCGCGGGACGGTCGAAGGACCGCTCGCCTGCGCGCTCGGGCCGCTGCGGCCGTGCGGGGCGGTCGAAGTCGCCGCGCGGGGCGCGTGCTGGGCGGTCGAACGAACGCTCGCCCCCGCGCTCGGGGCGCGGTCCGCGCTCCGGCCGCTGCCCGCGCTCCGGCCGTTGCTCCCGCGCAGGCCTCTCCGCGCGCGCCGGCCGCTCCTTCCGCTCGGTGCGCGCGGGTCGCTCCGAACGCCGCTCACCGGGCGGCTCGCGGAACTCCTCCGCGCGCGCGCCCGGCCGCAGTCGCATCGCCCGCCCGAGCGGCTCCACGCCACCTCCGCCCGCCACGCGCCGCGCCAGGACCTTCGCCGCCTGCTCGCCCTCGTCCTTCTTGCCCACGGCCTCCCACAGCGCGGACACCTCCGACGGCAGCAGCTCGCGCGACTGCCCCTGCTTGAGCCCCGCCAGATCCAGTGGCCCGAACCCCACGCGCAGGAGCCGCAGCACCGGGTGACCCACCGCGTCGGCCATCCGGTGCACCTGGCGGTTCCGCCCCTCGGTGATGCCGATCTCGACCCACGTGTGCTTGCCCGTGCTCTGCAGGCCCTCCGCGCGCGCCGGCGCCGTCAGGCCGTCGTCGAGCTCGACGCCCTCGGCCAGCTTGACCAGCACCTCCTCGCTGACGAGGCCCTTCATCTTCGCGTGGTAGATCTTCTCGACCTTGCGGCTCGGGTGCAGGAGCGCGTTCGTCAGATCGCCGTCGTTGGTCAGGATGAGCAGGCCCTCGGTGTTGAAGTCGAGCCTGCCCACCGGGTAGACGCGCTCGCGCACCTTGGGCGGCACGAGGTCGCGGATGGTCGGCCGCCCCTCCGGATCGTCCAGCGTGGTCACGTACCCCGGCGGCTTGTGCAGGATGAGGTAGACCTTGTCCTCGACGCGCAGGCGCGCGCCGTCGACCTCGACCTCGTCGCGATCCGGATCGATCTTCGTCCCGAGCTCGGTGATCGTGCGCCCGTTGACCTTGACCCTCCCTGCCGTGATGAGCTCCTCCGCGGCCCGTCTTGACGCGATGCCCGCGTGGGCCATGAAGCGCTGCAGTCGAACCTGGGGATCGCTCACGAAGGGCTGCCTTTCGTTTCCTCGGGTGTTTCCGGGGGTGCTGGCTTGGGGTTGACCGTCTCGACCACGCGCTCGGCGCGCTCCGCCGCCTCGTCGAGCTCGGCGAGGAGCGCCTCGTCTTCCTGCGGGTCCACGGGCGCGAGGGCCACGGACTCGGGCCGCTCGCCGGTCCACTCGGCGCGGCCGCGCAGCATCGCGTTGTCCTCGCCGTCCTCGAGCTCGCCCTGCGCGAGCGCGTCCACCTGTGCCCGCGAGTCCTCGGACAGCTCGTGGAACTCGCGCAGCGTCGGCAGCTCCGCGAGCGATCTCAGGTGGAAGAAGCGCAGGAAGTCGTCGGTCGTGCCGTAGAGCTGTGGCCGGCCCACCTCCTCGCGGTGACCGAGCGAGCGCAAGAGGCCCCGCTCGAACAGCATCTTCACGGTGCTCGCGCTGTCCACGCCGCGGATCTCGTCGATCTCCGGGCGCGTGATCGGCTGGCGGTACGCGATGATCGCGAGCGTCTCGAGCTGCGGGCGCGACAGACGCACCGGCTTGGCGGCCGTCTGACGCTGCACCCACGCGCCGTTCTCGGGGTCCGTGCGGAGCTGCCACTCCTCGGCCACCTCGACGAGCGCGATGCCGGTGCCCTCGAGCGCCTGCGCCAGGAGCTCGAGCGCCGCCCTGATGGCCTTGCCGTCCCGCTCGCCGAGCAGCTCCTTGAGCCGCTTGAGGCTCATCGGCCGCTCGGCGGCGAACAGGACGCTTCCGAGGATGCTCTTCATGCGCGAGGGCAGCGACGCCGGCAGGTCATCGCCCGGCAGCTCGTCGCCGCCGGACGCGTCGTCGCCGGACGCCTCGTCCGCCACGGGGCCCTCGTCGCCGAGCGCACCGACGGGATCCGCGCCCGTGCGGACGTCCTCGAGGAACGCCATCTC
This sequence comes from uncultured Myxococcales bacterium, assembly GCA_964593795.1. GTDB lineage: Bacteria > Myxococcota_A > Polyangia > JAHFDS01 > JAHFDS01 > JAHFDS01. The sequence continues at coordinate 1,531 of CAZQJC010000246.1, read as the reverse complement.
GTCCCCGCTGAACTCGGGGGCCGTGGCCGTCGTGCGCGGCGCGGCGTCGAACTCCCCGGCGGCCTCCTCGGCGCTTGCTCCACCCGCGTCGTCGGTCGCGCTGGCGTCCGCGTCGTCGGTCGCCGGATCTGGCTTGGAATCCTCTGGATGCATCGAGGGCGCAGGATCGTTCACCGCGACTGGTCGGGCAAGCGAGAACGCCGCCTCCGGCGAGCGCGCCCGCCGGCGCCCCGCCCGCGGCGCGACGAACCTCTCGCCGTGGCACGCTGGTTTCGCTACCTTCCGGCCGTGAATCGCGCGCGTCTCGCCCTCGTCCTCGTGCTCCTCACCGCCGCCTGCGGCGACGACGCCCCCGCGGCTGGCACGGATGGGCCCGGCAGACCCCGGGATGCGGCCGCCCGTGCCGACGCACCTCGGGCCGATGCCGCGGCCGACGGCCCCCGCGCTCCCGACGCCGGCGCCGACGCGACCCGCAGTGACGGCCCGCGCACCGACGGTCCCCCGCCCGTCGACGCCAGGCCGGTCGACGCCCAGGCGGCCGACGCAGCCGGCGCCGATCTCCTCGCCCGCCTGAACTCGATCCCGGGCATGGTCGCGACGGAGGTGACGAGCGACGTCCGCAACCACCGCCAGTTCGAGATCACCTACCAGCAGCCGGTCGACCACGACGCGCCGATGGGCGCGCAGTTCTCGCAGCGGATGCGCCTCCTGCACCGCTCGCCCACGGCCCCGATGGTCTTCGGCACCGAGGGCTATGGCCTGTTCGACCGCGGCTACCGCGAGGAGCTCACGCAGCTCCTCTCCGCGAACCAGATCTCCGTCGAGCACCGCTTCTTCCCGCCGTCGCGCCCGATGCCCGCGGACTGGTCGAAGCTCGTCATCCGCCAGGCCGCCGCCGATCACCACCGCGTCGCCGCCGCGCTCCGTCCCCTCTACGCCGGCCGCTGGCTCGCGACCGGCGCGAGCAAGGGCGGCATGACGACCACCTACTTCCGCCGCTTCTACCCCGACGACGTGTACGCCTCGGTGCCCTACGTGGCGCCGCAGAGCATGGGCACGAACGATCAGCGCTACACGGCGTTCCTCGATCAGGTCGGCGCCGCCGACTGCCGCGACAAGCTCAAGGCGTTCCAGCGCGTGCTGCTCGCGCAGCGCGACGCGATGGAGATGCGCATGATGGCCTCGGGGACGGCCTTCGCCCAGCTCGGCCTCGACGTCGCGTTCGAGCACGCGGTGATCGAGATGCGCTTCGGCTTCTGGCAGTACGGCACGGCCGCCGGCTGCGCGACCATCCCCGCGGCGACCGCGACGCCCGACGAGCTCTACGCCGGGTTCGATCGCGTCGCCCAGCTCAGCGCGTACGGCGACGCCGAGGTCGAGGCCTTCGCACCGTACTACTACCAGGCCGCGACGCAGCTCGGCGCCCCCGGCTTCACCGAGCCGCACCTGCTCGACGTGCTGCGCCACGCGGCCGAGTACGGCCCGCTGCCCTACTGCCCGACCGGCGTGGCCGTGCCCGCGTTCGACACGG
>CAZQJC010000245.1:0-4490 GCA_964593795.1 uncultured Myxococcales bacterium | reverse complement strand
GGTCTCTGACCCGGATCCGGAGCCTGAAGCCCGAGGCCTGAAGCCCGAAGCCTTCAGCGACGGCGCTCGTCCACGGATCAGCGGGCCTGCGCAAGCCCGCATTCTCCAACGCAGTTCAACCCGTTCGGTGCTCTAGGGCCGCTCGTCGGACCAGCTGGAAGCCTGGGGAATCCCGGACGGGCAGCACCAGGTGTCTCGTTGGCTCGCGCTCCGCGCTCGCGAGTGCCGCCTCCACCACGGTCCCGTGTCGCCCTCCAGGTGCAAAACCGGTCGAACATTTGACGAGCGGCACTATCGGCGGCGCGGCTTCGCGTCGGCCTTGAGCCTGGCCACGAGGTCGCGCAGCTTGCGCTCCGCGCGCCCCTCGATCTCGAAGGCCACACCCATCATCGGATCGGCCTCCGGGCGCCGCCAGACCACGCGCCCCGTCAGCGGGAACCCGAGGAGCGCGCCCGGGACCGACACCTTGAGGTCGAGCAGCACCCCGAGGTCGGGCGGAAAGATCCCCGAGACGCGCGCGCCACCGGTCGAGAGATCGACCACCGTGCCCTTGGCCTGCACCGGCGAGATGAGCCGCACGGGCAGCTTGCAGCGCGCACGCTCGTCGGAGCGCGCCCGGTAGTCGATGTCCTCGCCGCGAGCGTGCGACAGGATCATCGTGCGGATGGTCTGGTCGTCGGGATCGAGCGCCACGCGCGCACCCGGCGCGAGATCCCCGGCCCGCGTCAGCCGCCGTGACACCACGCGCCCGCCCACGCGGAAAGCGAAGCCCGAGTGATCGAAGTAAAGGTCGAGCTTGATGTCGTCGCCGACGTGCCGCTCGAGGGCCTCGGCCAGGAACACCTCGTCCTTGCCGTCGCGCATCCCGTAGCGATCGAGAAAGGCGCCGCCGTCGCGCAGGCGCACCTTGATGACCTCGTCCTCGCGGGCCGCCCGCCGCGCGCCCGACGAGACCTTCGAGGCCGACACGGTCAACCCACCACGCGGTCTCGGCCGCCGCGCTTGGCCTTGTAGAGGTTGTCGTCGGCGATCTTGATGAACACCTGCGGGTCCGTGATCGAATCCGTGGTCGCGACGCCGAGCGAGATCCGCACCGGGAACCGCTCGCCCTCGAACTCGAAGTCGTCGCGGGCGACGATGCTGCGGATGGTCTCCGCGAAGTTCAGGCCCTGCGCGCGATCCGCCTCTGGCAGCACCACCGCAAACTCCTCGCCGCCGTAGCGCGCGAAGAGCTCGTCACGACGGATGCGGCCGCGGATCCGCCGCGCAAGCTCGCGCAGCACGTGGTCGCCGGTCAGATGCCCGCGCTTGTCGTTGATCTGCTTGAAGTGGTCGATGTCGAACAGGACCAGCGACAGCGGCCGCTTGGTGCGCGTGCAGCGCGCGAGCTCGCGGTCGAGGAACTCCAGGAAGTGGCGCTTGTTGGCCGCCTCCGTGAGCGCGTCGTAGATCGTGAGCCGGTAGATCTCCTCGTGATAGGCGTTCTCGACGTTCGTGCCGACGAGGTACTTGAAGATGAAATTCCCGATCTTCACGAGGTCGCTGTCGCGCAGGCGCCGCTTCGAGATGCCCTCGTCGCCGACGAACGTCCCGTTCGTCGAGCCGAGGTCCTCCACCTGCCACGAGCCGTCGACCCGCGAGAACTTCGCGTGCTTGCGCGAGACGGAGTCGCGATCGAGCTGGATGTCGCAGTCTGCTCCGCGCCCGACGACCATCTCGTTGCCCTCGAGCGGCGTGCGCTTGCCCATGCCCGGGCCCGGCGGATAGATCATCACCAGGCACGCGGCGTCGGAGTCGTTGCCGTGCACCGGCACGCTCGGCCGGACCTGCGTGACGCGGGTCTTCCAGTCGTCTGCCACCGAGCCCCCATCATAGCCGAGCCGGGCACCCGTCGCCGACTGCCAACGTCGACGGAAATGTCCCCGGGGCGTGGCGCCTTGCGTCATGTCGCGCGATGATGGGGCGTGCGCTCCGGGGTGCTGGTCCTACATGGCTTCACCGGGACCCCCTGGGAGGTCGAGCCGCTCGCGCTCGCGCTCCGCGCCGGCGGGCACGTGGTCGAGTGCCCGACGCTGCCGGGACACTGCACCTCGCCCGAGGAGCTCGCGCGGACCCCGTGGCGCGCGTGGCAAGGCGCCGCCGAGGCGGCCTGGGCGCGGCTCGGCCGGCGCACGGAGCGCCGCGCGGTGGTCGGATTCTCGATGGGGGGCCTGCTCGCCATCCGGCTGGCGGCGGCGCACGCGGACGTCGGCGCCCTCGTGACGGTGGGCACCCCGCTCGGGCTTCCGGGCTGGGCGGAGCGTGCGGCGCGCCTCCTCGCCCGGCTCGGGCCGCGTGCGGCGCTGCCCAAGCTGCGCGGCTCGGACATCAAGGATCCCTCGGCCCGTGCGGCCTCGCCCTCGTACGACCGCATCCCGGCCGCCGCGGTGGGCGAGCTCGTCGCCCTCGCCCGCGCGGCGCGCGCCGACCTGCCGCGCGTACGCGCACCTGCCCTCGTCGTCCACGCGACGCACGATCACACCGCGCCCTATGCCCACGCGGCGCGCCTGGCCGCGGGCCTCGGGAGCGCCGACGTGCGCGTCCTGACGCTCGCGGAGTCGTTCCACCTCACCTTCGTGGACGTCGAGGCCGAGCGCGCGATCGAGGGCGTCTCGCGCTTCCTCGAGCACCGGATTGCCGGGTAGTCTCCGCGCCGGAGGGACGATGGACCGCTACGTCATCGCGATCGACCAGGGAACCACCGGCACCACCGTGATCGTGCTCGACGCCGCGCTCGGCGTGCGCGCCAAGGTCAACCACGAGTTCGCGCAGCACTACCCGAAGCCCGGCTGGGTCGAGCACGACCCCGACGAGATCTGGGCCAGCGTCGAGAAGGCGCTCGCCGACGCGCTCGGCAAGGCGGGCATCCGCGGAGACGAGATCGCCGGCATCGGCATCACGAACCAGCGCGAGACCACCGTGCTCTGGGACCGCGCGACGGGGCGCCCCGTCCACCGCGCGATCGTGTGGCAGGACCGCCGCACCGCCGACGACTGCGCGCGCCTCAAGGCCGCCGGCGCCGAGGCCGAGGTGCGCCGCAAGACGGGTCTCGTGCTCGATCCGTACTTCTCGGGCACGAAGCTCACGTGGCTGTTGCGGCATCGGCCGGAGCTGCGCGGGGCGGCAGAGACGGGGGCGCTCGCGTTTGGCACGGTCGACAGCTACCTCGTGTGGCGGCTCTCGGGCGGGCGCGCGCAGGCGGGCGCGGCGCACGTGACCGATCCGTCGAACGCGTCGCGCACGTTGATGTTCGATCTGCACACGATGGCGTGGGACGGCGCGCTCTGCGACGCGCTCGAGGTGCCGCAGGCGTTGTTGCCGGAGGTCCGCTCGTCCTCGGAGCTCTACGCGCGCACCAAAGACGTGCCGGGGCTGCCCGATGGGATCCCGGTCGCGGGTATCGCGGGCGATCAGCAGGCGGCGCTGTTCGGACAGGCGTGTTTCTCGGCGGGTCAGGCGAAGTGCACGTATGGCACCGGTGCGTTCCTGTTGCTCAACACGGGGCCGGAGCCGGTGGCGTCGCGCCATCGCCTGCTCACCACGGTGGCGTGGCGCATCGGCGCGGAGACGCACTACGCGCTCGAAGGCAGCGCGTTCATCGCCGGCGCGGCGGTGCAGTGGCTGCGCGATGGCCTCGGCATCATCGAGCGCTCGGCGCAGGTGGAGGAGCTGGCGCGCAGCGTGCCGGACTCGGGCGGTGTGGTCTTCGTGCCGGCGCTCGCGGGTCTCGGCGCGCCGCATTGGCGACCGGAGGCGCGCGGTCTCATCAGCGGTATTACCCGTGGTACCACCGCAGGCCACCTCGCGCGCGCGACGCTCGAAGGCATCGGCTTCCTCGTGCACGATCTCGCTGAAGCGATGCGCAAGGATCTCGGTCGCGAGCTCGCCGATCTGCGCGTCGACGGCGGCGCTTCACAGGACGATCTCTTGATGCAGTTCCAGTCGGATCTGCTCGGCGTCGACATCGTGCGGCCCAGCATGGTCGAGACGACGGCGCTCGGCGCGGGGCTCCTCGCGGGGCTTGCGGTGGGCGCGTGGAAGGATCGCGCGGAGATCGCGTCGATCTGGAAAGAGGAGCGGCGGTTCGCGCCGGCGCTTCCGAAGGACGAGGTCGAGCGCAAGCTCGTGCGTTGGCGAGAAGCCGTCGCCAAAGCGTGAGAGGGCGCGCCAGACGTGCGGCGCATCGCGCACTAGACGACGTAGCGGTCGGCCTCGTACACGCGCTCGCCGTCGATGTCGACGTGGGTCGTGTCGGCGAAGACGTCGACGTGGAACCGCGCCTGGCGGCGGCGGATGCCGGCCTTGGGGTAGACCGCGTGTTTGGCCCCCAGCGAGAGGTGCACGCCGCACATCCGCTCGTAGGTGCCCACGTCGCGCACGCGCCGCGTCCGGGTGAGGGCGGGGTTCAATCCGAAGCCCAGCTCTCGCACGCGGATGACGGACTCCGCGAC
>CAZQJC010000244.1:0-21089 GCA_964593795.1 uncultured Myxococcales bacterium | reverse complement strand
GGGCTTCAGGCCTCGGGCTTCAGGCTCCGGATCCGGGTCAGAGACCCGAAGCCTGAAGCCTGGAGCCTGAAGCCTCTTCGCATGACAGCTCGCAAGTCCGCGTTGCAGCACACGGTTCAACATGATCGGTGCTCTAGGGGCTGTCCCGGGTTCGGGACAGGGAACACTGAGCCGCGAGCGCAGCGAGCGCGTGCCGCCCGCAGGCTTTGCCGCATGTGGGCGTTGCGCGCCTTCGGCGCGACCGGCGCAGGGACCCGCGGAGCGCGGAGCGCGGAGCGGGAGAGACACAGCTCAGCAGCGAGTTGCTCGAGATGCCCATCGAAGCACCGGAGCTCCCGCGCATCGATGTGGGTTCGGACTAGAATGCCCTCGTGGGAATCCTGCTCGCGCTCGAGATGGCCGCAGACGTGGCCCGGACCAGCGTCCGGACCGTGGCCGAGGCCGCGCGGGGCCGGCTGGATCGCGGCCGCGTGGACGCGGAGTGCCGCGCGTTCGGCGAGCGCGCGGTGCGGCGGGCGCGCATCGCCCTCGAGGTCGTGGGCCGAGAGCGCGTCCCGCCCGGCCGCGCGTACGTCTACATGTCGAACCACCAGAGCCACATGGACGTGCCGGTCCTCTACGCCACGATGCCGTCGCCGACCGTGCGCATGGTGGGCAAGAAGGAGCTCTTCGACATCCCCGTGTGGGGGCACGCGATGCGCGCCGCGGAGATGATCTGCATCGACCGCTCCGATCGCGCCCGCGCGATCGAGAGCCTGCACGCGGCGGGCGAGAAGATCCGGAGCGGCGTCTCGGTGTGGATCGCCCCCGAGGGCACGCGCAGCGTGTCCGGCCGCCCCGGGCCGCTCAAGCGCGGGGGCTTCCACCTCGCGCTCGAGTCCGGCACGCCCATCGTCCCGATCGCGATCTCGGGGACGCGGCGCGTGCTGCCGTCGGGCGGCAAGTCACTGACGCCCGGCCTCCCCGTGCGCGTGGTCTACGGCGCCCCCATCGAGGTCGCCGGCAAGACCGCGGACGCGCTGTCGGCCGAGGTCGCCGCGTTCTTCGACGCGAACGTCGATCTGGCCCTGTCCGGCGCGCACGGCTGATCCATGCGCCTGTCCGCATGCATCCTCGCGGGCGGACGCGGCGTGCGGCTCGGCGGCGTCGCCAAGGGCTGGCTCGAGGTGGGGGGAGTGCCCATCGTGGAGCGCACGCGGGGTCTGCTCGAGGCGCTCTCGGACGACGTGTTCGTGGTGGCGAACGACACGCGCTACGACGCCCTCGGGCTCCGCGTGGTGCCCGACGTGGCGGACTTCGCAGGGCAGGGGCCGCTCGCGGGGCTGCTCTCGGCGCTCGAGGCCGCGCGCGAGCCCGACGTGCTCGTGGTCGCCTGCGACCTGCCGGCGCTCGCGCCCGCGGTCCTCGCGCTCCTCGCCGACGCCCCCGCCGCGGAGGCCGTGGTGCCGCGCACGGGAGGCCACGCGGAGCCGCTCGTCGCGCGCTACGCGCGCACCGTCGCCCCCACCATCCGCCGGCACCTCGTCGCGGGGGCGCGCAAGATGACGTCGTTCCTCGGGGACGTCACCGTGTGCTGGCTGGAGGAAGCCGCGCTGCGCGCCGTGGACCCGGCGCTCGCGTCGTTCGAGAACATCAACGAGCCCGACGATCTCTCCCGCCTCGCCCCCGCGCGCTAAATGACCGGCCGCGATTCGGAGACAACCCTCGACGGTGGAGGAATCACGAGGAGTTGGATCGTTCGGCCAGCCCACTTCGGGTGCGCCCAGGGCTTTGAGCTTGCATGAAGCCGCCGCAGGCGGCTCGCGGCCAACAGCCGCGGGGAGGGGGAGGCGAGCCTGGGGGCGAGCCGACGCGGGGGAACACCGTTCCCCCGCAAGAAAACGCCTAAATGGCCGGTCGTGATCCCGAATCACGGCCGGTCATTCAGTCTGGCGCCGTCTCACCCGCGCGAGGACTGCGACTCGCGGCCGCGCTTGCGCCGCAACACGAACGCCACGCGCAGGCCGCCCTCGGTGCGGTTGCCGATCTCGAGGGTCCCACCCTCGCGCTCGACCGTGCCGCGCGCGATGGCCAGGCCCATGCCCGTGCCTTCCGGGCGCGTGGTGAAGAACGGCTCCGTGGCGCGCGTCATCACCGAGGGGGTCATGCCGGGGCCGTCGTCGAGCACCTCCACCAGCGTGCCGAGCGGACCGCTCTCGAAGCGCACCTCGACCCTGCTGCGCGCGAGCGACACCGCGTTCTCGATGACGTTGAAGATGCCCTCGGCCAGCGCCGTCGGGTGCTGGAGCGCCGGGGTACCGCCGGTGACGGGCTCATCGCTGCGCGCCAGCGACAGGGCGACGCCGCGCTCGCCCGCCTTGGCGCCGAGCATGCCCACCTGGCGCGCCACGAGCTCGCCTAGCGCGGGCTGCGCCGCCGGCGGCTGCGGCTCGTCGGACGGCTCCTCGGGCGGCGCGTGCAGGCCCGCGGCGAGCATCTCCTGCAGGCTCGTGCGCACGTCGTCGAGCTTGCGCAGCTCGCCCTGGAGCAGCGCGGCCTCCTCGGCGGAGAGCGACGCGACGAGCTTCTCGAGCTTGAGCGTGCCGATGCCGATGAGGCCGAGCTGGTGCCGGGTCGTGTGGGCGATGCGCGCGGTCACCTCGCCGATCGCGGCCAGGCGCTGCGTGGTCTCGAGCCGCGCCAGCGTGTCGCGGAGCTGATCGCGCCGGTACGTCGACAGGTTGTAGATGGTGTTGACCTGGAAGACGAAGACCAGGACCGACAGCGCGATGACGGGCCCGCCGTGCAGGTAGATCGCCTGGTAGGCGAGGTGCAGCGGCCCGGTGACGATGAGCATGATCCAGTAGAGCGTGTACTCGCTCGAGGCCAGCGACTGCAGCCACGGCGTGGCCGGCGCCTCGGCCCCGCGGCTGCCCGTGCGCAGGCGGCGCACGATCTCGAGCGTGCCGACCGCGCTCGCGCCCCACATCGACAGGACCGCCAGGAACGTGAGGACCGCGCGCGGCGAGGCGATCGAGATGGGGTACTCGCCCGGGCCGATCCACGCGTAGAACGCGTGCGTCACGGCGACGCCGACGATCACCGCGGCGAGGCCGTCCACGAGCATGCCGACGATGCGCTCGCGGTGCTCCGCCGGCAGCTCGCGCTGCAGGTGCACCGGGAAGCCGACGTCGAGCGTGAGCACGAAGCGGAACGGGATCGCGGCGCCGAGCCCCGCGGCCGGCAGCACCGCCAGCAGGCCGCGCGGCCCGAGGAAGAAGAACGCCGCGCCCACCACGAAGCCGACCGGGTAGTGGAACGTCCGCTCGCGCGTCATGCGCACCGGGTACAGCGCGCCGAGCATCGCGAAGGCGCAGAGCCCCACGAGGAACCACGTGGGGCACGAGAAGACGAGCAGCCCCTCGAGGCTCACGGCGCCGTCACAGCGACACGCCGTAGCGCACGAGGAGGAGCGCCAGCTTCACGCGGTCGGCCACCTCGAGCTCCGCCAGCATCTTCGCGACGTGGTTGCGCGCCGTGCCCTCGGAGACGTGGAGCGCGTTGCCGATCTCCTTGTTCGACTTGCCCTGCCCGACGAGCGCGAGGACCTCGCGCTGCCGGGCCGACAGCGCGCTCACGCGGCGCTTGAACTCTATCTCGTCGGGCTCGGCGCGCAGCGACTGCGCCACGCGCATCGCGAGCTCGACGTCGAGCACCGTCTCGCCGTTCGCCGCGCGCTGGATCGAGCGCAAGAGCTCGCGAGGATCGGAGTCCTTGCGCACGAACCCCACGGCGCCCTTCTGCATCGCGAGCTTCACTCGCCGCGCGTCGTCGAACGCCGACAGCATCAGCACCCGGTGCTCGCGCGCGAGCGAATCCAGCGCGTCGAGGCCGCTCTCGCCGGGCAGCTCCACGTCGAGCAGGATGAGATCCACCTTCTCGGGCAGCGAGGCGAGGCGCTCGCGGAGCTCGCGCACGCTGCCCACCATCGCGACCACCTCGAGCGCGGTCTGATCGTTGATGATGCTCGTGACGCCGGCGCGGAAGACCGGGTGATCATCGCAGATCGCGATCCGTATCATCGAGACCACCGCATCCGCCCCTCGCTTCTACACGATCCGTACCTCCGCCGAAACGCCGCCGGAACCCTCAGGTGCATCGGCCGTGTCCTACATTGTGAGCCAGGGTGCGATTCCGCCGCCATGCGAAACGCACGTCGAAAGGTGTCGCCCGTTATCTGTCTGAACCTCGCGTGATTTCGCAGACTGGCCACGATGCGGCAATCCCTGGCCTGTCGTGGCTCGTCCGTGCGGCGCGCGCGCGCGCTGGCGCTCGTCGGTGGCCTCCTCTTCGGCTCGTGCAGCACGGAGTTCGACGCCACCCGGCGGACGCCCAAGCGCGGGACGCTGGGCGAGGAGGTCTTCGGCCTGGTGTGCGACCGGGTCGGGGCGCAGTCCCTGCGCGAGGACGTCACCGGGGCGTCGTTCCACGCGGTGTGTCACCCCGACGCGGCGGGCAAGTGGGCGACCGCCGTGGACCAGAGCGTGCTCCCGCCGCTGGCCGACGGCGCGGTGGACGTCGGGGGCAAGCCGGTCGCGCTCGAGGCCCAGCGCACCGCGCGCGGCTACGAGGTCGCGCGCATCGAGGCGCTCGGCCGGCGGCGCGCCGACCTCACGAAGGCGCTCGACGCCGCGATCCCCGACGCCCCGTTGCCCCTCGTGGACGCCGCGGCGGGCGGACAGGCGTGCGACGCCGTCCGGAGCGGCAAGGTCGGGAGCCTGCGCGAGGAGCTCGCGACCACGCTCGGCCGCCTCGTCGCGCTCTACGACGACGAGACGTTCCCGCGCGTGACGCGCGCCCTCGGGGGCCTCCTGCAGGCCCTGCAGGGCGACGGCCCCGCCCGCGAGGCGTTCGCGCGGCTCGGCGCGCGCCAGGGCTACCGCCCGCTCGCCGTCGCGATCGGCGCCATCCGCCCGATCCTGGCGTACCCACGGCTGCCGCAGCTCGCGCAGGCGCTCCTGCGCCTCGTGTCGGAGGACGCGGATCCCAACCGCGCCGCGGGCCCCGCCGTGCCCGGGCGCGGCCGCGCGGCGTTCGAGCAGGTGCTGCGCACGTTCCGCGAGGAGCTGCGGGTGCCGAGCGAGCCGTCGCCGGGCGTGCTCGAGACCCGCCGCGACGCCGCCTTGCGCCCGGTCCTCTCGCGCCCGCGCACGAACCTCGAGCTCGCGGACTCGCTCCTGCTCGCGACGCACCCGACGTTCGGCCAGGGCGCGACGCGCCTCATCGTCCGGCGCGACGTGCGCGGGGTCGCCCGGGTCGCCACGAATGGCGGCCGCCTGCCCGAGCCGTTCCTCGATCCGATGGCGACCGGCCTTCCCTTGCTCGACGCGCAGGGGCGCTTCGTCACCACCGACGGCGCGCCCGCGCCTTCGCCCTTCTTCGCGGTCGAGGCGCCGCTCACCGCGCGCCGCGACGCCGACGGGCGCGCACTCGGCCCGAGCGGCACGCCGCTCTACGAGTACCTCGACGTCTCTCACACCTACGTCGGGCGCCTGCTCGGCGACCTGCGGCCGTTGCTCGACCCGGTCGAGGCGCGGTCCCTCTTGCCCAAGCTCGTCGGGGGCCTGGCCGTCCTGCTCGGCGAGCGCGACGCCGACGCGACCACCGTGCGCACCTACCCCGCCGATCCCGCGCGTGGCACGGCGCCAGTGACGCTGCGCTACAAGGCCTTCGCCGCCGGTGGCTCGCCGCTCGCGGACCTCTCGCACGCGCTCGCGCAGGCGGCGGCGCACCCGGACGTCGCCGACTCGCTGCAGCTCTTCTCGACCATCGCCCGCGACCGCCCCGCGATGCTCGCCCGCATGATCGATCTCGGCCTCCGCCTCAAGGAGATCGCCGACCGTCACCCCGAGGCGACGCTCCCCGCGCAATCGATGCTGTGGGACGACATGCTGGGCGTGCTCGCCGAGATGGCCCGAACGCCCGGCCTCTTCGAGGGCATGCTGCGCGCGCTCGCCGACGAGCGCTCGCGCGGCCTCGGCCCCGTGGTCGCCGCGTACATGCGCAACCGCGACGAGGTGTCGTACGACCACCAGCCCTCGCGGCCCGACGACTACGACGCGCTCAACGGCACCGCGCAGAACATGACGACGGGGCAACCCGTCAACGCCGATACGCCGCTGCGCCAGCCGGTCGACCGCGGCCGCCCGGATTCGGGCGACAACCGCAGCGCGTTCCAGAGGTTCCTGCAGCTCCTCCACGACACCAATGGCCTGGCGGCCTGCACCAAGGAGAACGCGGTCGCGCACATCGACATCGTGTGGCCGCCGGGCTCGGGGATCCGCATCAAGCTCGACTACCCGACGAATCCCCTCGTGCGCACGGTGTGTGCGTTCGTCGGCGCGACGCCGCCCTCGCGCCTGCCGCAGTGCGGGATCCTGCGCTTCCCGAACGTGGCCGCGATGATCGTCGACGTCGCGGTCGAGCGCGCCCAGTTCGACATCCGCGACGAGTGCCTCAAGAAGCTGATGGACTCGCCGCTGACGGGCCTCGTCGGCGGGGTGAACACGTTCCTCGAGGACATCTCGGGCATCAAGGGCTTCAACCTGAGCCCCACCGTCGCGGGCGTCGCGCGCCTCGCCTTCTTCGAGACGCCCTTCGACCAGTGGGGCGGCTACGGCGGCAGCGAGCTCTACCCGAAGACGCGCGACTTCCTGCGCGACATCCTCGATCCGGTGCCGTCGATGGCGTGCCGCTCCACGCCGTGGACGGATCCGTCGGACGGCACGGTGCTCGCCATGCGCCAGTGCGATCGCTTCGAGGACACGCTGCGCGGCCGCGACCGCAACGCGCTGTTCCCGCTCGAGCTGCGGTTCGGCCAGACGGACTTCGTGACCGCGATCCGCCCGCTCGCGCTCGCATTCTGGGAGGCGCATGCGTCGTCGCAGCTCATCTCGCTGCTCGACACGCTGCACCTGCACTGGGGCTCGACCGGGCAGTCTCCGGACGAATGCGATCCGCGCGCGCCGCGCGACGACGCGCGCTTCTGCACCGGCGACGGCACCGTGCGCTACGAGCCGCTCCTCGGCGAGATGATGGACCAGGCGGGACTGTTCCCGACCGTCGCCGACCTGGTGGTGGAGCTGCAGGAGATCCGCGTGCAGCACTGCGACGAGCGCGACGCGCGCGGCGCCTGCGTGGCGACCTCCGAGCGTGACGGCGTGGCCGTCCTCGCCGACGCCGTGCGCGCCGTGATCGATCCAGGCCGGAACGCGGGCCTGCGCGATCGTCTCGGGCGCCAGGGCACCACCAGGAACGACGGCACCCCGGTCGCGCAGGTCACGCCGGCCTACCTGATGATCGACGCGCTCAAGGGCATGGACGCCGCGTTCGACCGCTACGCGCAGGCGCACGCCGACGGAGAGGAGCGCCGCGCCGGCTGGAAGAGCGCGCGCTCGATGCTGGTGGATGCGCTGCTGTCGATCGACCGATCGGGGCCCGCGCCCCGCCTCGCCAACCCCGGCACCGCGGCGATCCTGCCCGAGCTGGTGGACGTGCTGCGGGCGCAGGTCACCGCGCACTGTCCGACCCCGGGCGCGCCCTGCGCGTGGGCCGGCGGCGAGCTCGCCACGCGCATGCAGACCGTGCTCTCGGGACCGACGACGGCGTCGATGATCGACCTGCTCGAGGCCGTGCGCGCGGACCCGGCCGCGCTCGAGGAGACGCAGCGCTTCCTCGGCCACCTCGTGGACCAGACGGCGGACACCGAGACGCTCGCGGCGACGCTGTCGGCGACCGTGGACCTCGTGCAGGTGCTCGGCGACGCGGACAACCTCGACCCGGTCTTCGGGCTGGTGTCGCGTGCGACCGCGCTGCCGGCCGACCCGAAGAGCGCCGAGCGCGGCCTCATCGACGGCGTCATCGGCCTCCTGTGGCGCCTCTTCGCCGGCGGACACGACGCGATGGGCAAGCCCACGTGCGCGAGCCCGGTGGATCCGCACCACGCGCTCGCGACGGTGCTCAGGAACCTCGTGACGCCGATGGGCCCGGACGAGCCGGCGCCGATCGAGGTCGTGCTGTCGGTGATCGGCGACGTCAACCGGGCCGACCCCAGGCGCACCGATGGCCTCGCGCCCGCGGACTTCCACAACATCGGCCGCGAGATGTCGGCCTTCCTGCTGGATCGCGCGCGCGGCCTCGAGCAGTTCTACACGGTCGTGCAGGCCGCGACGGGTGGCCAGTGAAGCGCCCCGCCGCCCTGCTCGCGCTCGCGCTCCTCGGCGCTCCGGGTACCAGCGACGCCGCAGGGATGTACTTCACCGACCGCGGCGTCCGCCCCATGGGACGCGCCGGTGCGTTCGTGGCCGGGGCCGACGACCTCGGGGCCATCTGGTACAACCCGGGCGGCCTCTCCGACGCGGGCTCGAGCCTGCTCGTCGACTTCTCGGTGCTGCGCTTCCAGAGCCGCTACGACCGCGAGCTCCTCATCGCCGACGCGGCCGACACGCTGCAGACGGTGCGTTCGCCGCGCGTCGAGGGCAGCTCCGAGATCCTGCCGCTGCCCACGCTCGCGGGCGCCTACTCGCGAGGCAAGCTCTCCGTCGCCGCGGGACTGTATTCGCCCTACCTCGCGCTGCCACGGTACGCGCCCACGGTGGGCGGCCAGCCCTCCCCCGCCCGCTACACCCTCGGCTCGTTCGCCGGCTCCCGCGTCGGCCTGCCGGGTGTGTGGGTCGCCTATCGCCCGACCGACTGGATCTCGGGCGGCCTCGGCGTGCAGGCGCTCGTGGGCACGCTCGAGTCGACGCTGACCTTCTCCGTGAGCCCGCAGGACCGCCTCATCGGCGCGCCCGAGCAGCCCGACTACGACGCCGCGAGCAAGGTCACGATGGGCACGATGGTCGCGCCGTCGGTGTCGGGAGGCGTCGTGATCACGCCGCACCCGAAGCTCCGCCTCGGCGTCTCCGGCCAGACCCCCACGCACGTCGACACCGACGCGCGCATCACCGTGCGCCTGCCGCAGAGCGCCGTCTTCGATCGCGCGAGCGTGCACGGCGACCGCGCGCGTGTGACGTTCGACCTACCCGGCATCCTGCGCGCCGGCGTCGAGGTGCGGCCGATCCGCCGCCTGCGCGTCGAGGCCACGTACGTGCGCGAGCTGTGGTCGGTGCACGACGCCATCCGCGCGAGCCCGCAGGGCATCACGCTCGACGGCCTCGTCGGCGCCCCGCCGTCGCTGGCGCTCCCCAAGATCGACACGCCGCGGAACTTCCAGGACGCGTCGAGCTACCGCCTCGGCGGTGAGTACTCGTTCGACGTCCTGCGCCGCGCCGTCGACGTCCGCGCCGGCCTCGGCTACGAGGAGAGCGCGGTGCCGCGCGCGTACCTGTCGCTGTCGTCGATGGACTTCGACAAGACGACGCTGACGCTCGGCGCCAGCGTCCACCTCGACGGCTTCCGCTTCGACGTCCTCTACGGGCACGTCATGGTCGCTGACGCCTACGTCGCGCCCGCCGACGCGCGCATCCCGCGCGTGAGCGCGCTCGCCGGCAATGCGCCCCTCGAGGCCGTCAATGGCGGCCACTACGCCGCCGACAGCGACCTCGTCGGCCTCGGGATGGAGTACCAGTTCAGGTAGGCCGCTCGATGCGGCCGTCGGCGTGGCGCGCGAAGCGCCCCTGCTCGCGCGGGTGCACGGGGTCGTCGGCAGGGAACGGCCAGCCACCGAAGCCCGTGCGACGGTAGTCGAGCATCGCGCGCTGGATCTCCTCGCGCGTGTTCATCACGAACGGGCCGTACTGCACCACCGGCTCGCCGATGGGGCGGCCCTGCAGGAGGAGCAGCTCGATCTCGCCGTCACCGGCCTCGATCGGGATCTCCGCGTCCCCGCGCACCGGCACCGCGGCGTGCGCCCGGAGGTCCACGCCGCCGATCCTCGCCGCCGGCCCGCTGAAGAAGTAGAGCGTGCGCGTCACGCCCACCGACGTGCGCGGCAGCGAGAAGCGCGCCCCGGGCTCGAGCCGCAGGGTCCACACCGCCAGCTCGGAGGCCGCGCGCGACGCCCACGAGCGCGGCGGCGGCGGCGGCGGCGCGACTCCGCCGTATGCGCCGGCCACCGTCACGACCTCCGTGACCCGACCTGCCTCGTCGCGGACCGCGTGCCTCGGGATGCGCTCGGCCCACAGCATCGAGAAGTGCGGCGGCACGAGCTTGTCGGCCGCCGGCAGGTTGATCCAGATCTGGAAGAGCTCGAGCGGATTGGCCGCATCGCGCGAGACGAGCGGGAACATCTCGGCGTGGACGATGCCCTCTCCGGCCGTCAGCCATTGCGCGTCACCCCCACCGAAGCGCGCCGTGGCGCCGAGCGAGTCCGAGTGATCCACGAGCCCTCGCCGGACGAGCGTGAGGGTCTCGAAGCCGCGGTGCGGGTGCTGCGGGAAGCCCGGTACGGTCTGACCGTGGTACATGCGCCAGCCGTCCCGGCCCTCGAAGTCCTGGCCGAGGCTCCTGCCCGCGAGCGACGCCGCAGGCCCCATCGCGTCGTTGCCGCGCGGGTACGCGTCCAGGTGATGCACGCAGAAGAGGAAGGGATCCGGGGTCTGCCACGGGAACCCGAGCGGCTCCACGCCGAGCACGACGTCGCTTGCCATGCGGCAAGCCTATCGCGCCCTTGCCACAGAGCCAGCGCCCCGACGCAGCTGAGGTGCCCTCGATGGCAGGTTCGAGCCGAGCCATGCGAGGCGCAAGGGCGTAGCGAGCGTAGCGAGCGAAGACGCAGGTTGGGGGGCCCGACGCGGCTCTGCCGCGGCGGGGGAAGGGCAGCGTGCCCGCTGCGCTGACCTCCAGGCAAGGGGCCTGCGGCGGCACCCAAGTGTGCACGGCACGGAGCTGTAGGGGGTCGGCGGTGGCCGGCTTCCGAGCCGGCCACTCGCATCTAAGCGGCGTCGATCGCCGCGCCCGCCACCCCGCCCTCCTCGACCGCGCGCGCCGGCGAAGCGACGCCATGCGCCCGGCCGCCCGCCCCGACCCAGCTCGACGTCCAGCGCCGCTGCACCATCGCGAGCACGACGAGCACGGCCGCGCCGAGGATGGTCAGGCTCAGGAAGCCCGGCCCGAAGCTCCCCGTGGTCTGCTTGCCGACGCCCATCGCGTTCGGCAGCATGCCGCCCGCGAGCGCGCCGATCTCGCCGATGAGGCTGCCCGCGACCGCCGTCATGGCGCCGAAGCGCAGCGGCACGAGCTGGAACACCGCGCCGTTTCCGGCGCCCATCGCGGCGAAGCACACGATAAGGATCACGACCATCGCGACGGGGCTCGCCGGCATCGTCGCGGCGACGGTCGTGGCGAAAACGATCGCGCCCGAGAGCACCACCAGCATGCGGATGCCGCCGATGCGGTCGGCGAGCCAGCCGCCCGCCACGCGGAGCACGCTCGCGGCCACGATGATCCCGGCCGAGTACTGCCCGATGCTCTGCTTCGGGATCCCGTACTGGTCGTGGAAGAGCGTCGGCAGGAAACTCGTCAGGCCGATGTAGCCGCCGAACGTGACCATGTACATGAGGTTGAAGACCCACGCGTCGCGATCGACCAGCACCTTGAGGTAGTCGCCGAGGCGCTTCTGCTCCCGATCAGGCGGCTCCTTCGCGAAGATCTGCAGGAGGATCATCGCCACGAGGATGGGCAGGATCGAGATGCCGTAGACCGAGCGCCAGCCGTAGGCCTTCGCGAGGGGCGGCGCGAAGAGCACGGCCAGCACCGCGCCGCTGTTGCCCGCGCCCGCGATCCCCATCGCGAGCCCCTTGAACTTCGGCGGATACCAGCCCGATCCGAGCGAGAGCGCCACGCCGAAGCTCGCGCCGGCGACGCCGAGGATGACGCCCATCGCGATCACGCCCGCGAGCGTGTTGACGAAGAGGTAGCCGAAGCCGAGGCCCACCACGATGAGCCCCATCTCGACCTGGGCCGCGTTCTTCCGGCCGATGTACTGGGAGAGCAGCCCGAGCGGGAACCGCATGAGCGCGCCCGCGATGACGGGCACGGACACCATGAACCCCTTCTGCGTGGCGTCGAGACCGAACTCCTCGCTGATGAACGGCGCCATTGCGCCATTGAGCACCCACACGGCGAAGCAGAAATCGAAATAGAGCAGCGCCGTGAGCAGTGTCCCCGTGTGCCCCGACCGGAAGAACTCTCGAAATACGCTCCGATTCGCAGTCATCTGTGACCTCCGCCGCGTCTGCTCGCCCGAAGGGGCGAAGCGTGGATTCCTGGACGCCGTGACGCAGAGCGTCGCAGAGGTCGATATCCGTCGAATTACGCCGGTGTATCCACTTCGTGTCGCGTGATCAGGCGGCGGGCGAGTCGGCGTCCGGCAGGATCGCCACCGCACACGCCTTGTACGCCGGCTGGCGCGAATGCGGATCGAACACGGCCAGCGTCAATCGATTGACGTCCGGGTAATGCATGGGCAGGAACACCTCGCCGGCGCGCACGCAATGCGTCGGGAATGCGCGCGCCCGCAGCTCTCCACGCCGGGATCGGACGCGCACCCATTGCCCCGGCTCGATGCCGAGACGCCGCGCGTCCGCCGGATTCAGCTCGAAATAGGCCTGCTGCGGCGCCAGGGACCGCAGCACCGACGACTTGGCCGTGCGGGTCTGCGTGTGCCACTGGCTCGAGCTGCCGCGCCCGGTCATCAGCACGAACGGGAACGCCGCATTGACAGGCTCGGGCATCGGGCGCGAAGCCTCGAGCATGAACCGAGCGCGCCCGTCCTCGTGGAAGAACTTCCCGTCGGCGAAGAGCCGCCTCTCCCGCGCCTCGAGCGGCACGCCCTCCGGCAGGGGCCATTGCACGCCGCCCTCCGCGTCGAGCATGTCGTAGCCGGTCACGCCCGTGAAGTCGCACGGCCGCCCGCGCGAGAGCCGGCGCAGGAGCTCGAAGACCGCCTCCGGGCTCGACCACTCTCGAAAGGCCCCGCCGAGCCCCCAGCGCGCGGCCACGAGCTGGAAGACGTGGAAGTCCGCCAGCGCCTGCCCCGGCGCCCGCGCGACCTTCTTGGTGAGGCCGATGCGCCGCTCGGAGTTGATGAACGTCCCGTCCTTCTCGCCCCACCCCGCCGCGGGCAGGAGCACGTCCGCGCGCTGCGCGGTCTCGGTCGTGGTGTACATGTCCTGCACGACCAGGCAATCGAGCCGCGACAGCGTGTCGTGGAGATCGTGCTGGTTGATCCACGAGTGCGCCGGGTTCGTCCCGACCACCCACAGGCCACGGATCTTGCCGGCGAGGATCCCCTCGACGATCTGGTCGTAGGCCATGCCCGCGTGGTGCGGGATGCGCTGCTCGGACATGCCGAGCACCTCCGCCACCTCGCGCCGGTGCTCCGCGTCGGCGAAGTCGCGCCCCCCGAGCAGGGCCGTCGTGTTCGAGAACAAGCGCGAGCCCATCGCGTTGCACTGGCCGGTGATCGAGTTCGCGCCGGTGCCCGGCCGCCCGATGTTCCCCGTCAGGAGCGCGAGGTCGATGATCGCCTGGGCCGCCCGCACGCCCTCGTGGCTCTGGTTGATCCCCATGGTCCACCAGAACGACACGCGCTTTCCGCGATGGATCGTGGCCGCGAGGCGCTCGAGGTCCTCTGCCGAAAGGCCCGTCGCCTCGCACGTCCGCTCGAGCGAGAACGCCTGCGCCTGCGCCGTCATCGCCTCGAGCCCCGACGTGTGCGCCTTGACGAATTCCTCGTCGATCCAGCCGCGCTCGAGGAACAGGCGGACGAGCCCGCCGAAGAGCGGCAGGTCGCTCTTCGGTCGGATCGCGTGGTGCTGCGTCGCCGCCATCGCCGTCTCGGTGCGGCGCGGGTCGAGCACGATGATCTCGGGCTTGTGCTTGTTGCGGCTCACCCGCTCCCAGAGGATCGGGTGCGCGATGCAGAGGTTCGAGCCCACTAGGACGATGACGTCCGACTCCTCGAGATCCGCGTAGGTGTAGGGCGGCGCGTCGAAGCCGAAGCTCTGCTTGTAGGCGACCACGGCCGTGGCCATGCACTGCCGCGTGTTGCCGTCGCCGTGCACCATGCCCATGCCGAGCTTGGCGAGCGTCCCGAGGAACGCCATCTCCTCGGTCGTGATCTGGCCCGTCGACAGGAACGCCACCGACTCGCGGCCGTGACGCTCCTGGATCGCGCGGAAACGCCGCACCATGGTGTCGATCGCGGCGTCCCAGGTCACGGGCCGCAGCCGCCCGCCCTGCCGCTCGAGCGGCACCGTGGCGCGATCGCGCGACGCGAGCGGCGCGAGCGCCTCCCAGCCCTTCGGGCAGGCCATGCCGAGGTTCACCGGATACCCGGCGTTCGGCGAGAGGTTGATGGCGGCGCCGTCCCGCAGGTGCACGTCGAGGCCGCAGCCCGTCGAGCAGAAGCCGCACACGGTGCGCGTGCGTGCGTCGGGCAGGAGGCGCGCCGGCACGCGGCCGAGGCCAAAGCTCTCCCCCGACTGGCGCAGCGCCTCGGTGAGCGGCCCCTCGCGCTCGCGCAGCTTGATCACGACAGGGCCCCCGGCATGCGCTGCGCGGTCGCCGAGGTGAAGAAGAGGTAGCGCTCGCAGAGCTCCCCGGCGAGGCAGGCCACGAAGGCGACGACCGCGATCGCCGGGCCGTCGATGCCCGACGCCGGCAGGGCCAGGCCCCCGATCGCCCCGAGCGCGAACCGCGCCCACGTCCAGCCGCGCAGCTCCCGCACGAGCAGGATCGCGCTCCGCTTGTGCGCGGTGTGGCGGCGGTCGCGCAGGTGGACGAGCGCCGCCGCGTCCACGACGAGCTTGGCGATCATGGCGATGGGCAGCACCTGGCCGAGGAGGTGCAGCGCGGCCACGTCGGCCGCCGGCGCGAGCGCGCAGCCGACGAGCAGCTCCGCCGCCGCGCCGAGCACCACCGCGGTCAGGCCGAACTTGAGCGCGGTGACCGCGGGTCCCCAGGTAGGCCGCCGCGTCGCCACGTAGACCATCACCGACGCCGTCACGGCGAGCACGCCCGAGGCCACGACGGGCCCATCGAGGCGCGGCCCGAGGGCGGCCAGCCCCGCCGGCGCGAAGAACGCCGCCGCGCGCGCGCCCGCGAGGCCCGAGAACACCGTGAACCCCAGGATCTCCCGGCTGAGCCACGACGTGCGCAGGCCCAGGATCGCGCGGAAGGCGAGCTTGGGCCGCCCTAGGTGCGAGACGCTCGCGACCATCACGAACGCGCCGCATGCGAGCGCGAAGAGCGCCGACGCGCGGCTCCACGCGGCCCCGAAGCCGAGGCGCTCCGCGGCCACGTGCACCGCGAACGTCCCGGCCGAAAGCTGCGTCATCACGAGCATGAAGACGAGCGGCCAGTGCGCGTGCTCGCGCGCAATGGAATAGAAGTCTGCGGGCAGGAGGTTCCGCGGCTGCGGCCTGCCGCTCTCGTAGCGCGTCGTCGGGAGCGTCACGCCGGGCCCGGGCGCGCCGGGCAGGAAGGCGTCGCCTTCGGCCTCCTCGATCACCTGCGCCGCGTCCACCACGTCGATGCGGATGGCGCTCGTCGGGCACGCTTGCACGCAGGCCGGCGCCTCCCCCGCGCCGAGCCGCGCGCTGCAGAGATCGCACTTGCGCACGATGCCGAGGCGCGCGTTGAACTTCGGCGCGTCGTACGGGCACATGAAGATGCAGTACTGGCAGCCGATGCACTGGTCATCGAGGTGCCGCACGATGCCGGTCTTCGGGTCCTTCTCGTAGGCCTCGGCGGGGCAGCCGCGCATGCACGCGGGATCGATGCAGTGGTGGCACGACGTGGTCACGGTCTGCTGGACGGGCGCCTCGGCCGAGCCGCCGTGGAGCATGCCCACGGTGCGCCAGGTCTCCGCCTCGTCGAGGCCGTTCATGCTGTGGCAGCCCGCGACGCACGCCTTGCAGCCGGTGCACTTGTCGAGGTCGACGCGAAACGCATACTGCTGGCCGGGCCCCGGCGGCGACGCCGGCAGGAGGTCCTCGTAGTAGCGCGCGCGCTCCGGCAGCGCCCCGCGCTCGTGGCGCTCGGCGAAGCGCTCGACGGCCGAGAGCTTCTGCTGCTCGGCGAGGAGCTGCGCGACCAGGGACGAGGGCCCGGGCTGCGCGGGCGCTGCGCTCCCGTAGAGGACGAGCTGGCTCGATCGGATCATCGGCGCGTCAAGCCGCGATCTCGAGGGCGTGGGCCGTGCGGATCTCGACGCGGCCGTCGCGCACGCGCACGGGGAAGCTCTCGAGCGCCACCGCCGGATCGTCCAGGCAGCGACCGCTCTCGAGGTCGAAGCCGTGCTTGTACATGGGCGAGGCGATCTTGGGCCGGCCGGCGCGATCGCCCACGATGCCGCGCGAGATCACATACGCCTTGGCAAATGGATCAAAGTTGTCGAGCGCGTACACGCCGTCCGCGGCGCGAACGACCGCGATCTGGCGCGTGCCGACGAGCGCGCACACGCCCGTGTCCGGCGGGATGTCGTCGAGCGCACAGACGTCCGTCCAGTCCTGCGCCTCGGCCTCGTCTCTCCGCATCTCTCCGTGGCTCCTATCCGGCCTTGCGGCCCTGCTTCTCGTCCCACGTCGCCGGGCGCGGCTGCCCGCGCTCGCGGATCATCACCACGCTCGGGTCCGGCGCCGGCACGTTCACGAACGGCCGGAACTGGCGCATCTTCTCGGGATCCTCGAGCGTCGCGCGCCACTCGCACCGGTAGCTGCCGACGTTCGCCTCCATCTCCGCCTCGAGCTCGGCCGCGATGCCGAGCGAGTCGCCGATGACGACCTGCTTGAGGTAGTCGAGCCCGCCCTCGAGCGCCTCGAGCCAGGTCGACGTGCGCTGCAGCCGGTCGGCCGTGCGGATGTAGAACATGAGGAAGCGGTCCACGTAGCGGACCAGCGTCTCCTCGTCGAGGTCGGTCGCGAACAGGTCCGCGTGGCGCGGGCGCATGCCGCCGTTGCCGCAGACGTAGAGGTTGTAGCCGTTCTCCGTGGCGATGACGCCGAAGTCCTTGCCCTGCGCCTCGGCGCACTCGCGCGCGCAGCCCGACACGGCGCTCTTGATCTTGTGCGGGGCGCGAAGGCCCTTGTAGCGGTGCTCGAGGCGGAGCGCGAGCCCGACGGAGTCCTGGACGCCGTAGCGGCACCACGTGCTGCCCACGCACGACTTCACCGTGCGCAGCGCCTTGCCGTACGCGTGGCCCGACTCGAACCCGGCGTCGATGAGCTCGCGCCAGATGTCGGGGAGCTGCTCCATGCGCGCGCCGAGCAGATCGACGCGCTGGCCGCCCGTGATCTTCGTGTAGAGCGAGTATTTCTTGGCGACCTGGCCGATCGCGATGAGCTGGTCGGGCGTGATCTCGCCGGCCGGCACGCGCGGGATGACCGAGTACGTGCCGTCCTTCTGGATGTTGGCGAGGTAGCGGTCGTTCGTGTCCTGGAGCTTTCGGTGGCCGCGGCCGAGCACGTGCTCGTTCCACGCCGACGCGAGGATCGAGGCCACGGCGGGCTTGCAGATCTCGCAGCCGGCGCCGCGCCCGTGCCGCGCGAGGAGCTCGTCGAACGTGCGCAGGCGGTGCACGCGCACGAGGTGATAGAGCTCCTGGCGCGAGCAGGCGAAGTGCTCGCACAGGTGGTTCTGCACGGCGACGCCGGCCCTCTTGAGCTCGAGCTTGAGCAGGTCGGAGAGCACCGGCACGCACGAGCCGCAGCCGGTGCCGGCGCGCGTGCACGCCTTGATCGCCGAGACCTCCGTCAGCGAGCCCGTCGTGATGGCCTGGCAGACAGCGCCCTTCGAGACGTTGAGGCAACTGCAGAGGATCGCCTCGGCGGGCAGTGCCCCGGGGCCGCCGCCGCGCGCTGCCCCCTGGCGCCCCGGTGGGAGCACGAGGTCCTCGGGGTGCGGCCCGACGGGCGAGCCCGCGCGGCACAGCGCCGACAGCTCGGAGAAGCCGCTCGAGTCGCCCACGAGCACGCCGCCCACCACGCGCTTGCCCTCCGCGTCGAGCGAGACGCGCCGGTACACGCCCGCGACCGCATCCAGGTACGAGAGCGAGCGCGCGCCGGGCGTCGTGCCGTGCGCGTCGCCGAAGCTCGCGACGTCGACGCCCAGCAACTTCAGCTTGGTGCCCGCGTCGAAGCCCGTGAAGCGCTCCGCGCCGCCCGCGATCGCGTCGAGGGCCGCGCGCGCCATCTGGTAGCCGGGCGCCACGAGGCCGTGCACGCGCCCCTCATGCGACGCGCACTCGCCGATGGCGAGGACGTCGGGGTCGGAGGTCACGCAGCGATCGTCGATGATCACGCCGCCGCGCTCGGCGACCCGCAGCTCCGCGGCCCGGGCGAGCTCGTCGCGCGGCCGGATGCCCGCGGAGAACACGACGAGCTCCACGTCGATCACGCGGCCATCCGCGAGGCGCAGCGCGCGCACCCGGCCGTCCGCGCCCTCGATCGCGGACGTGGAGGCCGCGGTGTGGACGGCAAGGCCGAGCGCCTCGATCTTCTGGCGCAGGATGGCGCCCCCTGCGTCATCGACCTGCAGCGCCATCAGGCGCGGCGCGAGCTCGACGACGTGCGTCTCGAGGCCGAGGTTCCGCAGCGCGCTCGCCGCCTCGAGGCCGAGCAGGCCCCCGCCGATGACGGCCCCGGCCTTGGCGCCCTGGGCGTGCGCGCGGATCGCCTCGAGGTCCTCGATGGTGCGGTAGACGAAGCAGCCGGGCAGCTCGCGCCCGGGCACCGGCGGCACGAACGGCACGGAGCCCGTCGCGAGGACCAGCTTGTCGTAGCCGATCGCGCGGCGGTTCGAGAGGCGGACGCTGCGCGCCTCGCGATCGATCGCGACCGCGCGCTCGCCGACGCAGAGCTCGATGCCGGCCTCCGCGTAGCTCGCCGGGCTCGCGAGGGCGAGGTCGCCCGCCGTCTTGCCCTCGAAGAAGCTCGAGAGGTGCACGCGGTCGTAGGCCGCGCGCGGCTCCTCACCGAGGACGATGATCCGATGGGTGCGCGGCAGGCCGCGCTCGATCGCCAGCTCGACGAAGCGGTGGCCGACCATCCCGTTGCCGATCACGATCAAGGTGGGCCTGGACATGCGCACCTTCGATATTGCGATGCGTCAATGTCGCGCCTGGAACCGCCGCGTTAAGATCGTGTATCGCGCGTGATTACCAGGCGTTCTCTTCCCCGAAACAAGCTAGACGCAATGCGTCGAGGGTCACGCCCCGCCGGGTCTGTGGGCGCTCGCGTCGACGGGGTGACCAAGCGCCTCGGGCGCCTCCATGCGCTCGACCGCGTCGCCGGGCACGACGGGGAACCGTCGCTCGGTCCAGTCGGTGCGCGCCTGCGCGAGGCGCTCGAGCGAGCTCGACACGAAGTTCAGTCAGCGCAGGGCGAAGTTGAACGTGGTCGCGATGCAGCCGCGGATCGCCTGCCCCCCCACGAGATAGGGCCGGTAGCGCCAGCCGCGCACGGCGCGGACGGCGGCCTCCGTCATGCCCATCGGCATGCCCTGCAGCACCTGGGCGCTCGTGACCGCGCCCTCCTTGTCGAAGCAGACCTTGAGCCTGACGCTGCCGTCGAGCCGCGCCGCCTTCGCCTCCAGCGTGTACGCCGGATCGCTGCCCGCGATGCGCTCGGGCTGCCGCCACGTGGGCGGGATGAACTTGATCGGCGGCTCCGCGGGCGCGGGATCCGTGCCCGTGCCGCCCGGTGCGCCCGGGCCCGATCCCGGCGGGCCCTTGCCCTCCGGATCCCCCGCGCAATCGGCTCCGGTGCAGGTCTCGCCCGGCTCGTCGGGCTCGTCCTTGGCCGGGGCCGCCTCCGTCTCCGCCCGCCTCTGCGGCGCCACGACCGGGGCCACGGCCTCCGCCGCGGCCCGCTTGCCCCTGGACGGCGGCGTGTCCTTGGCGCGCGGCGCCTTCGGCGTGGGCGGCAGCGGCGGCTTCGGCACGTGGAACACGACGCTCAGCCCGGGTGGCGGCGCCGGCAGCTCGTCCACCTTGGCGAACGACCACACCACGGCCGCCACGATCGCCACGGCGTGCACCGCGATCGCCACGGTCCCCGCGATGGCGCGGCGGCGCCCGGCCGGGTTCTCCGTCGAGAGCATGCGATCCCCGAGCGACATTGAGACCTCCGTGGCCGGCGCAGCCTGCGTGGGTGCGAGGGACGCGCGGAGCCAGCCGCGCAGCACGAAATCAGCCTCCGCGAGCCAGTCCCGCGGCACGAGGAGCACGTAGCGGAGGAGCTGCTCCGACACGGCAGCGAGCGCGCGCAGCGTGCCGCGCCACCCGCGCCCTGCCGCCTCCGCCACCACCGGCGCGACGAGCGCGAGGAAGATGCGCCTCGGCAGGAGCGCCTGCGCGAGCGCGACGATCGCTCGCACCGGCCACGACAGCCTCAAGCGCCCGACCCCGACGGCATCGGATCGAGCGCCGCCTGCGCGGCCTCGGCCGCGAGGAACGCGCGCAGCATCCCCTCGCCGCGCGGCGACAGGGCGTAGACCGGCACGGGCCAGCCACCGCCGGGCTGCGCCTCCTCGGTCTCGACGAGCCAGCCGAAGGACTCGCTCGCCATTCGCAAGAGCGCCGCCCGCACCGTCTTCAAGTTTGCGCGCTCCCGCCCCGCGCGCCAGACGGCCTCCGCGCTCGCGGGCTCGCCGAGCCGCTGCAGGATCTTGAGCAGCTCCCCTTCCGACGCCAGCGGCGGCCTTCTCATCACGAGTCCATCTCCATCAGACTCGTCGAGTCTAACGCCAAGAGACTCGTCCGTCAACAGGTCTGCAGAGCCGGACCCACTCGATGTCGAGGCGAGCGTAGCGAGCCGCAAGATACCGTGTTGGGCGTCAACGCCTTTCGGGCACCGCTCCGGATCGTCCACGTCCACGTCCACGATCCGGAGCGCGGGGGCGAGCTTGGCACCTCGAGTCCGCTCGGAGGAGTGGCCGCTCCTGCGTCCGCAGATCGTCGCCCAGCCGTCCGCGAGGCGAGCGTCAGCGAGCCGCAAGGGCGTAGCGAGCGTAGCGAGCGTAGACGCAGGTTGGGGGGCCCGGTTGGGCTTTGCCCAATCGGGGGAAGGGCAGCGTGCCCTTCCTGGCGGGCGCCTTCCGAGGCGCCC
>CAZQJC010000243.1:0-14344 GCA_964593795.1 uncultured Myxococcales bacterium | reverse complement strand
GGGCTTCAGGCCTCGGGCTTCAGGCTCCGGATCCGGGTCAGAGACCCGAAGCCTGAAGCCTGGAGCCTGAAGCCTCTTCGCATGACAGCTCGCAAGTCCGCGTTGCAGCACACGGTTCAACATGATCGGTGCTCTAGGGGGCCAGCTCGGCTTCTCGACGTTCGTCCCGCAGCCACCCGCTCCGGTCGATCCAGGTCTCCACCTCCACCGCGCCCGCGAGCAGCGTCCGCCAGCGTGTCAGCGTCGCGACGAGCTCGGGGTCCGTGCGCACGCGTTCCTGGTCGCGCGCGTAGACCGCGCCATCCGCGTACTCCACGATCTCGAGGAAGCGGTCCGGGTCGTCGGCGCTCTCGAGCAGGTGCATGCGGATGCCCCCCGGGCGCTCGTAGAGCGGCGTCGCCTCGCGCAGGAACGCCAGGAGCGCGGCCCGCTGCCCGGGCGCCGCGCGGATGCGCAGGTGGATGAAGACGCGCCCCGTCTCACCAGTCGTCATGGCTCATCAGACACCGCGGCCCCGAGATCGCGCAAGGACAGCGCAATGCGTGCTCTCGCGAAACCGCGCACCTGCTGCACGCGCCGGACGCGATGACGCAGCTCGTGCGCGCGCCCTCGGAGCGACCGCGACGGAAATGCCGGACGGGCTCCCATAGCGCATGACAATCGTCATGGCGGGCACCGCCGCGAACCTGCAGATTGCGGCCATGATGACCCACGACTCGCCGGCGGGGGCGGCGAAGGGGGCGCCGAGGACGGCCGTGGCGGCGCCGGCCTTCGAGCGCCTGCAGCAGCTCCTCGACCACCTCCTCGACACCCACCACGTCTACACGCGCCTCGCGATCGAGCGCCTGCCGCCGCTGGCCGACCAGGTCCTCGCGGCCCACGGCAAGCGGCACCCCGAGCTCCTCGGCGTGGTGCAGCTCGTGGGCGAGCTGATGGCGGACCTCAGACCGCACCTCATGAAGGAGGAGATGGTCCTCTTTCCGTACATCCGCGAGCTCGAGGAGGAGGTCCTCGCGAGCCGCGCCGCCCCGCGCGCGCCGTTCGGCACGCTCGACCCGCCGCTCCGCTGCATGCTCGCCGAGCACGATCGGGTGGACGAGATCCTGCGCGAGCTCGGGCGCGTCACGGGCGGCTACACGTGCCCGGACGACGCGTGCACCGCCTACCGGACGCTCTACACGAGCCTCGCCGAGCTCGAGGCCGACCTGCGCCAGCACATCCACCTCGAGAACGAGGTGCTCTTCCCCGCGGCGCGGGACCTCGAGAGGCGCGCCCACGGGGGCTGAAGCGGCTACTCCTTGTTGACGAGCGCGGTGAGGGCCTCGACGTCGAGCGCGAAGCCCTCCGCCGACGACCGCACGATGTCGTCCTTCTGCCACTGGCTCATCGTGCGGATCACGGTCTCGACGCGCGCCGAGACCAGGCTCGCGAGCGAGCCCCGCGACAGCGGCACCGGCACGAACGTGGAGCCGTCCTCGAGCTCGTCGCCGAAGCGATCGGCGAGGTACTGCAGCAGCGTCGCCAGGCGCGCCGGCACGCCGCCCGCGCTCAGGATGTCGATCTTGGAGCGCAGCGCGTGGGTGTGATCCAGGAGCGAGCGCTGCATCGCTCGGCCGAGCGCGGGATCGCTCTCGCACGCGGCGAGCACCGGCGCCGCCGGCAACCGCAGCACCTCCACGCTCGTCGAGGCCGCGATCGCGTCGGCCGGGTAGGGCTTGGCGTCGAGCACCGCGACGTCGCCGACGCTCTCCCGGGGCCCGAAGATGCCGAGCGTCGCGCGCTCCCCGCCCGGCGCCGTGCGCACGATCTGGACGAGGCCGTGCTGGATGATCGTGAAGGCGGTGGCGACCTCGCCGGCCCGCCAGAGGGTCTCCGCCTCGTCGAGCTTGCGCAGGCTGGCCTGCTCGGCGAAGCGCTCGAGCCAGCTCTCCTCCAGCGAGGCGAACAGGCGCGAGACCTTCAGCCGGGCGACGAGCGGCGTCATGCAGAGCAATCTACACGCGCCGCATGATCGATGTCATGGGCGGGTTTCCGGGCGGTTCCTCGCTTGCAGGGCGGGTGGGACAAGATGACGCAGACAGGAGACCTCATGCGTGGCTCGTGGTTCCCCCTGGTCGCGGCCGGACTTCTGGCCGCCGCCTGTTCCGGCTCGAACGCGAGCCCAACCCCCTCGAAGGCCCCGGGGCCGGTCGACCTCGGCCCACCGCAGGGACCGCCCATCAACGCGGTGCTGACGAACGCGCCGCAGGTGCCGCCGCCGACGGGACGCACCGCGCCGGCCAAGGTCGTCGTGCGCCTCGAGGTCAAGGAGCTCGTGATGCCGATCGCCGACGGCGTCATGTACACGTTCTGGACGTTCGGCGGGCAGGTCCCCGGCAAGTTCATCCGGATCCGGCAGGGCGACACGGTGGAGTTCCACCTGCAGAACCACCCCGACAACAAGATGCCGCACAACATCGACCTGCACGCCGTGACCGGGCCCGGCGGCGGCGCGGCGAGCTCGTTCACCGCGCCCGGGCACGAGAGCCAGTTCACCTTCAAGGCGCTGAACCCGGGCTTGTACGTCTATCACTGCGCCACCGCGCCGGTCGGCATGCACGTCGCGAACGGCATGTACGGCCTCATCTTCGTGGAGCCGCCGGAGGGTCTGCCGCCGGTAGATCGCGAGTTCTACGTCATGCAGGGTGACTTCTACACGGTCGGCAAGTACCGCGAGAAGGGCGTCCAGCCGTTCGACATGCAGAAGGCGATCGAGGAGAACGCCACCTACGTCGTGTTCAACGGCGGCGAGGGCGCGCTCGTCGGCGACAAGGCCCTGCAGGCCAAGGTCGGCGAGAAGGTGCGCATCTTCGTGGGCAACGGCGGCCCTAACCTCGTGTCGAGCTTCCACGTCATCGGCGAGATCTTCGACAAGGTCTGGACGGAGGGCGGGCTCAAGACGCAGGAGCAGGTGCAGACCACCATCGTGCCCGCGGGCGGCTCGTCCATCGTCGAGTTCACGTTCGAGGTGCCCGGCACGTACATCCTCGTCGACCACTCGATCTTCCGCGCCTTCAACAAGGGCGCGGTCGGCATGATCAAGGTGACCGGGCCGGAGAACAAGCTCGTGTACTCGGGCAAGGAGGTCGACTCGGTCTACCTGTCGGACAAGGCGGCGGCGCCGTCCGAGGCGGTCTCGAAGGCGGCGAGCGCTGCGGCCAAGGGCACGCTGACCAAGGCCGATCAGATCGAGGCCGGCAAGGTCCTCTTCATGGGCACGTGCTCGGCGTGTCACCAGCCGGAGGGCACGGGGCTGCCGCGCCTCTTCCCGCCGCTCGCGAAGAGCGACTTCCTCATGGCGGACAAGGCGCGGTCCATCGGTATCGTGCTCAACGGCCTGACCGGCCCGGTCAAGGTCAACGGGGAGGAGTTCAACTCGGTGATGCCGCCGCAGAGCCACCTCGCCGACGACGACATCGCGAACATCCTGACCTACGTGCGCAACAGCTTCGGCAACACCGGTGACCCGGTGTCGGCCGCCGAGGTCATCGCCGTGCGGAACAGCACCAAGCGCCCGCCCGGCGCGGGTCACTAGCCCCAGAGATCGCCTCGGTTGAGCCTGGTCCCTGGTCTTGGTCATGGTCCTCCTGGGATGATCACGCCGATCCTCTTCGCGCTGTTCGGCTGCCTCTTCGCGGCGGGGGAGGCCGTGGCGGTCGCCTCGTCGGGGGTGGCGCCGAGGGCGCGAGCGGGCATGGTCGTGGTCGGCGCGGGCGTCTATCGCCCCTTCTACCCGAGCACCGAGAAGCAGCGCGAGGTCCCGGTCCCGGGGTTCCAGCTCGACCGGATGCTCGTGACGAACCGGGACTTCCTCGCATTCGTCAAGGCGCATCCGAAGTGGCGGCGCGACCGCGTAGGGCGGCTCTTCGCGGAGCCCGGCTACCTCGTGCAGTGGGCGAGGGCCGACGCCCTCGGCGCGGATGCCCCGGCCTCGGCTCCCGTGGTGCACGTCAGCTGGTTCGCCGCCAAGGCCTACTGCGCGGCGCGCGGCGCACGGCTGCCGCGGGAGTCCGAATGGGAGGTCGCCGCGCAGGCCTCCGAGACCGCCGCCGACGGGCACCTCGATCCGGCCGTGCGGCGGCGGGTGCTCGACTGGTACGGACGTCCAACGCCCGCACGCCTTCCGCCGGTGGGCAGGGCGCGACCCAACTACTTCGGCGTGCACGACCTCAATGCGCTCGTGTGGGAGTGGGTGCTCGACTTCAACTCGCAGCTCATCTCCGCGGACGATCGCGAGCGCGGCGACAAGGAGGCGATGCGCTTCTGCGGGGTCGGTGCCCTCGACGCGCGCGACCCCGGCGATTACGCGAGCTTCATGCGCCTCGCGTTCCGGAGCTCGCTGCGCCCGGACTCGGTCGTGCGAAACCTCGGCTTCCGCTGCGCGGCCGACTTGCCCACGGAGGCGCCATGACGCGCGCTGCCTCGCTCCTCTGTCTGGTCGCGCTCGCGTGCGACCGCCGCACCGCTGCGCCGCCGAGCCCTACGCCCGCGCCGCGTGCCGCCGCCGCGGCGCCCGCGCACGCGGTCCTCGGCCCGGGCGACACGGTCCCCGGCACGTCCATCTACGCCCTCGACGTCGCGCTCAGGGACCAGGACGGCAGGGCCATCAAGCTCGACGTCTTCCGCGGCCACCCCGTCATCATCAGCATGTTCTACGCGAGCTGCCCGCACGCGTGCCCGCTCCTCGTGTCGAACGTGCTCGAGGTCGAGGCGGCGCTGCCGCCGGAGGTGCGCGACAAGACGCGCGTCCTCCTCGTGAGCTTCGATCCCGCGCGGGACACCGCCGAGGTCCTGCGCGAGGTCATCGGCTCGCGCAAGCTCGACCGGTCGCGCTGGACGCTGGCGACGGCGCCGGACGATCAGGTCCGCGAGATTGCGGCGGTGCTGGGCATCAAGTACCGCGAGGCGGTGCTCGAGGGCGACGGCGGCGTGCGCCGCGAGTACAACCACTCGTCGGTCATCACCCTCCTCGACGCCGAGGGACGGATCGACCTGCGCGCCGACGGCCTCGTCCGCGGCGCCGCGCCCGTGGCCAGCCGGCTCAGTGAGCTGGCGCGCAGGTAGACGATCGGCATTCGCTGTAGGCTGGATCATGCGCTCGAAAGCCCTGGCTGCCTCGTTGCTCCTGGCTGCGTGCAATGTCTCGATGGATCCATTGCCGGGCGCCGGCGGTGGCACCGCGGGCTTCGGCGACGCGGGGGGCGGCGGCGGCGCGGCGGGCGCGGGTGCGGCGGGCAGCGCGGGCGCTGCCGGGGGGCCGACGACGGGCGCCGACGGCGGCATGGGCGCGCCCCTGACGTCGCTGGTGGCGGGCAAGGTGATCGACCTGCGATCGCGCATGCCCGTCGCGATGGCCCTCGTGACGGTGGACCAGCACCCGGAGATCCCGTCCACCACCACGGCGGCGGATGGCACGTTCATGCTCGGCGGCGTGCCCGGCATGCAGCCGGTGATGCTGCGGGTCGAGAAGGACGCCTACGTGCCCGATCAGATCCCCCTCGTCGCCGACGCGACGCGCATCGACCTCGCGCCGCTCCGCCTCGTGCCGGCCGACGCCAATGACGCTCTCGCGGGCGCCTCGGGGACGCCCACCGACTCGACGCGCGGCCACGTGCTCACGCTCGCGCTCGGCGACGCGATGGGCACCACGCTGACCGGCGTGACCGTGCGGATCAGCCCCGCCGCGGGCGCGGGCCCGGCCTACCTCGATCCCAGCGATCAGCGCGACGCGGGGCTCTCGACCACGGGCACGAGCGGCACGGCCCTCTTCACGAACGTCACGCCTGGCGACGTCGAGATCGTGTTCTCGCACCCGTCGCGCTCGTGCCGGCCGCTGCACGGCACCCCGGGCACCGTGCCAGGCTCCGTCAAGGTGATCGTCACGCCCGGCCGGGTGACCGCCGGCGTCGAGGCCCTCTGCGCGCCGTGATCCTCGTCCCTACCGCCGCTGCACGGAGTCGAGCAGCGCGCGCAGCCGCGCATCCCCGGGGGCCAGCACCGCCGCGCGCTCGAGGATCGGCAGCGCGCGCGCAGGGTCGCCGGAGCGCAGCAGCATGAGCGCGTAGTTGATGCGGAGCGGGACGTCGTCCGGCGCCCGCAAGAGGCCCTCCGCGAAGGCGCGGTCCGCGTCGGCCCAGTGCCCCTGCATCGCCCGCGCGCCGCCGAGCGCGTCGTGGATGCGGATGGACGTCGCGCCGCGCCGGAGGGCGTCCGCGAGCAACGCCTCGGCCTCGGCGGGCTGGCCGATCCGGAGGAGCGCGATGCCGAGCTGGTGGCGCGCGAGCAGGCTGCCCGGGTTGACCTCGAGCTCCGCGCGCCAGAGCGACACGTTGCTCTGCCAGTCGGCCGAGCGCTCGAGCGTGCGGGCGGAGAACCCGATCGCCAGCGCGGCCAGCAGCACGTGGGCGAGCTTGTCGCCCGCGCGCGCGCGCAGCCACGGCAGGCCCGTCGCCACCGCGATCGCGAGCGCAACCGACGGCAGGTAGAGGAAACGCTCGGCGAGGATCGCGGGGTCCGCGAAGATCCGGGTCGAGGGCAGGAGCGCCACGTAGAACCAGCCGATCGCCAGCGACAGGCGCCACGCTCGCGGCCTGCACCAGAGCGCGACGCCGAGCGCGATCGCGTGGACGACCGCCGCGCCCGCGAGCCAGGCGCCGCCGCGCACGATGCCGGCGCCCGCGTAGTCGACCTTGAGCCCGGTCGGCACGAGCAGCAGGCGCACATAGGACGCGAGCGGCTCGATCACGCTCGCCAGGCGCGACGGGCCCGACGGCGCCGCGGGCTGCAGGTAGCCCGCGATCCCCGCCGGCGCGTGCTGGCCGAGGGCGACGTGCCTCGCCACCGCGTAGGCGAGGACGAGCCCGCCTAGCACGAGGGGCAGGGCGAGCCGCGTGCGGAGGCCGGCGCGCTCCGCGGGTGGCGGCAGCCACAGCAACATCGCCACGAGCGCAGGCAGGGCCACGACGTTCTCGCGGCAGAGCAGCCCGGGGATCATGCAGGCGGCCGCGAGGGCGAGGGCGCGCGCGGGGCGCCCGGCCGCGTGGCGCAGGACGGCGCCGGCGGCGAGCAGGCAGGCCAGCGTGCCCATGCTCTCCGAGCGGTTGAACGCGCTCGCGAGCACCTCGACGTGCGTCGGATGGACCGCGAAGAGCGCGGTCGCGAGGCCGGCGTGAGCGCTCGCGCAGCCGAGCGCGAGCAGGAACGACAGGAGCGCCCCGCACACGGCGACGTGCAGCGCGAGGTTCGTCGCGCGGAAGCCGAGGGCGCGCGGGCCGAACAGCGCGCGATCGATGGTCAGCGAGGTGCGCAGGAGCGGCCGCCACAGGCGGCTGTGCTCGCCGGATCCGCTCCACGCGTCGCGCGAGAAGTGGCGCGGGATGTCGCCGAGCCGCTCGAGCTCGCGGTTGCCCTCGATGATCCGCGTGTCGTCGAAGACGAGCTCCGTCGACAGGGAGCCGAGGTTGACCAGCACCGCCAGGAGGAGCGGCGCCAGGACCCACCAGCGCTCGCGCATCGCCAGCATCGTACGCCACTCGTCAGTTCAAGATCCGGGTCGGCTTCGTGGGCGTGGGCTTACGCTCGCGCTCCGCGCGCGGGGCGACGTAGGGCGAGCCGTGGTGATGCACCAGGCGCCAGAGGCCGTCGCGGCTCCGCCGCAGGACGTTCGTGGCGAGCACCGCCCCTCGATCGGTGCCCGACGAGACGCGCTCGACGCACACCACCCACGCGAGGTCGCCCTGCACGTCGATGCGCTCCTCCGTCACCTCGAAGCGGATCTCGTGCGTGTTGCGGAAGATCGTGTCCCAGCTCTGGCGCACCGCCGCCCAGCCCTCGGCGAGCGGCCAGCCGGGATGCACGCAGGTCACGAGGCCGTCGTGCGCCCAGACCTCGTCCATCCGCGACAGCTCGAGCGACTCGAAGGCCCGGTAGAAGGCCTGGTTGGCGAGGCGCACCGCCTTCTCGTGGCCGCTCATGGCTGGGCTCCCTCGATGGCGCGGACGTCGGCCTCGGCGAGCTCGAAGTCGAACGCGGCGAGGTCCTCCCGCAGGTGCGCCGCGCTCGAGGTCCCCGTCAGCGGGATCATGCCGACCTGCAGGGCGAAGCGGAACACGAGCTGCGCGGGGGAGCGACCGGTCCGCTGCGAGATCTCGGCGATGGCGGGGCCGGCCAGCTCTCGTGCGTTCGCGGTCAGCAGGGAGAAGCCCTGGTACACGAGGTCGTGCTCGGCGCAGAAGGCGCGCACCTTGCGGTCCCAGCCCGTGCGCGCGTAGCAGCGGTTCTGCACGAACGCGGGTCGGACGGAGGCCTCTCGGCACAGGAGCGTGAGCTGCTCGAGCGAGACGTTGCTGACGCCGATGAGCCTCGCGCGCTGCGCGCGCTGGAGCTCCTCCATCGCGCGCCACGCGCCCCAGTCCGCGGCGGCGAGGCCGCTCCGCGAGACTGGACCGTGCAGGACGAGGGCGTCGACGTAGCTCGTGCGGAGGTGCTCGAGCGAGCGCTCGAAGGACTGCTGGACCTGGATGGCGGGCGGCTTGGTCGCGTCGTAGGGGATGCGCTCGTCCTGCCCGTCGGGCGAGGTGAACTTCGTCTGCAGGTAGAGGCCCTCGCGAGAGGCGCCCGTCGCCGCCACGAACGCGGCCACCGCGTCGCCGACGCCCTGCTCGACGTAGTGCCGGCGCTGATTGGCCGTGTCGATCGCGCGGAACCCCGCGTCGAGGGCCTGGCGCGTGAGCGCCTCGGTGCGCTCCTCCTTCCAGGCCGTGCCGTAGAAGAAGGACGGGACCTGGATGCCCCGGACGATGCGGGTCGGCGTGATCACCGAGCGGACAGTAACCCGGTTCATCGGGCGGGGATCTCGACTACCCCCAAGGCTCACCTCGGTTGATACCGCTTCGAGCCGGCGTCATCAAGTAGCGGTTCACCCTCCGGCCTGGCGGATCGCCTTGTCGAGCAGCTCGGCAAGGCGCTTCGCCGGCGCCGTGGGCCGGAGCCCCGCCTCGACCACGCGCCGCACCGCGACGAACGTCGCGAGCTCCTCCGCCGTCGGGCGGACGATCGCGACCCCGCGCTGCTCCAGCATCGCGAGCAGGTCGTCCTCGAACTTCCCGATCGCCGCCTCGGCGGAGACCCCCACGCGATCGACGCCCCTTCGCGCGCGCTGCTGCTGATCGCGCGTCAGGGTGTCCCACGTCTTCTTGCTCGCGATGAGCGGGATGAGCTGGGGCATGTGTCGCGTGAGCGTGATCGCGCGGACCAGCTCGTGCGACGAGGTGCCGACGAGGAACGTCACCGGGATGTCCACCACCTGGATCTGCTTGGCCTTGAGGTGCTCGACGAGGCCGTTGAGCGGCGCCTCGACGGGCACCGCCCCGAGCGCGCGCCACATCGCGCGGTGTACGTCCACCGGCTGCGTGCGCACGCGCAGGCCCTTGACGTCGGCCGCGCGCCGGATGGGCGCCCCGAGCGACGCCACGTTCCTCCAGCCGACCCCGTGCAGCGACACCAGCGCGAGATCGCGCGCGAGCACGGGCTCCTGGAACGCGGGCCGGTTGCCGCTGTCGAGGAGCTTGAGCGCGGCGCGCAGGACCTTGTCGTCCCGGAACAGGTACGGCATCTCGAGCACGCCGAGCTCCGGCACCGCGTCGAGCAGCGCGCCGAGGCTCCCCGTCGTGAGGTCGACGCGGCCCGTGCGCATCATCTGGATGGTGTCCTGCTCCTCGCCGAGCACCCCGCCATAGCGCCGCTTGATGCGCAGGCCCGGGACCTGCGCCTCGAACACGCGCGCGATCGCGTCGGAGGCATCGCCGTAGGGCGATCCCTCGGGCGCGGCCGAGGCCATCACCCAGGTCTTGCCGGCGCCCGCGCTCGCGAGCGGCGCGTGATCGAGCAAGATCGCGAGGCCGACGAGCGCAGCGGACGCGACGCGCAAGGCTCGATCATAGCAGGTCGAAGACGGCCGTCAGCGCTTCTGGATCATCGCCTCGAGGTTGTACATGCGGCGCGCCTTGTTCGGCATCGAGGCCGCCGGGGCCTGCGCGTCGGGCGCCATCGCCGCGGGGGCGTTCGCGAGCTGGTTCTCCTCGGCCGCTTGCTGCGCCTCGAAGCGCTCCCACATCGCGCGCGGCACCGTCAGCGAGTAGCTGAAGTCGAAGCGCTCCTTGCGCCCCGCGGCGACGTCGCAGCGCCAGGTCAGCAGGCCATTGGCGTCCTTGCGGTCTGCCTGGCGGCTCGTCCCCACGAGCTCCGCCTCGATGTTCGGGTCGGCGGAGACCGGGTACTGGTCGTGCACGACCACCTGCCGCGGCTTGCCCGAGTAGTTCGCGATCTCGAGCTGCCACTGGTTCGTGATCTTGACCTTCTTGGAGAAGAAGCCCGAGCCCTCGACCTCGCCCTTGAGGAGCGTGCGCTTGACCTGCAGGCGCTGATCGGGACCGAGGTAGATGTCGAAGTCCTCGCCGGCGGCGGCGCGGTGGCTGAACGCGCTCGTGCCCACGAAGTTCCCGTCGAGGAACACCGAGACCGGGCCGCCGAGGAGCGGCATCCCGGTGGCGTTCTGCAGGCGCGCCCGCAGGAAGACCTGGGCGGTGAGCGACGGGATGGCCACGTGTGTGAGCGTCGCGCCGAGCCGGGTCGTGCGCAGCGTGACGCGGTGGTCGGAGCTGTCGCTCGCGATGGTCTCACGGCCCGGGAGCTGCACCGTCATGGTGGTCGAGACGCCGCCCGTGCCGCCGGACGCCGTGCCCCCGCTGTTGTTCTCCACGTCCGCCCCGGCCGCTCTGCGCGACGGGACCGGCGGCGCCAGCGCTCGCTCGTGCAGGCGCCACGGCTGCAGGGTCCCGGGCGCGGTGCCGACGGCGGGCCGCGCGGTCGACAGCGTGACCCGCGCGCTCTCCCAGGCCTCGCCGGAGGTCTGGCGGATGTTGGCGTGCGAGATGAGCTGGAACGCGCCGCCCTCGGCCGAGCCGCGCAGGTCGTACACGGCGGTCCACGACACGTTGGTGACCGTGTACTCGAGCGTCACCTCGGCGTTCGTGCCGGGCGTGCCCACGTAGCCCACCTCGACCTCGAACGGCGAGCTCCGCCTGGCGAGCTGCGCGCCCGCCAGCTTGCTCGCCGCCTCGGTGCGCTCGCGCTGCAGCTTCTCGATCGCGAGCTGGCTCCCGCGGATCTTCGCCTGGTAGGCCTCGCGCTTCTCTTCCAGGAACTCGACCGCGGCCTTCCAGCCATCGGTCTTGATGGCGCCGAGCCGCAGCTCCTGGTCGCTCTTCTCGGTCGTCAGGCCCCCGAGGCTCCCCACGAGGCGGAGCTGCTCGTTGTACGTGGTCACCCTGTCCTGTTCGATCCGCAGCTTCTGGTCGAGCCGGTCCACCTCGACCTTGAGCGGATCGTCGAGCCACTCGCGCTCCGTGGCCGGCGACGTCGGCCGCACCGCGACGCCCGTGATCTGCAGGCCCCTGCCGGAGGCGCGCACCGCCTCGCGCACGAGGGCGGCCGGCAGGCTGTGGAAGCGCAGCACGCCGCCGCTGGCGCGCACCACGAGCGGCTGCGTGCGCCGCACGACCGCGCGGTCGGAGAACACCGTCACCTCGTCGACCTTGCCGGTGACGCGCTGGACCGCAGAGGGCGGCTCGTTCGCGAGGGTCGCGCCCGAGACCATGATGAGACCTGCCACGAGGTTGAGCATGTGCCTTGGACGGCCGGGGCCCGCCCGGGATCCCCCCTGCGGTACGATTCCGCGCGAGGCCAGAGACCCCATGAAAGTCAGCTCGTTCGATCACGTCCACGTGTACGCGGCCGACCCGGAGCGAACGCTCGCCTTCTACGGTCGCCACTTCGGCGCCGAGCGCCTCGGGCGCCTCGGCAACGCCACCGGCGGGGTCAACCACCTCATGCTCCTCGGGGGGCAGCTCCTCGTGGTGAGCGCCTTCCCGGAAGGCCTCGAGCCGAGACCCGCGCCCCCGGCCGGTGACGGCGCGCTCTCGAGCGGCTTCGGCGTCGCGCACCTCGGCATCAACGTGGACGACGTCGCCGGCGCCCTCGCCGAGCTCGAGGCCGCGGGCGTGCCGGTCCTCGCGCGCCCGAAGCGCTCGGGGCTGCTCGACTACGCGTACGTCCAGGCCCCCGACGGCGTCGTCCTCGAGCTGACCGCTTACCGCATCACCGGAGCCCTGCGTGGCGCGCTGCCGATCCTCGCCGCTTACAACCGCCTCGTCCACGGCGCCCGCCGCGCGCTCGTCAAGGCCGCCCTGCGCTCCTAGGACGCTCCTCTCATGATTCGTCACATCTTCGTACCGACCGAGTCGAAGGGCTGAACGACGAAATAGATCAATAGAACAACAGAGCAACAAGGAGCAGGGAACGCCTGAGGTCGGTGGCTTCGACGGGCCGATTCGCCAAGTCGTGACGCCGCCTGCCTCGTCGGGGCACGGCCACCGACGTCTGCTCTGCCGTTCCGTGCTCCGTGTTGCCTGTTGTTCTATTGTTCTATTTCGTCGTTTCCGAGGCTGCCCGTCATCGCGGCGGATTCAGATTCGGATCGGCGAATGTGTCGTTCTCGAGGTTCGCCGGGGATCACTCGCGGCGGCCCGTCGCGCGCTCGATCGCGTCGAGGAGCGCGCGCCCGCCTTCGGTGGTCCCGCGTCGCCACTCGGCCCGCAGTCCCTTGCACGCGACCTCGAACTCCGAGCGCAGCGCCTTCGGGGCGGGGCCCACCGTCACGCCGAGGCCGGGCAGCGTCGCCAGCAGCGAGCGCTCGACCTGGCGGACGGCCTTGTTGTTCTCCGGACCGAGCCCTTCCAGGCCGCGGAAGGCCGCGCGCTGCTGGGCGGGGGTGAGCTGCTTGGTCACCGACGGGCCGGCCATGAAGACGCCGAGCTGGTAGACGTGGCCGAACAGCGTCAGGTGCTTGATGCGCGTGTGCCACGACGCGGCGTACATCCAGGTGATCGCGGCGTCGAACGCGTTGACCGTGCCGGCGACCAGCTCGTCGAGCACCTTGATCTGCCCGATCGCCGTGTGCGGCACCCCCGCGCGGGTCCACATGCGCTCCTGCAGCGCGCTCGGCTGCGACCGCAGGCGCACCTTGCGCAGATCGGCGAGGGACTCGATCGGGATCGGCGTGCCGAGGTGCTTGAAGCCGACGGCGGTCACCGCCAGCATCCGGAAGCCGCGCCCGGCCGCCACGCGCGAGAGCACCGGGAAGATCTCCTTCATCACTCGCTCGACCTCGGCGTCGTCCTTGAACAGGAACGGCAGCTCGAACACAGACAGCTCGGGGATCGCCTCCTCGGCGGCGACCGCGGTGCCGCTGTAGATGTCGAGCTTCCCCGCGGCCAGCGACGCCATGAGCTGCGGCTCGTCTCCGAGGACGCCGGCGAGGAAGACGCGCAGGTGCACCGTGTCCTTCGACGCCTTCGCCACCTGTTTGGCGGCGGACTGGGTGGCCTCGGCCCAGGGGGAGCCCTCGGGCGCCACCGTGCCCACGCGCAGCACGACGGGCGCCGCCACCGCCGGGCCCGCCTGCCCGAGGAGCGCTCCGGTCACCAGCGCTGCGAGGAAGGCTCTCACGCCCCCACGGTCGCCTCGCCGCCGTCGCGCGTCAAGGATGGTGGCCCACATCGTGCTTCGCTCGGGGCAAAGGCAGCAGGGCGTCCCGTGCGCGGTCGGGCACCAGCGAGGTGAGGCGTGAGAATTCGCGGAGGTCCGAGGCGTCCACGGCGCGTGGCCCGGGGGCGAGGCCCCCAGCATGGGTGCGCCACGTCCCTCGCGCGGCCGCTCGTCGCGGTGCTCGCGCTCGGCTGGCTCCTCGGCTGTGATCCGATCGTCGGCATCCGCGGCCGGATCCGCTCGCCCGACCAGCGCCCGGTGGCCGGCGCCACCGCGTTCCTCATCGACGTCGACCACGACGAGGTGCTGCTCCGGACGCAGGCGCTGCCCGACGGCGCCTACAACCTCGGCCTCATCGGCAAGGGGGCGTGGGCGATCCTCATCTGGAAGCCCGGCTACGTCTCGCACTTCCATCGCTTCAAGGGCGTCGTGCAGCACGACGTGACGCTCGTGCCCTGCACCACCCCGAAGGGCCAGCTCTCCCGCGAGTGCGCCGCGCCCTTTCCCTAGTGCCGCTCGTCAAATCTTCGACCGGTTTTGCACCTGGAGGGAGCCATGCGACCGTGGTGCAGGCGGCACTCGCGAGCGCGGAGCGCGAGCCAACGAGACACCTGGTGCTGCCCGTCCGGGATTCCCCAGGCTTCCAGCTGGTCCGACGAGCGGCCCTAGGTGCTGGTCTTGCGCACGCTCCGCGTGCGCG
>CAZQJC010000242.1:0-26848 GCA_964593795.1 uncultured Myxococcales bacterium | reverse complement strand
CACGTCCACGTCCACGTCCACGATCCGGAGCGCGGGGGCGAGCTTGGCACCTCGAGTCCGCTCAGAGGAGTGGCCGCTCCTGCGTCCGCAGATCGTCGCCCAGCCGTCCGCGAGGCGAGCGTCAGCGAGCCGCAAGGGCGTCCCTCGCGGAGCGAGCGAAGACGCAGGGAGGGGGGCCCAGTTGAGCTTTGCTCAACGGGGGGAGGGGCGGCGCGCCCCTCCTGGTGGCCGGCTTCCAGCCGGCCACTCGTAGACTAGCGAAGCGTGCGCTCGAACTCGACCTGACACTGCGAGGCCGTCGAGCCCACGACCCTGCGGGGCGTGTCGTCGAGCACGTGGCCGGCGAGCTCCGCCGGCGGGAAGTCGGTCCGGATGGGCAGCCGCGACTGCAGGTGCAGGATGCCGGTCGCGGGATCGTAGCCGCCGACGTACTCGGCCTTCTCGGTCCCCGTGTCGATCTCCGCCACGATCCCCGAGCGCTCCACGTCGAGCGAGCGCGTCACCAGCGTGAAGCGACTGTGCTTGTCGCCGCAGACCATCGCGCCACGCCACTCCTCCCCTTCCTCGAACAGGTGCGCGAACACCCGCCGCAGCGAGTCGCACGCGTCGAGGAGCGACTGCGCGCACATCTGCTCGCGCGTCAGCTGCTGCGAACCGCAGCGATCGAGGCAGTCCTTGGCGGCCCCGCGCGTCGCCAGGCAGTCGCGCCTGCAGCGCCGAGCCGTGTCGGAGATGCGCATGCAGCGCCCGCCGCTGCGCACGTCGCCCGCGAGCTCGCACTGCTGAAAGCTCGGCGCGCAACCGAAGGTGAGGAGCAGGACGAAAAGGGCCTTCATCGGCCGCATCCTAGCGTGAAAGCCCCGGCGTTCAGCCGCCGACGCGCGCGAGCCGCTTCCGGGTCCGCAACAGCCACACGGTCACCAGCTCGACCGGGATCCACGCCCCGAGCAGCAGGCCGCTGAACCAGGTCACGCGGACCTTCCACGCCTGGGGCGCGAGCTCGCCCGACGCCCACCAGGCCGCCCCGGCCGTGAGCGCCAGCGCCACGAAGAGGCCGAGGAGGATCCCGCCCGCGTCCTCGTAGCGCAGCCGGGCCCGACAGTGCGGGCACCAGATGCGGGTCGGCAGCCCCGCCGAGAACACCGGCCACGCGCCGATGTCCCGCGCGCACGCCGGGCAGTGCGTTCCTCGTGGGTCAGCCACCGGGCATCAAGCCGCGCAGGTCGCTCTCGAGCGTGTTCTCGATGTGAGCGATGGTCGCGCCGCGCAGGCGCACCTTGGTCGCGTGGAAGGCCTGACGCGAGAGCTCTGCGAGCTTGCTCGCCTCGGCCTGGGCGCGCGCAAGGACCTCCTCGGCCGGCACGACCTCGTCGGCGTAGCCGGCCCGCACGGCCTCCTCGGGCGAGTAGATGCGCGCGAGCAGCGTGGCGCGCGAGAGCTCGCCGTGCGAGAGGCGGTCCTTGGCCAGCGCCTGCGCGAGCACCGGCACGGGCAGGCCGATCGCGACCTCGTTGAGCCCGATGCGGAAGGCCCCCGCCGTCACGAGCCGGAGGTCGCCCGTGAGCATGACGAGCGCGCCGCCTGCCAGCGCATGCCCCGTGCACGCGATGACGAGCGGGATCGGCAGGCCGTAGAGCCTGGTGTAGAGCTTCGCGCCCCGCTCGAGGAGCGCCCGCGCGGACGCAGGGCCGGCCATCATCGCGCGCAGGTCGAACCCCGCGCAGAAGCGATCCGGCCGCCCCGCGAGCACGACCGCCCCGGCCTCCTTGCAGGCGCGCTCGAGCGCCCCGTCGATCTCGGTGATCATCTGGTCGGAGAGGGCATTGGCCTTGCCGTCGTCCATGCGCAGGACGGCGACCTTCCCGGCGAGCTCGTACGTGAGGAAGCTGGACATGCCCTCGACCCTACCACCGCGGATTGCCTGCGTCGCGGCGCCCGATGGCGAGCCGTCCTCGGCGTATGCTACCGGCATCGTGGCGTCACAGCGGGCAACGGATCAGCCGAGGAGCAGGAGAACACTGGTCGTCGGAGTGCTGGCCGGCATGGCCCTGGCGGCGGGGCTGGGGACATTCCTCGTCGCCCGGCCGGAGAAGAGCACCGCACCGGAGACGCCGCGGGCCCCGGACGCGAGCGCGGGGCCGGTCGCGGCCACGCCCCCTCGCGCGGACGCTGCGGTCCGGCCGCGCGCGACGCCCCAACCGGCGGCCGCGGTGGCCGGCGCCTCCGAGCCGGAGATCCCGCCGGCCCTCATGGCCCCGCCTGCCCTCATCAGTCGGTTCCGGGACGCACGGACGCGGATGATCCAGGCGGCCGCGCCGTGCTCCAAGCCAGGGGGACAGCCGGCGGGGGATCAGGCCGTGTCGTTCCAGTACCGGCTGGTGGTGGAAGCAGGCTTCGCCCGCATCTCCGACGTCGAGACGATGAGCTCCTCGATCGACGACTTCGCGCTCCAGCAGTGCATCCTCGACAACGTGCGCCGACTGCGCTGGGCCACCGAGGGGGACGACAGCAGCGTCCCGGTCCAGGAGCGTCTGGGACTCGCGGAGCTCGCTCCGCACTGACGCCGGTTCGCCAGGCTACTGGTTCGGCACCTCGTCGATGAGCAACGGCGTCCCGCCCGGCAATCGAAGGCGATTGAGGCCCGCGTCCCAGCAGCCCAGCGCGCGGACGGTCGACAGGGAAATCCAGCGCGTGTACACGACGGGCGCGGCCAGCCCATTGACGCTCCAGGCGGCCTCCACGTTCCAGCTCGCCTCGTCCGTCTGGACCATCGGCCCCGAGAGCGAGACCCACTGGTTGCCCGGCGTGCAGTCGGAGTTGTTGAACTGCCAGCCGCTGAACCCGAGCGGATTGCGATCCATGATGTTGATACGCCGGCCGTCGACGGTCGAGGTGCCACCGTCGCCGCAGTAGTCGGCCCGGATCATCCGGGTGCACGCCTGGCTGTAGCTCGCCAGCGACTGGCTCTTCCAGGTCTGGTAGCCCATCTGGTTGCACTTCGAGATCGCCCCCGCCGACTCGCACGCGACGGTGACGCCGTTCCAGTCCACCGCACCGGTCGTGGTGTTCCAGTTGCCGGGCACGAAGAACGCACGCACGGGTGCGCCGGTGCTGGTGTAGCCGCACACCGCCGTGAACTCACCGTCGGCGTTCTCGGCGCCCGAGAGGTAGTACATCGTGACGCCGCCCGTGCTGCCGGCGAGGGCATCCACTCGGGTCACGGGGCCGGTACCGTCGGGCTGGAAGCTCGTCCCGACCAGAGCGCTGCCGGTGTACGTGGCTCCCCCGGTCTCGACGAGGCGCAGCTGGTTGCTCCCCGCCACCATGTGGGCCGTGCCCTGGTAGGCCACTCCG
The DNA here is from genome assembly GCA_964593795.1 of uncultured Myxococcales bacterium. Taxonomy (GTDB): domain Bacteria; phylum Myxococcota_A; class Polyangia; order JAHFDS01; family JAHFDS01; genus JAHFDS01. The sequence continues at coordinate 23,494 of CAZQJC010000242.1, read as the reverse complement.
CTGGTGCGCCGTACCTTGCCGGCTGCTGCCCATGGCGTGGCGCTGCCCCACTTGCCCGTGGTCGCCCAGCCCGTCGCCGCGTCACCGAAGACCGTGCCATTGCCGTAGCGGATCCCGTTGCCGTAACGGATCCCGTTGCCATAGCGGATCCCGTTCGTGTACTGGGAGCCGGCCACAGCTTCACCCACCCACAGGACGGCTACCATTGTCGCCAGCGCCTTCAGCAGTGCAGACATCCATTCCCTCCAGGTACGCTCTGGAATACACGAATCAGGCCAGCTGGGCGCACTCGTGTTCTCCGACTGTTGGCCGCCGCGGGCCCACGGATCATGCAGGTCCTGCATGTCGACGGGTCGGCGCACGATGCAGGAGCTGCGTGATCAGGCCGCAACCGGAGGTCCTCAAGGCGAGCGCGCACACATGCGCACACCGCCGGCGACGTCGCGAGCCGTGGGGTCGACGGGCGACCGGTTGCTGACGCGGAGCCCGACCGGCAGCTCGTAGAAGCTGCCTCCCCGCACGACCGGGCGTCCAGACACGGAGACGGTCACATCCCAGACGTTGCCGGACGCATCCTCCACCCCGAACGGGCTGTTGGACGCGGCATGTGAACCCACCGCGTCCGGGCCCGCACGCGCCTCATCGCCATAGCTCAGCACGTAGTTCGCATCGTCCTGCTCCAGGTTTGCTCCATGTGGATATTCTCGCCCGTCGGCCCCGCGCGACGCGAGCTCCCACTCCGCCTCGGTGCAAAGGCGCGCTCCGCGCACGACGCCCGTGGCGTCGAGCCACCGCGCGTAGGCAACCGCGTCCTCGAAGCTGACCCCGGAGACGGGCAGGCGATCCCACGCCTGCACACGTGCGCGTGGACGCCCGGGGTAATGGATCGGCGCCCCTTCCACCGCGGCCAGCTCCTGTCCCGCAGGCTTGATGTGCAGCTCGAACCGGCCATCTGGCCGCTCCTCGAGCCGAATCCATCCGCGGAGGCTGTCCGGAACGAGCGGCATCCTCCGTGCCCGCTCCGACCGCGGCAGCGATCGCAGGTACCGGATCCACTCCGCATATGTGGTCTCCGTCCGCTGGATGAGGAAGGCGCCGACCCGCGTCTCGTGAATCGGCGGCGAGTTCAGGTAGCCTCGCCGGACCTCCTCGGCGGCGCTCGTGCCGGTGAGAAACCGCCCACCTGGCACGAAGACAAAGCCCGCGGGAAGGGCGCTCGCCGGTGGCAGCGCGCCTCCGACAGCGACCGCCTCGCCCGGCGACAGCAGCACCGGATGGCGCGCCACCGCGCGACCAGGTGCGGTCAATACGACGACGTACGATCCTGGCTCGAGCTGCAGGCGCTGCGGCGTAGGGCCGAAGGAGTGCGCCTTTCCCGCGGAGTCCAGCAGCACCACGGGCGTCGCCGGCTCGCTCGTCACGGAGAGCGTCGCGCTCGCATCGAGCGCGCGCGTGAATCGCCCGTCGCTGTCGAAGAGCCTCAAGCGAGCCAGGAGCTCATCGGCCTGCTCGGCGCGATGATGGGCCCGCGCCAGCTGCAGCCGTGCGTCCAGAGCCTCGGCCAGCACGAGGCGTGAGGCGTCACCGTCTGGATCCAGACGCTGGGCGATCTCCGCGGCGGAAGAGGCGCGGGTGAGGGCCGCGGCCGCGCGGGTGGCCTCCGCGAGCGCATCCGCCCAGCGCCGCTCCGCGTCCGGTGCAGCGGCATCGAAGAGCTCGTAGGCCTGACGCCTCGCCGCCTCGGCCAAGCGTGCGCGCTCCGTGCCTGCAACGAGGGCCGCACGCGCCTCGGCCAGATGCGTGGCGACGCGCGACCTCAGCGCCCGCGCGCCGCGAACACGCGTGGCGGCGTACGAGGCCGTCACCGCGAGGGGGATGGCCAGGGCGAGCATCCACCGGGTGAGCCGGCGAAAGCGCAGGCTTCGCCGGGAGGCCTGCACGAAGTCCGCGTCTCGCCGCGCGAGCGCGCCCGCCAAGGTCTCCACCTCTGCGAGCTGGCGCCGGTCCCAGAGCCCCTCCCGCCTCCTGCCGAGGCGCTCCCACTCCACCGAGGCGGCATGTAATCGATCGAGGACCACCCGGTGATCGTGATCCTCCTCCAGCCAGCTCCGAAGCGTCTGCCAGCTCGACAGGAGCGCCTCGTGTGTCACCTCGTACGCGGCGCCGTGCTCGGCTTCGCGGGCCACCACGAGGCGGCCTGCGACGAGCGCCTCGAGGACGTCTCGGCCGCTGCCCTCCTCGCACTTGAGCTCGGTCGCCGTGCGGCGCGCCCGCGTGCCCTGCGTGGTCACCAGGCTGGAGAGCAACCGACGGGCGACCACTCGCTGTCCAGGGCGGAGCCCGGCGACGACCGCGTCGGCGTGGCGCGCCAGCGCCCCCGCGACGCCCCCGATTCCACCGAGGGCCGAGACGGTGATGAGGCCACGGTCCGTATCGCGCGCGTCGTAGAGCTGCGCGAGCGCGAACTGGAGCAGGGGCAGGTAACCCTCTCCGCTGGCCGCGGACGAGACCAGCTCCTCCACCAGCGAGTCCGATTCGAAGCGCACACCGGACTCCTGCGCTGGGCCCAGGATGGCGGCCCTGATCCCGTCCCGCCCCAAGGGTCCCAGCAGGAACAGGCCACCGACGATGGCATCCTTGAGCGCCGGCAGCGCGGTGAGCCGCGTGAGGAAGTCGCCGCGCACGGTGGCGAGCACGCGCACGCCGGGGCCCTGATTCGCAAGCCCCACGAGCGCCTCGGCCGCCGCGGCTGCCTCGGCCGGATCCGACATCGTGACGAGCTCCTCCAGCTGGTCCACCAGCACGAGGAGGCCCTTCCGATCGCCCTGGCGCTGGCGCAGCGCGCGACCCACCTCATCCACGTCGTCGCGCAGCTGGCTCTCGAGCACGCCCTCCGAGGAGCCGAGGTGTCCGGCCAGCGCGGCTCCGATCGTGGAGAACGGCTGCCGGCCCGGGACGAGGGTCTCGACGCGCCAGGCGCGACCGTCACCGAGCGCCCCCTCGAGCACGCGCGGCAGCACGCCGGCGCGGCACAGCGAGGACTTCCCCACCCCTGAATCCCCCGCCACGACGACGAATGCGTCGCTGCGCAGGCGTTCGAGCAGCTCGCGGATCTCGCCGTCTCGCCCGAAGAAGAGGTCTCGGTGCGTCGCCTCGAAGGCGCGCAGGCCTCGGTACGGGTTGCCCTCGGGCAGCGCCCGGTCCGCGCGAGGGCTCTGCAAGCGCTCGAGGGCATCCCGCACTTCAGCCCCGGAAGCGAAGCGCTCCGCAGGATCACGGCGCAGACATCGATGAACGATCTCCGCCAGGGCCGGATCGACCTCCGGTGCGAGGTCGACCACGGGCGCGGCGTCCTCGGTCGCGGCGCGACGCGCGAGCTCGACGGTCGTGTGGGCCCTGTGCGGCGGCACTCCGGCAAGGAGCTCGTAGAGCACGACGCCGAGCGCGTACACATCGGTCCGCGTGGTCGCGGCGTCCCCGCGCCACGCCTCGGGCGCCATGTACAGCGGCGTGCCCATGACGGATCCCGAGCGCGTCAAGCCGCCGTCACCGAGATCGCCGGCCGGCGCTGCCGACGGGCCCTCCATCGAGAGCGTCTGGGACCGCTCGGGCACCAGCTCGGGGAGCACCGTCTCGGCGCTCACCTCGGTGCCAGCCAGCTCGTCCACCAATCGTGCCGCCGGTGGCGGCGTCCGGATGTCCTCGGCGGCGCCCTCAGCCGTGAGCTTCGCGAGGCCGAAGTCGAGCAGCTTGACCTCACCGTCCTCGTCGAGCATGGCGTTGGCCGGCTTGAGATCGCGGTGCAGCACGCCGCGACGGTGGGCCGCTGCGAGCCCGCGCGCGAGGCCGACCCCGAGCCGCAGCACCTCGCGCCAGGGCTGGGGACGCGGGAGCTGGCTCAGCGGCGAGCCGCGCACGAGCTCGGTGACGAGGTACGGGTGCCCGTCCACCGAGCCCACGCGATAGACGGCGACGACGTTGGGATGCTGGAGCCGGGCGACCGCGCGCGCCTCGATCTGCATGCGCGCGCGCAGCTGGGGGCGCTGTGGAGCGGCGAGGAACTTGATCGCCACCGCCCGATCGAGGACGGTGTCGTGCGCGAGGAAGACCATGCCCATCGCACCGGCGCCGAGCCGGCGGACGAGGCGGTACTCGTCGAACTCCGGTGGTGGCTCCCAGTCCAGCGGCACCCTCTGCCCGGTGTCAGCGTACGTCGTTTCCGGGGAGGTGCGAAGGCCAGGCCGCTGCGCCTACCGCCCCACCCGGTCCCGAAGTAGCCAGTCCAGCACGCCCCGCGGTGCGCGCAGGCTCCGCACGTACGCCGCGAGCGCCCACAGGCGCCGCTCGACCAGGGCTCTGCGCGCCTCGTCCGACAGCGCGTCCACGGCCGCCTCCGTCGGCATCGCGGCCACCCAGGGGGCCAGCTCGCGCGCGGCGGCGGCGCCGTAGAACGCGGCGATCCCCTCCAGGTCCTGGAGGGGCTCTCGCCCCATCGCCATCGCATCCGCGTACGACGGCATCGGCGAGCCGTTCATGCCGGTGTCGAGCACGCGGAAGATCGCGGCCGCCTCGCCGCCGGAGCGCAGCGGCCCGCGCGTCAGATCCGCGGGCCGGATCGGCCGCTTCCAGTCGTCGATCATCTCCTTGCCCGCGAGCCCATCGCCGCGCCCCTCAGGCCCGTGGCACTCCCAGCAGCGCATGAGCCGGTAGAGCGCCCTGCCCTCCGCCAGCATCGACTCGCGCGGGGCAGGTGGCACCGCCCGCGCCGACGGCGCCGGCTCGGCAAAGCGCGGCGAGAAGCCCTTGATCACGGCCACGAGCGCCTGGCGATCGGCGAGCGAGAGCTTGCCCTTCCACGCGGGCATCGACGTCCCCGGGATGCCGCCGTCGATGACGGCCAGCAGGTCCGCGTCCGTGGGCAACGCGCCGCTCGCGGTCGAGCGCAGCTTGTACGACCCGCGCGTGAAGTCCCGCGGCCGCGGGTCCTGCCAGCGTGCGGCAGGGCCATCGCCCGCGCCGTTGCGGCCGTGACACGGCGCGCACGACTCCTCGTAGACCCGGCGCGCACGCTCGTCGGCGGACGCGCGGCCCGCGAGGGCCAGCACCGCCAGGACCACGAGCGTCGCGCCGCGGATCACTTCGCCCCCAGCATCACCTCGAAGGTGCCGTCGCCGCCCGCCTTGACCTCGACCGTGCCGGTCTGCTCGCCGAGCTTCTCGTGCCAGACCTTGATCTTGTGCGTGCCCGGCGGCACGTCGGCGATCTTGAAGCGGCCCGCGTCGTCGGTGACCGCGTGCAGCTTGTGCGGGAAGACGACCACGTAGGCCTGCATCCACGTGTGCCCCGCGTCGCACTTGATGGTCACGAGGCCCGGCTGATCGAGCTTGCCCTTGGCCTTGCTGCCCTTGACCGGCATCGCGACGTTGAGCTTCGTGTGCCCGTCCTGGAAGGCGTGCACGTTGTGGAAGATCGCGTCGCTGCTCTTGAAGCGCAGCTCGCCGCCCACGGTCGCCGACTGCACGTGCGGCGTGTAGCGGCAGCCCACCTGGTCGACGGTCACGGCTCCCCCGCCGCCGCCCGCGGGCGCGCCCTCGATCGAGACCACCGCGTTCTTCAGGCCCCCGTCGCCGGACACGACGACCGACTCGTCGAGGAGCGGCGTCTTGCCGCACACCTGCGGATCCTTGTCGGGCTTGATGCGGGCGCGCGGCGGCGCCTTGCCGGCGTGGCGGACCCGGCCGACGACGGCCTCGCCCCACGCCGGTGCGGGCGCGGTGGCCAGCACGAAGCCGAGGGCCACCAGGACTCGAACGATCACGTGCGCGGACATGCTGCCTCCCAGTGCTCCGACCGATGAATCCGTGATCCGCGCAACGCCTGCCCGGTCGGAGCACTGGCGTGACGAGCGCAGGGCCGCCCCAAGCGAGTCACGGGGCCCCAGCAAGCTTCAGCGCAGCTGGGGGGAAAACACAGTGCCTCGACCTCGATATTCTCCGCATGGGCATCAACACTCCTGGTCGAGGCACTAGAAGAACAGGTGAAGGAGCGCGACGACCTCCTGCGTGCCGTCGAGGGGGTGGGTGTCCGGGCCGAACGTGCGCCGGTACATCGCCTTGAGCTCCACGTATTCCCACGGGTAGACCTCGACGCTGCCGGCCCAGCGCTGCAGCCGGCCGCCGGCGAGACCCGTGTCGGCGTCCCAGTACTCGTGCAGCACCTGCAGATCGAGGCCCTGCGCGGGCACGAACGAGAGCTCCTGGTAGCTGACGAGCGCGTGGATCTCGGGGCCCGCCTGGTTGGCGCGCACCGCCACGCGATCGATCTCGGCGAGGTACGCGAGCCGGCCGATCGCGACGCCGAGGTGCGCCCCGAGGCGCAGCTCGCGGAAGCCGGCCGCCGGATCGAGCATCACCGTGATCGCCGGGTTCGCCGTCGGCTGGCGAGGCCCGAAGGACAGCGACGCGCCGGCGAGGTGCTTGACCCGCTCGCCGCCGCCGGCCCACTCGAGCCGCGCGTACGTCGTCCCTTCCGGATCCTTGTCGGTGAGCGCGCCGCGCAGGTGACTTACCTGGAGCATGAGCCCGCGCCACGCGAGCCCCGCCTCGACGCCCGTGTCGCGCAGCGTGGCGACAAAGCCGATGCCCTCGCGCGTGAACGTGGAGTGGTTCTCGAGGCGCAGGCCATACGTCGGCAGGAAGCGGCCGACCTTGAGGTACCCCGACCACGCACGATCCGGCGGCCCGTCGCGCAGGCCGAAGTGCAGCATGCCGAACGCCTCGAAGCTGCCGTAGGCGCCGTGCGTGTACGCCAGCGTCGCGTGCCTGCCGAGCTCCGCGCCCACGTGGAGGTTCATCTCCATGAGGAAGAAGCTGTCGAGGCTCGGCGGCCCCTTGCGCGGCATGGCCCGCAGGTAGCCCCCGCGCAGGTCGGCGCCGAGGGCGATCGAATCACCGAGGCGCGGATCGAGGTGGAAGTCGGCACCCTCCCCCGCCAGCTCGGCGATGGCCGGCGACGGCAGGAACTGGCGCTCGAACACCGCGCGGCCGTAGGGCGTGCGCAGGCCCGCGCCCGACGGGTTCGTGTGGCAGAGCGAGCACGCGGCGCCGTTTCGCACCGCGAAGCGCGGGATCGCGCGCGCCGGCGCGGCCGCGAGGAGCACGAGGGCGAGCGCCGCCAGCGCGGCGCACCTCACGGGCCCACCACGATGGTGGCGTCGCGCATGAGGTTCGGGTGCGCGGCGCAGTGGTACACGACGCGGATGGGCGCGCAGAAGTCCCGCGACCAGCGCTGCCCGGTGACGATGACGCCGCTCGCGAAGCGAGGCGCGGGATTGCCCGGATCGCCCTCGGTGATGTCGTGGACCATCGTGTCCTCGTTGACCCACGTGACGCGCGTGCCGACCGGCACCGTCAGGCGCGGCTTCTCGAACGCGAGGTTGCGCATCGCCATGACGACCTCGCTCGAGGGACACGGCGGCGGGCCGTCGGGGGGCGGCGGGCCGTCGGGCTCGGGCTTGCCGTCATTCATGCGCCTTGGCGCATCCGTCGGGGACCTGGGGGCGTCGGGGCGCGGGCCGTCGCGCCGCTTGCCGCCCGCGTCGAGGAACGCCGCCGCGCCGTCGGCCCACGGCCCCACCTGGTAGCCGAGGTCGCACGAGCCGCCGACCGTCACCACGATCCCCAGGGCGACGAGGGCGCGCCTCACGGCCGCCTCCTCGGAGGCGTCGCGGGCGCGTCGCGCGCGGGGCCGTCCGGCGGTCCGTCACGCGGGGGGCCGTCGCGCAGGCCCGCATCGGCTGCGGCGTCCCGCACCCCGCCGTCGCGGCTCGTGCACGCCGCGGGGTCGTAGGTCTCACCGGCGCCGTCGGCGATCCACTGGCGCAGGACCGCCATCTCGTCGAGCGACAGGTAGGGCGGGCCGCTGCGCGGCATCCGCACGCCGAACGGGGGCGTCGGCCCGAGCTTCTGGATCATGTTCGACGCGTCCGGGTTGCACGGCACGACCACCGGCCCATGCACACCGCCCGCCAGCAGCGCGGCGTGGCTCGTGAGCGTCAGGCCGCTCGAGCCGCCGTGGCACAGCGCGCACCGGCTGCCGAAGATGGGCAGCACCTGCGTCCTGAAGTCGACGCCGGGCGGGATCACCGGCGCGCGCCGCACGGTGGCGGACCACGTGCGCCCGTTGCGATCGACGTTGCCGGCCTCGTCGCGCGCGCGCGCGAGGTAGACGTACGATTGGCCCTCGACGAGGCCCGTGTCGCGGAAGACGCGATCGCCGCGCACCGTCGCGATCGGCGTCGCCAGATCGATCGTCGACGTGCCGCGGTAGACCTGCACGTCGATCAAGAGCGGCAGCGTGTGGTCGTCGAGGGGGAAGCTCCAGTACGCGAGCAACGCGCCGTCTCCGTCGGGGTCGACGCCCTGCAGCCCCGCGAAGTCCGGCGGCGTGACGTCCGCGTCGGTGCGGCGCGCGTCCGGCGGGCGCGGGCCATCCGGGCGCGGCGCGTCCGCGGGCGGGCCGTCCTGGGCCGCGTCCCATCGCCCGGGGCCGTCGGCGGGCCGCGCGTCGGCGACGGGCTCGGGTGCGGCGCCGAGGCAGTAGCCGGCGCGACAGAACGCGGGCGCGGTGCACTGGACGTCGGTCAGGCACTCGCTGCCGAGCGGCGCCCCCGCGCGACCCGCGACGTCGCGCGGCAGGCAGTGCTGGTCGAAGTAGCAGACGTCGTCGTGCGGACAGTCGGTGTCGCGAAAGCACGCGGGCTGCCGGATGCAGCCCGCCGCCAGCGCGACGAGGACGGCGGCGGCGAGCGCGGCCCGGGGCATCGAGCCGACTCTAGGTGCACGACGCGGGCCTGGAATTGCGCGCCGTCAACTGGAAGCGGTCGCATATTGTGCGCACCCGATCCGCGGGGGCGAACCGATTGCGCGCATTGGCGCGGAAGCGCAGCGCTGTCGCCGGCACGTGTGTTGCTGGATCTCTCCGGGGACATGTCCGACGAGACGCTCTGGACGCGACGCAATGCGCTCACGCGTGCCGCGTGGGGCCTGCTCGGCGCCAGCATCACGGGCACGCTCGCGGCGAGCGTCCGCGCGCTGTTCCCCCGCGTCCGCGCGACGCCCCCGAGCGCGGTCGTGCTCGGCCCGCCCTCCGAGTTCGCGGTCGGCGAGGTCTCCGAGCGCTGGAAGAAGAGCCACCGCGTGATCCTCGTGCGCACCGGCGACGGCTTCTTCGCGCTGCGCTCCGTGTGCACGCACCTCGGCTGCGTCCCCGGCTGGCAGCCCGCGCAGGACAAGTTCAAGTGCTTCTGCCACGGGTCGGGCTTCCACGCCGACGGTACGAACTTCGAGGGACCGGCGCCGCGGCCGCTCGAGCGCCTCGCGATCGGGCTCGATCCCCGCGGGCGCATCGTGGTCGACACGGCCGTCCGCCTGCGCGCCGAGAAGGGCGAGTGGAAGCGCAAGGAGGCCTTCCTGCGCTGGCGGGGGCCCGCGTGAGCGCGCCGGAGCCGCACGACCCGCACGCGCCCGACGAGCCTGCGCCCCCTCCCCTCGGCGCCCAGATCCGCCGCTCCATCCTCCGCATCCCGAACGTCGACACGCCGCGGAACCGCGCGCGCGCGGTGGCGCACACGGTGTGGCTGCACCTGCACCCGGCGAAGCTCCCGCGCCACGGCGTGCGGCTCGGCTACACGTGGGGCGCGGGCGGCATCTCGTTCCTGCTCTTCCTCGTCACCGTCGTGACGGGCGTCGTCCTGATGTTCGTCTACCGGCCGACGCCCGAGCACGCGTACCTCGACATGAAGGCGCTCGACTTCGACGTGCCCTTCGGGATGCACCTGCGCAACCTGCACCGCTGGGCCGCGCACCTCATGGTGCTCGTCGTGTGGGCGCACATGCTCCGTGTGTTCCTGACGGGCTCGTACAAGGCGCCGCGGCAATTCAACTGGGTGGTCGGCGTGGGCCTGATGACGCTGACGATGCTGCTGTCCTTCACGGGCTACCTCCTTCCGTGGGACCAGCTCTCGATGTGGGCCGTCACGGTCGGCACGAACATGGCCGCCGCCACGCCGCTCCTCGGGCACGAGGGCCCCGGCGCGGCCGCCATCGGCATCGGCCCCGAGACCGACGTGCGGGCGGCGCTGCTCGGCGGCTCGACCGTCGGCGGCGCGGCGCTCCTGCGCTTCTACATCCTGCACTGCATCGCGCTGCCGATGCTGCTCACGCTCGGCGTCATCCTCCACTTCTGGCGCGTGCGCCGCGACGGCGGCATCAGCGGGCCGCTGCAGACCCATCACGAGGACTGACGATGGGCCCCCTCTTCGCGATCCTCGGCAAGCCGGACAACCTGCCGATCGTGCTGATGGTGCTCGGCTTCGGGCTCGTCATCCCGTGGTGGTGGCGCGTGGCGCGGCGCAACGACCGGCTGCTCGCGGCGGGCGGAGAGGCCGCGGTGAAGGCCGCGATGGAGGGCCCGCCGCCGCCGGGCGGACCGCACGAGGACCTGCCGCACGGCAAGGTGCACACGTGGCCGCACCTCCTGCGCATCGAGCTCCTCGCGACGATGTTCGTGATGGCGGCGCTCGGCGTCTGGTCCATCCTCCTCGACGCGCCGCTCGAGCAGCTCGCGGACGCCGGCCGCACGCCGAACCCGTCGAAGGCGCCCTGGTACTTCCTGGGCCTGCAGGAGATGCTGGTCTACTTCGATCCGTGGATCGCGGGCGTCGCGCTGCCGACGCTGATCCTCGTGGGTCTGGCGGCGATCCCCTACCTCGACACGAACCCCGCGGGATCGGGCTACTACGCCTTCCGCCCGAGGCGCCTCGCGATCGCGGTCTTCGGCGTCGGCTTCTTCGGCCTGTGGCTGCCGCTCATCGTGGTCGGCACGTTCTTCCGTGGCCCGGGCTGGGGTTGGTTCTGGCCGTGGGAGCCGTGGGACGCGGCCGCCGTGGTCGACCGGCCGACGCGGAACCTGGCGCAGCTCCTCGGCGCGTCGTCGCCGGACGCGCAGCTCGTCGTCGGCCTCGCGGTGCTCGCGCTGTACTTCGGCGGCGGTTTCGCGCTCGCGTTCTGCCGGCGCTCGCGGCGCAGCCCCCAGTACCAGCGGCTCGGCCCGACGCGCGTCGCGCTCCTGACGTTCCTCGCGCTCGCCATGCTCGGCCTGCCGATCAAGATCGCGCTGCGGCTCCTGCTGGACGTCAAGTACGTGATGGCGTCGCCGTGGCTGAGCGTGTGACGTGCGCCGGCTGTTCTTCCTCCTCGCGGTGATCGACCTCGCGGTGGTCGGCTGGGCGGTCTACGACGAGACCGTCACGCGACGACCGTGGAAGCGCGTGCAGGCCGAGTGGAACGTCGTGCGCGCGAGCCGCGGGCTGCCGGCGGTGCCGATCGAGATCCGCCAGGTGACGACGGCGGCGGCGCCCACGGCGGATCGCTGCCAGACGTGCCACCTCGCGGCGGCCGAAGACGGCTTCGGGGAACCGCTACCCGCCCACCTGCGCACGCACCCGCGGCGCGCGGAGCTGCTCGGCGCGCACGCGCCCGAGCGTTTCGGTTGCACGCCGTGCCACCAGGGGCAGGGTCTGCAGACCAAGGGCGTCGGGCGCGCAGCGTTCCAGCACGGGCGCGACGACCCGTCGTGGGAGCGGCCGCTCCTGCGCGGGGCGCTGGCCGAGGCGAGCTGCCTCGACTGCCACGAGGAGATCCCGGCCGGCGCGCCCGTGCTCGCGCGGGGCCGCAAGGTGTTCGAGGACCTGCGCTGCGGCGGCTGCCACCTCGCGCGGCACGCGGAGCCGGCGGCGCGCGCGCCGTCCCTGGCGGGGATCGAGCAGAAGACGTCGCAGGCGTTCGTCGAGGCCTGGCTGCGCGACCCGCGCGCCCTCCGCGAGCGCACGCGCATGCCGGGCTTCTGGCCCGTGCCCCTGGATCCGGCGAGCGGAAACCCCGCGGCCGAGGGCAGCGAGAGGCACAGGGCGTGGCTCGGCGTGCGCGACGCGGAGCCGCGCGCGATCGCCGCCTACCTGGGCTCGCTGACCGACGTGCCCCTGCCAGCGCTGCCGGCGGGCGTGGCCCTGCCCGCGAGCGACGACGCGGCCGCGATCGCAGAGGGCAAGCGCCTGTTCGATCGCGTCGGCTGTCGCGGCTGCCACGCCCTCGGGACGGAGGCGGCGCCGGCCGAGGCGCGTCACGGGCCGAGCCTCGACGCCGTCGGCGAGAAGGCGACGCGCGCGTGGCTGGCGGCGTGGCTCGCGCGCCCGAGCGCGGTGTGGGCCGACGCGCGCATGCCGGACCTCCGCCTCTCTCCGCGCGAGATCGCGCCGCTCGTGGCGTTCCTCTCCAGCCTCCGCCGTGTCGGGGCGCCGGCCGCCGAGGCGCGGTGGACCGCCGCGGAGCCCGCGGTGATCGCCGCAGGGAAGAAGGCCATCGAGCGGCTCGGCTGCGCCGGATGCCACGACATCCCGGGCATCACGCGCACCGGGCGGCCAGGGCCCGACCTCGACGCGTTCGGCGACAAGACGCGCGAGGAGCTGACGCTCGGCGACGCACGGCTCGAGTGCCCGGACGGCGAGCTCGCGTGCTTCGCGGAGGCGAAGGTGCGCTGGCCGCGGCGCCTCGAGGGCAACCACGTGGCCGCGCTGGCGATGCCGGATCCGGGCGCGTCGGCGGAGGACGCGCGCGCGCTGACGGTGTTCCTGCTCGCGCAGCGGGAACGCCAGGTGGCGGTGCCGTTCCGGCGCCCGCTCGATGGCAAGGCCTCGGCGCTCGCGGCCGGGGAGCGCGTGCTCGCGCGGCACAACTGCCGCGGGTGCCACGAGACCGGGCGGGACGCGCGCGGAGAGCCGATCGGCGGGGCGATCCGGCGCTTCTACGCCGACCCGGCGCTCGGACCGCCGCCGCTCTCACGCGCCGGCCAGAAGCTCCAGTACGCCTGGCTCTGGGAGTTCCTGCGCGCGCCGAGGACGGTGCGGCCGTACCTCGAGGTGCGCATGCCACGCTTCTCGCTGCCGGACGAGGAGATCGACGCGCTCGGGCGCTACTTCGCGACCCGCGCGGGCGAGCCGTACCCGGTGCAGCGCCAGGAAGCGCCGCGGCTCGCGGAGAGCGAGCGGAAGGACGCGCTGCGGCTCTTTGCCACGCTCAAGTGCGGGACGTGTCATCCCCCACCCGGATTGGCACCCGGCGCCGCGCCTCGCGCCGGCAACGTCGCGGAGCTCGGGCCGGACCTCGCGCTCGTGCCGGAGCGGCTCAAGCCGGCCTGGGTGCGCGCGTGGCTCGAGGACCCGCAGACGCTGCAGCCCGACACGCGCATGCCGACGTTCTTCCCGCCCGAGGAGGAGGGGCAGCCGAAGCGCACGGCGCTGCCGGGGTTCTTCGGGGACGACGCGGGCCGGCAGATCGCCGCGCTCGTGGCGCTCCTGATCGAGCCCCGGAAGCGCTGATCCGGCGAAGTTGCTGCCAGGTCCGAAAACGGCCAGCCGCGGGCGCCGGCGCGCGGTAGAAGCAAGGCGTGGAGCTCGATCAGGACGCCTGCTACCGCGCGATCTCGGCGCGTGACCCGCGCTTCGACGGCGAGTTCTTCGTCGGGGTCACGACGACGGGCGTGTACTGCCGGCCCGTGTGTCCCGCGCGCACGCCGGGGCCGCGGCGCTGCCGTTACTTCCGCACGGCGGCCGAGGCCGAGAAGGACGGCTTCCGGGCCTGCTTCCGCTGCCGGCCCGAGGTCGCGCCGGGGGGCGCGCCCGTGGATGCCGTGCCGAGGCTCGTGCGCGAGGCGACACGGCGCATCGACGAGGGCTTCCTCCAGGAGGCGCCGGTGGCGGCTTTGGCGCGATCGCTCGGCGTGTCGGCGCGTCATCTGCAGCGGGCGACGCTCGCGGAGCTCGGCGCCACGCCGGTCGAGCTCGCGCAGTCGCGCCGCCTCGCGCTCGCCAAGCAGCTCCTGCAGGACTCGCGGCTGCCGCTCGCCGACGTGGCGTTCGCGAGCGGCTTTCGCAGCGTGCGGAGGTTCAACGCGCTCTTTCGGGCGCGCTTCGGGCGCGCGCCGGGCGCGGTGCGGCGCAGCGAGGGCAGCGGCGTGGGCAGCGGGATCGTGCTGCGACTCGACGCGCGACTGCCCTGGGACGGGGCCACGGTGCTGGCGTTCCTGGCCGGGCGCGCGATCCCGGGCGTCGAGCAGGTCGCCGGCTCGACCTACCGCCGGACCGCGCGGATCGGCGACGCGTCCGGCTGGATCGAGGTGGACGTGACGCCGAGGGGGCTCCTCGCGCGTGTGTCGCTGGGCTTGCGTGCGGTGCTCCCCGCGGTCGTCACGCGGCTGCGCGCGCTCTTCGACCTCGACGCGCGCCCCGCGGCGATCGCGGCCGTGCTGGGGAGGGACCGGCGGCTCGCGCGGGCCCTCGCTGCGAATCCCGGGCTGCGCGTGCCCGGTGCGTTCGACGGCCTCGAGGTCGCCGTGCGGGCGCTGCTCGGCCAGCAGGTGTCGGTGCGCGCGGCGAGCACGCTGGCGGGGCGCCTCGTGGCGCGGTTCGGCGAGGCGATCGAGACGCCGCACGCGGGGCTCGATCGGCTGTTCCCCGCGGCCGAGGCGCTGCGCGGGACGGCGGCGATCGCGGCGATCGGGCTGCCCGGGGCGCGCGCGGCTGCGCTCGAGGCGCTGGCGGCGGCGGTCGGGGGCGGCCTCTTGCTGGAGCGGGGCGCCGACGCGGAGCGGACGATGACGAAGCTGGTCGCGCTGCCGGGGATCGGCGACTGGACGGCGAGCTACATCGCGATGCGCGCGCTGGGCTGGCCGGACGCGTGCCCGTCGGGAGACCTCGTGCTGCGGCGCGCGCTCGGAGACTGCACCGCGCGCGAGGTCGAGCGGCGCGCAGAGCGCTGGCGGCCGTGGCGCGCGTACGCGGTCATGCACCTGTGGAGGGAAGCCACATGACGACGATGGAATGCTTGATGGAGAGCCCGGTGGGCGTCCTGCGCCTGGTCGTGCGCGGCGAGGCCCTGGTGGCGGTGCACCTCGAGGACGAGCTGCCGGCGGTGCCGCCCGACGACGCGCACCCCGTCCTCGCGCGCGCCAAGGCGCAGCTCGAGGAGTACTTCGCAGGGACGCGGCGGGCGTTCGACCTGCCGATCGAGCCCGAGGGGACGGCGTTCGAGCGCAGCGTCTGGCAGGCGCTGCTCGCGATCCCGCATGGCGCGACGACGTCCTACGGCGCCATTGCGACCTTGCTGGGCCGGCCCAGCGCCGCGCGCGCGGTCGGCGCCGCCAATGGCAAGAACCCGCTGGCGATCGTGGTGCCCTGCCACCGCGTCATCGGCGCCTCCGGCGCGCTGACGGGCTACGCGGGGGGGCTCGAGCGGAAGAAGTGGCTGCTGGAGCACGAGCGACGGGGCTGACTCGTGATCACGGGCGCGGCAGGGTGTCGAACCAGCCGACCACGCGGCGCTCGTAGGCGATCGGTGCACGCCCGATCGCGGCTGCGTGGCCCGCGCCGGGCACCGACCAGAGCTCTGTGGCCGCTGGGCGAGCCGCCTGGACGCGCATGGAATGGGCGGGCGGGGTCTCGTCGTCGGCGTCTCCGTGGAGCAGCAGGATCGGCGTCGTGGCGCCCGCGATCGCCTGCACCGGGCTCGCCCGCCCGAGATCGACGCCGTGGCGGACGCGCGCGTAGACGATGCTTCCGGCCAGCATCGGCCGGAGGAGCTGCCTTCGCAGCCAGTGCCCGCCGCCCAGCCGATCAAGCGCGACCTCGTGGAACGAAGCGTAGGTGCACTCCGCCACGATGCCACAGAAGCGCGCACCTTCTGCCAGCGACTGGAGCAGCACGGCCGCCCCGAGTGAGCTGCCGAGGCCGACCACACACCGTGCCCCGCGCTCCGTGAGCCACCGCTGCCAGGCGGCCGCGTCCTGCCGCTCGAGGACCCCATAGGTGGAAATTTCGCCCTCGCTTGCCCCGTGGGCACGCAGGTCCGGGAGCAGGATGCGATAGCCGCGCCGGGCCAGCAGCCGAGCCTGTCCGAGCATTCCGGCGCGCTGGTCGCCGATGCCGTGGAGGACGAGCGCCGCATCGCCACGATCGCGGAGAGGCACGAGGTACCAGGCTCGCTGGCGCACCCCCGCGACGGTGATCTCGACGTCCGTCACGGCTCCCAGGGCCGCCAGCGATTCACGGGCAGTGGCCGGCGTGGAGGCACGGCCGGGCCGCAGCGCGCCCTCGAGGAGGTAGGCCCCGACCCCCACGCTGACCAGGCCGTACGCGGCCATCCCCACGGCCGCTGCGATGATGGCGCGTCGCCTCACGTGCAGGATCGGCCGGTCGGCGATCGCCGGTCGATACCGACCCGATCCGAGCCACCCGAACAGCGCCAGGGCGACCCCGGCCCCGACGGCTCCGAGCGATTGCCAGTGATGCGTCCAGTCGAAGACGGTCCAGCGCACGGCCGCGATGGCCACCCACGGCACCAGGAACACCAGATGATCGCGCGCGCGCAATCCGCGGTCGAGGAGCGAGAGCCCGAGCAGTGTGGACGCGATCGTCAGGTGGCCCGAGATCGGGACGGCGTATCCGATGACCAAGCGCCCCGCCGCGACGAGCATCGCGAGGCCGACCACAAGCAGACTCGCGAGATCCCGCCTGGTGAACCGTGTGCGCCAGCGAGAGAGCCCTTCGACGAAGCACGTGCACAGGGCGATTCCCAGCGAGGCGTCGTAGACGAGCGTGGGCCACTCGCGCCACGAGCGCAGCCAGAGGCAGAGACCGCCCGTGCCGAGGGCGGTCAGAGCCAGGCGAACGAGCTGCGTGCGTGCAGGTGGCTCAGAGGTCATCCGATGATCCGCACTGCGTTCACCGCCCTCCCCCGACGCGACCTCCGGATCGCCAGACAGGCCACAGCTGCCAGTAGAAAGCAGAGCGAGAGGGAGGTGTAGGAGTTCGCGGCGGTCCGCGCTGATGCGGAACAGGCGCTCGGCTGACGCCACGAGCAAGAAGTCCTCGACGGGGTAGAGGTGGCCGAAGCAGCTGCATCACGGTCCGGCTGAGCAGCGACACGAGCGCGACGGTGGGACACCAAAGCGGTCATGGGCATCGACGGGTCCAGCATGTGGCAGGAGCGGTGGCCCGCCCACAGACCGGGATCTCGGGAGCCTCGGACTCTTCGGCGGGCGGCATCGAGCGGGGACTCCGCGCGGCGGGGAGTGCCTTCGCGGAGGCTGCCGCCGGAGAGCAACGACAGCGGCGGTGCGGCGAGGCTTCGTTCGGGGGGTGTGCCCGGCCGGAGCGTGGTGCCATTGCGGAGGCTGCCGCTGTCACCACGCGCGCTGTACCCGGCTTCGGGCGGCACTGTCTGCGGGGGGCGTCCTTCCACCTGGTGCGGGGTGCGCGGAGGCCAGCTCACCGGAGGCGTGGCGCGGCGGGGCGCCAATGCACCTTCCATGTCGATTTTCATTGACACACTCAGGCGCGCCGATGGGCGGGATCAAGGATCGACAATGGGTGCCGCATTGGACGCATGGGGAATGCGTCTGCGGCGATGACGAGGGTTCGGATGCGACAATCGAGGAAGGGAGCCATGCGAAGGCATGGGCGCGCGCTGGCGAGGCTCGGAAACGAGCGTGATAGAAGGGTGCATGCGCACGATCGACGACAGCGAGCGGGGCGAGCTCGAGCGGCTCGGGGAGTCCATTGCGGCGCTCTCGGCGGAGGTCGAGGCACTGACGAGGCGGATGCTGGGCGAGCTGCGGGAATTCGACCGGCGTGAGGGCTGGGCATCGTCGGGGGCGCTGTCGTGCGCGCAATGGCTGTCGTGGCGGACGGGACTGGCGCCGCATGCGGCCAGGGAGCGCGTGCGGGTGGCGCGGCGGCTGGCAGAGCTGCCGGCGGTCGAGGCGGCTCTCGAGCGGGGCGAGCTCACGTACTCCAAGGTGCGGGCGATGACCCGCGTGGCGACGGCGGACAACGAGCAGACGCTGGTCGAGCTCGGGCGGCAGATGACGGCGGCGCAGCTCGAGACGACCTGCCGGCGGCTGGAGCAGGTGGCGCCGAGGTCTTCGGAGGCGGCCGAGGTGGCGGAGCGGAGGCGGGGCCTGCTGGTGCGGCGGCGCGCGGATGGCATGGTCGTGCTGGAGGTGTGCCTGTCGGCGGAGGAGGCGGAGACGGTGTTGACGGCGATCGACGGCGCGGCCGGCGTCCCCGCGGGGACGCGGAGTGCCGGTCGGGTCGACGAGCTCGTCGCAATGGCCGAGCGGGTGCTGCGGGGCGGCAGCGCGGAGGGCGGGCCGCCGGTCGAGGTCGTGGTGACGGTCGATGCGGCGACGGCGACGGGGCAGACCTCGGGCGGCGATGGGCTCGATCGCGAGGTCGTGCGCAGGCTGTGCTGCGATGCGGGCGTGGTGCCGGTCGTGGTGGATGGGCATGGCACGCCGATGGATGTGGGGCGAAAGCGCCGCACGATCCCGACGCGGCTGCGAAAGGCCCTGGTGGCGCGCGATCGCGGCTGCCAGTTCCCGGGCTGCACGAACCACCGCTGGGTGGATGGGCACCACGTTCAGCACTGGCTCGATGGCGGCGAGACGAGCCTCGGCAACCTCGTCCTGCTCTGCCGGCGGCACCACCGATGCCTCCACGAGCTGGGATTCGGCCTTCGACGCGACGATGACGGCACCCTCGTCTTCAGCGATCCGCAGGGTCGCCCGATCCATGCGCCTATGCACATGAGTGGGGCGCGGCACGAGGACGTCGTGCTCGCTCCCGCCCCCTGGCCCACGACCGAAGACGAGATCGACTACGACGCGTGCATCGACGCGCTCCTGCAGGCCGCCCCCACTTTCCCCGCCATCGCCTGAGGGGCACGGACACCCCGGCCGAAGGTCCGACCAATCGCGGGCGGTGCTAGAGTCCATTGGTGGCGTCGGCTGTGGAGCCGGAGTTCGGGGGGACGGAGCGGTTCCGCGTGCTGCGGCGGCTCGGCTCGGGCGGGATGGGCGTCGTCTACGAGGCCCTGGATCGGGAGAAGAACGCGCGCGTGGCGCTCAAGACGCTGCGGACGCCGACGGCCGACATGCTCCTGCACCTCAAGGAGGAATTCCACGCCCTCGCCGATCTCGGCCACCCGAACCTCGTCAGCCTGTCGGAGCTGATCTGCGAGGGCGGGCACTGGTTCTTCACGATGGAGCTGCTCGAGGGCACGACCTTCCTGCAGCACGTCCGCATGCAAGCGGTCGAGGAGGACTCGGACCACACCCCCGACACGCACGTGCTCACGCCCACGCCGTCGCGGCCATCGAGCACGGGCTCGTACCGCGTGGTGCCGAGCCCCGGCGCCGTCGGGCCGCCCGCCGATCCCGAGCGTCTGCGCGGCGCGCTCGGCCAGCTCGCCCGCGGGCTCGTCGCGCTGCACGCGGCGGGCAAGGTGCATCGCGACATCAAGCCGTCGAACATCCTCGTCACGACCGACGAGCGGGTCGTCCTGCTCGACTTCGGCCTCGTCACCGACACGTCCCGCGGCGCGGACACCACCGATCTCCAGGTCGTCGGCACGGCCGACTACATGGCTCCCGAGCAGGCGGCCTCCCGCCCCGTCGGACCGCCCGCCGACTGGTACTCGGTGGGCGTGCTCCTGTACCAGGCGCTCACGGGCCGCCTCCCGTTCGCCGGCACGCCGCTCGAGATCCTGTTCGAGAAGCAGCGGGGCGTACCGCCGGCGCCGCTCTCCGTGCGTCCGGAGGTGCCGCCCGATCTCGACGCGCTCTGCATGGGCCTGCTCGCGGTCGAGCCCGAGAGGCGCCCCACGGGCCACGAGGTGGTCGCGCTGCTCGAGGGCTCGCCGGCAGCGCCACGACGCGCCACGGAGGCGCCACCCTCGCGCCCCACGTTCGTGGGCCGCCACGCCGAGCGCGCCGAGCTCGAGGCCGCGCTCGACAGGAGCGCCCTCGGCAACGCCGTGACCGTCTTCATCGAGGGCGAGTCGGGCGTCGGCAAGAGCGCGCTCGTCAAGCGCTTCGTCGAGGCGCTGCCCGAGCGCTCGCGCGGCGCCGTCGTGCTGGCGGGGCGCTGCTACGAGCGCGAGTCGGTGCCGTACAAGGCGATCGACGGCGTCGTCGATGCGCTCTCGCGTTACCTCCGCCGCCTCCCGCCCGAGGAGGCCGCGCGCTCGGTCCCGCTCAACGCGCCGCTCCTGACGCAGGTCTTCCCCGTGCTGGCTCGGGTGCCGGCCCTCATCGACGGGCCGCGGCGCGGGCGCGAGGGCGAGCGACCCGACGCGCAGGAGCTCCGCACGCGCACGTTCGCGGCGCTGCGCGAGCTCTTCACGCGCCTCGGCGGGCAGCACACCCTCATCCTCGTCATCGACGACCTGCAGTGGGCCGACCCAGACAGCCTCGCGCTCCTCGCCGCGCTCCTCGCGCCGCCCGATCCGCCGCCGCTGCTCCTCGTCGCCACGCTCCGATCCGGCGGGGCGCAGCTCGACCTGCCCGGCGAGGTCCGTCGGATCGCGCTCGACCGCCTGGCCGCCGCGGAGGCGCGCGAGCTCGCGGCGCTCCTCCTCGGCAGCGCGGGCGCGGGCGCCGACGCGATCGCGGCCGAGGCTGGCGGGCATCCGCTCTTCATCGACGAGCTCGTCCGCCACGGCGCGGCGGGCGCAGGCACGCTCAAGCTCGACGACGCGCTCTGGACCCGCGCGCAGAAGCTCGATCCCGAGACCCGACGCGTCCTCGAGGTGACCGCCGTCGCGGGCACGCCGCTCCGGCAGGACACGTGCGCCGAGGCGTGCGAGCTCACGTTCGCGCGGCTCGCCGAGGCGGTCCACCGCCTGCGCGCGCAGAACCTCGTGCGGACGACCGGCGTGCGACGCACCGACGCCGTCGAGCCCTACCACGATCGCGTGCGCGAGGCGACGCTGTCGCGGCTGACCGAGGACGCGCGGCGGGCCTTGCACCGTCGCATCGCCATCGCCCTCGAGGCCACTGATTCTCCCGACTCGGAGGCGCTGACCACGCACTGGCTCGGCGCGGGCGACGCGGGCCAGGCCGGCTTCTACGCCCAGGTGGCGGCGCAGCGCGCGGCGGACGCGCTGGCGTTCGACCGCGCGGCGCAGCTCTACGGCGTCGCGCTCGAGCTGCACACGGCCCCCGCGGGGCGCCTCGATCTCCTCGTCCAGCGGGCCCGTGCGCTCGCCAGCGCAGGACGCGGCGAGGAAGCGGCGCGCGTCTTCCAGTCCGCCGCGGAGCTCGCCGAGCCCCAGCAAGCGGCCGAGCTCGGCGCGCGCGCGGCCCAGCAGCTCCTCATCTCCGGGCACATCGACGCGGGCCTCGACGCGGCGCGCAGCGTGCTCTCGCAGATCGGCCTGCGGATGCCCGGCCCAGGCGTACCGACGCTCCTCGCGCTGGGGGGCCGCCGCATGCAGCTCGCGCTCCGCGGGCTGCGCTTCCGCGAGCGCGCGGCCGAGGACCTCCCGCCGGACACGCTCTTCCGCCTCGACGTCGCCTGGAGCGTCGCCACCGCGCTCGCGATGGCGGACGCGATGCGCGGCGGATATTTTGCGACCCGCCACCTGCTCTGGGCGCTCGCCGCGGGCGAGCCGGCGCGCATCTGCAGCTCGCTCGCGCTCGAGGCGTCGTTCTCCGCGACGCCCGGCGTCGAGCACAGGAAGCGCACGGCGGCGCTCGTCGCCCGCACCGGCGAGCTCGCGAGCCGCCTCGGCCTGCCCTACCCCACCGGCGCGGCCTCGCTCGGGCGCGCCGTGGCCGCCTACCTCGAGGGGCGCTTCCGCAACACGCTGCAGGCGGCGACCGACGCCGAGCGCATGCTGCGCGACTGCACCGACGTGGCCTGGGAGGTCGACTCGAGCGTGCTCTTCGGCCTCTGGTCGCGCTACTACCTCGGCGAGCTCGCGGAGCTGACGCGCCTCGTGCCGCTGCGCCTGCGCGAGGCGAGCGAGCGCGGAGATCTCTACGTCGCGACGTTCCTGCAGGTGGGCCTCTTCAACGCGGTGCACCTGTTCCGCGACGACCCCGCCGGCGCCCGCCACGCCGCCGAGCAGGCGATCGCGCGCTGGTCGCACCAGGGCTTCCACATCCAGCACCACCACGCGTTCGTCGCGCACGCGCAGATCGACCTCTACGAGGGCAACGCCGACGTGGTGCTCGCGGCCGCGCGCGCGCACTGGCCGAACCTGCGCCGATCCTTGCTGGCGCAGATCCAGATCATCCGCATCGAGGCGATCCACCTGCGCGGACGCGCCGCGCTCGCGTGCGCCGCCCGCCGCTCGCTCGCCGAGCGCCGCCCGCTGCTCGAGGAGGCGCTGGCGGCCGGCAAGCGCCTCGGCCGCGAGGCCGGCGGCTGGGCAGGGGCGCTCGGCGCGCTCCTCGAGGCCGGCGTGCGCGCGCTCGCGGGGGATCGCGGCGGGGCGCTGGCGCGGCTCGGCGTCGCGCAGCAGCTCGCGGAGGAGCACGACCTCGGCCTCTACGCCTGCGTCGCCCGCCGGTGCCGCGGCCAGCTCCTCGCCGGCCCCGAGGGCGTCGCGCTCGTCGAGGAGTCCGACGCGTGGCTCCGCGCCCAGCACGTGGTCGCGCCCGCGCGCCTCGCCGCGATGCTCGCCCCCGGCCTCGACGATCCCGGCTAGGGGCTGTCCCTAGTTCAGCCATAGCCAGGCACACGCAAGCTCGACCAAGGCGAGGTAGTTGCGCGCCGTCTTCTCGTAGCGGGTCGCGACGGCGCGGAAGCGCTTGAGGTTGTGGAAGAAGACCTCGACGAGATAGCGCTGCCGGTACAGCTTCCGATCGAGACGAGGCTTCTTCTTCCGCTCAGGCCTCGAGTGGATCACGGGCTTCATGCCCTTGCGGCGCACGGCCGCGAGAAACCAGTTGGCGTCGTAGGCGGTGTCGCCCAGCAGGGCGCGGCCGCGTGCATGCGCCAGCAGCTCCTCTGCGGCGATGAGCTCGTGCCGTTGGCCGGCTGTCAGCGCGACGTGGATCGGACGCGACTTCGTGTCGACGATGGCGTGGAGCTTGGTCGAAAAACCTCCTCGAGAGCGGCCCAGAGCATTTCGTTGGACCCCCCTTTTCCGCCCGCCGCAGCCTGGTGTGCGCGAACGACGGAGCCATCGACGATCGAGCCGGTCTTGTCGACCTCGACCTGCAGCTCCCGGAAGATGCTCGACCAGTGCCCCTTGCGGGCCCAGTTGGCGAACCGGTTGTAGACCGACTGCCAGGGCCCGAACCGCTCGGGCAGGTCGCGCCACGGCATGCCGGTCTTTGCGCGAAAGAGCACGGCCTCCACGAACCTGCGGTCACCCGCGTCCGTTCGATGCCCGCGTCCTGGCTTGGGCAGCAAGGGACGGAGTCGAGCCCACTGAGCGTCGGTCAGCGCGTGTCGATGCACACCAAGCTTTGATCACGCGCCGATCCAGCGCTCAAGTTCTTGTCGAGGCGCGCCGCTAACCGATCGAAATGATCCAGGTTGGCGTTTCGACCCGGACGAGCACGAGCACGAGCACGAGCACGAGCACGA
>CAZQJC010000241.1:0-12033 GCA_964593795.1 uncultured Myxococcales bacterium | reverse complement strand
CCGGGGCGCTCGTGGATCGCATGCGGCCGCCTCCGGTGGAGGAGGCGGCGACCGCGTCGACGCAGCTGGCGATGGCCGCGCCGAGCTCCTTCGCCGCGCACGGGATCCGGGCGACCATCGAATCGTCGCCGACGCTGGTGGCACGGCCCCCGGCGCCGACCGTGCCGGCCATGGACAATCCCCTCGGCGGCTTCGTCGAGAGCGCGAGCCCCGATCTCACGCCCACCACGCCGGTCGACCGTGTCCCAGAGCGCGCGCTGGTCGAGCGGCCGCCGATGCCGGCGCCGCGCCGTGAGATCCCGGCGATCGCGCGGGCGAACGCGGGGGTGGCGCGCAAGGATGCGCCGAGGCGCTGGCTGGCACCCATCCTGGTCGGCTTCGGCGCCGCGGCCGCCGGCATCGGAGGGGTCCATCTCTGGCGCATGCACACGGCTGCCGCGGAGGGCGACCGCAACGCGATCGCGCACCGCGCGAACCTCGATCTGCCATCCGATTACATGGCGCAGGCCCAGGCGATCTCGCGCGAGCTGCGCGGGTCTCGCCCGCCGGCGCGGACGCTCGAGGACTGGGCCGAGCGGGTCGCGCTCGGCGCCGCCCGCACGGGGCGGCCCGAGCTGATCGACCAGGCCAGGGTCGTGCTCGCCGAGTCGATCGCGGCGGGGCGCCCGGCGCCAGCCGCGGTGATCCTGGCCGAGGGGATGCGCGACCCGGCGGTCGGTCACTCGCGCGCGGCCACGGTCCTGCCGGGAGAGCCGAGGCGAGCGCTGCTGTCCCTCGCGGGCGGCATCGTCGCGGCGCGCGCCGGGCAGGCGACCGAGGCGCTGCAGCTCCTCGACGAGGCGGCGGTGCTCGAGCCCGCGATGGTGGCGATCCACCTCGAGCGCGTGCACGTGCTGCGGAGGCTCGGTCGCTTCGAGGAGTCGAGCCAGGCCGCGGAGCGCGCGCGCGGCCTCGCGCCGCAGAGCCCGCTCGCCGAGCTCGAGGCCGCCATCGCTGCGATGCTCGCGTCGCAGCGGGACGCGCCGACGGTCTCGCGCCTCGAGGCCGCCCTCCGCGCCGCCGAGGCGGAGGTCCGCGGCGCGCCGCCCTGGGAGGCCGAGCTGTCGTACGGCCGCGGTCGGCTCGCGCTGGCCAGGGGCGACCTCGAGGGGGCGCGAACGGAGCTGGGGCAGGCGCTCAAGCGCTGGCCGGAGCCCGAGTACGAGGTCGCGCTCGGGCGCGCCGAGCTGCTGCCAGGCGGCGACGCGTACAAGGCCCTCGAGCGGCTCACCGAGCGGCCCGGTCGCCCTGGCGGCGTGGACGCGAGGCTCGCGCTCGCGGAGGCGGCCCTGCGCGTGGGCCGGCCCGACGCCGCCCTCGCGGCGATCGAGAAGATCCGCGACGTCACGCTGTCCGCGTCGGCGACGGTGTCGCTGTCGACCCTGCGGCTGCAGGCCAAGGCCGACATGGACGACGAGCCCTTCGTCGACGCGATCTGCTTGACCCACCTCAAGTCCGATCGGCCCGACGACGAGGCCCTCCTGCTGTGCGCGGAGGCCCGGCCGAACGCGTCGTATGCCGACAAGGCCCTCGAGGCGGTGTCCCGCCGCGACCTCAAGCCCGTCGCCCGCGGCATGCTGGCGCTCCGCCGCGGCGAGGCGCAGGAGGCGGTCGCGCTCCTCCAGAGCGCGGCGTCGGGACCGACCGCGCCGTGGTTCACGCTGGTCGCGCTCGTGCGCGCCAACCTGGCGCTCGGAGACGCGAAGGCGGCGGTGGCCACGGCCGAGCGGCTGTCCCACGTGGAGGGCGGGTCGGCGCGCTCGCAGCTCTGGCTCGCGCTCGCGCTCGGCAAGGCGGGGCGCGCCGAGGACGCGCGGAAGATCCTGTCGGACGCCCTCATGCAGAAGTGGACCGGCGTCCGCCTGCGCAAGCTGCACGCGCAGACCGCGCTGGCGCTCGGCGAGGTCAAGCTCGCGCGCGGCGCCGTCGAGAAGGCCGCGACGTTGCAGGATCCGCCGTCCGGCCCGGTGCTCGCGCTCGTCGCGCGGGTGTCGATGGCCGAGGGCTCGCTCGAGCGGGCGGACCGCGAGATCAACGCCGCGTTCAAGCGCGACGACGAGAACCCCGAGGTCGCGAGCGCGATGCTCGAGCTCGAGCTGCGGAAGCGGAATCGCGACGGTACGCGGATGGTCCTCGAGCGCCTGTTCGAGCCCCACAAGGGCGAGCCGCTGTTCGACCTCGCCAAGCGCGACGCGTACCGGGCCGCGGGGCAGAAGAGCCCGGGCGACCAGGCCAAGAAGCCCGGCAGGCCCGGCAAGCCCCGCAAGCGCTGACGCTCCGGCCGGGGATGCCCCGCGCGGCGCCCTGGTGCAGGTTTCGTTCATGACGCCCCGGGGCCCGCGGGCTATCTTCTGTCCCTGGCTTGATCGGGGGCGGGAGATGGCGTTCGTCAGTCAGTCCGAGATCGTCGTGGCCGCCGATCAGCAGGCGGCCCTCGAGGGCGCCTTCGCGGGGCGCGCGCGCCTCGTCGACGCGCACGAGGGCTTCCTCGGCCTCGAGCTCCTCAAGGACCTGCGGGTCGAGGGGCGCTACGTCCTCCTGACCCGGTGGCGCTCTCGTGCGGACTTCCTCCGCTACATGCGCAGCGGGGATCACGCGCAGGCCCACGCGCGGGCGCATCCGGGCCTCGACGCGGCGGAGGTCACGGGCGGCAAGCTGGCGCAGTTCGAGGTCGTGGTGGCGGCGCCATGAACCCCTGGAACGCGGAGGCAGGGGCCACGCCCGCGCCCGTCGATCCGCTCGCGATGGCGGCGGCCTTGCGCTCGGCGCGCTGGATCTGGCGGGCATTCCCCTACTTCGCCTGGCGGTTCCCCGAGCGCGGCCCCGCGTTCGGCCGCAGCGACGCCGGCTACCTCACGACCCTGCCGGCGCTGCCCGCGCCCGTACGTCGGGAGCAGGTACGATGGCTCGCGCGGTTGCTGGCGACGCGCGGCATGCCGAGCCTGCTCCTCGAGGTGCAGCTCGAGGTGCTCGGCCGCGCAGGCCGGCGGGTGGGCTGGGCCGACGCCGACGTGATGTCCGGGCTGGCCGCGGAGCTGCGGGGCGCCCGGCGGGCCGTGATGAGCGATGCGGCGATGGGCGCGTGCGACGCGCACTTCCGGGCGATCTGGGGGGCCGCGCCGCGCGGTCGCGGCACGGGCGCCCTCATCGCCGCGGAAGTGGCGGACCTCAAGCTCGGGCATCTCGACCGCGTCTCGGCGGAGCGGCCCACGCTGGACTGGCTCGTCGCGCGCGGTCTCGACGACCCACGCTGGCGGCACGCGTGCCGCGACACCCACCGACTGGCCGCGGAGGGCGGGGGGGCTCCGTGATCCGCTGGTGCTCGTACTGCCAGTCGTTCCTGGGCGAGGTGCCTCCCTACGACGAGCACCTCGTCACCCACGGGATCTGCTCGGAGTGCGACGCCCGGCTCGACGGGGGAGAGGATCTGCGCGAGCTGACCGCGGACGTCCGGCGGCTGATGGACCGCGTGTTCGAGTGTGCGCTCGAGGCGGACGAGGAGGCGATCCCGGGCTTGCTGGCCGCGAGCGCGGAGCTTGGCCTCTCGCTGACCTCCGTCCTGGTGGGACTGCTGCAGCCGGCCCTGTACCGCGCGGGCGACGCCTGGCGCGACGGCCGGATGTCCGTCGCCGAGGAGCACCGCCTGACCAGCTGGTGTGACCGGTTCTTCGCCCACTTGCCTGCGCGCAAGCCCGGGGCCGAGCCCCCCGATCTGCTGGTGTTCCTGGCGCCCGGCAACACCCACACCCTGGGGCCGCGGTTCGCCGCCGCGGTCCTGGCCTGCCGCGGGCTGGCGACGCAGGTGATCTTCCCGGGCTCGGCGACATGGCCCGGGAGGTCGACCGGCTGCGCCCGCGGGTGGTGGGGCTGTCCTGTGCGCTGCCGGCCCCGGTGCCGGGGGCGGACGCGGTGCTCGTCGAGCTGGATCGCCGCGTCACGCGATCCTGGCAGCGGCGGTTCATCCTGGGTGGATTCGCGTTCCGGACGGGCTGGGACACCTTCCCGGGCTCGTCGGGCGCCCGGATCACCGTGACGCTGGACGAGGCGGAGCGCGCCATCCGGGGTGCGCCGACCCGGGGCTGAGGAACCGACCGCACTAGCCTCGGAGGCGCCCGGCGCGATACAGTCACCGTTCGTCCGATGGCCTCGAGCAACGTCGCGTCCCCTGACAGCCGCCGGCACGGGCGTGGCCCGGCGCTGGCGTCGGGCACCGTCATCGGGGGCCGCTACGCCGTGCGCGAGCCGATCGCGGGCACGTCGCTGCTCGGCGCGTCCTACGTGGCGGTGGACGCCCAGGGCAACGCCACGGTGGCCGTGCGGGTCCTCGACCCGGGCGTGGTCGACGATCCGGCCGACCAGCGCCGCCTGATCGAGGACATCGAGCGGGCGCGGACGCTCGAGCAGAAGAACATCGCGCAGACCTACGGCCTCGGCGACGACGGCCAGATCCGGTACGTGGTCTACGAGTTCGTCGAGGGCCAGCGCCTGCGCGAGTTCCTCGAGCGCAAGCAGGCGCAGGGCAAGGTGTTCTCCGTCAAGGCCGCCTACAACATCGTGGCGCACCTGTGCAACGCGGTGGCGCACGCGCAGAGCGCGCTGCCCCACGGCTGCATCTCGGCCGATTGCGTGTGGGTCAACACGGCGGGGCGCGTGAAGATCACGGACTGGGGCTTCGCGCGCACGGCGATGGCGCAGCCGGACTTCGCCTCGCGCGTGGGCACCGGCGAGCTCGCGAGCCTGGCGCCCGAGCTCGCGGGTGGTGGCGCCCCCGACGTGTCGAGCGACGTCTTCTCGATCGGCGTCGTGCTCTACCAGCTCCTGTGCGGGCAGACGCCCAACGCGCGCGCGCTGGTGCCGCCGTCGCGGGCGCGCCCCGGCCTGCCGCGCGAGGTGGACACCGTCATCGCGCGGGCCATGAGCCTCGATCCGGCGGCGCGCTACACCGACCCGCTCGAGCTCAAGCAGGCGCTCTTCCAGGCGATGGACGGCAGCAAGAGCGAGCCCCCGTCGCAGGAAGAGCCGGCGGCGAAGGAACCATCGCAGAACTCGTTCTCGGGGCCCGCGCAGCGTGTGCAGACGCAGCACGGCATCCCGGGCCAGCAACCGGCCTCGAGCCGGCCGCCACAGGTGATGCCAGGAGCACAGCCGAAACGACCGGGGATGATCCAGATTCCGACGCAGCACGGGGTGGGGCCGGAGCTCGTTCGCGGGCGAATCCCGACGCCGGGGCTGCACGAGGAGGACGACGGCGACGAGAGGTGGCTCGTCCAGAAGGACAAGCTCGACTTCGGGCCGTTCACGCTCGCGGAGGTCAAGCGCCAGATCGAGCGCGGGGACATCCACGGCGAGCACATCCTCATCGACAACTCGAGCGGCCAGCGCAAGCGGGTGCAGGATCACCCGGCGGTGGCGGCGTTCTACGTCGAGGCGTCGCGGCGGCTCGACCTCAAGAAGCGCGCGGACGCCGAGGCCAAGCTCGAGCGGAGCGAGAAGCGCAAGAGCCGCGGCCTCATCGTCGGGCTCATCGTGGCGGTCCTGGTGGTGGGTGGCGGCGTCGCGGCGGTGCTGTACTTCCGCAAGCCCCAGGTGGTCGAGAAGGTGGTCAAGGTGCGCGAGCCCGAGAACCTCGAGGACGCGCTCAAGGGCATCACCATCGAGTTCAAGTCGACGCTGCCGCCGGACCGGCCCAAGAAGAAGGGCGGCGGCGGTGGTGGCGTCAAGCGCGCGCCGGGGGCCCCGACGGACGACTTCGACGCGCCGACGGTGCTCGGCGACGCGAGCCAGGGCGGCGGCGACGAGCAGCTCTCGCAGGCGCAGATCCAGAGCGTCATGGGCTCGAACGGTCGGGCGCTCACGGGGTGCATCGCCGAGGAGCGGCGGCGCAACCCGAGCATCGCGCGCGTGGACCTCGACTTCGTCGTGCAGAACACGGGCAAGGTGAGCGCGGTCAAGGTCAACGGCGAGCGCGGCACGCCGATCGCCAAGTGCATGATGGGCAAGATGAGCGGGTTCAACTTCCCGCGGTACAACGGGCCGAAGACCGTGGCGTCCTACGGCTTCACGCTGCGCTGATCCCATGCGCGTGGCCGCATGGGTGGGGATGCTGCTCGTCGCCGGCTGTGCGATGGGCGGGAGCAAGCGCGCGGACATGGCCGCGCCGAGATCGGCGATGGCCGGGGCGATGGCGGGCTCGGTCGCCGAGGGCAAGCCGGACGAGGCGAACGCGGCGCCGGGCGGGGCCGAGACGCGCGTCGCGGGACCGGCGGCGCCCGCGCGGATGATGATCTACACGGCGATGCTCGGCGTCGAGGTGGCGTCGTTGGAGCCGTCGCTCGCCAAGGTGCGCGAGATGGTCGCCGCGGTGGGCGGGCACATGCAGGAGCTGGCGGGGCCGCGCATCACGGTGCGCATCCCGGCGGCGGAGTTCGAGGGCTTCCTCGACCGGGTGGGCAGGCAGATCGGGGACGTCGTGCAGCGCGAGATCCGCGGGCAGGACGTGACCGAGGAGTTCCTGGACGTCGATCTCCGCCTGAGGAACCTCATCGCCACGCGCGACCGCATCGAGACGCTGCTCGCGCGCGCGAGCACGGTCAAGGACGCGCTCGAGATCCAGCGCGAGCTGGCGCGGTTGACGCAGGAGATCGAGCAGCTCAAGGGGCGCCTGCAGTTCCTCAAGGATCGCGTGGCGCTCGCGACCATCACCATCGAGCTGCGGGTCAAGCGGCTCGACGACGCGAGCCTGCCGGCGGATCGCCGCCTGCCGTTCGGCTGGGTGCGCGAGCTCGGCCTGCACTCGATCTTCGACATGAGGGACCAGTGAGCGCGCTCCGGTGGCTAGGCGCCGCGGCGCTCGGGGCGCTCGTGGGCTGCTCGACGCCGTTCCACGCGGTGCCGGCGCCGGCGAGCTTCATCGAGCTCGGCAAGACGCGCTTCGACTACCAGGCGCTGTCGGCCGACGGCACCGTGCTCGTGGGCCGGCTGATCAAGCCCGGCAAGCCGGCTCCGCTCGCGACGTGGGTCGCCATGGTGCGCGAGGAGCTGACGAAGGCGCGCGGCTACCAGATCGTCGCCGAGGAGAAGGTCAAGGCGCGCGACGCCGACGGCACGCGGTTCGTGTGCTCGGCGATGCGCGAAGGGACCGAGTACGTGTACCTGCTCGCGATGTTCGTCCGCGGCGACGGCGGCGTGCTCACGGTGGAGGCCGGCGGCAAGAAGGTCGCGGTGGAGAAGCACCGCCAGGAGATCGACGCGTTCGTGGCCGCGCTGTCGGTTCGGTAGCGGAGGGCTACCGGAAGCCGGCGGTCTTCTTCGGGTGCTCCTGCTTGACCTCGACCTTGACGCCTTCGACGAGGTCATAGGGCAGGTAGTACGTCTCGTCCTTGTGCGTCTCGACGACGACGATCTCCTTGCGCACCCAGACGTTCCGAACCTTGGCGAGCTGCACGAGCTCGCGCCCCATCGACACGTAGAGCGTCAGCGGGAGCTCCGTCGGGAAGTGGAAGCAATCGCCCTTCTTCTCGGCGCCGCCGCGCTCGACCTGCTCGCCGAGGACGCCCTGGAGGATGTCAGCCTTCATTTGAGGGCATCCTAACAGAGCCATCGGCGTTCGTGCGTCGATCGGGGCTCGGGTTAACCCTTGAGCACCTTCTGCTCGAGGACGTCGCGGCGCTTGTCGGCCTGGGACACGATGCGCGCGGCGCCCCACGCGGCGACCGCCTCGCCCTCGGCGCCCGCCCCGGGGATCGACTGCGACGACACGAAGAGGACGTTCTTGAAGCCGGTCTCGTGGGGCAGGCCGCAGATGCCGAGCGCCTGCGGCTGGGCGGACGACCACAGGGTCGTGGTGGTGGGTGCGGCGCGCGAGACGAGGTGGCGCGGCAGGAAGGGCATGAGCGCGAGCAGGCGCGCGAAGACCGCCTCGCCGAGCGCGTCGAGGTCGACCCCGAGAGGCGCGACGACCTGCGCCGTCAGCGTCACGGTCTCACCCTCGCGCGGGCTCGTGTAGAGGGCGACGAGGGCGTCGCCGTGCAGCGGCCCGGCGGGATC
Organism: uncultured Myxococcales bacterium; assembly: GCA_964593795.1. Lineage (GTDB taxonomy): Bacteria > Myxococcota_A > Polyangia > JAHFDS01 > JAHFDS01 > JAHFDS01. Next base: position 3,948 of record CAZQJC010000241.1, on the reverse strand, counting down.
CGCGGCCAGGAACGCGACGTCGCCGAGGCCCTCGGGCAGGCCTGCCTCGCGGAGCTGCAAGCGCATCGACACGCGCTGGGCCGCGGGCGGACACAGGAGCGCCGCGCGCGCGAGGGCCTTGGGGGGCTTGGCGTCCGGACCGAGCAGCGGCAGGAGCGCGGAGGCGGCCTCGGCGAAGACGACGAAGCCGGCGCCGACGCGCTCCTCGCCGGCCACGACCGCCGCGACGCGCCCGCGCCGGAGCTCGAGGTGGCTGGCCGTCGCCGCGCGGAGCTCGCCGCCGTGCAGCTCGATGCGCTCGCCGAGGAGGCGGCGCAGGTCATCCCAGCCGGCGGTGAGGCGCTGCGGCGTGTCCCGCCAGGTCGCGCCCGCGCGGGCGACGGCGGTGGGCGTGGGCGGCCAGGCGTCGACGGTCGCCACCGCGGGGGCGAGCGAGACCAGCCGGCCGGGGGCGCCCTCGGCCAGGCCGGGGAACAGGTCGTCGAGGGCCCTCGGCAGCCGCGGCTCGATGCGCGCGAGCTCGCGGCGTGCCCAGAAGCCGTCCGGCGGCAGCGTCAGGTCCTCGCCGAAGAGGGGATCTAGGAGACGCGCGGTCTCGTCGCTGCGGCCGAGGTGCGCGCGCAGGGCCGTCGCCTCGGCCGGGAGCGCCCTCGCGAGCTCGTGGGCGCGCAGGAGCTCGTCGTCGTGCACGTCGATGCGCACGGTCGGCAGCACGAGCTGGTACGCGGGGCGCTGCGCCGCGAGGCGACGCCGGAGGAGCTGCATGACGTTGAGCTCGCCGATCACGCGCTTCCACGCGGGGCGCTCGAGGCCGACGAGCGGCCGCGGATCGGGCGCCGGATCGGCCGGCCCCGAGAGCACGAGCACGCGGAAGTTGCGGCGGGCGAGCAGCGCGCCGGCGACGAGGCCGCCGAGCGAGGATCCGGCCACCACGACGTCGTAGTGGAGCTTGGGCGTCGTCATCGGCCCGGCTCGCCTTCATCCTCGAGCGCGATCCCGGCGCGCGCCAGGGCGGCGGCGGCGACGCCCTGACCGGCCACGCGCCGAGAGAAGGACGCGCCGGGCGCGAGGACGTGCGTCTCGCGGGTGCCGCAGGACGGGCTGCCCTGCTTGAGCACGGCGCGGACCGCGCCGGCCAGCGTCGCGAGCTCGCGCGCGCGGGTGGCGCCGCGGACGAGCGCTGCGGTGCGGTCGGCCCCGTGCTCGTCGCGTGCGCCCGACGCGCCGTCGAGGAGCGCGCCACCGTCCGGTGACGACAGCGCGACGCGGGGGCGTGGGCAGCCGAGGCCGCCGAGGATCTCAGGGCAGAGCGGCAGGATCTCCGCGCCCGCCGCCGCCGAGAGCCCGCGCGGGCTCAGGCGATCCGCGCCGTCCCAGCGGATCTTCTCGCCGCACAGGCACGCGGAGATCGCCACCACGTCCAGGCCGCGCGCGCGCGCCTCGCGGCCGACCTCGGCGGCGTGCGCGTCTCCGCCGGGGCCGTGCAGCCGCGCGAACCGCTCACGGATCAGGGCCGGATCCAAGCGCGCCGCCCCTCCCGCACGAGGCGCCCCGTCGACAGCTCGGCCACCACGGCGGGCAGGAGGCGGAGCTCCTCGACGAGGATGCGATCCGCGAGCGCGTCGTGGTCGTCGCCGGGCAGGACGGGCACGGCGGCCTGCGCCAGGATCGGCCCCGTGTCCGTGCCTTCGTCCACGAGGTGCACGGTGCAGCCGGTGAGCTTGACGCCGTGCGCGAGCGCCTGTCCCTGCGCGTCAACGCCCGGGAACGAGGGCAGCAGGGCCGGGTGGATGTTGACCACGCGGTCCGGGAAGCGCGCGAGGAAGTGACCGGTCAGCAGGCGCATGAAGCCGGCCAGGACCACGAGCTCGACCTCGTGCTCTCCGAGCGCGCCGAGGAGCGCGTCCTCGAACGCGACGCGCCCCGCGTGCCCGGTGTGGGGCACGACGACGGTGGGCTTGCCCGCGCGCGTGGCGCGCTCGAGCGCGAGCACGCCCGGCTTGTTCGACACCACGACCGCCACGTTCGCCTGTCCGAGCCGCCCCTGGGCCTCCGCGTCGAGGAGCGCCTGCAGGTTCCTGCCGCTGCCGGAGACGAGTACGCCTACGCGCATAAGTCCTGGTTCAGACGAACTCGGCCGGCTCGCCCGCGCGCGGGACGATCTCGCCGATGACGAAGGCCTGCTCGCCGCGCTCGGCGAGGACCTCGAGCGCGCGCGGGACCTCGCGCTCGGGCACGCACGCGACCATGCCGATGCCGAGGTTGAACGTGCGGCGCATCTCGGCCGGCTCGACGTCGCCGCCCTTGCGGATGAGCTCGAAGAGGCCCGGCACGGGCCAGCTCCCTAGCTGGAAGCGCATCGCGAGCGTGGCGTCGCGCAGCATGCGCGGCGGGTTCTCGACGAGGCCCCCGCCCGTGACGTGCGCCATGCCGCGCACCTCGACCGCTTGCGCGAGCGCGCGCACCGACGGCACGTAGATGCGCGTCGGCTCGAGGAGCGCATCGGCGAGCGAGCGCCCGCCGAGCTCCGTCGGCCTCGCGTCGAGCGAGAGCCCCATCCGCTCCTGCAGGACCTTGCGGCCGAGCGCGTAGCCGTTCGAGTGGAGACCCGAGGAGGCGAGGCCGAGGAGGCGATCGCCGACCGCGACGCGCGAGCCGTCGATGACGCGCGCCTTCTCGACGACGCCCACGGCGAAGCCGGCGAGGTCGTACTCGCCGTCCGCGTAGAAGCCCGGCATCTCGGCGGTCTCGCCGCCGATGAGCGCGCAGCCGGCGCGCTTGCAGCCCTCGGCGATGCCGGCGATGACGCTCGCGGCGACGTCCACGTCGAGCTTGCCGCACGCGAAGTAGTCGAGGAAGTAGAGCGGCTCGGCGCCGACGACGACGATGTCGTCGACGTTCATCGCGACGAGGTCGATGCCGATCGTGTCGTGGCGGCCGGTCTCGAACGCGAGGCGGAGCTTGGTGCCCACGCCATCGGTGGACGACACGAGGATGGGTTCCTTGTAGCCGGGCGGGATCGCGACGAGGCCCGAGAAGCCGCCGATGTCCGAGAGCACCTCGGGGCGGCGAGTGGCGCGGGCGAGCGGGCGGATGCGGTCGACGAGGCGGTTGCCCGCATCGATGGAGACGCCCGCGTCGCCATAGGTCGCAGGCTTGGTCGTCGAAGGCTTGGTCATTGCCGGGAATCTATCAGCGCAGACGACGATGGGCTACGCTCGGGGCGATGAGCGCGCCGGCGGCGAAGTACACGGAGACCTACCCCCGGGGGCATGTCCTCTTCGAGGAGGGCGAACCCGGCCAGAAGATGTACGTGCTCCGGAGCGGGCGCGTCCAGCTCACGCGCAAGGTGCGCGGCGAGGAGAAGATCCTCTGCATCGTGCCGCCGGGCGAGAGCTTCGGCGAGATGGCGCTGCTGCTCGAGCGGCCGCGCACGGCGACCGCCACGATCGTCGAGGACGCGACGGTCCTCGCGATCGACCAGGCGACGTTCGAGGACATGATCAAGAACAACGCCGCGATCGCGGTGCGCCTGATGAAGATGCTCGCGGCGCGCCTCGAGCGCGCGAACCAGCAGGTCGAGACGCTGCTCCTCGCGAACCTCGGGCACCGGGTGGTGCACGCGCTCATGCACATGGCCGAGGACATGGGCCAAAAGGGAGTGGGCGGCGTGCTCATCCCGCTGACGCCTGCGGCGCTCGCCGACCGCGTCGGCACCACGCTCGAGGAGCTCGAGGCGGAGATCGGCCGGCTGTCGGAGGCCCGCCTCGTCACGGTCGCCCCCGGCAAGGGCTACTACGTGGGCGAGATCGGCAAGCTCCACGAGTTCCTCGAGTTCCTCGAGCTCAAGGAACGCTTCGGCGAGTAGTTCGGACCGGCATCGATACGCGTCGGCTCCGGTGCTCCGGTGGGCACCTCGAGCGACTCGTGGCTGAGCTGTGTTTCCCC
>CAZQJC010000240.1:0-10410 GCA_964593795.1 uncultured Myxococcales bacterium | reverse complement strand
CGACTGCTGTCGGAGCGCCTGCCGGGGCCCCTCTCCCGACGGGCCCGGCGGGAGAGGGGCGACTGACCGCGGTGGACGCCACGACGGGGTGAGGCCGGGCGTGGTGTTAGGGGCCAGAAAAATCGATCACTTGGGCCTCGCCCCCGCCCTATCCATGCGCCTTGGCAAATGTGATCAATGACGAGGCTTAGCCCGGAGCGGAAGAGACACAGCTCAGCGACGAGTCGCTCGAGGTGCGCATCGAAGCACCGGAGCCAATGCGCATCGATGTGGGTTCGGACTACCGCGTGACCTCGCGCTCGAAGTCGAGCTGGCCCGCCTTGTCGTAGAAGCGGCCGCGCATCCGACGCCCCTCGACGGTGACGTGGAGGAATCCCTCCTTCTGGTCGTCCTGGTAGTGCGTCGGGTTGCGCATCGTCTTGAACGCGGTGAGCTTCGCGCCCGCGCCGCTGACGATGAGCTCGGCGCCGCACAGCGCCGCGGGGTCGTTCATCCACTGGCGGTTGTGGTCGTGGCCGCCGAGGTACACGTGCGCCTGTCCACATACGACCTCGTCGAAGAACGTCTTGACGTTGGCGCCGTCGAGGATCGGGACCGGGATCGGCACGGCGATGCCCCCGATCTCGAGCGCCTCGTACATGCCGGCGTTGCCGTGGGTGCCGTTCGAGCGGATGGTGTGGTGGCCGAGCACGAACACCCAGTCGGCGCCCGCGACCTCGGCGAGCGCCGTCGGGAACCACGCGCGCTGATCGCCGTGCTCGGTGTTCGCCCACAGGATGCTGTTGGTGTCGAGGGCGATGAAGGCGGCGGGGCCCATGCGGAACGTGTAGTGCGTCGCGGGCATGATCCACTTGCGCGAGCGCTGCGAGTACTGGACCTCGACGACGCCGAGGTTGAACTGGTTGCCGAGGCCGCCGTACTCGATGATGCCGAGCGTGCCGCCGTAGTCGTGGTTGCCGAGGACGGCGAAGAACGGCAGGTCCACGTCGCGATACGGCTCCTCGAACTTGGTCTGCCACTGCGGGTCGTCGACGCTGGTCACGCCCTTCGTGTAGAAGTTGTCGCCGAGCAGGACCGCGAAGTCGCAGCCCTCGCGCGCGCACACGTCGCGGATGGCGACGGCGACCTGGCGCTGGGCCTCGTTGCCCTCGCCGCTGTCCCCGAGCGCGACGAACCGCACGACACCAGCGCCGCCAGCGCCACCCGCGCCACCGCGACCGCTCGCGCCAGCACCGCCCGAGCCCCCGCCCTGGCCCGCACCACCCGCCGAGCCGGCGCCGCCCGCCGAGCCCGCCCCGCCGGTCGCCCCGGCCACACCCGCGCTCCCAGCCGCACCCGCGCTCCCGGCCGCACCCGCGCTCCCCGCCGCACCCGCGCCGCCGCCGCCGACGGGCTTCCCCGCCGGGGCATCCCCGCAGCCGAACAGCAGGCAACCAGCGACGAGCAGGAGGGGTGCGCGCATGCGAGGGATGCTAGTCCGAACCCACCCCGATTCGCGAGAGCTCCGGCGCGTCGGAAGCGCCGCGTGCTTCGCGGTGGTTTTCCTCGCATTCGGCGCGCCGCCCGCCTAGTCTCCGCCGATGGGCCAGATCCATTTGATCGGTGGTGAGAAGGGCGGCGTCGGCAAGTCCGTGGTGGCACGGGTCGTCGCGCAGTACCTCATCGACGAGAGCATCCCATTCCTCGGCTTCGACACGGACCGCTCGCACGGCTCGCTCCTGCGCTTCTACGCGGACTACGCGTCGCCGGTGGTGGTCGACCGCTACGAGAGCCTCGACGCGATCGTGGAGGCGGCGACGGCCGACCCAGACAAGCGCATCCTGGTCGACCTCGCAGCCCAGACGCACGAGGCGCTCACGCGCTGGATGGACGAGTCCGGCGTGCTCGAGCTCGCCGGCGACCTCGGCGTCTCGGTGCGCTACTGGCACGTGATGGACTCGGGGAAGGACTCGGTCGATCTGCTCGCGAAGCTGCTCGATCGGTTCGACTCGCGGCTCGAGTACGTCCTCGTGCTCAACCAGCTCCGCGGCGAGAGCTTCGACATCCTCGAGCGCTCAGGGCAGAAGGCACGCGCCCTCGCGCTCGGCGCCAAGGTCATCGGCATCAAGCGCCTGCACGAGGCGGTGATCAACAAGATCGACGCCGGCAGCACGAGCTTCTGGGCGGCCAAGCACAAGCACGAGGGCCTGGGGCTCCTCGAGCGCCAGCGCGTCAAGGTCTGGCTGCGCAGCGCCTACGAGCAGCTCCAGACCGTCGGGATGTAGCGTCGGGGCGGGCCGTTGAAGCGACACGCCACCCCGCCGGCCGAGCCCGCGCCCGACGAGGGCACCACGCGGTCTCGGCGCAAGCGCGACATGCAGGACCTGCAGGTGCTGGGCGAGAAGCTCTCGCGCCTCCGTGCGGATCAGGTGCGCGGGCTCCCCGTGGAGGAGCGCCTCGTGGAAGCGCTCCTCGCGCTGCAGAAGATGGGACCGAGCGAGCACCGGCGCCGCCAGCTCCAGCTCGTCGGCAAGCTCATGCGGGACGAGGACGTCGTCCAGGTCACCGCGGCCTTCGAGTGCGCCACGGCCGGGACCCAGGCCGAGCAAGACACGTTTCGCGAGCTCGAGGGCTGGCGCGCCCGGCTGCTGGCGGAAGGCGACGCCGCCCTCGGCGAGGCCCTCGCCGCGTTCCCGGGCGCCGAGGTCACGCAGCTCCGCCAGCTCGTCCAGAGCGCGCGTCGCGAGCGCGAGCGTGGAGGGCCCCCGATCGGCGCGCGCAAGCTCTTCCAGTACCTCAAGCGTTCGAGCGCGTGACTCGTTCGGATGGCGGACGCGCTATCCTGTCAGCCCGATGACGCAGTCGACCGTGGAGGCGAACCGCAAGGAGCTCACCGAGTGCTGGGAGAGGCTGGCGGGCCCGCTCTACGAGGGCCTGGTGCAGCGGCTGCAGGAAGCCGACTGGTACCTCACCGGCGTGTCGGTCGGGCTCGAGTCGCTCAACGCCTTCTACGAGATCGCGCACATCGCGTACCGCGAGCACGGCGCCGAGGCCGATGGGGCCAAGCGCGTGGCGCGCATGCGCAAGGTGCACGAGAAGTTCAGCGAGTTCGCCAGCGACGAGCGGACGCCCGAGGAGCGCGCGCAGATCCTGCTGCAGGTGCGGCTGCCGCTGCAGCTCCTCCTGGCGGACCTGCGGGGCGATCGACTCGGCTCCACGGGGGTGCGTCGCAAGCCGGTGACCAACCAGCTCGCGGCCGACATCAACCTCAACCTCGTGCGCCTGCGATCCTTCGAGAAGATGCGGGGCGAGCTCGCGCGGGCGGGGTCGCTCCTCCGCGGCATCGTGCCGGGGCAACGCCGGCGCGACGCGGCCGCGTTCGCCGAGGCGTTCAAGGCGTACGCGACGGATCTGGGCTTCGAGGATCCGAGCGTGCTGCACACCGGCGACGGCGTCGCAGCGACGATCAAGAAGCTCGAGCGCGAGGTCAAGAGCGTCGAGACACGGCTCAAGCAGATCCACTCCAAGGTCTACTCGGGTCGCTACCGGGATCAGGCCGGCGACGATCTCAAGGAGGACCTCTCCGAGGCGCGCCTGGTCCCGCTGTTCGCGAAGATCCTGCAGGCAGGCATCGAGTACATGGTGCGGACGCAGGAGGCCTACGAGCACGCGCTCGCGCTGGTCGGCGGCGACCTGGCGCTCTACAAGCGCGTCAGCGACCTCACGCTCGTCGTCTGATCCGCCAGGTCGAGCGCTGGGTCCGGTTCCTGCTCCTCGCAAGGGTGAGCCCACCGGAGGCCACCGAATGCGCAAATCCTACGTCCTGCCCCTGGTCCTGACAGCCACCCTTGCGTGCACGGAGAAGAAGGCAGCGGAGCCGACCCCGGCCCCCGTCACCCCGGTCGCCGTGCAGCCGGCACACCTCGCGCCGTTCGCGGTGCTCCCGGCGGTCCTGGCGCCGGCCGGTGGCGCGCCGTCCGACGACCTCGTCGCCCTCGGGCGGCAGCTCTACTTCGAGACGCGCCTGTCGAAGGCCGGCGACCTGTCGTGCAACAGCTGCCACGACCTCGAGCGTCATGGCGTCGACGGCCAGCCGGTCTCCGACGGACACCTCAAGCAGCAGGGCACGCGCAACTCGCCCACGGTCTTCAACGCGGCGGGACACGCCACGCAGTTCTGCGACGGCCGCGCCAGGGACGTCGAGGAGCAGGCCAAGGGACCGATCCTGAACCCGGTCGAGATGGCGATGCCCGACGACAAGTCCGTCGAGAAGGTCCTCGCCGGCATCCCCGAGTACGTGGCGGCCTTCTCCCGGGCCTTCCCCGGCGATCCCGCGCCGATCCGCTACGACAACGTGGGCAAGGCCATCGGCGCGTTCGAGCGCAAGCTGGTCACGCCGGCTCGCTTCGACAGGTTCCTCGCGGGCGACGCGGCCGCGCTCTCGGAGGCAGAGAAGAAGGGCCTCGTCACGTTCGTCGAGACGGGATGCACGATGTGCCACGCGGGGGCGTTCGTCGGCGGCGCCATGTTGCAGAAGCTGGGTCTCGTCAAGCCGTGGCCGAACCAGACGGATCCGGGGCGCTTCGTGGTCACGAAGCAGGAACCCGACCGCATGATGTTCAAGGTCGCTGGGCTGCGCAACGTCGCGAAGACGGGCCCGTACTTCCACGACGGCAAGGTCGAGTCGCTCGACGAGGCGGTGCGGCTGATGGCACGCCACCAGCTCGGCAAGGAGCTGTCTGCCGAATCGACGGCCTCGATCGTGGCCTTCCTGGGAGCCCTCACGGGCGAGCCCGATCGTGCGCTCATCGCGCGGCCCGCACGGCTCGCGATGCCGCGCAGGTGATCGCGCCGATCGAACGACCCGGCCACTTCGGTCGCCGCCTGGGGCACATTGGGGCGACGTGAATCCGGGATGGGACCTGGGCGCGGCGGCAGCGGCCGCGCTGTCGGCGCACGGCTGCGTGCTCCTGCGCGGGGGCGTCGACGCCGCCTGCGTCGGGGCGCTGGCCCTCGCGGCAGACCCCATCTACGCGCGCCTCGAGCGTGCACATAGCGCGGACGGGATCCTCCCGCCGGGGACGCGCCACCTGCCGACCGCCGCCTCGCTCGGGCTCGACCTCCTCGGGGGCTGGTCTCGCCTGCTCGAGGCCCTCTCGCCCGAGGCGCTCGCGGCGATCCGCGCGACCCTCGGCGCCCGCGTGAGCTGCGACGTCGAGCTGGCGTGGCTGCGGCGTCAGTACCCGCCTGGCGCGCGACCGCGCGGACAGGCGCCGCACGCCTGGCATCAGGACGGCGCCTACGGGGCGGACTTCTCGGCCGTCGAGCGCGCTGCAGGTGGACTGCTCCCGGTCGTGACGGCGTGGATCCCCTTCGGCCCGGCGGGGAAGGACGCGCCGGGGCTCGAGCTCGTGTGCGGCTCGCCGGCCGAGCTGCTGCCGCCGCATGCGCTGCGCGACGTGGAGGTCGATCGCCGCTTCCCGCGAGCCGAGCGCTTCCGCCCGCGCATGGACCGCGGCGACGTCCTCCTGATGCTCGGGCAGTGCGTGCACCGGACCTTCGTCACCCCGCAGATGCACGCGGTCCGCACGTGCGCCGACCTGCGCTTCGTGCCGGCAGAGCCGCCGCTCTCCCGCCTCGCAGGCCACCGCATGGTCTCGCTCCCGGAGGGCGCCATGCTCCCACCATGAGCCCCGCCCGCGCTCGAGCGCGTCAAGGGCGCGACCGACGACGACATCTTCCGCTGGCGGGAGAAGCTGGCCGACCTCGCGGGGTACTGACCTCGCCCCCGGCTGCAGCCATCGTCACGGCTGCGCGGCGGCGCGGGAGCGCGCGAGGCTCCGCTCGACCTGGGACAGCAGCGCACGGCCCGCCGGGGTCGTGCCCCGGCGGAAGGACTCACGCAGCGGCCTGAGCTTCTGCTCGAACGCGGCGCGTGCGGCCGGCGACAGCTCCGCCACGGCGATCCCGGTGCGCACGAGCTCGGCGTCCACCTGCCGCGCCTCCTTGCGCGCGGCCGCGACGCACGACCGCTCCACCTTCCGCCACGCATCGGCGAGCAGCTTCAGGTTCGGCGCCGAGAGGGTCTTGCGGTTCGCGACCACCAGCGCGGCCTGGTAGGCGTGCGACGACCGCGTGAAGTGCCGGATCTGCGTGTGCAGCGAGGCCCCGAAGAGGAAGTGAGGCTGGATGTCGAAGGCCTCGATGTGCCCGACCTCGAGCGCCGCCATCACCTCGGTGATCGCGAGCGGGACGGGCCGCGCGCCGAGCGCCCGCCACATCTCGAGCTGGATGCTGGCCGGCTGCGATCGCACGCGCAGCCCCACCAGATCCTCGGGCGTGGCGATGGGGCGGCTACGCGACACGAAGTTGCGCCAGCCGGCCTCGCCGATGGCCAGCAGCTCGAGGCCGTGCCGGGCCAGGATCTGGCCGATGCGCTCTCGCACCTCCGGCGTGAACGCCGCGTCCACGCTCGCGTCGTCGGTGAACAGGAACGGCAGGTCGAAGAGCGCCAGCTCGGGCGCCACGGTCGCCACGGTCGCCATCGTCAGGCCCGCGATCTCGAGGTGCTTGCCCTCGAGCACCTTGGCCAGCATCGTCTGCTCGTCGCCCATCACCGCGCCGAGGAAGACCTTGACGCGCAGCTTGTCCGGCGCCGCCTTCGCGACGGCCCCGCGGAACGCGCCCATGCAGGCGCCGTCGTAGGCGCTGCCCTCCGGTCCGATCGTCCCCAGGCGGACGTCCTGCGGTGCGGCCGTCGCCGCCGCGCTTCCGCCGAGACAGCACACCACCACCGCCGCGCGCAGCCAGCCGGGCATGTCGTCGAGGATACCTCCCTCATCGACTCTCCGACGCTTCTTCGCTGTAGGATCTGCAGGGGTCATGGGCGACGGACGTGTGTGGCGGTCGGCCGCGTGGGCGCTGGCCCTGCTCCTCGGCGGCGCGAGCGCCCGGGCGGATCCAGGCGTGCGCGTGGGGCACGTCGGTCCCGAGGGCAGCCCCTGGGACGTGGCCATGCGGGCCTTCGCGGAGCGGCTCCGGCCCCTCGTGGCGCCCCGCGCGGTCAAGGTGTTCGCCGGCGCGATGCAGGGCGACGAGGAGGCCCACCTCGCGAAGTGCCGCGACGGACGGCTCGAGGTGTGCGGCCTGAGCGACCTCGCGGCCTCGCGGACCATCCCCGAGCTCGGCGTCTTCGCGATGCCCTTCCTCTTCCGCAGCGACGCCGAGGTCGAGCACGCGGTGGACGCGCTCCTCCTGCGTCGCCTGCGGCCGGTCTTCTGGCGAAACGGCCTCTACCTCTTCGGCTTCACGGCGGTGGGCTGGGTGGACATCGCGACCCGCGAGCGCCCGGCGAATCCCGCGAACCTGGCGGGGCTCTCGATCCGCGTGCCGGGGAGCCCCCTTTACGGACGCCTGGCGACCGCGCTCGGGGCCAAGCCGCAGTTCGTGTCCATCCACGAGGCCGACCTGGCCCTGCAGACCGGCGTGGTCGGCGGGCTGTTCCACACGCAGGTGTTCCTCTTCGGCTCCGGCTGGTACACGAACCTTCGCCACATCCTCGAGGCGCGGCTCGCCTTCAGCGTCGCGATGATCGTGGTCAATCGACCCTTCTGGGAGGCGCTCTCGCCCGCGGCGCGCAAGCAGGTGGAGGCCTACGAGCGCGAGCTGGCGCGCACGAGCTGGCGCGAGTACCGAGCCCTCGTGCCGAAGATGCGGGAGGCGCTGATCGCGGCCGGCGTCGTCATCGCGTCGCCGAGCGACGGAGAGGCCGAGGAGCTGCGGCGCAAGCTCGACCGGTCGCGCCTCAAGGCCGCGCTCGGCCCGTCCGGCGCGGCGCTGGTGTCCGAGGTCGAGGCGCTCCTCGAGCGCTACCGCAAGCGCGCGCCCTGACAGATACCGGCCAGAGGCGGCCTGTGGGCCGCAATACTTGCCCGACCACCAGGCCCGGGCGACCATGACGGCTTCTGTGTCTGCCGAGGGTGCGCCGCCGGGTGGCGCGCGTCTCCTGGGCATTGGGAAGGGGATCGACGATGTCCAGGATGATGACGGCGGTGGTGTGCGCGCTCATGCTCGCGGGCTGCGGCAGCGACGACGGTGGCAAGGCCGGCAGCGGCGGCAGCGGGACCGGCGGGGCGGGCGGCAGCGCCGGCATGGCCGGCGGCGCAGGCGGCGCCGGTGCGGGCGGCGCCGGGGCGGGCGGCTCGTCGAGCGGCAGCGGCTCCTGCGCGAAGCTCCGCGCCTGCTGTGCAGACCCGAGCTCCGGCCTGCCGACCAACGTCACGATGGGCCCGATCTGCTCCGCCGCCAACAACCCCTCCACGACGGACGCGGCCTGCGATCCCTTCCTGAGCGCGATCCAGGCGAACGGCGCCTGCAAGTAGCCCTGCGCCCGACGCCTCCCCTCACCCGCCCGGGCAGCTCGCGCGCTGCCCGCGCGGGCTTCGCCCGTCACCTCGCGAAGCCAGCGACCGGGGCACCGCTCGAGGCCGTGCTCGCACACGGCGGGCGATGAGCGGCTCGAGCCCGCCCCCGTTCGCGGCCTCCTCGAGGGGCCGCCTCACCCCCCACGATCTCGCGCGATTCCCCGGCGAGACGCTGCTCGATCGCCTCGGCCGCGCGGCCTGCGCGGCCAGGTGCCTGCCGCGCAAGGAGCTGTACGAGGCCTGGGAGACCGCGCGCCGGGTCCGCAGGCTCTTCCGCGGCGGCCGCGTGGTGGACCTGGCGGGCGGCCACGGGCTCCTCGCGCACGTCATGCTGCTGCTCGACGACACCTCGCCCTGCGCGATCGTCGTCGACCCCGCGATCCCGCCATCTGCAGCCAGGCTCGCCGCGAGCCTCCTCGAGGCCTGGCCGCGCCTCGACGGGCGCGTGGAGCTCCGCGAGGCGGCGATCGACGCCGTGGCGCTCGAGCCCACCGACGTCGTGGTGTCGTGTCACGCCTGCGGCGGGCTGACCGATCGAGTCCTCGACCAGGCCACGCGGGCGCGGGCACGCGTCGCCGTGCTGCCCTGCTGCCACGACGTGCGCGCCGGCGACACCGGCGATCTCACCGGCTGGGTGGACGGCCCCCTCGCCATCGACGTCACGCGCGCCCTCCGCCTGCGCGACCAGGGCTACCGGGTCTGGACGCAGACGATCCCGGCGGCCGTCACGCCCAAGAACCGCCTCCTGCTCGGCGCGCCTCGGCCCTGAGGACCACGACGATCTCCTGCTACGCTCGCGGCTCCAAACTGGAGGACGCCTTGCCGCCGACGTTCAGCGAGATGCAGGATTCGAACGGGCGCATCGCCCGCGCCATCGACAAGGTGGGCCGCGGCCGCCTGACGAACGCGTACACGTCCACCACGTTCGTGTACGGCACCACCGGCGGCGGCGTCGTCGGCCCGGCGGTCGAGCAGTGGCAGGCCTACGTGACCTTGTCCCGCAAGGCCAACAACGCGATGGCGGCCTTCGTGACGGGTGAGGCCGAAGAAGCCGCGGACCCGATGCGCAAGCTCAACATCTACGATCCGGGGCCGCGCACCAAGGTGGCGCTCGACAACCAGATGATGGACCTCTACTACGGCCAGGAGGGCACGTCGGTCCACGAGCGCCGGGATCGCACGATCGGCGAGTACGTCCACTTCGCGATGGGGTTCGACGGCTTCTACGACCATCGCCTGTCGGGCCGCGAGACCTATCTCAAGACCTTCGGCCGGCACCCCGACGGCAGGGGCGGCGTCATCGAGGGCTGGATGAGCTCGCCGAAACATCCGAGCGGCTACAAGGAGTTCGGCGGCTGCCTCTATCCGGATCCCGAGGCGAAGGGCAAGGGCCTGTCCGCCACCAAGGAGATGTCGCGCGTCATCCGCACGGGCATCTTCGAGCTCGGCGGGACGCTGGTCTTCGAGGGCACGAACGTGACGTACCAGTCCGTCTTCGTGCCCGGCGCGTACGTCTCCGACACGTCGCTCGAGGCGGAGAGCCTCTTCAAGTTCTTCACCCCGGGCAAGTCGCGCGTCCCGTACGGCAAGGGCACGCTCATCTTCCACTGGCACGGCCAGGAGGTGGTTCCGAGCCACGCCCTGTTCCACAGCAACTGGCTCTACCACTGCCCCCAGGGTGGATCGCCCACGTTCCACAAGCTCGGGAACCAGCGCAAGGACCACTCCGAGCCGGTCAAGCCCATCTACAACAACTTCGTGAAGATCTCGGTCGTGCCCGACCCGCCCCGCTAGTGCCTCGACCACGGCGTACTGATCGTCGAGCGGGCGGCATCCAGGTCGAGGCCTTGCTTGCGTTGGCCGGCTCGGAAGCCGGCCACCGCCGACCCCCTACAGCTCCGTGCCGTGCACACTTGGGTGCCGTCGCAAGCCCCTTGCCTGGAGGTCTGCGCAGCGGGCACGCTGCCCTTCCCCCGCCCGGGCAAAGCCCGGTCGGGCCCCCTAACCT
>CAZQJC010000239.1:0-68494 GCA_964593795.1 uncultured Myxococcales bacterium | reverse complement strand
CCCCGCTGGATTCTGCTGGGTCACGGGCAGCACTAGGTATCTCGTTTGCTCGCGCTCCGCGCTCGCGAGTGCCGCGTGCACGATGGGCGCAGGTCTTCGCCCCGAACCGAATACGGTCACACTATTGACGAGCGGCACTAGTGCCTCGACCGGGGCGTAGTGATTCGCGTCGGCGTGTTCGAGCCGAGCGCAGCGAGGCGCAAGGGCGTAGCGAGCGCAGCGAGCGAAGACGCAGGTTGGGGGGCCCGACGCGGCTTTGCCGCGGCGGGGGAAGGGCAGCGTGCCCTTCCAGGTGGCCGGCTTCCGAGCCGGCCACACGCAAGCAAGGCCTCGACCTGGATGCCGCCCGCTCGATGATCAGTACGCCGTGGTCGAGGCACTAGTCCCGTTCCAGCGCTCGCCGCGCCGCCTCGGCCACCGCAGGCTCGGCATCGGACAGGGCGCGGCGCAAGGTCCGGCGCGCGACCGGCCCGTCGAGGTGCGAGCTCGCCTCGACCGCCGCGAGGCGCACGTCGACGTAGGGATCCGACAGGGCGAGGCGCGAGAGCAGCGGCGCGACGCGGCCGTCGCCGAGCGCCCCGAGCGCCTCCACCGCGAGGCGACGCAGCCGCACGTCCGAGAGCGCCGCCTCGAGCGCCGCACGCTGGTCGCGCGCGCGCAGCCTGCCGATCGCCGCGATGGCGAGCTTGCGCGTTGCCTCGTCCCGGCACGTCTCGCCCCCCCGGGCGCAGGCGCCGAGAGCGTCGGCGCCCTCGGTGCGTCCGCGCTCCGCGAGCACCACGGCGGCGCGCACCCGCATCTCCGGCGGAGTCGAAGCCTCCTGCACGAGGGCGCGCACCCGCTCGAGCGCCGCGGCGTCGCCTTGCCGTGCGAGCGCCACGCTGGCCCAGCCGGCCACCTCCGGGTCGTCTGCGGCCACGGCCTGCCGTAACGCCCCTGCGACCTCGGCGCCCGGATGCAGCGAGGCCAGCAGCCGTGCGGCCTCGCGTCGCAGCGCTGGCGTGGAATGGCCGAGGAGCCGAGCGAGCTCGACCGCGGCGGCCGCGTCGCCGAGCCGTCCCCGCGCGATGGCCCCGTGCTTGGCGAGGGCGTCCTCCTCGATCCGCTCGAGTCGCCGATGATCCGCGATCCAGCCCGCGAGCAAGCCACGCAGCCGCGCGACGACCGCCGGCCGCTCCGCCGCGAGGTTGTGCTGCTCGCCCGGATCGGCCGCCAGATCGAAGAGACGCACGGTGGCGTGCGACAGGTCGACGATCAGCTTGTCCGCACCCGACCGCACCATCCTGAGGTCCTCGATCTCCGCGAACACGGGCGGCGCACCCGCCTCGTCGGCCGGCGGATCGGCCAGGAGCGGCCCGAGATCGGTCCCGCGCATGCGCGCGCTCGACGGCACGTCGAGGAGCCCCAGCAGGGTCACCGGCACATCCACGAGCTCGACCGGAGCGCGGACCCGACGCGGCTTGATCCCGGGTGCCCGCACGATGAGCGGCACGCGCAGCTGCTCCTCGTAGAGGGTGCTCCCGTGGTAGCGCCCGCCGTGCTCGCCGAACTCCTCGCCGTGATCCGCTACCAGGATCACGATCGCCCCCGGCCGGTGCTCGTCGAGCCAGGCCACCAGCCGGCCGATCGCCGCGTCCACCTCGGCGATCTCGGCGTCGTACCGATCGATCGCGCGCGGGCCGAACCGCGCGTTCCGGGGCGTGTACGGCTCGTGGGGATCGAAGTAGTGCGCCCACACGAACGCCCGCTGCGGGTGCTCCTGCTCGAGGAATCGGATGATCTGGTCCGTGCGGCCCTCGGCGGGCAAGAACTCGTACTTGGCGTACTCGAAGCCGAACCGGCTGTCCTCGTACTTGCGGAAGCGCTCGGCGTCGATGAAGAACACCGAGGGCGGGAAGAACGCCGCGGTCTTGTAGCGATAGCGCCGCAGCACGTCCGCCAGCGTCTCGTGGGGCCCCTCGAGGCCCAGCTCCACGAGCGCGCGAACGTACTTGCCCGTCAAGAGCGACGCGATCGAGAACGAGGTGTGCGGCAGCGGCGCATACGCGTGCTCGAACACGACCGCGTGTGTCGCCAGCGCGTCGACCGCCGGCGAGGTCGGCCGCGCATAGCCGTAGGCCCCGAGGTGGTCGGCGCGCAGCGCATCGACCGACACGAGGATCACGTCGTGGCCCGGGACGCGCGGCCCGGCCGACGCCCAGATGGGTCGTGCGGGCGCGGCTTCGGCGGCCGGGGGCAGCGCCAGTCGGGGCAGCGCGCCGAGGACGTGCCGCACGTGCAGCGTGCGCTCGAAGACCGTGGAGAGCAGCGCCGGCTCTCGTCGTAGCGCCGCCGCGCCCGCCGCTCCGCCCGCGACCGCGAGCACCCCGGCGGCGAAGGCGAAGCGTGGCTGCGCGAGCGCCTGCAGCCGGGCCGCCCGGCGCGCGCAAAGAAAGGCCGCGCCGATCGCGAGCTCGAGCGAGACCAGCGTGATCGCTGCCATGACGACGTGGAACCAGCCATAGGCGCGCACGAGCACCCCCGCATCCACCGCCAGCGCAGCGGCGAACGCACCGAGCGGCATGATCACGCTGCCCACCGCCAGGAGCGGAGCCGTCCCTGCCGCGAGCCGTCGATGCGCGCCGCGGACCACCGTCGCACCAGCGACGACGGCCGCGATCCCGGCCAGGCCCATCAGGGTGGCGTACACGTGCCGCTCCGGGATCAGCCGGGCGCGCCGACCGGAGAACACGCTCGCCGCCACGAGCGCCACGCCAGGCGCCACCACGACGCCGGTCCAGACCGCCTGTGCGAATCCCGGCTCGGTCGGCCTGCGGGCGGTCCGCTCGGCGAGCGCCGACACGAGCCACAGCAGCACGCCCTCGGCGGCGCCGAGCACGAACCCCGCTCCGGCCGCAACGAGCACCAGGTCGCCGACGGCACGGATCGCCGCGCCGGGCGCGAGCCCGCCCGCGACGCGCAGGCCGTCGTGCAGGCCGAGCACGACGCCGGCCGTCAGGCCGAGCAACGCGACCGAGCAAACCGCCCGCCGCAGCGGATGACGCCGCTCGATCACGCGCTATCCGGGGCCAGGCAGCGGCATCGAGCGCGCTGCCCCACGGGCGGCAGGGGGGCCCCACGCGGGCCGCAGCACGGAGCGGGAGCCAGCATCGGTTCGGCGTCGAGCCCGACGACCGCCGTCCCACCGATGATCCGGCGTCATGGCGACTCTGGTCAGCGGTAGGTGAAGCGCAGCTCGTAGTCGCAGAGGTGGAACACGTCGCCCTCGTCGATGCGCTTGTTGTCGATGCGCATGCCCTTGTAGTCGATCCCGTTCGTCGGCCCGAGGTCCTTGATGTAGTAGGTGCCGTTGCGACGGATGATCGCCGCGTGCTTGCGCGAGATGTTCCCGTCCTTGATCGCGAGGTCGCTCGTCTTCGATCCGCGCCCGATGATGAACTGATCCTTGTCGAGCGGGATCCGCTGGTGGTTGAAGATCAGGAAGAGCACCTGGCCGGCGTGCCCGTTGGGCTCCGGCGTCGGCCGGGCAACCGGGGCGGCCGGCCGCCGGGTGGCGGGCAAGCCCGCGACGCCGCTGCCTGGCGCCGGCGCGGCCTGCGTGGGACGGCGCGCCAGCGCCGGTGAGCCCGCCGCGCGTGACGGCTCCTCGGGCATGCCCCCAGGCGGCACGCCCTGGCTCTGATAGTTCTTGCTGCGCGCGTAGTAACGCATCGCCTCGTTGATCAGGTAATCGATCGAACAATCGAAGTCGTTCGCCATCTGCTCGTACGTCTCCCACAGGACGTCCCGGCAGTAGAAGTGGCGCATCGTCTTCTTGCTTTGATCCATCGCGCGCACGAAATGGTAGCGAACATCGGGTAACCATTCAACAGCCGTGCCCCGCCCCCCTGCGGTCGGAAACGGGTCCACCCGCGCGCCTCCCTGCTAGGATGCCGGCGATGCGCGCCGGCTCGCTCGTTGGCCTCGCAGCCCTCTCGGCCCTCTCGGCCCTGGCGGCGCGCGCGGACGCGGCCCCGCTCCTGAACGATCACGTGGGTGGCCTCGCCTTCGCGGGCCCGACCGAGACCCACGTGCTGGCCATCTGGTACAACCCGGCGGCCCTGACGGACCCCAGGCTCGACGACAACAAGGTCGTCGTCTACCTCGGCGGGAACCTCCTGCTGCGCCAGGCAGAGGTCGCCCGGTTCCCCATCGATCCGACGACGGGCCAGCCCACGGGGGGATCCGCGGACCCGAAGTCCGCCCTGTCAGCCAAGCAACCGGACGGCTTCCTCGGCTTCTACCTGCGCGTGTCCGAGAAGATCGTCTTCGGGCTGGCGTCGCACACGCCGTACCGCGACTACGGCGGCACCGACGGCGCCGGGACGCTCGATCCGGGTGACGACGGCCCGCTGCGGTACCAGCGCCTGCACACGTGGTTCTACGACTTCTGGGTCCACCCGGCCGTCAGCATCAGCATCGGCAAGAACTTCTCGCTGGGCTTCGGCCTGCCCTTCTCCTACACGGACCTCCGCGAGCTGTCGTTCGATCGCGACGGCGCGACGGACTGCCCGCCACCGGGCAGCGGCGGCGCCGCGACGGGTGCCTGCGCGAGCGTCGCCAGCGGTTACGAGCGCCCCGAGAACGTGCAGCGCATCCGCCTGAGCGGCAGCAACTGGAACCTCGCCGTGCAGTTCGGCCTGCTCGTCCGCATCCGCGAGAAGTTCAACCTCGGCCTGTCGTTCATCTCGCCGCAGTTCTGGTTCGATCGCACCGACGTGCGGCTCGACGGGGACGGGGAGCGCCCGAACGCGACCCTCTCCCGCCGAGGCCTGCCGGACGCGGTGGGATTCGCCCGCATCCGCTACCGGACGCCCTACATCTTCCAGCTCGGCCTGCGCTGGCTCGTGACCTCGAAGACCGAGGCCCTGCTCAACGTCCGCGCCAGCTCGTTCGGCGTGCACGACAGCCTCGAGCTCCGCCTCGCCTCCGGGAGCTTTCGGAGCGCCGACCTGCCCGAGCGGATCGTCCGCTATCGCGGGCTGCGCTGGTCCGCGCGCACCGATCTGCGCAGCAACCACCGCCTGACCGACGCGGTCCGCATCGGCGGAGGCCTGGGTTTCGAGCTCTCGCCGGTCCCTGCGGACGCGATGAGCGCCGACACCATGGACGGCGACACCGTCTTCGCCAACGTCCGTGCCGAGTGGCACCCCACCAAGGGCTTCTTCTTCTCGGGCGGCTACGAGCTCGGCTTCATGCTGCCGCGTACGCTCCGGACGAGCATCTTCGATCCCAGGGCCGGTTCGGTGTGCGCGGCCGCGGAGCGCGCGCTCGACGACCCGGCCTGTGCGGCCACGCTCGAGGGCCGTGGCGTGCCCGGAAACGCCGGCGAGTACTCGCAGCTCCTGCATACCGTCTCGCTCGGCGCAGGCTTCGACTGGACCTGGTAGCCGCGCTCAGAAGATCGGCGTCGGCGTCGTGTCCGCCATCAGCTGCGCCACGGACGCGGGCGCCGGCCGGGGCAGATCAAGCCCCTTGAGGTGCTTCTTGAGCCAGCGCACGGGCCCGAAGTCCGTGCACCCGAGGAGGCGATCAGCCCCCGGACAGTAGATTCGCAGATGCAGGTGATCGTCGTGCGGCAGCGAGTCTCCCGGCTGGGAGAGCACCACCTCCGCCTCCTCGATCAGCGCAGGATCCGAGCCCGCACGACGCGCAGCCTCGAGCACCTGCGCGCGGAGCCCGCTCGAGATGAACAGCCACTGCACCTCCGCCTCGGGATCGGTGAGCAACGCCTCGACGAGCGCCCACGTCAGCGCGGGATCGAACCTGCGAGCGCTGGGCGACGGCTCCTTCGCCCTCCTTGCCGGCGGGCGCAGCGTCCCGTCGTCGCGGTAGCGGGGCATGGTCTCCGGCGGCGGCGCGAGGGCGCCCTGCGGCGTCCTCGCGTAGAAGATGAGATCTGCGTCGCGGCCGTTCTGGTGGGAGCGGTGCTCGCGGCTGGCCCCGCCGCCCCTCGGCGAGAGGTCGCCCAGGTAGAGCACCGCGTCTGGATGTCGCTCTCGTACGCGGCGGGCCGCCCTGACGATCGCGCCCACCAGCTCCTCGGTGCCGTAGTAGTGCCCGCGCGAGCGCCACACGGGAGGCTGGTACAGACCCTCGCTGCGCTCTGGCAGCGCGACGCCACGGTGGAGCAGCCCGCGCGCCGGGATGCCGAGGGAGAGGCTCGTTCCGTCACCGAGCGGCGCGGCACATCCTGCAAGCAGCGCGAGCGCGACGGCGCCCCACTTCATCGAGCCGCCTGCACGATCGCGACGAGCACGCATCCCGCGAGCACGATCCCCGCGAGAAGCAGGCGCCCGGGGCCACCCGCGTCCTGCGCGAGGAAGCCCTCGCCCTGAAAGAACCCTTCTCCGCGCCGCCGCGGAACGACCGTCGGGATCCGCTCCTCGGGGATCGCGTGCTCGCCGGTCGGCCGCCGCGGCCGGTAGGGGCGACTCCCCTCACCTGCGTCGACGGGCTCGGCCGCAGCGTCACCCCTGGGGGCCGGCATCGGAGGTTCGGGCAGGCGATGGGCCCCGGTGTGCTCGAAGCGCGGCACCACGGGTCCCGGCAGGGGCGTCGGATCATCCGTCGTCGGCGGCTCCGGCGCCGCGGGCCTCGGCATCGCCGCGAGGAGCTGCTCGATCTGCGCGACGACGACCTCGGCGGAGGCCGGCCGGTCCTCGGGCCTCTTCGCGAGCAGCGCCGACACGAGGTCCGCCAGCGCCTCGGACAGCTCCGGCACGAGGTGAGACAGGCGCGGCACCGGAGCGCTCACCTGCGCCTCGATCAGCTCCGCGAACGTCGCCGCTGCGTTGGGCGTCGTCCCCGCGAGCGCCTCGAACAGCATGACGCCGAGCGCGTAGAGGTCGCTCCGACCATCGCACGCCTGCCCCATGCATTGCTCGGGCGAGAGGTAGAGCGGGATCCCCTTCGGGCGTCCCGACCGCGAGCGCAGCAAGTCGGGCGCAGGCGGTCGCGCCACGCCGAAGTCGAGGAGCTTGACCCGCAGACGCGCGCTCTCCTCGATCACGAGCACGCTCCCGGGAGAGAGCTCACGGTGCACCACGCCGCGCGCGTGCATCGCGCCGAGCGCACGCGCGACATCGGCGACGAGGGCGAGCGCCTCCGCCGGCTCGAGGGTGCCGTGCTCGTCGATCCATTCGCGCAAGGTCTTGCCCTGCACGAGCTCCATCACGTAGTAGGGGCGCCGATCGGGCAGCAGGCCGAACGCGAACACATCCACGAGATTCGGGTGCGTGCTGTCGTTGACCACCCGCGCCTCGCGCTCGAACTCCACGCGCACGGCAGGATCGTTGGCGAGCGGCTCGGCGAGCACCTTGACCGCCACCTGCCGCCCGATCACCGGATGCACTGCGCGATACACGGTGCCGAGCGCGCTCTCGCCGACCAGCGCCTCGATGAGGTACTCGCCCACGTTCGCACCGATGGCGAGCAGGTTCGACTGCGTGTCCGAAGACCTCACCGGCTCCAGCATAGCCGCAAAGAAGGAGCGGGGCCGCCGCAACGCGATACCCCCGCCTCTGGGTCTCTCGATGATGTGAGGGAGCCCGGTTGCGTCGCGCCGATGGCGCGGCAATACGGCCATCTTCGGCGCGGTCCAGCCGAGCGAAGCGAGGCGCAAGGGCGTAGCGGCTGCTTGGTGGCGCCTTCGGCGCGACAAAGACGCAGCAGGCCTCCGACGCGCCTGCGTCTGCGAGGCGAGCGAAGCGAGCCGCAAGGGCGTAGCGAGCAAGGCGAGCGAAGACGCAGGGAGGGGGGCCCGGATGGGTCGCGCCGAAGGCGCGCAACGCATGACTTGCCCAACCGGGGGAGGGGCAGCGTGCCCCTCCTGGTCGGCGCCTTCAAAGGCGCCGACTCGGAACTAGTTCGTCTCTTCGAACTCCGCGTCGATGACGCCGTCGTCCTTCTTGCCCGGTGCGGCACCCGCTCCCGGTGGGGGAGGCGGCTGCGCTCCCGGCGCGCCGGCCGCGGGGCCGGCCGCCTTGTACATCTCCTCGGCCATCTTGTGCGACGCGTGCTGGAGCGTCTCGACGGCCTTCTTGAGCACCTCGGGATCGTCGCCGTCCTTGTTGGCCTCGAGCGTCTTCTTGGCATCCTCGAGCGCGCTCTGCACCTGACCACGCACGCCGTCCGACAGCTTGTCCTTGTTCTCGTCCACGAACTTCGTGGTCGAGAAGATGAGCGAGTCGAGCTGGTTCCTCGCCTCGATCACCTCCTTGCGCTTCTTGTCGTCCTCCTCGTGCTCCTGCGCCTCGCGGACCATCCGATCGATGTCCTTGTCGGTCAGGCCCGAGCTCGCGGTGATCGTGATGTGCGTCTGCTTGCTCGTGGCCTTGTCCTTCGCCGACACGTTCACGATGCCGTTCGCGTCGATGTCGAACGTGACCTCGACCTGCGGCACGCCGCGCGGTGCGGGCGGAATGCCATCGAGGTGGAATTTCCCGAGCGTCCGGTTGTCCCGCGCCATCGGGCGCTCGCCCTGCAGCACGTGGACCTCGACCGAGGTCTGGTTGTCCGAAGCCGTCGAGAACGTCTCCGTCTTCTTCGTCGGGATCGTCGTGTTGCGCGTGATGAGCGGGGTCATCACCCCACCGAGCGTCTCGATGCCGAGCGACAGCGGCGTCACGTCGAGCAGGAGGATGTCCTTGACCTCACCCGAGAGCACACCCGCCTGGACCGCCGCGCCGAGCGCCACGACCTCGTCGGGATTGACGCCCTTGTGCGGCTCCTTGCCGAAGAAGTCCTTGACCATCTTCTGCACGAGCGGGATGCGCGTCGAGCCGCCGACCAGCACGACCTCGTCGATTTCCTGAGGCCCCTTGCCGGAGTCCTTGAGCGCCTGCTTGAGCGGCGCCATCGTCCGATCGACGAGCGGCTGCATCATCTGCTCGAACTTCGCGCGCGAAAGCCTCATCTGCAGGTGCTTCGGGCCGCTCGCATCCGCCGTGAGGAACGGCAGGTTGATCTCCGTCTCGAGCACGCTCGAGAGCTCGATCTTCGCCTTCTCCGCGGCCTCCTTGAGGCGCTGCAGGACCATCTTGTCCTTGGAGACGTCGATGCCCTGGTCCTTCTTGAACTCCGCGATCAGCCACTCGATGATGAGCTGGTCGAGATCGTCGCCGCCGAGGTGCGTATCGCCGTTCGTCGCGACCACCTCGACGACCTTCTCGCCGACCTCGAGCACCGAGATGTCGAACGTGCCGCCGCCGAAGTCGTAGACGGCGATGATGTGGTCCTTGCCCTTGTCGAGCCCGTACGCGAGCGCGGCCGCGGTGGGCTCGTTGACGATGCGCTTGACCTCGAGGCCGGCGATCTTGCCCGCGTCCTTCGTGGCCTGGCGCTGAGCGTCGTTGAAGTACGCCGGCACCGTGATGACCGCCTCGGTCACCTTCTGCCCGAGGAACTCCTCGGCGGCGCGCTTGAGCTTCATCAAGATGCGCGCCGAGATCTCCGGCGGCGTGTACTTCTTGCCGCGGATCTCGAGGCCCGCCTCGCCGCTCGCGCCGCGCACCACCTTGTAGGGCACGCGCTTCTGCTCCTCCACCGCCTCCTCGAAGCGGCGGCCCATGAAGCGCTTGACCGAGAACACCGTGTTCTCCGGGTTGGTGATCGCCTGGCGCCGTGCGATCTGGCCCACCAGCACCTCGCCCTTGTCGTCGAACGCGACGACCGAGGGCGTCAGGCGTCCGCCCTCCTCGTTCGTGATCACGCGGGGCTCCTTGCCCTCCATGATCGCCACCACGCTGTTCGTCGTCCCGAGGTCGATGCCGATGATCTTGCCCATGTTCCTCTCCGTACCTCTGCTGCTCGTGCCCAGCGCCGTGCGGCGCCGCTGGTTCTCACCCTGCGCCTCGCGGCGCAACATCTCGATATCGAAGGCAACCTAAGCACCAGAACCCACCTGTCAACCTCCGTGCCAGGTCATTCGTCGGCCGGGACCTCGCGGTCTCGCCTCGTGCTGGCTTCGGCTGTGGACAGGGGGCTTGGGGGTGCGACTACGCCTGCGGCTCGGGGCGGCCTTCGCCCCGCGGAGGCATCCCGAGGGTCGGCGAAGCGACCACCGAGTCGGGCATCTCGACGAGCACGAGGGGGAGCAGCTCGTCCATGCGGCTGACGTGGATGAGCTCCATCTCGCGCTTGGCCTGGTCGGGGATGTCCACGACGTCCTTCTTGTTGCGCTCGGGCAGGACCACGCGCTTGATGCCGGCGCGGTGCGCGGCCAGCACCTTCTCCTTGATGCCGCCGACCGGAAGCACCATCCCGCGCAGGGTGATCTCTCCGGTCATGGCGACGTCGCCGCGCACGCGCTTGCCTGTCAGCATCGACACGAGCGCCGTGAACAGCGTGACGCCCGCCGACGGTCCGTCCTTCGGGATCGCGCCCGCCGGGATGTGGATGTGGATGTCCTGCTTCTCGAGGAAGTTCTCCTCGAGCCCCAGCCACTTGGCCTTCGTGCGCACGAACGAGAGCGCCGCCTGCGCGGACTCCTTCATCACGTCGCCGAGCTGGCCGGTCAGCACGAGCTGCCCCTTGCCGGGCATGCGCGAGACCTCGATGAAGAGGATGTCGCCGCCGACCGGCGTCCACGCGAGCCCGGTGGCCACGCCCGCTTCGGCCGTGCGCTCCGCGCTCTCCAAGAAGTACTTCTGCGGTCCGAGATAGTCCGGCACGCGCTCGGCGTTGATGACCTCTTGCTTGTCGAGCTTGCCCTCGGCGACCTTGACCGCGACGCCGCGGATGATGTTGGCGACCTCGCGCTCGAGGTTACGGACGCCCGCCTCGCGCGTGTACGAATCCACGATCTCCCCGATGGCGTCGTCGGTGATGTCGCACTGCTCTTCCTTGATGCCGTGCTCCTCGAGCTCCTTCTTGACGAGGAACTGGCGCGCGATCATCTGCTTCTCTTCGCGGGTGTAGCCCGGCAGCTCGAGCACCTCGAGGCGATCGCGGAGCGCGGCCGGCACGGGGTCGAGCTGGTTCGCCGTCGCGATGAACATCACCTTCGACAGATCGAAGGTCACCTCGAGGTAGTGATCCGAGAACGTGTTGTTCTGCTCGGGATCGAGCACCTCGAGCAAGGCCGCAGCGGGATCACCCCGGAAGTCGTGCCCGAGCTTGTCGATCTCGTCGAGGATGAATACCGGGTTGTTCGTGCCCGCCTTCTTGATGCCCTGGATGATGCGCCCGGGCAGCGAGCCCACGTAGGTGCGTCGGTGGCCTCGAATCTCGGCCTCGTCACGCACGCCACCGAGCGACACGCGGATGAACTTGCGTCCCAGCGAGCGGGCGATCGAGCGCCCGAGCGACGTCTTGCCGACGCCGGGCGGGCCGACGAGGCAGAGGATCGGCCCCTTCTTGTCGGGCTTGAGCTTGCGTACCGCGAGGTACTCGATGATGCGCTTCTTGACCTTCTCGAGGTCGTAGTGGTCCTCGTTGAGGATCTTGCGCGCTTCCTCGACGTCGAGCTTGTCGTCGGTCGCGACCGCCCAGGGCAGCTCGACGAGCCACTCGAGGTAGGTGCGCGTCACCGTGTACTCGGCGGACGACGGCTGCATCACCTTGAGCCGCTCGAGCTGCTTGAGGGCGACCTTCTCGGTGTCGGCCGGCATCTTGGCCTCGACGATCTTCTCCTTGAACTCGTCGAGATCGCCGCCCGAGTCGTCGAGCTCGCCGAGCTCCTCCTTGATCGCCTTGAGCTGCTGGCGCAGGACGTACTCGCGCTGGTTTCTGCCCATCTCCTCCTGGACCTGCGTGTTGATCTTCTCGCGCACCTTGAGCACTTCGAGCTGGCGCGAGAGGAACTGCAGGACCTTGCGGATGCGGGCCTTGAGGTCGAACGTCTCGAGGACGTCCTGCTTCTCCTCGATCTGGAGATCGAGGTTCGACGTGATGAGGTCGGCGAGCTGGCCGGGGTCCGTCACCGAGTCGACCAGCGCCGTCGCCTCCTTGGGCAGCTCGGGCATGAGCTTGACGACGCGCTTGGCGATGTCCTTCAAGTTCATCACGAGCGCATCGAGCTCGACGTCCGTCGCCTGCGGATCGGGCAGTGCGGTGGCACGCGCCGTGATGAACGGCTCGGACCCCAGGAACTCGTTCACCTTGATCCGGGCGACGCCCTGCAGGATCACGGAGAAGTTGTCCTTCGCGAGCTTGATGACCTTGAGGATGCGCGCGGCGCAGCCGACGGTGTACATGTCCCCGCTCGACGGATCCTCGGTGCGCGCGTCGCGCTGCGTGAGGATGCCGATGACCGGGCGTTCCTTCGAGATCGCCTCGTCCACGAGACGAACCGATTTGCGCCGCCCGACGTCGATCGGGATGATCGAGCCCGGGAACAGCACCGAGTTCCGGAGAGGAAGAATCGAGATGATCTCCGGGATCTCGACCGGTCCGTCCTGCGATGCCTTCTTCGTCGTCATCGGCCCAGAGCCTCCCTCGTCGCGGACGTGCGCGACGGCAATGGGGAACGTGTTGCGCTGTGCCGCCTGCGACGGCAGTGTTGCAAGCTAGAGCCCCGCCCCCAGGGTGTCAAGGGCTCCACGGTGCTGCGCGAGGTGTTTGTCGACGTGTCGAAGGCCGTGCCATTCCCCGCCGGAACGTGGCAGCATTCCAGGCAGGATGGCAGCCATGTTCGACGGCGTCGGGATGCTGATCTTGAAGTTCCGCGACCTCGCGGGACGACGGGCCGCAGGGGCGCGCGAGGGCAAGCAGCCCAGCGCCGCCGAAGAGGCCGAGTGGACGGAAGTCCGGCGTCAGCTCTCGCGCGCGCTCCGGGACTCGGCAGCGCCCGGCGGACGCCGCAGCCCGCGGGTCCAGGCCGCGCTCGGCGCGACGCTGTCCATCGACGCGCCCGGCGGCGCTCTCGAGGTCGAGGAGCAAGCCGGTGAGGTCACGTCGCTCAACGTGCACGGTGTCGGGCTCAACGTAGCACACGCCCCCGACACCGGTACTCGAGTGACCGTGCGCCTCGCACCGACCGAGCTGACGGGCGTGGCCCTGCGTCTGCGCGGCAACGTCGTCTCGGTGCGCGATGGCGTCGTCGGCATCGAGTTCGAGGGCCTCGGCGAGGCAGACCGCGAGCTCCTGACGGTGCTGCTCCTCGAGGAGTACCTGGGAGACGGCTAGTCCGAACTCACATCGATCCGCGAGAGCGCCGGTGCTTCGATGCTCACCTCGAGCAACTCGTGGCTGAGCTGTGCTGCCCCCCACTCCGCGCTGCGCGCTGCGCGGGGCCCCGTGTCGTCCTCGGCACTGCCTGCGGCGACACGACGCTCGCTTCGCTCGCTTTGGGCCAACGTGCGTCTTCGCTCGCTGCGCTCCCTACGGCCGGCGGCTCGCTCCGCTCGCCTCGAAGCGGGTGACCGCAAGCCCGTAGCCGCAGGCCCTCTACAACAAGCTCGTCGGATTCACCGCGGGGGCGAGGAGCTGAGCGACCACCCAGTCGGTCATGCGACGCCACCAGGCGCGCGGGCGCGCGACGAGCGCCTCGAGGTACGAGCCCGAGGAGATCTCCCGGAAGAGCTGCGCCGGGTTGATCTGCTGCCAGTCCACGAGGGGCTCGCGTGGAGCGCGGCGACGCTCGACCAGCACGTGCTCCTCGACGATCTGCGACTCGTCGATCTCGTGCTCGAGCTGCAGCAGCGAGGGCTCGGGATCGAGCTCGTAGTGGAGCGCCGCGTAGGCCTCCTCTTCCTCGGCCACCGTGATCGGCAGCGTGAACTCCATCTCCTTGCCGATGGACATCTCGACCAGCCTTTCCAGCGAGGCCTCGAGCGCGTCGTCGAGCGCGCACCGCGGGGCCCAGCCCGGTGAAGGGAAGATCGCGCGGAAGAGGTCGTGGAACGGCAGGTCCGCCGGCGGCCTCTCCGTCATGATCTCGCGCCACCTGAGCGGCCTGCAGTAGCTCTGCAGGGCGCGCATGCGCGTGTTGCGTAGCATCGTGGCCTGGATGTCGATCAGCATGGGCTCCTCGAGGAGGGAGGCTTCGTCCTAGTCCTTGGCCTTGCGTCGCCGGCCGCCGCGGCCGCGGCTCGAGCCGCTGTCGCTGTCCGAGTCACCGTCGACCTCCTCGGCAAACATCTGGTCCAGCATGTCGTCGACGTAGTTCGACAGGCCGTCCAGCTGGCGCAGCTCGTCTCGCTCGAACTCCTCGTAGGACCGGTACACACGCATGAAGGCCATCGCACGCTCCTTTGATGTCGGTCGAAAGTCCAAACTCGATCGGTCGAGGGGCTCGAACGTCGAGACCGTGAACCCGAAAGGGCCTAGCCCGCGAGCACTCGCCGGGCCGGAGCGGTCACGCTCCGGAAGGCGAGCTTCCACTGCGTCCAGCGGCTGACCCGGCGGTTCCGCTTCAGCGAGGCGGCCAGCGCATCCCCCTCGGCGAACCAGGCCTCGCAGAGGTCGCTGTGGTCCCCCCAGGTCTCGCGCAGCTCCAGACGGTCACCGTTGGGCAGGGTCAACTCGATCACTTGGCTCCAACCTTCCTACATGAAGGAGCATGTCCTACATGTGGTTCTACGAATCTCACGCGGCGCATCCGGCGTCAAAAAATTCTCCAAACAAACTTACAAGCATTTGAAATGACGACGTTCTATCCGGATTTTGGCTTGCGACGGGCAGGCCCCCGTGGTAGACGGCCTGGTCTTGACGCGGGTCCTGGCCATCGCGAACCAGAAAGGCGGCGTCGGCAAGACGACCACCGCGGTCAACCTCGCGGCCTCGCTCGCGGCGGCGAGACAGCGCGTCCTCCTCGTGGACATGGATCCGCAGGGAAACGCGACGAGCGGCCTGGGAATCGACAAGAACGAGGTCGGGCGGACCGTGTACGACGCGCTGGTGGCGGGCGTATCGATCACGGACGTCCTCGTGCCCACCGCGCTCGACGAGCTCATGCTCGCGCCGGCCAATCGCGAGCTCGTGGGCGCCGAGGTCGAGCTCGTCTCCGCGGAGCGCCGCGAGTGGCGGCTCGCCGACGCGCTCGCGGCGGTGCAGCACGGCGCCGGTGCGAAGGCCTTCGACTTCGTGCTGATCGATACGCCGCCGTCGCTCGGCCTGCTGACGGTCAACGCGCTCTGCGCGGCCGAGGGCGTGATCATCCCGATGCAGTGCGAGTACTACGCGCTCGAGGGGCTCTCCGATCTCGTGGGCACGATCGAGCGGGTGCGTGAGTCCCTCAACCCGACGCTCGGGGTGCACGGCGTCCTCCTCACCATGTACGACGCGCGGCCGAGCCTGACGAAGCAGGTCGAGCGCGAGGTGCGCGAGCACTTCCAGGAGAAGGTCTTCGACACGGTGGTGCCGCGGAACGTGCGCCTCTCCGAGGCGCCCTCGCACGGAAAGCCGATCTTGCTGTACGACATCGCCTCCCGAGGCTGCCAGAGCTACCTCGAGCTCGCGCGGGAGTTCCTGCGCCGGAATCCCCTCGGGTCCGCGGGAGGTGCACCGTGACGATGCCGAAGCCAGGCTCGAAGGGCGGCGCGCTCGGCAAGGGCCTCGGCGCGCTCCTGCCCGGTGCCTCGAAGCCGGAGACCACCCGACGCGATGCGCGCCTCGTGCCGATCGAGCACATCCACCCGCGCGCCGATCAGCCCCGCCAGACGTTCGAGGACGACGCGCTCGAAGCCCTGGTCGCATCGCTCCGCCAGCACGGCATCATCCAGCCGCTCGTGCTCCGGCCGAGGCCCGCGAGCGATGGCGGAGGATTCGAGCTCATCGCGGGCGAGCGTCGCTGGCGTGCCGCGGGGCGAGCGGGCTTGCGCGAGGTGCCCGCGGTCGTGCGCGAGGCGGACTCGATCGTCGCGTTCGAGCTCGCGCTCGTCGAGAACGTCCAGCGCCAGGACCTGAACCCGATCGAGGAAGCCGATGCCTTCCGGCGGCTCATCGACGAGGCGCACCTGACGCAGGAGGCGCTGGCCGAGCGCGTGGGGCGCGATCGCAGCACGATCGCGAACACGCTGCGCCTCCTCGAGCTGCCGCCCACCGTCCGGCGCCTCGTCGCCGAGCGGCGCCTGTCGGCGGGGCAGGCACGACCGCTGCTCGCGCTCCGGGACGCCCCGGCGCGGCTCGAGGCGCTCGCGCGCCGCGTGGTCGAACAGCAGATGAGCGCCCGACAGGTCGAGGCCGCAGTGCGCGCCGACAAGGGCAGGGACGCCAGGGCGCAGGTGCCGCCCACCCGGCCGAGCGCTGCGGTGGCGGACCTCGAGCAGCGCCTCCGGCGCTCGCTCGGCACCAAGGTGACCGTGAAGGATCAAGGAGGCGGCAAGGGCACGGTCGAGGTGCACTACCACTCGCTCGACGAGCTCGACCGCCTCATCGGTATCTTCTCGCGCTAGCGGGGAAAGCGCTCGCACGACGCACGACGGGTTCGCGCGCGGTGAGCTCACGTCAGGGGGATGACATGCGGAACGTGTTGAGCAGTGTGTCGATGTGTCTCGTGCTCGCGGTGCCGGCGCTCGCGGTCGGCCAGAAGAAGGACGCAGGCAAGCCGAGCCCGGAGCAGATGCAGGCCATGATGGAGGCCTGGAAAAAGCACGCCACGCCAGGCGAGGCGCACAAGAAGCTCGCCAAGAGCGTCGGCAAGTGGAACGCCGTGGTGAAGATGCAGATGGGCCCCGGTGCGCCCCCGATGCAGTCGAAGGGCACCGCGGACTTCTCGCCGGTGTTCGGCGGGCGTTTCGTCCGCCAGACCTTCACCGGCAGCTTCATGGGCCAGACCTTCCAGGGCGAGGGCCTGATGGGCTACGACAACTTCAAGAAGCAGTACTTCTCGACGTGGTGCGACAACATGAGCACGTCGATCATGCTGAGCTGGAGCACGGCCGAGGACGCCAGGACCGTGACCTACGTCGGGGAGATGGACGAGCCGATGACCGGCGAGCGCGGCAAGAAGGTCAGGAGCGCGACGCGCTGGGTCGACGACGGCACGATGGTCTACGAGAGCTGGGACAAGGCGGGCGGGCAGGAGTGGAAGGCGCTCGAGATCACGTACACGCGCGCGAAGTAGCCCGATCGCCGCGCAGCGCGGTCAGTGCCCCTGCCCCGCCTCTCCGCTGTAGGCGCTCTCGCCGTGCAGCGCCGGATCGAGGCCCTCGCGCTCGGCATCGAGGTCCACGCGGAGGCCGACCACCTTGTCCACGACCTTGAGCAGGACGAAGGTCACGACCATCGCGTAGGCGGCCGCCGCGCCGACGCCGAGGAGCTGCGGAACCATGAGCCCGGGGTTCCCGGCGAGGAGGCCGTCGTTGCCCGCGGCGTTGAAGGCCTTCTGGGCGAAGACGCCGGTCAGGAGCGCGCCTAGCGCGCCACCCACGCCGTGCACGCCGAAGGCGTCGAGGGCGTCGTCGAACCCGAACTTGCCCTTGATGAGGACGCCGCCGTAGCAGACGACGCCCGACAGGAGGCCGATCGCGATCGCCGCCATCGGCGAGACGAAGCCGGCCGCCGGCGTGATGCCGACCAGGCCCGCCACGAGGCCTGACGCCACGCCGAGCGCCGTGGCCTTCTTGATGCGCAGGAGCTCCACGAGCGCCCACGAGACCGCTCCGGCGGCCGCAGCGAGGTGCGTGTTGCCGAGCGCGAGCGCCGCCAGACCGTTCGAGGCGAGCGCGCTGCCCGCGTTGAAGCCGAACCACCCGAACCAGAGGAGCCCGGCGCCGATGAGGGTCATCGTCAGATCGTGCGGCGGGTGGCGGACGCTGGGGTAGCCGTGGCGCTTGCCGAGCACGATGGCCACCACGAGGGCGGACGCGCCCGAGGAAAGGTGCACGACCGTGCCGCCAGCGAAGTCGAGCGCGCCCTTCTTGGCGAGCCAGCCGTCCGTCCCCCACACCCAGTGCGCCAGCGGATCGTAGACGAGCGTCGCCCAGAGCAACGTGAAGAGTGCGTAGGCCGAGAACTTCATGCGCTCCGCGAACGCGCCCGAGATGAGCGCCGGCGTGATCACGGCGAACATGCCCTGGTACATCATGAAGAGCATGTGGGGCACCGTGGCGCTCGCGTCGCGGGGGCCCATGCCTACGTCCTTGAGCAGCGCGAAATCGAGGCCGCCGATGAGCCCGTGGTGGGTCGTGCCGAAGGCCAACGAGTAACCGAAGAGCGCCCACTGCAGGCTCACCAGGCCGAGCGCGAAGAAGCTGTGCATGAACGTGGAGAGCACGTTCTTTCGCTGCACCATGCCGCCATAGAAGAGTGCGAGCCCGGGCGTCATCAGCATGACGAGGGCGGTGGAGACGAGGAGCCAGGCCGTGTCGCCGGTGTTGATCGTCTGCATGGTGCGACGATCCTAGGGGGGACGTGTTTCGGGCGTGTTGCGGCGGCTCGGGGTCAGGTCGGAACGAGCGAGGGCACCGGAGGAGACAGGGGCGGCAAGCGGGCGCGGCCGCACTCGAGGGCGAGGCCCATCTGCGCCGCCGCGAAGTCGATCAGGTCGATCTCGCGCACGGGCGCCTGGCGGCCACCGTTGTCGGCGAAGAGCACGCAGACCGTCTCGCCGTTCGCGACGACGGGGATGAGCACGGCATCGCGACTGCGCGGCTGCCCGATGAGCTCGAGGAGCAGCGCCGGCCATTCGGGCGTGTCACAGCGGCCGCGTACGGGCCGACGCTCCTCGATGCACGATTGCAGGGCGATCGAGCGGTCGACCGGCAGACGCATGCTGCGAGTGACGTCGGCGAGCTCCTCGCCGGACACGGTCGAGCTGCCGAAGGCACCGAGGCCGACGAGCTCTCCGCCGCGGAGCTGCATGAGCACGGCCCTCTCCGCGTGCTCGCCCACGAGCTGCAGCAGGCCGAGCGCGACGGTCGCAGGCTGCGGGTTCTCGCGCACATGGCCGACCGCGCCGCGGAGCTGCTCGAGCCACCGCCGGAGCGATCCCGCCGCATCCGCGCCTTGCGGCTGCGCGAGCGACGCCACGCACAGCGCGGACATCGCCAGCTCCTGCGCGTCGGCCTCGCGCTCGGTGCCCCAGGCGCTCGGGCCGGGCAGCACCGCGCGCACGCCCGCACGATACAGCTCGTGGAGCTGCTCGGCGGGCGCCTGCTCGGAGAAGCAGAGGAGGAGCGCCTCGGGATACGTCCACGCCAGGGACAGGGCGAGCGCGCGCCCAGGCTGGGGCTCGTCGGCTTCGGGAGGCAGCTCGAGATCGACCACCGCGACCAGGGCCTGGCCGCGCGCGACACCCTCTGCGAGCCACAGCTTGGCCGTCACAGGATCGGTCGTCTCCGCGACCAGATAGCCCATGTCCTCGAAGGCCCTGCGCAGCGTGGCGCGCACGAGCGTCTCACCGGTGACGAGGACCGTGAAGGGCTGCTTCGCCCGCGGCGCGTCGGCGACCTCGGGCGCAGGGCCCGGGAGGATCGGGTCCGGCTCGGCGCGCTCGGCATGCGCCTTCTCGTCGAGCAGGCGGAGCGCCTCGAACAGCACGAACTGGGTGTTGATCGCGCCTTGCGGGAGCACCTCGAGGGGCGTGATCACGAAGTCGTCGGCGGCGGCCACGCCACCGGCGACGAACTCGAACTCGCCCGAGCGCCAGGTGACGAGCAGGTAGATCGTCTCCTCGACCTGCCGCTTGATGGCGGCGCGGAGCTGATCCTCGGTGACCAGGCCCTCCTCGAGCAGGATCGTGCCGAGCGGGCGACGATCGCTCTTCATGTTCCAGGCCTTGAGCGTGCTCGCCTCGTCACGCTGACGCTGGATCATTGCAGTGAGATCGGCCTCGGTGATGACCCCGTCGCCGATCAGGATCTCTCCGAGCTGACGCTTGCCGGGGCCGAACGCCGAGACGATGTTGCCCTGCTCGAACAGGATCGACGCGCTTTCGTTCGGGCGACGAAGGACGAGCGTGCCCGAGCGTCCGTTGACGTGCAGGAACTGGACGATGTCCTGCAGGGGTACGTCGTCGAGACGGCCGCTCAGGCTCACTGGACGAAGTCTAACCGAAATCCATCAGGAATCCGTGTGCGGCCGCACCGGCGGAATGCCGTACCGCTCATCGAATCGTGGTAAAGGTCGCGTCATGCCGGCCCATTCGCTTCGGCTCTCGCTGCTCGCTTTCCTCTGCGGCTGCGGCTCGACGGGCCTGTTCGCACAGGTCAAGCCGGAGGCCACCGACGTCGTCGACGGCTTCCCCTTCTCTCGCCCGTCGCTCGCGGCCCGCGCCACGGCCCTGAACCGCCTCGCGGACGTCAAGCGAGTCGTGCCTGTGTCGATCGTCGTGCGAACCAGCGCGCGCAATCCGTGGGTGCACCCCTCCGTCGGCTTCGAGCTCGACGATCGCGTGCTCGCCGTGGTGCAGCGGGTGCTCGCCGAGCACGGGATCGAGCTCGTCCCGAGGCACGAGGTGCTCGAGAACCCCGCCTATCGTGCGAGTGGCCGCGAGGCCTTGCTCGCGGCGCGCCTCGAGGATGGCCTCGGCCTCCTCGCCGAGCCCCCCGGGCTCGCGGGAGGGCACCTCAAGCGAACCGGCACCGCGAGCGAGGCCCTCGTGCACTCGGTCCTGGGCTCGCCTGCACCTGCCGCAGCCGGAGGAGCGTTCGAGCCGCAGTCGTCGTTCGATCAGGCGCTCGACAAGGAGAAGAAGTCACCGGCGGCGAAGGTACCCGCCGCGCCCGGCGCCGCACCCGACCCGAGCGCGATCGACGATCCTGCCGCGCGCGCGAAGGCGACGGCAGACGCGAAGGCGGCGATGGATCGCGCCCCACCCAGGAACCCCGCGGAGCGCATGCAGCGCACCCTGATGTACGCGCCCGCGAGCACGCAGAAGAGCCCGATCCGCGCGACGGTCCTGGCGCAGCGACCGGCCGCGTGGATCGAGAGCGAGCCCGAAGACGGATTCATCGCGCAGCTCCTCGGGTCGACCAAGGCGGACGCGGCGCTGCTCGTCGATCTGTGCATCGGGTTCGATCCGGCGCGCAACGCAGTGGGCCTGTGCGGCGCGAGCACCGTCGTCGTGTTCGCGGCCGGCGGACGGCCGGCATCGATCCCGATGCTGGTCGTCCGCGAGCAGCCGGCTCCCACGGCGGACGAGGTGTACTTCGATCCTCCGGCGGCGCCGGACCTCGCTGGCGCCAAGGAAGGCGCGCTCGCGAAGGCGGATCTGGACGGCATGCGAGAGGCGGCCCAGAACTGGCGCGTGGCGTTTCGAACCGCCTACGACGCGTTCAGGGCGCACAAGAGCGAGGGTGAGGACGCCGCCCGTCAGGGCTGGACGGAGCAGCAGCGGCTGGTGCTCGCGACGGCGTGGAAGCCATCCACCGAAGCGTTGAGCTCGGTGGACGTCGTGGTGGAAAAGCTGGTGCGCTCCATCCTGCGACAGATGGGTCGCACACCGAAGCCTTAGCGTCGGGAAATCTCGAGGATCGGACCGCCGGCGCTTGCCGGCGTCGACTCAGTAGCCGTCGTCGTCGTCGCGCTTGCGTCGATCGCGATCGCGCTCACGCCCGCCTCGACCGCCGCCCGGGCCACCCGGGGGGCCGCCGCGACCACCGCGGCCGCCGCCGGCACCTGGGCCGCCGCCACCGGGAGGGCCGCCACCACCGCCACGGCCGCCGAAGCCGCCGGGACCGCCACCGCCACCAGGAGGGCCACCGTAGCCACCACCGCCGCCGCCACCGCCGTAGCCGCCCCCACCACCACCGTAGCCGCCACCGCCGCCACCACCACCACCGTACCCGCCACCACCACCGCCGAAGCCACCCGAGCGCGGCTGGCGCTCGCGGGCCTCGTTCACGACGATCGTGCGACCCATGACCTCGCGCCCGTGGAGGGCGGTCACTGCACCCTCGGCGTCGGCCGGGCTGGTCATCTCGACGAAGGCGAACCCTCGTGGCTGACCGGTCTCGCGATCCGTGATGATTCGGACTTCCTTGACGCTGCGTCCGTCCTCTCCGAAGAGGGTGCGAAGCGAAGGCTCATCCATCGAGTACGAAAGGTTCCCTACGTAAAGCCGCGTGCCCATCCGTCGTCTTGCTCCCGGTATCCCTGAAAATGCCTACGGTTCGGTTTCGATCACTCTGGGTGAATTTGCAGTCCACTCGATGCGACCCGCTCGGTCG
This sequence comes from uncultured Myxococcales bacterium, assembly GCA_964593795.1. GTDB lineage: Bacteria > Myxococcota_A > Polyangia > JAHFDS01 > JAHFDS01 > JAHFDS01. The sequence continues at coordinate 46,400 of CAZQJC010000239.1, read as the reverse complement.
TGCCGCTTGCACGATCGCTCGGGGCCCTCATGATTGCGCATGAAGGCAGGTACCCACGGCCTCGCTCTTCACGCGGCGGGCTTGGCACCATTCATAGATTGTCGCTTACTTTCGGTGGACGATCAACCCGTGAGTGGGATCGTACGGGGAAACGGCGACCGTCACGCGGTCACCGAGGACGACGCGGATGCGAAAGCGCCGCATGCGTCCGCTCAACCGGGCAAGGAGCGTGTGTCCGGCATCCGTCTTCACGGAGAAATTGCCGCCGGCCAACACCTCGACCACGGCACCATCGATCTGAACTAGGTCGTCTCTGCTCACGGGCGCCGTCTCTCTAACGCTGAACGGTCCCGATGTCCAGCGCCTTCCGCCGGCGGCTGGGCCACGAGGCGCTCGTCACCAGGAGGTGCGACCGGTGGAACCACGTTTGATTTCAGCCTGGAAGGCCTCAAATCGGCTTGAAATCCGCCAACGAAACTGCGATGCAGACGCGCCGCAGATGCTGACTCGACCGGGCGATCCCACGTGGTCTTCCAGCCTGCGCTGGGTCGCGATCGCCGTCGCGCTCTCGGGCTGTAGCCGCGGGTGCGGGGGCGATCCCGCGCCGGCGGAGCAGAAGCGCCCGATCGTCTCCGCGAAGTGTCCCCCTGGACAGCGCTCGATGGGAACCCGCTGCGTGCCGTTCGAAGGGCCGCGCACCATGCCCGCGCTGCCCCCGCAGCGACCGACGAAGACCGCGGCGGCGCTGCAGGAGCTCGCGAGCGTGCTCGGCCATGGACGGACCGGCCTGCCCGGGTGGTTCTCGAGGCGGAGCCAGCTCGCCGCTCAGCTCAAGGCCGGACACACCGTCGAGACGCCCGCCTGGGATCTCGGGGTCGCTCAGGGCGTCTTGATCTCCATGCCCGTTGCCGGGATCCAGTCCCCCATCGACGTGGAGCACATCTTCCTCGGGGACAATCTCGTGGGCTTCGGGCTGCGCTTCCGCCTTGCGGATCCCGCGGACATCCAGCTCTTCGACCGCCTCCGGGCCGAGGCCTCAAAGGTCGTGGCCGAGCCAGGGCAGGTGGAGCCAGGCGTGGAGAAGATGGCCAACGCGGACCTCGAGGTCCACATCCAACGACATCCGAGCCCGGCACTCACCCAGGCCTTCAAGAAGCCTGTCGACGTGGCTCGTTTGCACTATCTCTGCCCCAAGGCGAATCTGGATCGCGCAGTGGCGAAGGCCGTGCCATGATCCCCGCCCGTTGCGCGGAGCAGACCCGCTTGATACTCTGGAGGTTGCATGAAGATCGTCTGCGATAGCTGCGGAACGAAGTACTCGATCGCGGACGACAAGGTTCGCGGCAAGGTATTCAAGATCCGTTGCAAGAAGTGCGCGCACATCATCATCGTGCGAGGCAACGAGGATCAGCCCACGGCGTCACCCGCCACGGCCGAGCTCGATGCATTGCAGACCGAAAGCCCGAGCTCGCAGGGATCGTTCGACCAGAAGGAGACGCGGGTCTTCGACTACTCGGGCTTCGATGGGGCCGAGGCGCCGGCGGCGCAGCAGGGCTACGGGGCCGAGCCGGTGTGGCACTGCGTGATCGAGCGCGAGCAGGTCGGCCCGATGACGGAGGACGAGCTCCGCGAGCGGCTACGCACCGGGGAGATCGACGGCGAGACGTACGTCTGGCGCGAGGGCTTCGGAGACTGGGCGCGCCTGGCGACCGTCGGCGAGCTCGCGCACGTCATGGCGGATCAGCAGCACACCGTGGCCGAGGGCACCGAGCGCCGCGCCGCGCCGGAGGCGCCGTCGCGCAACGGATCTTCGGGGCTGCACTACGGATCCGTTTCGAGCTCGCGCTCCGCGCCCGATCTGTTCGCGACCGATGGTGGGCGTGGCGGCGAGGCGCCGCAGCCGCTCTTCACTGCGCCTGCGGGATCCGAGGACGATCTCTTCGGCATGCCCGGCCGCACCGGGAGTGCTCCGCACGACGAGCCCGCGCCGGACCCGGCGCCTGCGCCGCGAGCGCGCCGCGCGCCTGCGCCCGAGCCCGAGCCGAGCGGCATGGGCGGCGGGCTCGAGGCCGCTGGCGAGCAGCGGATGACGGGGCAGCGCAACGAGAACTCGGTGCTGTTCTCGCTCAACAACCTCAGCGCTCTCGCGCAGGCCCCCGCGGGCCCGGCAGCGGGCGCCCCCAAGCCGAGCCCGACGCAGAACGGCGGGACCACCGAGGGCTCGGGCCTGATCGACATCCGCGCGATGGCGGCCACGACGCTCGGCATCGATCAGCGCCGCGCGCAGGCCTCGAGCGGAGCCGGCGGCGCGCTGCCGAGGCCGCCGACGGACGAGGAGCTGCCGCCGATCGGATTCTCGCCGGTCGCCGCGTCGCCCTTGCTCATGCCGAGCGCGCCGAAGCCGACGGTGCCCCCGTGGGTGTGGGCGGTCGTCGGCGGCGCATTCCTGCTCCTCGCGGGCGCCGTCGTGCTGGCGTTCAAGGTGTTCAGCACGCCGAGCCCGGGAACGCCCCCGCCGCCCGTCGTGGCCGCGCCGACCGCCCCTGCTGCACCGATCGCGGCCGCACCGACGGCGGCTGCTCCCGCAGCGGCCGCACCTGCCGCGGCTGCTCCCGCTGCGCCGGCGAAGGAAGAGCACGTCGCCTCGGCGAAGGAGAACCGGGACTCGAAGGGCAAGGACAAGGGCAAGGACAAGGGCGAGAAGGTCGCGAAGGCCGACAAGGCCGACAAGGGCGACAAGCCTGCGGCTGCGGCCGCGCTGCCCCCCACGTCGGCGGATCCGCCGGCGCCCAAGGAACCGGCCGAGAAGCCGGCGAAGAAGGGCAAGAAGGGCGACGATCTCGACGACCTGCTCAACGGCGCCACGGGCGGCAAGAAGCAGCACGCCGCCAAGTCGACGGCGACCGAGCCCGACGAGGCGCCCAAGAAGAAGGAGCCTGCGGCCGATCCGAACCTCCCGTCGCAGCTCTCTCAGGCGCAGGTGATGAGCGGCATCAAGCGCGTCAAGGGCACCGTGCAGGGCTGCTTCGACAAGTACAAGGAGCAGGGGCTCGTGCAGGTGAAGATCACCATCGCGCCCTCGGGCAGCGTTACCTCGTCGACCGTGACCGGGAAGTTCGCCGGCACGCAGACCGGCGACTGCGTCGGCACGGCGGTGAAGTCCGCCAAGTTCGACAAGTTCAACGGCTCGCCGATGGCGATCACCTACCCCTTCATGCTCCGCTAGATCTCCTCCGCCGCGCCGCAAGCTTGCGCCACAGGCCGAGCGCGACGAGCGCGGCCGCCACCACCACCGACCCGACGATCACGTACCGTGCGATGGCGCGGCCGGCGGAGAACCGCGCGCCGACCGTACGATCCTCGCTGTCCGAGCGGCGTGGCGCCGGCCAGGCGAAGCGCGGACCGCCGGACCTCGTGCCCTCGCGGCCGGCGAAGGTCGCCCGCAGCTCGACGCCGGGCGCGGCCTCGAAGGTGACCTCGCTCTCACCCTCGTCGCGCGGCTCGTAGCGGTCGTGCACGAGGAGCTCGTGCGTGCCCGGGCCGACCTCCACGAAGGCGAACAAGTCCACGCCGAGCGGGTGGGCGGCGACAGCGTCGTCACCGGTCGAGTCGCGCTCGGAGAAGCGCAGCGGCACCGGGCGGCCGTCGAGGTGGATCTCGAGGGCCCTTGCGATCGAGGTGGCGAGCGTGTCGAGGAGCCTTCCGCGCTCGCTCGCGTCGAGGCGGCCGTCACGGCTGGCGTCGGCCGACTGACGGAGGAAGAAGGCGGGGCGCTCTCCGACGAGCAGGGTGTAGGCCAGGCGAGCGCGGCCCTCGAGCAGCGTGACCTGCAGGTAGCGGTTGGTCCTGGTGGGCGTTCCCTCGGGATGGGAATGCGCGGGAGCCGGCACGAGGAAGACAGCCGCCAGGACGCCCGAGGCGATGCGCGTCGCCATCGGCGGGAGCTTACTGTAGTGTGGACGACCGAGCTCTGGAGGGAGAGCAATGAAGCTACGATTCTGCGCGTTCGCCCTGGGGGCGGTCCTGGTCGGCTGCAGCGACTCCAAGCCGGCTGCGACGCCTGCGCGCGACGGCGGCGTCGGGGGCACCGGCGGCATGGGCGGAGCCGGTGGCGCCGGTGGAGCGGGCGGCACGGCCGGCGGGCGCTCGCCCCTGCTCGATCCCGTACCTCCATGCATGGGCGAGTCGCCCGTCCTCGGGCAAGGCAGCGCGTCGGACATCATCTCGAAGCTGGAGATCGCGGGCCTCAACGAGGGCTTCGACTTCACCGGCGACATGCAGGTCGACAACGTGCTCGCGCCGCTCGGTGCCCTCGCGAACACGCCCATCAAGGACTCGCTCGCCAAGGCCGACGTCGCGCTCCTCATCGAGTGGTTCGACCTCGATCCCGCGCAGCTCGCCATGCCCGATGCGTGTGTCAAGAGCGCGATCTACGTCGGCAAGTACCAGCCGGACCAGGACGGTGACGGCGCGCGTGCCGGTGGGCCCACGGACAAGCCCGCCCACGGCGGCGACTGCAACGACAAGGAAGCCGCGATCCATCCCGGGGTGGCGGAGGTGGCCGGCAACCGGGTCGACGACGACTGCGATGGCCTCGCCGACGAGACGGAGCAGCCGGGGGGCGACGGTGGGACGATGGTGGTGCCCTCGACCGACGCGATGGACCTCGACGGCGACGGCCAGTCGATCGCGGCGGGGGACTGCGACGACCGCCCGATGATCGGCGCGAAGTCCAAGAAGGGCGGCGTCGAGATCTGCGGCGACGGACTCGACAACGACTGCAGCGGCGCCGCGGACGATGGTTGCAGCCCCGCGTCGGCGAACCCGCCCGCGGTGGTGGACGTCGACCCGCTGTCGCTCGACATGAGTGGGACGCCGCTCATCAAGTTCGACAGCGGCACGCTCATGGGCGGGACGATCAAGGCCGGGCCGTCGGTGTTCACGGTCAAGGTGCCGCTCGTGCAGGACGTCGAGGTGGAGCTGCGCATCGACGCCGCGAACGTCACCGGGACCCTGCGATCGATGGACGGGCAGGTCTACGTCGACGACGTGCTGCTCGGCGGCGTGCTCGACGCGCGCACGCTCGGGCGCATCAAGGGCTTCGAGGTGTCGGCGATCATGCTGACCAAGGACGACACGCTGCTCGACCTGGTGTTCGCGGGGTTCCTCGCGCAGACGCGCTTTCTCACGCTTCCCAAGGACAAGGACGGGCACCTGCAGCCGGACATCGACGTGGACGGCGATGGGCTCGAGTCGTTCTGGGACTCGACGCCGGACGACATGCCCTACCGTGTGGACCGCTGCAAGGACGGCGACGGAACGGTCGTCGAGAGCACGCCGAGCGCGCCGTGCGAGCTCGCGATGGGGCCGGACGGCAAGCCGCGGTTCGTCGACGGCATCTCGGTGGCGCTGCGCTTCTCGGCGGTGCCGGTGAAGATCGGCCCGGTCGAGCCGCGTCGCTGAGCCGCTCCCTTGGTGTAGTGTAACGACCTCGACGGAGGACAGCCTTGGCTCACGTACTCGCGCACATCACCGGCACCGTCTGGAAGATCGAGAAGAAGGTCGGCGATACCGTCGTCGAGGGCGACGTGCTCGTCATCCTCGAGTCGATGAAGATGGAGATGCCCATCGAGGCGCCAGGGGCGGGCACCGTCAAGGAGATCAAGGTCGCCGAGGGGCAGTCCGTGGTCGAGGGCGCGATCGTCGTCATCCTCGAGTAGTCCGGACCGCGAGCGAAGTCACTCCTTCTTCGGCGTCCAGGGCTTGACGAGGATGCGCCAGGGGCGGTCCTTCATGACCTGGTGCATGATCTTGATGTCGTCGAAGATCTCGAGGTCCTGCATGAGGCCGCCGACGGTGCCCTCGCCGGCCTCGACGCGGGCCGCGACGGCGAGCGCATCGCGCTGGAGCCGCTCGAGCGCGGTCGCCGCGTGCGAGAAGCGGTCGATGGCGTCGGCCAGGCGGCGCCGCTCGGCGGCGGGCACGATCGCGGCGAGCCGGTCCATGCCGTCCATCACGCGGTCCAGGCGGTCGCGCACGGCGCGGACGTCGGGACCCGTGCGATCCGTGAGCTGATCGAGGCGTGCCCCGAGGGCGCGCACGCGATCGAAGTCGTCGGTGGCCTCGCGCAGGTTGGACAGGGTCTCGCGGCCGTCGTCGAGCGCGCGCTGCGAGCGCTCCCAGATCGCGCGCAGACGACCGGGCGCGCCCTCGAGGCGCTCCATGCGGGCGTTGATGCGGTCGGACAGGACCAGGAACTCCTGCATGAGCGGCGCGACCTCGCGCAAGAGGTCGGTGATCTGCTTGAGGTTCTGGTAGGTCGTCTGGAGCATGCGGTCGAGTCGCGGGGGATCGACGCCGCGGACGATGTCGCCGGCCTTGACGACCGCGCCGGGCAGCTCGCCACGCGGCGGGCCGACCTCGAGGAAGCGCTCACCGATGACGCCGACCGCGCTCACGAAGAGCTCGGAGTTTCGGTACACGTGCTTCGACGCATCTGCCTCGACGAATACTTCGACCTGGACGCGGCCAGAGGCGCCGAAGCGGAAGTCCGTGACCATCCCGATCGCGCGCCCCGCGACCTTGAGGTGGCTGCCGGTCTTCAGATCGCCGATCTGCTCCACCTCGACGAAGAAGCGGTGCCCGCGGCCGAGCGGCCGGCCCGACAGGCCCAGCACCGCCGCGGCGCCGAGGCCGAGGGCGAAGATGAGGCCCGCGCCGACGCGACGGCGGAGGTGGATCTCATCCACGGGCTAGATCGCCTCGCGACACGCGATCATTCCTTCCAGAAGAACTTCCACGGATTGCGCTTGAGGTCCCGCAGCATCTCCTTGAGGTCGTCGTAGACCTCCTCGTCGACGAGCAGCGCGCCGGCGGTGCCGCGGCCGGCCTTGACGTCGGCGACCACCTTCTGGAGATCGGCCGTGATGCCGTTGACGCGCTGGCTGACCTTGACGAGGTGATCGAGGCCCTCGCGCAGCTTCTCCTTGTCGCCTTCCTTGACGAGGTCGGTCACGTTGACCACGCCGTCGAGCGCGCGCTTGGCCTTCTTGAGCAGCGGATCGAGCTCGCTGTTGAGGGTCTCGGTGAGCTTCTCGACGTTGGCGAGCGAGGCCTGGATGCGCTTGGCGTCGCCGACGCCCGTGCGGAGCTGGCCGACCAGGCCCGTGGTCTCGATGGTGAACTTGTCGAGGTCGCTGATGAGCTTGCCGATCTGCTGCTCGTTGCCCGAGAGGATCTTGTCGAGGGAGCGCACGACGGCGGTGCCGCTCTTGAGGAAGTCGCTGATGAGATCCTTGTCCTTCTTGAGCAGGACCGTGATCGAGTCGAGGAACTCGTAGAGGCGCGCGACGATGAGGTCGGTGCGGGGCGGGTCCACGCCGCGCACGATGCTGCCGGGCGCGAGCGCGGGCTTCTCGCGGCTCCCCGGCGCGATCTCGAGGTACTGCTCGCCGAGGACGCCCGCGGTGTTGACGAAGAACTCGGCGTCCTGGCGGACCGCCTCGCGCACGCGGTCCTCGGCCCACACGTGCAGGCGCACCTGCACGCGGCGCTTGGTCTGGGGATCGACCTCGCCGCCTTTGAACTCCACCTTCTTGACCTTGCCGACCTTGATGCCGGAGACCTTGACCGGCGCCCCGGCCTGGATGTTCCCGGAGAAGTCGTAGTCGACGTAGACCTCGTAGCCGCGCTCGAACGAGACGTTGCCGAGGACTACGAGGAACGCGCCGAGCAGGCCCAGGGCCGCGACGATGAGCAGGCCCACCTTGAACTGGATGCTTCGATCACTCATGGGCTCGCTCCGCTGGCGTCATCTGTCCTCTCGATTCCTAGAAACCTGGGGTCTCCATCGGGCCGTGCGAGCGGCCCGACAGGAACTGCTGCACGACGGGATCGGCGGAGGCGCGCAGCTCGGCGGGCGTGCCGAGCGCGTGGATCCCACCGCGGTAGACCATCGCGATCCGGTCGGCGATCGTGAAGATCGAGACGAGGTCGTGCGAGACCACGAGGCTCGTCACGCCGAAGTCGCGCTTGAGGTCGACGATCAGCTTGTCGACGCGCCTCGCGCTCACGGGATCGAGGCCGGTCGTGGGCTCGTCGAAGAGCACGTACTCGGGCTCCATCGTCAGGGCGCGCGCGATCGCGGCGCGCTTGCGCACGCCGTCGCCGAGCTCTGCCGGGTAGCGGGGCGCGAACTCGGTCATGTGCACGCGCTCGAGGTAACCCATGGCGCGCTTCTCGGCCTCGGCCTGCGACAGGTGCTTGTGCTTGCGCAGCGGCAGCGCGACGTTCTCGAGGATCGTCATCGAGTCGAAGAGCGTCGCGAACTGGAACACCATCGCGCAGCGCTTGCGGATCGCGTACATCTCGCGCTCGGGCAGGTGATCGATGCGCTTTCCGTCGAGGCGAACCTCACCGCCGTCGGGACGCAAGAGGCCCACGATGTGCTTGATGGTGACCGACTTGCCCGCGCCGGAGGTGCCGACGATGAAGAGGATCTCGCCCTTCTCGACGCGCAGATCGACGCCGGAGAGGACCTCCTTGGCACCGAAGCGCTTCTTGACGGCGAGGAACTCGATCGTCATACGCCCTGGAAGACGAAGTATCCCAGCCCCGAGAGGCAGAAATCGAGCAGGATCACGGCGAACGAGCCGAGGATGACGGCGCGCGTCGTGGCCCAGCCGACGCCCTCGGAGCCGCCGCTGGTCGACAGGCCGCAGTAGCCGGCGATGATGGGGATCGTCGCGCCGTACGAGAGGCACTTGAGCGCGCCGGTGATGGCGTCGCCCGCCGCGACCTTGCCGGGGTCCAAGAAGATGGTCGGGTTGACGTGGAAGGACGCCCACGCCGTGAGCGTCCCCATGCCGAGCGCGACCGCCATGCCGAAGAGCGTCAGCACGCCCGTCATGACGAGCGAGGCCACGAAGCGCGGCACGATGAGGTACTCGACGGGCTCGACGCCGCACATGCGCAGGGCGTCGATCTGCTCGGTGACGTGCATCGAGCCGACCTCCGCGGCGATGCCGGCGCCGACGCGCGTCGCGAGCATGAGCGCCGTCAGCGTCGGGCCGAACTCGTGCACCAGCACCTTGAGGAACTCGCCGCCGACCTGCGACAGATCGCCCGTCACGCGGTTGACCTGCAGGCAGGTCTGGTAGACGAGCACCATGCCGATGAACCCGAGCGTCACCGCGACGAAGACGAGCGAGCGGTTGCCGACCTGGTACATCTGCTTGGCGAGCTCGCCCTTGGGCCGCTTGCCGTAGAGCGTGCCCGCGATCGTGCGCAGGGCGACGGCGACGAGCAGGCGCGGCGACTCGTTCATGGCAGCAGATACGTCAAGAAGTAGTCGAGCAGCATGATGCCCACGGCGGCCGCGACGACGGCGTTGTTGACCGCGCGGCCGACGCCGACCGCGCCGCCCTTGACGGTGATGCCGAAGTGGCAGCTCGACAGGGCGATGACGAGGCCGAAGACGGCCGACTTGATGAGCCCGTGGCCGAGGTCCCAGGGCTTGAGGTTGTCGGCGAAGGAGTAATAGAAGGTCGCGTAGTCGACGTCGAGGAGGAGCTTGCCGAACAGGCCCCCGCCGACGATGGCGACGAGGTCGCCGATGACGGTGAGGCAGAAGAGCATGATCATCATCGCGACCACGCGCGGCACGATGAGGAACGAGATCGGATCGATGGCGAGCGAGCGCAGGCCGTCGAGCTGCTCGGTGACCGTCATGGTGCCGAGCTCGGCCGTGTTGTTCGAGCCGACGCGGCCGGAGAACATGAGCGCGATGAGGATGGGACCGACCTCGCGGAAGACCGCGTAGCCGGTGCCCCAGCCGAGCAGGCCATACGCGCCGAAGCGACGCACGAACATGCCGCTCTGGATGAGCATGATGCCGCCGGTGAAGAAGGCGGTCAGCGAGACGATGGGCACCGAGAGGACGCCCATCTTGTAGAGGTTCCGCCAGAGCTCGCGGCCGTCGAGCGCCGGGGGCACGAGCGCGCGCAGCACCTGGCCGGCGAGGATCGCGATGCCGCCGGCCTCCTCGGCGGCGCTGACGGCGCCGTCGCCGATGCGCTCGACGGTGGGCGCGACGACGCGATCGACGAAGGACGCCTTCTGCGTGGTCACAGCGGGCCCTGCAGATCGCCGCGCACGAACTGGCGGACGACGGCGTCGTCGGAGTCGGCGATCGCCGCGGGGTCTCCGTCGTAGCGAAGGGCGCCGCGGTAGAGCATCCCGATGCGGCGCACCCACTTGCGCAGCGCCTCGACGTCCGACGAGATCGCGAACACGAGCCCGCCGCGCTTGGCCTGCAGCTCGCCGAGGAGATCGTAGATCTTGGAGGTGGTCACCGGATCGAGCCCCGCGGTGGGCTCATCGTAGATCACGATGTCCGGCTCCGCGATCGTGGCGCGCGCGATCGCCGCGCGCTTGCGCATGCCGCCCGAGAGCTCGTTCGGGGTCTTCTTCTCGCTGCCCGCGAGGCCCACCGCCTTGAGGCGCTCGTAGACGCGGGTCTCGATCTCGCCCTGGGCGAGGTCGCCGCGACGGACCAGCGGGAACGCCACGTTCTCGGCGATGGTCATGAAGTCGAAGAGCGCGTTGTTCTGGAACAGCATGCCGATCTTCTGGCGTACGCCGAAGAGCGTGCGCTCGCGGGCGCCGGTGATCTCGACGCCCTCGACGACGATGCGGCCGGCGTCGGCGGGGACGAGGCCGCAGATGAGCTTGCAGAGCAGGCTCTTTCCGCACGCGGCGGGGCCGATGAGCCCGAAGATCTCGCCGTTCGCGAGGCGCAGGTCGATGCCCTCGAGGAGAGGCGGCCGACCCGCGAAGCGCTTCGTGACGCCGGCGAGCTCGATGACGACGGGCGCGCTCACTTCGGGGCTCCACAGCCGAGGCGCTGCGCGGCTTCGCGTGAGAGGCCCCGGCGCACGTGGCGGCTGTGCGGGAACTCCTTGTCGAGGCGCGCCACGGCGGCGCAGGCGAGGTCGCGCTGCCCTGCCCGCTCGTGCGCGGTCGCGATGCCCCACTGCGCGTCGTCGCGCTGGCGGTTCTCGCCGAGGTCGTCGCGCACGCGCTCGAAGGCGCGCAGGGCCGCCTTCGGGTCCTTGCGGTCGTCGAGCTGGATCTTGCCGATCTCGAGGGCGGCCTCGTGCAGGAGCTGCAGGTCGAACGATCCCACGATGAGCGCGGTGCGCTTGGTGTCCACGATGCGCTCGAGGTCCGCGATCGCACCCGCGAAGTCGCCCCCGGTGCGCGCGAGCTTCGCGGCCCGGAAGAGCGCGTCGTCGAAGAGGCTCGAGGTGGTCCAGTCCGTCGCCATCGCCTCGTACTCTCGCCGCGCGGCGGTCTTGTCGCCGAGCGCCTCGGCGGCCTCGGCCGCTGCGAAGCGCAGGGCATCCTCGATCGCGTGGCCCTTGTGCCGCGCCGACCGCTCGAGGGCGCCCTTGCGGAACGCCGGCCAGGCGCTCCGCTGCTTGGCCAGGCGCGCAAGGAGCCTGACCGCGTCGCGCGCGCCCTCGGCGTCGGGGAACCGGTCGATGACCTGCCAGGCCTGCGCCTCGCCCGCGTCGAGCTCGCCCGCGTGCACACGCGCCTGCGCCGCGCGGACGCCCGCGCGCGCCTGCACCCGGGGCGAATCGGACTGCACGCGTGCGTACGCCTCCGCGGCCCCCTTGTCGTCGCCCGCCTTGGCCCGGCGTGCCGCCTCGTCCATCTGCGCCTGCGCCTCGAGCGCCGCGCGCGGAGGCGCCGTCACCTTGGGCGTGCAGCCGAGTCCGATCAGAAGAAGGACCGTCTTCCACGTCCCCCCTCTCCTCCCGGGAGAGCGGGCCAGGGGGAGAGGCCTTTGGAGAGGCCTTTTGAGCGGCGTCACCGTCGGCGTCTGAGCTTGTTTCGCGTGTTCAGCATGGACAGCAGCAAGAGCGCGGCCGAACCATAGCCGATGACGCTCGCGAGATCAGCGCCGTGGCGATCGCCGCGGCCGGACAGGACGAGGTACGCCCCCGCCGCGCCGAGGCCGATGAGCGTGTAGATGACCTGATGCCCGAGCGAGTAGAGGACGCGCGTGTTCTCGTCGAGGCCACGGAACTTCACCTCGAGCTCGCCGCGCGCGGCGCGGTTGACGAAGCGCTTGATGTCGGCCGGCAGGGCGACCGCGTCCATCATGAGCTCCTTGCCCGCGTCCACCACCAGCGTCTGCCAGTCGCCGTTCTTGCCGAGCACGAACGCCTCGAGGTACGGCCGGATGACCGACATCGGGTTCATCTGGGGGTCGAGCTCGGTGCAAAGGCCCATGAGGAGCAGGATGGTGCGCTCGAGGAGGATCCACTCCTTGGGAACATGGAACTGCTCGGTCAATTCGCGCAGGCCCACGTCGAGCTTTCGCAGGTCGGCCAGGCTCTCGAGCGCGCGCTCGGGGTTCACCTTGACGTCCTTGAGCGAGAAGCTCTCGATCTGGATCTCGTCCTGGAAGCGCTCGTGGAAGAACTCCACGATGCGATCGAGGATGCGCGGGTCGGCGTTCTTGGCGATGAAGCCCATCTGGCGCATCGCGCCGACGAGCTTCTTGGTGTCGCGAGAGAGGGCCCCCTGCAGGAACGCGATGAGCCCCTGCCGCATGCGCTCGGACACGACCGCGGTCGCGCCGAAATCGAGGAACACGAGGCGCGGCCCGGGCATCACGAGCAGGTTCCCCGGGTGCGGATCCGCGTGATAGACGCCGTCGGAGAAGATCTGCTGGCAGTAGGCCGAGACGACGAGGCGCGCGAGCTGCTTTCTGCAGATGCCCTCGGCCTCGAGGCGCAGGCGATCGGAGACCTTCGCCGCGTCGATCCACTCGGTCGTCAGGACGCGCGCGGTGGACAGCTCGGCGATCACGCGCGGGAAGACGATGTCCGCGCGCCCCTTGAAGTTGGCCGAGATGCGCGCGACGTTCTGCGCCTCCTCGCGGAAGTCGAGCTCCGTGAGGATCATCTCGCGGATCTCGCGATAGACCTGGTCGAGCCCGTGGTACGGCACGAACCACGAGATCACGCGGAAGATGAACTTGAGCGTCTTGAGGTCGATCCGGACGATCTCCTCGATGTCCGGGTACTGGACCTTGACCGCGACCTCGGTGCCGTCGTGCATGCGCGCGCGGTGGACCTGGCCGATCGACGCGCTCGCCACCGGCCGCTCGTCGAACTCGGCGAACAGCTCGCGCGGGCTCTTGCCGCCGAGCTCCTCGCGGATGCGCGCCTCGATGTCCTTGTACGGCCGCGCGGGGACCTTGTCCTGCAGCCCCTCGAGCTCGCTCCGGAACTCCTCGGGCAAGAAGTTGGTCAGGATCGAGATGAGCTGGCCGACCTTGATGAACAGGCCCTGCAGCTTCGCGATCGTGCGCTCGATCCGCCGCGCGTTCTTGCGGTGCTTGGCGAGGAGCAGCCGCTCGATCGACTCCTGCGAGCGAAATCGCGCCTGGAGCTTGACCGAGAGATACGAGAAGACGACGACCCAGGTGACCCAGTACGCGTGCCAGAAGCGCATGGACTTGGGGACGACCTGCGTCCGGGGCACCGGTGGATCCGGCATGCGCGTGGGCCGGGCGATCCGAAGAGGCGCGGGCCGCGGCTCCTCCGGCGAGGCCACGGGAGGAGTGACCGGAGCCGGCGGCTCCGGGGTGCCCCCTGCGGCTGCTTCGACCGGCCCGCCCATCCGCGCAAGTATACACGTCACCTCTCGCACCCCCGCGGGGAGACACGCAGGTCGCGGCGAGCACGCTTGACTCGCCGCGTCGTGGGGCGTACCAGAAGATCATGGCCGATTCCGACGATCGCCCACCGAAGCACGACGAGGGCCGCCCCTCGAGCGCACCGCCGTTCGACGAGGAGCGGCTCCGTGATCGGCTGCAGGCGCTGTTGCCCGACGTGCTCAAGCGCGCGGTGCAGGCGGGGGTCGGCGCGATGACCGGCGAGGAGAGCATCCGCAAGGTCGCCTCGGAGCTGCCCAAGGAGGTCGCCGGGTACCTGATGCACCAGGCGAGCTCGTCCAAGGACGAGCTCTACCGGATCATCGGGCAGGTGTTCTCCGAGTGGCTCGATCGGCTGAACCTGCACGAGGAGATGGTCAAGGTCCTGACCAGCGTGTCCTTCGAGATCAAGACCGAGGTTCGGCTCATCCCCAACGAGGCCGGCACCGGGGTCAAGAGCGAGGTCAAGCGCAAGGTCTCGGTCAAGCGCGGGGCGCGGGACAAGGACAAGGACCCGAAGGACGCCAAGGACGCCAAGGAGCCCCCCGAGCCCGAGGAAGAAGGGTAGGCGCCGGAGCATCCCGCCGCCCTGACGTCAGCCATCGCACCGTCCCAGGTTTCGCCAATGCTTCTCGGTGGTTTCGTACCGCTCGCGGTGCGTACCCCGCTTCGCAGCCGCCCCGCAAGAAGGGCTGGCTTGAGTAACCCGCTACGCACTTCTCCTGGTCGGACCTAAAGCAATTTCGATAGGTTGAGCGCATCGTGCGCGTGGCATCACAACTGCAGTCTCTCGCGACCATGTCCGAAGCCCTGCGTAGTGCCGCTGCTGCTCCGTCACGTGAGCGTGCGGTCAAGATCATCGCGAAGTCGATGTACAAGGAGCTGCGCCAGCACGGCTACGATCCGAAGCAGATCGTGGCCCTTTCGAGCGAGCTCATCAGCCTCGTCACGAGTGAGATGAAGGACGAGCGTCCGGCCGAAGAAGCCGCCGCGCAGTAGGCGCGTAGCGCGCGCCGCACCCCCTTCCCTCCTCGCGCCTCCTCTCCGCTGCCCCACCAGAAAAACTGATTGCCTGCGCGGGTCTCTGGGTGTATCCCCGGGTCCCCGGCGGGCGGCCAGCGCTCGCCTGCTGCACGCAGCAGGCGATGGCGCGGGCCCCACCCGCGAAGGGCAAACAAGGAGATCGCAGATGGCCACTCGGATCGGCATCAACGGCTTCGGTCGCATCGGGCGTGGCATCCTGCGCGCCAAGGCGCAGTCCCCGAACCTCGAGGTCGTGGTGATCAACGACCTCACCGATCCCAAGACCCTGGCCCACCTGCTCAAGTACGACTCGGTCCACGGCCGGTTCGACGGCACGGTCGAGGCCACCGACGGCGGGATCATCGTCAACGGCCGGAAGATCGTCATCACCGCCGAGAAGGATCCGGCCAAGATCCCGTGGAAGCAGCACGGCGTCGAGGTCGTCCTCGAGTGCACGGGGCGCTTCACGGACCGCGACGGCGCGGCCAAGCACCTCGAGGGCGGCGCCAAGAAGGTGCTGATCAGCGCGCCCGCCAAGGGGCCGGACGTGACGCTCGCGGTGGGCATCAACCTCGAGCAGTACGACCGCACCAAGCACCACGTCATCTCGAACGCGTCGTGCACGACGAACTGCCTGGCGCCCGTGGCCAAGGTGCTGCACGAGTCGTTCGGCATCGTCGTCGGGCAGATGACGACCATCCACTCGTACACGAACGACCAGCGCACGCTCGACCTCGAGCACAAGGACCTGCGGCGCGCGCGCGCGGCGGCGCTCAACATGATCCCGACGTCGACGGGCGCGGCCAAGGCGATCGGTGAGGTGCTGCCGGCGCTCAAGGGCAAGCTCGACGGCACCTCGATCCGCGTGCCGACGCCGAACGTCTCGGTGGTCGACCTCGTGGTGCGGCTCGAGAAGAAGGCGACCAAGGACGAGGTCAACGCGGCCTTCTCGAAGGCCGCGGCGGGCCCGCTCAAGGGCATCCTGGCCGTGACCAGCGAGCCGCTCGTCAGCCTCGACTTCAACGGCGACGCGCACTCGGCGACGGTGGACCTCGAGCAGACGATGTCGACCGGTGAGCTGACCAAGGTGTTCGCCTGGTACGACAACGAGAGCGGCTACGCGCAGCGCCTCTACGACCTCGCGAAGTTCGTCATCGACAAGGGGCTGTAGCGCCGTGATCAAGAGCATCGCAGAGCTGCCGATCGAGGGGCGGCGTGTGTTCATCCGCGTCGACTTCAACGTGCCGCTCACCCCGGCGCGCGGAGTCGCGGACGACACGCGCATCCGCGAGTCCCTGCCGACGATCCGGCACGCGCTCGACCGCGGCGCCAGGGTGGTGCTCGGCTCGCACCTCGGCAGGCCCAAGGGCAAGCCGGATCCGAAGGAGTCGCTCGAGCCGGTGGGCGCGCGGCTCGCGGAGCTCATCGGGCGCGAGGTGGTGCTCTCGGACGAGCCGGCGGGCGACGGCGCGCGCAAGGTCGTGTCGGACCTGCGCGAGGGGCAGATCGCGCTCCTCGAGAACCTGCGCTTCCACCCGGGCGAGGAGGCCAACGACGACGCGTTCGCGCGGGCGCTGGCGGGGTACTGCGACGTCTACGTCAACGACGCGTTCGGCACGGCGCACCGCGCGCACGCCTCGACGGTGGGCATGGTCGCGCACGTCAAGGAGCGCGGCGCGGGCCTGCTCATGCTGCGCGAGCTGCAGATGCTGGGCAAGCTGCTCGGCGAGGTCGAGCACCCGTTCGTCGCCGTCGTCGGCGGGGCCAAGGTCTCCGACAAGATCGGCGTCCTCGAGAACCTGCTCTCGCGCGTCGATGCGTTCGTGATCGGCGGCGCGATGGCGAACACGTTCATCAAGGCCAAGGGCGGCGACGTCGGCGCCTCGCGGGTGGAGGAGGAGAAGCTCCCGCTCGCGCGCGCGTTCCTCAAGAAGGCGGAGGTCGCGGGCAAGGAGGTGCTCCTGCCGCGCGACGCGGTGGCGGCCCTCGGGCTCGACGCGCCGACGGGCCAGGTGGTCGCGGCGGACGCGGTGCCGGCGGGCTTCATGGCGCTCGACATCGGGCCGGAGAGCGCGCGCGGCTTCGCGGATCGCCTGTCGCGCGCCCGCACGATCGTGTGGAACGGCCCGATGGGCGTGTTCGAGAAGGCGCCGTTCTCCAGGGGCACGTTCGCGATCGCCAAGGCGGTGGCGGACTCCGGGGCGTTCTCGGTGGTGGGGGGTGGGGACTCGGTTGCGGCGGTGCAGCAGGCGAGCCTGGCGGCGGGGATCACGCACCTGTCGACCGGCGGCGGTGCGTCGCTCGAGCTCCTCGAGGGCAAGAAGCTGCCGGGCGTGCTGGCGCTGGAGGTGTAGGGTGGGTCGGATTCCTTTCGTCTGCGGGAACTGGAAGTGCCACAAGACGATCGCCGAGGCGGTCGCGCTCGTGACCGAGCTCAAGAACACGCTCGGCCCTGCGACGCGGGCGGGGACGCTCGAGGTCGCGGTCGCGCCTCCGTTCACGGCGATCTCGGCGGTGGTCAAGCGGCTCGAGGACACGCGCATCGGCGTGGCCGGGCAGAGCTGCCACTGGGAGGACCAGGGCGCCTTCACGGGTGAGGTCTCGGCGCCGATGCTCTACGAGGCGGGCGCGCGGTTCGTGATCCTCGGCCACAGCGAGCGGCGCCAGCTCTTCGGCGAGCTCGACCAGGCGGTCGCGATGAAGGCCAAGGCGGCGCTCCGCGCGGGCCTCTCGCCCATCGTGTGCGTCGGCGAGACGCTCACCGAGCGCGAGGCGGGCGAGACGATGCACCGCGTGGACGCGCAGCTCACCGGCTCGCTCGCGGGCATCGGCACCGCGGAGGCGACGCGGGTGACGATCGCCTACGAGCCCGTCTGGGCCATCGGGACGGGCAAGAACGCGACGCCCGCGCAGGCACAGGAAGTCCACGCGTTCATCCGAGGGAAGCTGGCCGCGATGTATGGCGCCGTCGCGGCGACGATGCGAATTCAATATGGCGGCAGCGTCAAGCCGAGCAACGCAGTCGAGCTGATGGCGCAACCAGACATCGACGGTGCGCTGGTAGGCGGAGCGTCGCTGGTCGCGGACCAATTCGTCCCGATCGCGCGCGCTGCCATCGAGAAGGGAAAGTAGCGGTCATGCTCCAGGTGTTCCTGACGATCGTCCATGTGTTCGTGTGCCTCTTCCTCATCCTCGTGGTGCTCCTGCAAGCAGGGCGCGGCGGCGGGATGGGCCTGTCGTTCGGCGGCGGCGGTAGCCAGACCGTCTTCGGCGGCTCGGGGGCGGGCAACTTCCTCACCAAGCTGACCGCGGGCAGCGCGTTCGCGTTCATGGTCACGTCGGTGTCGCTGGCGTTCCTCGCGACGCACACGGACTCGTCGCGCCTGCAGAAGCTCGGTCAGGAGAAGCAGGCCGCGGCCGAGAAGGCCAAGAAGGAGAAGGAGGCCAAGGCCAAGGAGGAGGAGGCCAAGAAGGCCGCCCCGACGCTCTCCTCCGAGCCTGGTGCGGCCGGCGCTCCGGCCCCGGCCCCGGCGGGTGGCGCGGCGCCTCCGGCCCCCGCGCCCGCGGGCGAGCCCAAGAAGGCCGAGGAGCCCAAGAACTAGCAGCTCCTGCCGCCCGCACGGGGCTGGTCGTCCGGCCCGGTTTCGCTATCCTCCCTCCATGCAGTTCTTCAAGTACGAGGGCCTCGGCAACGACTTCGTCGTAGTGGACCTGCGCGGCGGCGCGCCCGTGCCGTCGCCGATCGATCCCGCGATCGCAGTCGGCCTGTGCGACCGCCACCGCGGCGTGGGTGCGGACGGTGTCCTCGGTGTCCTGCCTCCGACGACGCCGGGCAGCGATGCGCGAATGGTCGTCATCAACGCCGACGGCAGCGAGGCGGAGATGTGCGGCAACGGCATCCGCTGCGTCGCCAAGGCGCTCTTCGACGGCGCGCTCCCCGGCGGTGCGATCAGAAAGCACGTGCTCGCGATCGACACGGGCGCAGGACTGCTCGAGTGCCGGATCTTCGAGGGCGCCGACGGTGGCTGCGAGTCGGTGGCGGTCGCGATGGGCCGCCCACGATTGGAGCGCGCCGAGCTGCCGATGGAGGGTGCGGCGGGGCGCGTGCTCGAGGAGGCCATCGAGCTCGCCGGACCGCGAGGGACGAGGCGCTTTGCGATCACGGGCGTGTCGATGGGCAACCCCCACGCCGTGACGTTCCTCGGCGACGACGAGGACCCCCGGGCGCTCGCCGAGGAGTTCGGGCCGGCGCTCGAGCGGCATCGTGCGTTCCCTCGCCGCACCAACGCCGAGTTCGCGCGCGTCAAGGGCGAGCGCATCGAGCTCGTCGTCTGGGAGCGCGGCTGTGGGATCACGCTCGCGTGCGGGACCGGCGCGTGCGCGACGGCGGTCGCGGCGATCCTGACCGGGCGCGCGCCGGCAGGACGCGAGCTCACGGTGGTGCTGCCGGGCGGCCCGCTCGGCATCACGGTCACCGAGGACCTGTCGAACGTCACGATGCGCGGGCCCGCGCGGCGCGTCTTTTCGGGCGGAGTGGACCTCGGGCGCGGCGTCAGCGGAGCGTGACGGCGCGGACTTCCTGCGGCGTGGTGATGCCGCGGAAGACCTTGAGGATGCCGTCGCGGCGCAAGGTCAGCATGCCCTCGTCGATGGCGAGCTTGCGGATCTCGGCGACGTCGGCCCGCCGGCGCACCATCGCCGACATCGCGTCGCTCCCGAGCAGGACCTCGTGGATGCCGAGGCGGCCGCGAAAGCCCGTCTCGCCGCACTCCTGGCAGCCCTTGGGTACGCCGATCAGGAGCTCGGCGCCGACGTAGCCTTCCACGATGGACTCGGGCGCGCCGAACTCCTCGCACAGCACTTGACGCTCCTGGGGCGTCGGCGCGCGCAGGGTCCGGCAGCTGCACAGCGTGCGCACGAGCCGCTGCGCCACGATGCCGTTCATGGAGTCCGCGAAGCTGAACGGATCGAGGCCCATCTCGAGCAGGCGCGTGACGGTCTCGGGTGCCGAGTTCGTGTGCAGCGTCGAGAGCACGAGGTGCCCGGTGAGCGCCGCCTCGAGGGCCATGCTGGCAGTCTCCAGATCGCGCATCTCACCGACCATGATCACGTCGGGATCGAGGCGGAGGAAGCTCCGGAGGACGGCCGCGAACGTCAGTCCGATGCGGGGGTTCACCTGCACCTGTCGCAGGCCGGACTGCGTGATCTCGACCGGATCCTCGGCGGTCCAGATCTTGATCTCGGGCCGGTTGATGTGCCGCAGGGCCGAGTGCAGCGTGGTCGTCTTGCCCGAGCCGGTGGGCCCGACGACGAGGACGAGCCCGTAGGGCTTGCCGATCGCCTGCTCGATCAGGCGCACCGAGCGGTCCGAGAGCCCGAGCTTGTCGAAGGGCGCCGGGGCGCCGGTCGGCAGGAGCCGGACGACGACGTCCTCGAGGCCCCCCGCGGTCGGCATCGTGGCGACGCGCAGCTCGAGCCCGGGGATCCGAGAGAAGTGGATCTTGCCGTCCTGCGGGCGGCGGCGATCGGCGATGTCCAGGCTGGCGAGGATCTTGAGGCGCGAGACCATCGCGAGCTTGTAGCGGAACGGGATGCGCTGGTAGACGCGGCAGTGGCCATCGATGCGGAAGCGCACGAGCACGTCCTGCCGGCCAGGCTGGGGCTCGATGTGGAGATCGCTCGCGCCCATCTGGTGCGCGTCGTCGACCAGGCGATTGACGATCTTGACGAGCAGGCTGTCGCGCTCGCTGACGCTCGCGACCTCGCGGTCGTCGTCAGGCTCCTCCTGCGGATCCTCGTCGTCGGCCGCCCGCAGGATGAGCTGGATGTTGGTGTCCGACTCCAGGGCTTGCGGGTCCTGATACTGGCCCGGACGCTGCGAGCCGGCGGAGGTGCCGTACAGGGCGAGCTGGCCCGCGAGCACGTTGCTTGGTGTCGCGATGACGCAGCGGATCTTCAGGCGGACGACGCGCTCGAGCTCGCGCTGCTCGTGCACCGGCAGCGCTTGCGCGGCGGCGAGCACCACGGAGTCGCCGTCGCGGCGCAAGGGCACGAGCTTGTGGCGCTCCGCGAAGCGAGCGCTGATGATCGTGGCGAGCGTCGGATCGATGCGCTTGGGCTCGATCTGCACGAAGGGCAGATCGACCTGCTCGGCGATGGCCTCGGCGACCTGCTGCTCCGTGGCGTAGCCGAGACGGAGCAGCACCTGCTCGAGCGGCATGGCCTGACGCCTCGCCGCGTGCTCGCCGGCCGCGAGCCTCCGCAAGTCGATGACTCCGCGGCGAAGGAGGATGTCGCGGAGCGCGCGCCGCTTGCCCGTCAGCTCGAGGATCTGGGCCATGTCGCGCTCGGTGACGAATCCGAGGCGCACGAGGATCTGTCCGACGGTCTCGTTCGGCGCGACCACCTGAGCGTCCAGCGCCGCATCGAGCTGCTCCTTGGTGACGAGGCCACGATCGACGAGGAGATCGCCGAGGCGCGGCGGGGCGTCGGACATTCGTCTATCCTACTCGAACGGTGGCACGACCACGCCTGGGTGACCTGCTCCTCGAAAAGGGGCTCTGCAGCGGAGCCGATCTCCGACGAGCGCTCGCGCAGCAGCAGCGCTGGGGCGGGCCCCTCGGCGAGTACGTCGTCGCGCTCGGGCTCGTGCCGGAGCTCAAGCTGGTCGAGACCCTGTCCGAGCAGCTGCGGCTGCCGCACGTGGACCTCGATCAGGCGCGCGCCATCGACGTGGAGGCCGCCGCGCTGCTCCCGCGCGAGGTGTGCGAGCAGCTGCGCCTCGTCGTGTTCCGCCAGGACGGCTCGGGGCAATTCCTCGACGTCGCGATGGCAGAGCCGACGAACCAGACGGCCATCGACGCGGTGCGCATGCGCCTGCGGCGCAACATCCGCCCCTACGTCGCGGGGCCGCGGGCCATCACGCGCGCCATCGATCGCACGTACCTCGGGCCGGACGACGACGCCTTCGACACCAGGCTGCTGACGCCGCCGCCGCCGATGACGGAGCGGCCTTCGCGTCCGCCCCCCGTGCCGCTCGAGCTCGAGGCCCCGGAGATCGACGCGCTCCGCATGGCGATCACGGCGGCGGGATCGCTCGACGAGCCCACGGCGATCCAGGCGCTGCCTCAGGGCCTGCCCGAGCCCGGCATCGACGCGCGCGAGCAGGACATCGCGGCGGACCGTGTCCGGCACCTCGAGCGCGTCGTCCGGCACCTCGAGCGCACGGTGCGCGTGCTGACGGGCATGCTGGTCGAGGCCGGTGTCCTGAGCTACCCGTCGGTGTCCGAGCGCATCGGACGGCTGCAGACGGACAAGCCGCCCGCGGGCGCCACCGGCGACGGCGAGCCCTGATGCGCTGCGCCTGACCGATCGCGCGATGGCGGCGCAGGCGCTCCCGATCGATCCGCTGCTGCCCGACCTGGTGGCCGCGCTCGCGATGCACGGTGCGGTGGTGCTCCAGGCACCCCCCGGTGCCGGCAAGACCACGCGCGTCCCGCAGGCGCTCCTCGCGGCGGGACACGCCGAGGCCGGTGAGATCCTCGTGCTGCAGCCGCGGCGCCTGCCGACGCTGCTCGCGGCGCGGCGGGTGGCCGAGGAGCTCGGCGAGGAGCCCGGCGAGCGCATCGGCTACGCCGTGCGGTTCGAGGAGCGCTCGAGCGCGCGCACGCGCGTGCGGTTCGTGACCGAGGGCGTGCTGCTGCGGCGGCTGCTGGCCGCGCCGACGCTGCCTGGAGTGGCGTGCGTGGTGCTCGACGAGTTCCACGAGCGGCACCTCGACGGCGACCTGGCGCTCGCGCTCCTGGCGGCGCTGCGCGGAGCGCGGGCGGACCTGCGCCTCGTCGTCATGTCGGCGACGCTCGACGCCGCGCCCGTGGCGGCGTTCCTCGGCGCGCCCATCCTGACCAGCGAGGGCCGGCGCTTCGAGGTCGCGATCGAGCACGCCGAGCGACCGAGCGAGCGCCCGCTCGACGAGCAGGTGATGCATGCGGTCAGGCGAATTCTTCGCGAGGGCCCTTCGGGCGACGTGCTCGTGTTCCTGCCGGGCGCGGCGGAGATCCGGCGCGCGGCGGAGGCCCTGGCGGAGACCGCGGCCGCGCACGCGATCGACGTGCTCACGCTGCACGGTGACCTGCCGCTTCAGGAGCAGACGCGCGTCGTGCGCCCCGGGCCGCGGCGCAAGGTGATCCTGTCGACCAACGTCGCGGAGACGTCGGTGACCATCGAGGGCGTCACCGCCGTCGTCGACTCGGGCCTCGCGCGCGTCGCCGCGTGCTCGCCGTGGACGGGCTTACCGACGCTGTCGCTGGCGAAGATCTCGCAAGCGTCGGCGACGCAGCGGGCGGGGCGCGCGGGGCGGCTCGCCGCGGGGCGGGCGCTGCGGCTCTACACGCGCGCGGACCACGACGCGCGGGCCGCGCACGACCTGCCGGAGGTGCGGCGGCTCGACCTGGCGGAGGCGGCGCTGGTCGCGCTCGGGGCCGGCACCTCCGCACGCGCGCTGCACTGGCTGGATGCCCCACCCGAGGCGGCCCTCGCCGCGGCGGAGGCGCTCCTCGAGCGGCTCGGTGCGACGCGCGGCGGCGCCCTGACCGATGCGGGTAGGCGCATGCTTTCACTGCCGGTGCACCCGCGCCTCGGGCGACTCGTGGTGGAGGCGGAGGCGCGGGGCATCGGCCGGCTCGGCGCGCTCGTGGCGGCGCTCCTGTCGGAGCGGGACGTGCGGACGCGCGGCCGCGGCGCGGGGCCGAGCGGGCCGAGCGATCTCACCGAGCTCGCCGAGCGGGTGCGCTCCATCGGGCGCGGACAGCGCGCGGCGGCGCTCGGGCTCGAGCAGGGCGCGGCGACGCGCGTCGTGCGGGCGGCCGAGCAGCTCGGCAGGCGCGTCCAGGATCGCGCGCAGGCGCCGCGGTCGCACGCCGACGAGGAGCAGGCGATCGGGCTCGCGATCCTGGCTGCCTTCCCCGATCGCGTCGCCCGGCGTCGCACCCCGCGGGGGCGGGAGCTGGTCCTGGCCGAGGGCGGGACCGCCACGCTCGCCGAGGACAGCGTGGTCACGGAGGCCGAGCTCCTCGTCGCGGTCGACGTCGAGGAGCGCTCGGGGCCGGGGCAGCGCGCGGCACGGACCGTTCGCCTCGCGAGCGCCGTCGAGCCCGAATGGCTGCTCGAGGTCGAGGGCGGCACGAGCGAGACCGAGGCGCTCGCCTGGAGCGAGCGGACCTCGCGCGTCGAGCGCGTGCAGCGGCTGGCCTACGGCGCGGTGGTGCTCGAGGAGCGCTGGTCGGCGGCTCCGCCCGGCGAGGAGGCCTCGCGCATCCTCGCGGAGGTCGCGCGCGCGCGCGGACCGTCGGCCTTCGATCTCGACGAGGCGGAGTCGGCGCTGGCGCGGGTGGCCCTCGTCGCGGCGCACCACCCGGACGCGGAGCTGCTCCAGCACGACGGGGCGGAGGACGCGCTCGTCGTCGCGTGCAGCGGCATCACGAGCCTGGCCGAGCTCGGGGCGTCGCCCCCCGCGGAGCGCGTGGTGGCGGCGCTCGGAGCGTCGGGCCGGGCGCTCGTCGAGCGCGAGGCGCCGGCGCGCGTGACGCTGCCGGGGGGACGCCCCGTGCAGGTGCGCTACGTGCGGGGCCAGGCGCCATTCATCGAGTCGCGGCTGCAGGACTTCTTCGGCATGAAGGACGGCCCGCGCATCCTCGGCGGGCGCGTGGCCCTCGTG
This sequence comes from uncultured Myxococcales bacterium, assembly GCA_964593795.1. Lineage (GTDB taxonomy): Bacteria > Myxococcota_A > Polyangia > JAHFDS01 > JAHFDS01 > JAHFDS01. Next base: position 21,930 of record CAZQJC010000239.1, on the reverse strand, counting down.
CTGCATCTCCTCGCGCCGAACGGGCGCGCGGTGCAGGTGACGCAAGACCTGGCGGGGTTCTGGGCGCGGCATTATCCCGCGCTGCGACGCGAGCTCGGCCGGCGCTACCCGCGCCACGCGTGGCCGGAGGACCCGCTGACCGCGACGCCACCGGCGCCCAAGCCCCCCAGGCGCTAGAGACCTTCGACGCGCACGCGCTCGATGCGGTCGAAGGGCACGATCGTGTCCACGACCTCGAGGCCGGCCGTCACGCGACCGACCAGCGTGTAACGCCCCTCGAGGTGCGGTGCGTGCGCCTGCGTGACGAACCACTGCGAGCCGGCGGTGTCGGGGCCCGCGTCGGCCAGGCCCACCGCGCCACGGACGAACGGCAGCGAGGTCGGCTCGCCCGGCAGGAGGAAGCCCGGGCCTCCCCAGCCGCTGCCCGTGGGATCGCCACCCTGGACCACGAAGCCGGGCACCACGCGGTGGAAGACGACGCCGTCGTAGAAGCCGCGGCGCGCGAGGCTCACGATGGCCGCGACGCCGTGCGGGGCCGCGTCGGGATCGAGCTCGATGACGAAGCCGCCGCGCGCGGTCTCGACGACGAGGCGCGGGCGCCGGCCGAGCACGTCGGCCGGATCGAACGGCAGCGGGATGCCGGGGCGGGCGGCCACCGCCTTCGGGGTGAGGCCGAGCGCCTTGAGCGCGTCCTTCGCCTTGCCTCGCACGACCGGGTTCGGATCGGACATCGCGCCGTCGAGCACGCGCGCCGCGGCGCGCACCTTGGCTGCGGCGAGGGCCTCGAACAGCGACAGGCGGAGCTCCACCTCGCCATCGGGCACGCGCATCGCGCGCCCGACGAGCGCATCCGTCCACGCAGCCGGGACGCCGCCCGCCGCCGCCCGCTCGCCGATGGCGTCGGCCACGGCGCCGACGACGCCCGGGTCGGAGTCCGCGAGCGCGACCGGGACGAGGCGATCGGCCGCGGCGTAGAGGAGCGGCTCCTTGGCCTTGACGAGCGCGGAGAGCGCCTCCGCGCGCACGCGCGGATCGGCGTCCTGCGCGAGCTTCGAGAGCGTCAGCGCGCGCTCGTCGGGCGGCTCGGCGCCCTCGGCGAGGACGCGCACGCGGAGCTTGCGTCGCTCGTGCAGCGGCCAGCCCGTACCGCTCGGCTCGCCGCAGCTCGCGAGCGCGCGGGTGCTGCCGGTCGCGCGCGCCGTGATCGCCGCGGACAGGCAGTGCACGAGATCCAGCACGCGGCGCACCGGCGCGGCCTTCGGATCCTTCATCGCGGCCTCGGCGTCGGCGCCGAGGGCCTTCGCGGCGGCCGCGACGTCCACCTCGCGCGAGAACGGGCGCAGCCGCTCGAGGGCCTCGACGAGCACGTGGGCGCGGGTGCCCCCGCCGACGGGCGTGTACACGATCGCGCGCAACTCGGCCGCCAGGGCCCGCGCCAGCACGGTGTGCTGCGGCGCCGAGGCGCGCTCGCTCGCGAAGAGGCGCACCGTGGCCACGCGCACCCGGAAGTCGGCGTCGCCCAGGCCGAGCGCGAGCAGCTCGTCGGGCACCGCACCCCGCGCCTCGAGCCCGGCGATCGCGACCGCCCGCAGCTCGGGATCGTCCATGCGGCGGGCCAGCGCCCCGAGCGTGAGCTCGACCGCCGCGTCGCGGCCTCGCTCGGGCAGGCGCGCCAGGGCATTGCCGGCGGCGAAGCGCACCTCGCGATCCCCGTCCTCGGCCACGCGGAGGAGGCGGGCGCGGATCGGCTCCGGCAGCTTGAGGCGGCGCCGGCCGTACTGAGCGAGGGCGTGGGCGGCGGCGGCGCGCACCTTCGGCTCGCGCTCGTCGAGGCCGCGGCCGATCGCCGCGCTCTCCGGCTCGCCACCCAGGCGCCCGAGCGAGCGCAGCGCCGCGATGCGCGCCTCGGCGGTGCGGCCCGACACGGCCACGCGCGCCAGCTCGGAGGCCGCCTCGGTCGCGTCCCCGAGGCCGAGCGCCTCGGCGGCGAGCGCGGCGACCCCGGGCTCCTCGCGGCCGAGCTGCTTGCGCAGGTACGTGATCGCCCGCGGATCCGAGGCTCGCCCGAGGGCGCGCAGGGCGAGCGACCGGGCGCGGCCGGTGGCCTCGCCGGCGATCGCGACGAGGCGCTCGACCCCGGCGGCGCGCTGCGCCTCGAGCCGCGCGATCTCGGCGGCGCGATCGCGATCAGGGGCGCCCGAGGCTGCGGGCGCGAGCAAGGCCATCGCGCAGAGCGCGAGCGCGGACGAGGTCATCGCGCGGATTGTACGCGGTACACTCGCGGCAGGGGGTGGCATGGAGCGGACCGAGGCAGTACATGCAGTGTCGTTCCTGCGCGAGCTCGACGATGCGGAGCTCGGCCGGATCCTCGAGGCCAGCGAGACACGCGAGGTCGCGGACGGCACGGTGCTCGTCGAGGAGGCCACGCGCGGCACGGGCCTCTTCGTCCTGGTCTCTGGCACGGCGCGCGTCGGAAAGACCGTCGACCGCGGCCACGAGGAGGCGCTCGCGACGCTGCAACCCGGCGATCACTTCGGCGAGATGAGCCTGCTCACCGACACGCCGACCTCGGCGTCGGTGCGGGCGCAGGGCAAGGTGAGCTGCGTGTTCTTTCCTCGCGAGCGCTTCCTCGGCGTCCTCGAGGCCGAGCCCGCGATCGGGCGCAAGGTGCTGTGGGCGCTGGCGCGCACGCTGTCGCATCGCCTGGTGGCGTCGGACCGGCGCATCGCGCGCGCGCTGCGCCGCAAGGCGCGATTCGCGGCGGTCCGGCACCTCATGGCCCTCGCCTGGATGGAGAACCTCATCCTCTGGTCGTACCTCTGGGTCTGGTTGCGAGGGAAGATCGGGCTCGGCCACTCGCCCGAGGCGATGACGCGCATCCACCGCAAGAACGCGCGGCGCTTTCGCGTGGTCGCGTGCCGGCTCAAGGGCGCGAACGTCAAGCTCGGTCAGGTCGCCAGCCTGCAGGCGCACATCCTGCCCGCGGTCGTGGTGGACGAGCTACGCTCGATGCGCGATCAGGTCACGCCCACGGAGTTCCCGCTCGTGGCCGCGATGGTCGAGCAGGAGCTCGGCGCGAGCCCGCTCGAGGTGTTCGAGGAGTTCGACAAGGTGCCCCTCGCATGCGCGTCGATGGGCCAGGTGCACCTCGCCAGGCTGCGGACGGGGGAGCAGGTCGTCGTCAAGATCCTCCACCCGGGCCTCGAGCAGAGCGTCGAGGTCGACCTCTGGCTGATGCGCGTCCTCCTGCGCATGGTGTCGCGCTTCGCGAAGAAGATCGATCTCATGCAGCTCTACCGCGAGAACGAGGAGCCGCTGCGCAAGGAGCTCGACCTGCTCCACGAGGCGCACGCGACCGAGGAGATCGGCCGCGAGCTCGAGCCCATCGGCGTGAAGGTCCCGCGCGTGTACTGGCGCTACTCGACGAGGCGCCTGCTGACGCTCGAGTACCTCGACGGCACGAACCTCGACGACCGGCGACAGATCGACGAGTGGGGCGTGGACAGGAAGAAGCTGGCGGGCTCGTTCATGGAGGCGTTCGTCCGGCAGGCGCTCGAGGGCGGGCACTTCCACTGCGATCCCCACCCGGGCAACGCGTTCTGCCTGCGCACGGGGCAGCTCGCGCTGCTCGACTTCGGCATGGTCAAGCGCCTGCCGGAGACGGTGCGCGCGAGCCTGCTCAAGGAGGTCCTCGGGAGCTTCCTGCAGAACCCGCGCCTTTACGCCGACGGCATCATCGACCGCGGCGTGGTGTCCGAGGCAGAGCGCGCGACGCTCGAGAAGTTCGCGGCTGAAGTATTCGTCGATCCGAATTTCAGAAGCGCGATGTTCGACCACGACGTCAAGCGCGACGGCGACATGAAGGAGCTCGGCGGCAAGCTTTCGCAGCTCCTCAAGCAGCTCAAGACGTTCAAGACGCCGCAGGATCAGCTCATGTTCCTGCGTGCGCTCGGCATCGTCATCGACGTGTGCCGCGAGGTCTGCCCCGAGGCAACGCCGAGCCAGATCGCGATGCCCATCTTCGGCCCCGTCGTGCAGCGGTTCGTGATGAAGAACCCGCAATACATGGGGATGCTGGCGCCGCCACCGGCCGCGTGAGCGCTAGAACGCCCGCCCCTGCCCTCCGTCCACCGGCACGCAGGTGCCCGTCACCCACGACGCGCTCGGCGAGCACAGGAACGCCACGACCTCGGCCACCTCCTCGGGCCTTCCCATGCGGCCGAAGGGGAAGTCGCGGCGGACGAAGTCGGCGATGGCCTCTGGGTCGGCGGCAATGCGCCGCGCCCAGCCGCCGCCCTCGAAGTAGATCGAGCCCGGAGCCACGGTGTTCACGCGGATGCCGTCCTTCGCGAGATCCCGCGCCATCGCCTTGCCGAGGGCGATCTCCGCGGCCTTGGCCACGTTGTAGGCGGGCGCGCCGCCGCCCTCGCGGCCCCAGATGGAAGCGACGTGCACGATCGCCCCGCCGCCGCGCGCGCGCATCACGGGCACCACGCGCCGCGACAGCCGCAGCGTGGGCCAGAAGTTGCGGTCGAGCGTCTGCACGAAGTCCGCCTCGTCCGCCTGGTCGAAGTGCCGCGCGCCCGAGCCGCCCACGTTGTTGACGAGGACGTCGACGCCGCCGAGGCCCTCCGCCGCGGCCGCGACCGCCTCCACGCCGGCCGGCGTCGACACATCCGCCTCGACGAATACGTGCGGCCCGGGCCCCGCCGCCGCGAGCGCCGCCTCCACCTCCGCGCGGGCCGCGCTGCTCCGCGCGCACGTACACACCCGCGCGCCCTCGCGCGCCAGGGCCAGCGCGATGGCGCGGCCGATGCCGCGGCTACCGCCCGAGACGATCGCGATCTTGCCGCCGAGCCCGAGGTCCACGATTCACCAGGGGCGCCAGCCGGCGAGCGCGCGCTCGACCAGCACGAGGCGGTCCTGCCCCCAGAAGAGATAGTCGCCGGTCTCGCGCTTGACGATGCACGTCGGCGCGCCGAAGACACCCGCCTTCGCCGCCTCGGCGGTCTCGCTCGCGAGCCGCTCCTTGACGTCTCCGTCCTTGGTGCGCGCGAGCAGGTGCTTGCCGTCGAGCCCGACCTGCGCGCACTTGCGCTCGAGCGTCGCCTCGTCCGTCAGGTCCCCGTCCTCGACCCAGTACGTCCGGAAGAGCACGTGCGAGAGCGGCCCGATGCGATCCCCCGCCAGGAGCGCGAGCCGCAGCGCGGTCACGCTGCGCGTCGGGAAGCGCGAGGGCCACTTGAGCGGCACGCCGTGGTGTGCGGCCCACGCCTTGAGGTCCTGCGAGACGTAGCGCTGCTTGGCGGGCGGCATCGACGCGAGCGGTACCTCGGGAGAGCCCACCTGCTTGAAGAGCGCGCCGAGCAGCATCGGCCGCCACACCACGCGCGCGCCCGTCCGCTCGGCGACCTGCTCGATCTGCGTCGAGCCGAGGTATGCGAACGGGCTCGAGAAGTCGTACCAGAAGTGCACCACCGGCTGGCTCATGCGCTCACGTTCGCACCGTCCACCGAGCGGCACAAGGGCGGGCCGGATGCGGCTATCCTCCGCGCGTGAAGCGCGTCCTCCTGCCCCTCGTGGCCCTCGGCGTCCTCGCTGCGGCCGTGTTCGCCGCCCTCCACTTCAAGGGGCCCGCCGGGGAAGCCGGTGGAGGCGCGGGCCCGCGCCTCGCCGCGGCGCTCGACGGCGCGAACACGCTCTTCGTCCTCGCGTTCCAGCTCGACGACGCACCCCGGCGATTCACCGAGGTGCTCGCCTCGTCGGGCGAGCTCCTCACCGCGATCCCCGAGGCCGGCAAGCTGCGCGAACCCGCGGGCCGCAAGGAGCTCCTCGGCTTCGACCCGGGCACGCCCGACGGCTGGCGCGGGATCGGCCTTTCCACCGAGCTCGAGGGCGGGGTCGTCGTGGATGCGCGGCTCGTGACGAAGAAGGGCGCCGAGCGCACCGTGGTGCCGGCGCTCCTCTTCAAGGTCACCGACCGCGAGAAGCTCCGCGTGTGGGCCGAGGCGCGGCTGGGCGGCAAGATCGAGCTCGGCGCGGGCCCGGTCGCGACCGTCAAGGTCCAGGGCCGCCTGGGCCTGCTGTGCAAGCGGGGCGCGTACGACGCGCTCGTCGCGCCCGACCTCGACGACGCCGCCGCCACGGAGCTCCGCCCCGGCTTCGAGGCCTTCTGCGCGGGCACGGGGCCGAGCCTCGCCGCCTCCGCCGACTTCAAGACGGCCCTCTCCGACTCGCCGGCCGGCGCGCAGCCGACGCTCGGCGCGTTCTACGTGCAGCTCGCCGCCATGGGGCCGCTCCTGGATCGGCTCCCCGAGGCGCCCCCACAGGTGCGCCAGGCGCTCGACTACTACCGCGCGCGCTTCCCGGCGTTCGCCTCGTTCGGCGCGCCGACGCGCACCGGCGCGCGCCTCGTGGCCACGGCCGAGGGCGGCAGGCTCCTCGCGCAGCTCTTCCCGCGCGACAAGAACCGCACGACGTTCTCGCAGCTCCTGCCGAAGCGGGGCTGGGCAGCGTACCGCTTCTCCGCGCACCTGCCGACGCTCTGGGATGGCCTCGCGCAGCTCGTGCCCCCCGGGCTCGGCATCGACACGGCGCGCATCCTGGAGGCGCGGAACAAGCTCGCCGAGGCGTTCGGCACCTCCTGGGACGAGATCCAGAGCGCGTTCGGCGGACAGTCGGTGGTGGCAGTGGACCTGAACACGGTGGTGCCCGCGAGCATGGCCGGACCGGGCGCGCTCGGCTGGATCGCGGCGCTGTCCGTGCGCGACCGCGCCAAGCTCGACGGGATGCTGCCGCGGATGCTCGAGCACCTCGCGAAGCAGGGCGAGCCGGCGGCGCAGCCGGTGACCGTGCGCGGGCGCAAGGGGTACAAGCTCACGATCGAGGGACTGACGATCGTGATCGCGCGCGAGCAGGATCTCCTGCTGTTCGCGCCGAGCGAGAGCGCGCTCGAGGTCGCGCTCGAGCGCCCCACCGCCGAGACCCTGCGCGGCGCGCCCGTGGCCGACGCGCTCGACGGCGACGTGGTGGTGGGCCAGCTCGTGGACACGGGCCCGCTCGTGGCCCTCGCCCGGCTCGCCCCCGGCGCGAGCATGATCGGCGGCGGCCTCTTCGCCGCCCTCGAGAAGGACCCGCTCCTCGCTTACGCGCTGCGCCTCGACGACCACGGGCTCTTCTACGTCGGCGGCGGCCCGGGCCCCTTCGCGACCATCTGGGGCGCCCTCGTCGCGGGCGGCGTGGTCGGATACATGGAGGCGGCCCGCGGCAAGGCCGACCTGTCGGGGCCGATGGGCATCCTTCCGCCCGGGCAGGCGCCGGCGCCACAGGAGGAGGACGACGACGAGGAGGACTGAACGGCTGTCACGGCCTCCTGCTAGGCTCCCGAAGATGGAGGTTTCCTCGGCAGCGGTCGAGCAGGCGCTCGGCGCGCTCAACCCGGAGCAGCGCCGCGCGGCCACGCACGGGGACTCGCCGCTCCTCATCGTGGCGGGCGCGGGCACGGGGAAGACCACCACGCTCGCGCACCGGGTCGCATACCTCATCGCGACCGGCACGGCGCCGGGCCGCGTCCTGCTCCTGACCTTCACGCGGCGCGCCGCTGGTGAGCTCCTGCGCCGCACCGACGGCATCCTGCGGCGCGCGGGGCTCGGCGCGAGCGCCGCCGACCGCGTCTGGGGCGGAACGTTCCACGCGATCGCGGCGCGGCTCCTGCGGCGTCACGCCGAGGCGCTCGGCCTGCCCAGCGACTTCTCCATCCACGACCGCGCGGACGCCGAGGATCTCCTCGACGTCGTGCGGCGGGGCCTCGGCCTCGGGGAGGACGGCGCCTCCAAGAGCGGGGGGCGCTTCCCCAAGAAGGGGACGCTGATGGACGTCTACAGCCGCAGCGTCAACGCACGCATGCGGCTGGACGCACTCGTCGAGGCGCACTACCCGTGGTGCCGCCCGCACCTCGATGCCCTGCGCGAGCTGTTCTCGGCGTACGTGGATCGGAAGCAGGCGCAGGGAGTGCTCGACTACGACGACCTGCTCCTCTTCTGGCGCGCCCTCCTCGACGATCCGCTCGCGGGCAAGGACATCGCGGGGCGCTTCGACTGCGTGCTCGTCGACGAGTACCAGGACACGAACGCGCTGCAGGCCGAGATCCTCGAGCGACTGCGGCCCGAGGGCGCGGGCCTGACCGCCGTGGGCGACGACGCGCAGTCGATCTACTCGTTCCGCGCGGCGACCGTGCGCAACATCCTCGACTTCCCGGCCACCTTCCCCGGGACGCGCGTGCTCGCGCTCGAGCAGAGCTACCGCTCGGGGCAGGCGATCGTCGACGCCACGAACCGCGTGATCGCGCGGGCGCGCGAGCGCCACGAGAAGACGCTGTGGTCGGCGCGCGGGCCCGGCCAGCGGCCGCAGGTGGTGACGTGCGCCGACGAGGACGCGCAGACCGACTGGGTCATCGCGCGCATCCTCGAGCGGCACGACGCGGGCACGGCCCTGCACGCCCAGGCGGTGCTGTTCCGCGCGTCTCACCACTCGACGGCGCTCGAGCTCGAGCTCGGCCGGCGCGGCATCCCGTTCCACAAGTACGGGGGCCTGAAGTTCGTCGAGGCGGCGCACGTCAAGGACCTCCTGGCGTTCCTGCGCCTCGCGGAGAACCCGCGGGACGTCGTGGCCGCGACGCGCACGCTGCTCCTCCTGCCCGGCGTCGGCGGCAAGCGCTGCCGGGCCGCGCTCGAGCGGCTGGAGGCGGGCGGCGTCGCCGCGTGGACGCCGGACCTGCCGATGGGCGAGCGCTGGCGCGACTTCCTCTCGCTGCAGGGGCAGCTCGGTCGCACGAGCGAGCTGGGTGCGCAGATCCACGCGGTGCGCGAGTTCTACGCGCCGATCTGCGAGGACAAGCACGACGACGCCGCGGCGCGCCTGCGCGATCTCGAGACGCTCGAGGTCCTCGCCGCGCGCTACCCGGATCGCAAGACGTTCCTCGCCGAGATCGCGCTCGATCCGCCGAATTCCACGCAGGACCTCGCGGGCCCGCCGAAGCTCGACGACGATCACCTCGTGCTCTCGACCATCCACTCGGCCAAGGGCCTCGAGTGGGACGCCGTCTACGTGATCCACGCCGCCGACGGCAACATCCCGAGCGATCTGGCGACCGGCCGGCCCGAGGAGATCGACGAGGAGCTGCGCCTCTTCTACGTGGCGCTCACGCGGGCGCGCGACCACCTCTCGGTGACGTTCCCGCTCCGCTACTACACCCGCCCGCCGGGCGCGCGCGGCTTCGGCGGCGACGCGCACGGCTACGCGCAGCGCACGCGGTTCCTCGAGCGCGACGTCCTCGAGGCCTTCGAGCAGATCACGCCGGCGGGCAGCGAGCCCGACGATGACAGCCCCGCGCGCGGCACCACGAGCGCCGCCGACGTGCGCGAGCGGTTGAGAGAGCTCTGGCGGTAGGCGATCCGAGGCGCGTCTCGCTTGCAGCGGGAAGGTGCCGGCGTGAAGCTGATCCGGTTGGGGGGGGGCGGAGGCAGCAGGTCCCGGTGCGAGAAGCACGGGCTGGCGGCGGATGGAGCGGGGAGCCGTGCGCTGTGCCGGCGCGAAGCGGCGGCGCGCGACGCGAGCGGCTGGGGAGGCCTCGTGGTCAAGCCTTGAACGCCGCCCGGCCGGCCGCCGGCCCGCGCGGTACCGTGGAGCGATGACCGCGCGGACCTGCATCCTCCTCGGGGCCGACGTGCGCTGCCTCGACGAGCGGGACCAGCGCGCCGAGGCGATCGCCCTCGCGGACGGGCGGATCGTCGCGGTGGGGACGCGCGCCCGCGTGCTCGAGCTCGCGGGTCCCGACGCGGAGCGCCATGACCTCGGCGGCGCGACGGTGCTGCCGGGGTTCATCGACACGCACCAGCACCCTGCCCTCTCCGTGCTCTACGGAGGGCTCGTGCAGCTCGCGCCGCCCACCGTCACCGACGTCGCGAGCTTGCAAGGCGCGCTCGCACGGGCCGCAGCCACGCTGGACGACGAACGCTGGCTCGTGGCGCGCGGCTGGGATGAGTCGCTGCTCTCGGAGCGGCGTCCGCCGACCTTGGCCGAGCTCGACGCCGCGGTGCCCGATCGCCCCCTCATGGCGCTCCACTACACCTGCCACCGGGTGCTGGCCAACAGTCGCGCGCTCGAGCTCGCGGGCATCGGCGCGCACACGCCCGATCCGGCCGGCGGAGCCATCTCGCGCGGCCGCGGCGGCGCCCCCGATGGCCTGCTCATCGAGCGCGGCATGAGCCGCGTCGAGTCCCTGGCACGCGCGAGCGTCGTGGCGCGCGACGGCGAGGGCTTCCTCGACCGGCTCGTCGAGCACCAGCGCGCGCTCGTGGCCGTCGGCATCACGCGCGTCGTGGACGCAGCGGTGCCGGGGGACCTCGCCGCCCTCTACCGTGAGGCGGCGCACCGCGGGCGCCTCGTCTTGCCCACCGTGCTGATGCCCGTGTCGACCGGCGGATTCCTCGAGCTGCCCTTCGACGCGCTCGACGGGCGCGCCACCGGCGACGAGGACGGCCCTCTCAGCGTGGGGCCGCTCAAGCTGGTGTTCGACGGCGGGCAATCGTGCGCGATGTGCCTCGGCTGGCTACAGATGGCAGGAACCGTGATGCGGGCGATCGGCCGCTCGCTCGCGCGAGGCTCGCTCGACCCGCTGCGCGCCGCGATGTCGGTGAGCCCGCGCCTCGGCGCGCAGATCCGCACCGGCATCACGCTCTGCGCGCGCGGCCAGGCCGACGAGATCGTGCGGGCCGCGACCTCGCGCGGCTTCGCGATCGCGATCCACGCTGCGGGCAACGCGGCCGTCGACGTCGCCCTCGACGCCTTCCGCGAGGCCGGGGCCGACCTCGCTCACGCGGGAATGCCGCGCCTCGAGCACGCCATGTTCCTCGATCCCACGCTCGTCGCGCGGATCGCGGACAGCGGCGCCGCCGTGATCGCGCAGCCGCACTTCCTCAGCATCCCGGCCATCGGCGACGCGCCGTCCATCGTGGGGCTGCGGACCAAACCCTTGCGTTGGCTCCTCGACGCGGGCGTCACCGTCGCGGGGAGCTCCGATCACCCCGGCGCGGGCTTCGATCCCCTCGACGGCGTGCGCACGGCCGTGACGCGCCTGACGCGCGCGGGGCGCGTCCACGAGCCCGATCAACGCATCGCGCTCGACGAGGCGCTCACCATGTACACGCGCACCGCCGCCCGGGTGCTCGGCTGCCTGGATCGCTGCGGCACGCTCGAGGTGGGCAAGCGCGCAGACCTGGTGGTGCTCGACGGGCCGCTGTCCGTGGGGAGCCTTGCGACCGCCCGAGTGCGCGCCACGCTCATCGGCGGGGAGCTGCGGTACGGCCGGCTCCCAAGGGGCTGACGCGGGCTACCCCTCGGGCAGCAGGCGCTCGGCCTGCGCCTCGAGGCGCAGGTAGGGGAGCTGCGACGACTTGACCTGCGGCGCCACCGAGGGCGCGAGCATCATCGACGCGCCGCCGCAGAGCATCCCGGCGGTCAGGCCCGCCATGAGGTCGAGCCCGACCTCGATACCGAGCGTCGGCGCGGGCGTCATGAACCAGGTCAAGAGGCCCTGCAAGAACACGAGGTGGAAGGCGAACGAGAAGCCGGCGCCGAAGCTGCCCATCGCGGAGCGCACGAGCGTGGCGGCGCGCTCCGACGGCGTCGGCGTCTCGCCGAAGTGGCGCATGCCCTCGAGCGCGGCCGACTCCCACATTCGACGGCCGAGGCGCATCGCGATCGGGACCGGGAGCAGGAACGCGAGCGCCCACAGGCCGAAGCCGTGGCCGAACATGTACGTGGGCAGCAGCCACGCCATCCAGATGGCGGACAGCACGAGCCCGAAGCGCACGCCGCGCTTGCCGGTGCGCCGCACGTGACGCCACACGGCGCCGTGCGCGAGCAGGCGCTTCTCGCGCTCGGTCGGCGCGTCCTCGACCGCCTCGGCCTGCTCGATCGCGTCGACGCGGCGCTTCCACATGCGGCGCATGCGGCGGTCTCGCGTGAGCGCGTAGTGCGCCCACATGAGGGGCCGGACCCGCCCGCTCAGCCGGGACGGAGGAGGCGCGAGGTCCAGGGAACGCTGCGGACGGCTCATCGACTCACCAGCGCGTGTGCGCAACTCGAGTATAGCGAACGCGCGCGTCCGTCGAGCCCAGCGAAAAGAGGGATCCGCACCACGGTGTCGCCCTCCCGCGAATCGGCTACGCTGTGGGTGGAGGGTCCACATGCTCCTTTCCCGCGAAGAAATGACGTTCGACTTCGGCGGGGCCCGCCTGCGCCCCGAGCGCGACCGCGCGTTCCTGGAGTGGGCGATGAACCAGTTCCTCTACGGAGAGATCACCGGCATCCAGGTGGGGCACTGGCTCTACGGCGCGCCGGACCTCGAGGCGGCGCGCTTCCTCGCGCGCCAGAGCGTCGAGGAGCTGCAGCACGTCGACAACTTCCTGCGCATCATGGCCATGCTGGGCCTCGCGCCGCGGCCCGCGCACGGGCTCGTGCGCTTCCTCTCCACCGGCATGATGGGCGGCTCGTGGGCCGAGCACGTCGCGCTCGAGATGGCCGCCGGCGAGGGCTTCGTCCTGATGGCGTTCTACGCGCTCATCGACACGCTCGATCACCAGCCGTCGGTCGACATCATGAGGCGCGCGGTCAAGCAGGAGGAGCGCCACGTCGCCTTCGGTGAGGCGCAGACGAGAAAGGCGATCGAGGGCAAGCCCTGGCTGCGCCGGCGCCTCCTCGGCCTGTCGCTCGTGTCGATGTGGGCGGTCACAAGGCTCGCGCGCTTCATGCAGACGCGCCTGCCCGCGGACCACGAGGTGCTGCAGCACCTGCCGGCGTTCCTCGCGCACACGAACCGCTGTGCGGAGCTGCGCATGCGCCGCATTGGCCTGCTCGACCGGCCGCTCGCGGAGCTCGGCGCCGGTGCGCGCGCCGCGCTCGTGGCCGAGGCGTACGGCGGCAAGGCGCTCGAGGGCCTCGTGCGCCTCTTGACGCTGCCGGTGCGCCTGCTGCCCATCTGGCCCAAGCCGCGGCGCCTCACGGACACGTACCTGGCCGATCCGCTCGTGACGAGGCCGCTTCCGGCCAAGGACGAGACCGAGGCCGAGGCCGCCTGAGAACCTGACGCGGTGGAGATCGGCTTCTTCGTCCTCGTCGTCGGCGCGCTCGCGACCGTGGCGTTCGTGCGGCTCGTGCCCGGCGACACGGTGCTCATCGGCGGCGCGATCATGGTCGTCGCGGGCATGTTGCTCGGCGTGCCGACCGGCGTCCTCTATCACCTGGCGCTCTACCGGCGCCTGCGTCCGCGGGGGCCGCTCCCGCCGCGCTGGTGGGTCGCGCCGCTCAAGCTCCACCCGCGCCTCGAGGCGCGCGATCGGCGGAGCGTGATGCCCTGGTTCTGGCTCGGCGCGGCAGGCTTCCTCGTGACCTGCCTCGGCTGCGTGCTGGTCGCGATCGGCGCCTTCCGGAGCTGATTTACGTGTGGACGCCTCGGAAGGCGGCCACCAAGCTGCCTTGTTCGGCCGCCTTCGGCGGCACGCACGACTGCCCCTCCCCCAGTTGGGCGAAGCCCAACTGGGCCCCCCTCCCTGCGTCTTCGCTCGCGCTGCTCGCTACGCCCTTGCGGTTCGCTGCCCTCGCCTCCCCGCGTACAATCGAGGTGGTGGTCCTCGATCCGGCGCCGAGCGGTGGATGGAGCCACGTCTGCCACGTGCGCGTGCTGCGGTAGCCAGGCGTGTCCCGGACACGAGATTCCAGGAAGAGCCCCGTCGGCCGCGGCGTCAGCTACGGCCCCATCCGAGCCGCGATCGAGCGCGTCGCGCGCGTGGTCTACGCGGGCGACTGGCCGGCGCGGCTGTGGGCGCGCGTGCCGGGGGCGCTCGATATATCCGTCGTGACGCATGCGTTGCCGATGCTGCCGCGGGGGCCCTCGCTGCGGCTCGGCTTCATCTCGGACCTGCACCTCGGGCCGACGACGCCGATCGAGCTCGTGCGCGCGGCGTTCGCGGCGATCTCGGCGGCCGCGCCGGACGTCGTGGTCCTCGGCGGCGACTACGTGTACCTCGACGCAGCCCCCCGCTGGCTCGGCGAGCTCGAGGCGCTGGTCGGCGCGCTCGAGGCGCGCACGAAGATCGCGCTCCTCGGCAACCACGACCTGTGGACGCACCACGACCGCATCGAGGCGGCGCTGGCGCGCGCCGGAGCGCGCGTGCTGGTCAACGACGCGGTGCACCTGCCGCCGCCGCACGCGCACGTGGCCATCCTCGGCCTCGACGATCCGTGGTCGGCCGATCCCGATGCGCGCCCTGCCCTCGCCGCGTCGGCCGGCGCCGCCGTCCGCATCGCGGCCTGCCACGCGCCCGAGGGCCTCCTCTCGCTCGCCGAGAGCGACGCGCGCCTGCTCGTGTGCGGGCACACGCACGGCGGGCAGATCGCGCCGTTCGGGCGGCCGCTGTGGCTGCCGGGGCCGGTCTCGAGCCGGCACCCCGCCGGGCTCTATGACCTCGGGGCACGATGGCTCTGGGTCTCGCGCGGCGTCGGCGCGGTCGACCTGCCCGTACGCGCCTTCGCGCGGCCCGACGTGGGCCTGCTGACGCTGGTCGAGGAGGGGACGCCAGACCTCAGGCACCCCCTGCGCTCGCGCTAGGGTCGGCCGTTCCCGACCCGAGGGCGCCCGCCCCGGGGGGTCGCGTGGTTTCCGGGGGTTCGGCGCGTTCCCGGTGGCACATGCGCTGCAAATCCCCGGGACCATGAGGCTCGACCACCTGTCTCGTTCGCCTGGGCTCGACCTTCCCTGCTCGCCGAGGCTCGACCTTCTCCCGGCGCTCCTGGCGATGACCCTCGCGGCCTGCGCCAACCCCGCCGGCATGGGCGACGGCGAGGGCTGCACCAAGGACGCGGACTGCAAGGGCGACCGCGTGTGCGACGCGATGGTCCACGCGTGCGTGGCGCCCGGTGCCGGCGCGGGCGGGCGCGCGGACAGCGCGAGCGGCGGCGCGGGGGGCGGCGCGGGAACGACCGGCGCCGCGGGGCGCGGGGGCGCGGGCGCGGGCAGCATGGCGGGGTCGGCTGGCACCGGCTCGAGCGGCAGCGCGGGCGGCGCCGCCGGCAGCGCTGCGGGCAGCGCGGGCCGCGCGGGCACCGGAGGCGCCACGGGCGGCGCGGGAGCCGCGGGCGGAGGGTCGTCGGGCGGCGGCGCGGCCGGTGGCGCTGGTGCGGCGGGCACGGCGGGGAGCGCCGGCGGCTCCGCGGGCGCGAGCGCCGGCGGCGCGAGCGGCACGGCGGGCACGGGCGGCGCGATGGGTGCGATGTGCCTGCCGAGCGCGGGCCCCTGCAACGAGATCACGAACCAGGGCTGCTCTGCCGACCAGAAGTGCACCATCGGCGACGTCGCGAACCCGACGCGCTGCGCGTGCGGCGGCGGCGCCGGCCCGGGCGCCGCGTGCACCGTCACCATCAACGGCGACACCTGCGGCTCGGGCAACATCTGCCTGACCGACGACAAGTGCCACAAGTACTGCCGCACCGACGCGGACTGCCCGGGCCTCGGCGGGTGCCTCTACGACATCCTCTACCAGAGCGGCCAGCGGAGCGGCCTCAAGGTGTGCTCGGGCGCGCCGAGCGGCTGCTCGCCGCTCCCGCCCGCCACCGGCGGCTGCGCCGCGGGCCAGGGCTGCTACTGGCTCGGCGGCTCCGCGGGCAACATGTGCCTGCAGGCGGGTACGCTCGCGACGAACGCCGCCTGCACCTCGAGCACCGACTGCCGGCCCGGGAACCTGTGCGTGAGCGTCAACGGCGGCGGCTCGACCTGCCTGCAGGTGTGCGACCCGGGCAACCCGAGCTGCCCCGGCGGCCGCACGTGCCGCATGCTGACGGGCGGCGGCGCCTACGGCGCGTGCATCTGAGCGCTCACTCGCGCTCGTAGCGGCGCCAGGCGCCGCCCTCGAGGCGCTCGTGCGGCAGGTACGCGACCTTGTAGCGCATGGAGCGGTTCTCGGCGATCCAGAGGCCGAGGTAGAGCCAGCGCAGGCCGAGGCGGCGGCAGAGCTCGAGCTGCGTGAGGATCGAGAACACGCCTGGCGACAGCGCGGCCAGCGACGGGTCCCAGTAGGTGTAGACCGCCGAGAGCGCCGTGGCGCCGCGGTCCACGAGCGCGACGGCGGCCAGGCGCGCGCCGCGCCGGTAGCGAACCTCGAAGCCGTCGGCGCAGGACTCGAGGAAGGCGCGCGCGTAGCCGTCGGCGTCGGCGTCGCCCTCGCCCTTGCGCAGCCCGCGCTCGCGCTCGTGACGGTCGAAGAGGGCGAGGCGCTCCTCGTCGAGCTCGCGGGGTCCGACCTCGACCGTCAGATCCGCGCGGGTCGCGCGCGCGACGCGGCGCTGCGTGCGATTGGGCGTGAACGCGGGCGCGTCGACGCGCAGCGGGATGCACGCGTGGCAGGCCGGGCAGCGCTGCGTGTAGAGGAACGGGCCCGTGCGACGATCGCCGGCGGCGAGCCGCTGATCGAGCTCCTCGGGCGCGAGCGCGCGCACGGGCAGGCGCAGCGGCCGCCGGGCGGTGCGCCCCGGCAGGTACGAGCAGTCCTCGGGCTCGTCGAGGACGACGAGCTCGGGCGGCTGTCCCGGCAGGAGCGGCGGGCGCGACACCTGATGATCATAGCGCCGGGCGAGCGCTCAGACCCGGGCGCGGATCGAGGGCGGCGCGTCGGGCGCGGGCGCGTCGAGCTCGGCGAGGACGACCTCGGGGAGCTCGACCGAAGGGGCCACGGGCGGCGCGCGGAGGCGCTCGATCGCGTGCACGAGCTCGGCCGTGCCCTGCTGCTTTCGGAACCGGCCCGCCGTGAGGTGCGGCAGGTACGGCGCGAAGCGGAGCTCGCGCCCACCCGGCGCGGCGAGCGCGGCGCGCACCGCGGCGAGGTCGCCGTGCGCGTCGTGCACCTCGACGAAGGCGGCCGAGAGGAACGCATTCGCATATCCGAATGTGACCCGGAGGCGCCCGCCCGCGGCACGCCACGCACGGACCGCGTCGAGCTGGGCGTCGAGCTCGGCCTCGGCGACGTCGTCGTCGAGCCGCGGGGACGAGGCCGGAAAGCCCGCCACCCACAGCGTCACGTGCGGGTAGGCGACCGGGACGATCGCGGCCCTGAGGGCGCGCTGCAGCTCGGCCAGGCCAGCGAGCGGGCCGGGCGCGGTGACGGGCGCGAGCCAGACGGCATAGCGGCGGCGACCGAGGTGCCAGGCCTCGAGCGCGCCGGGCGTGGGGCCGAGGGTGGAGCGGGCGGCGCGGAAGGTTCGCCAGACGTGGTCGAAGGGAGAGATCGACGGATCGTCCACGTCCACGTCCACGTCCACGTCCACGTTCACGTTCGGAGGTGGCGGTGGCGGGTCAGAGGCGGGTGAACTGGAGGACGACCTCGGTGACCTGACCGCCGCAGGTGCTCCCGGCGCTCGTCAGGCGGAGCTGGCCGGCGGCGAGATCCGTCGCGCGAACGGTGGAGGTGCAGGTGCCGATGGTGTCGTCGGCCGGGATGTTGTCCGCGTCCACGATGGTCACGTTGACGGTCGCGCCGACGAGCTGCACGTCGGAGGCGTTGCCGAGCGCGAGGTTCCAGGTCGCGTTCGCGGTGTCCGTCGCCTCGACGCGCGGGATCGTCAGGGCGCCCACGCTGCCCGTCGCGTAGAGGTCCGGCGGACAGCAGCCGAGGACGCAGTCCAGGCAGCCCGAGTCGGTCGGCGTGTCCCAGACCGCGCCGGACCCGTTCATCGAGAGCACGCTCGCCGACGCGAGCTTGACCGCGTAGTTCCTGCCCGCGCAGATGCGCTGCGCGCCGCTCGCCACGCAGTCCTGCTGCGCCGTGCACTGGGTGCAGAGCCCACCTCCGGTGCCGCACGCCTGCACGTCGGTGCCGGCCACGCAGGTGTTGCCCATGCAGCAACCCATCGCGCAGGTCGCCGGGCCGCAAGCTGCAGCCGCGTCGGGCGTGCGCGGCGCGTCCACAGGCCGCGCGGCATCGGCGTGCCCGGCGTCCATGCGTGCAGCGTCGGCCCGCCCCGCGTCGGCCCGCCCCGCGTCCCTCCGGCCCGCGTCGGAGGCACCCGCGTCGCGGCGTCCGCCTGCCGCATCGACCGGATCACCCCCGCCCGGCGCATCCGCCGCGGCCACGGCACCGTCCTGCGCACGCGCACCGTCGGAGCTCTCGCCCGGCAGCGTTGGACCACAGCCCGAAAGGAGCAGGACCACGAGGCCCCCCACGCGCCACAGAGACTGCATGGATCGAGAGGCTACCACGCCACGAAGTCGACCGGCTCGGCGCGCTCGAGGACGAACCAGCTCGGGGTGCCCACCCGGCGGCCGAACGCGGCGACCTCCGAGTAGCCGAGCAGGAGGTCCACCGAGCCCGCCTCGAGCGCGATGAGCGGATCGCGCAGCCGGCCGAGCGGACCTGCGCGCCCGACGTGCCCTGCGCACGAGTAGTCGAGCTCGACGGCGCGGCCGGCGAGCGCGCCACGCGCCGGACCGACGACGAAGCGGCCGAAGGTCACGGGGCGGCCGCGCGCCTCGAGCGGGCGGAAGGCCGCATCGCCCTGCGCCACGCGGACGTTCCAGCCGACGACCTTTCCGGTCGCCGCGTCGGCGTGGAAGGCCTTGCGGAAGGTCTTCCACAAGAGGCGATCGACCACGCCGGGGAGACCCAGGCTCGTGCCCCGGTACTGGGCGCCGGCGAGGGCGCGCGGGTCGATCGCGAAGCCCGCGTCGAATCGCGCGCGGAGCGCCTGGCGCGGCAGCCGGAGCAGCGCGGCGGACCTCACGCGGCCACCTGCTGCAGCGCGGGCACCGGGCCCGGTGCGAACGAGAGCTCGCCGGCGAGGAGCGCCTCGAGCGTGGCCGCGGGCGTCTCGGGTTGACGGGCGCACCAGCGCAGGTACGCGCCGAAGGAGAGGTCCGGGTCGTCGGCCGCCGGACCGTCGACGAGCTCGCCGGCGAGGGCGCGCTGCACGGCCGCGTGCAGGTGCTCGTGGTACCGCTCGTAGACGGTGAGGTCGCGCAGCCAGTCGGCGCGGGGGCCGCCCGCGAGGACCTCGCGGACCGCGCGCTCGAGCACCTCGAGCTGGCCCGGGTAGCACGCGAGGATCTCGAGGTCGTAGACGAACTGCACGCCGTCGTGGTGCGCGCCGAGGAGGTGGCGGATGATCGTCTCGGGCCCGCTGCGCAGGCCCGTGAGATCGAGCGGCACCACCGCGCCCTCGGCCAGCAGGAACGGCAGCCGCAGGGCGCGCGGCGCGAGGAGTCGGGCGCGCCAGGTGCGACGCACCGGCTCGGTCCCGCACGTGCCGACCGTGTCCATGCGGAAGAGCAGCCGGTGCCACATCCGCACCACGCCGAGCCCGAGCTGCCACAGGTTTGGCACCTCGTCGTAGCGCCCGCTCCGCCTGACGACCTCGAGGTGCTCGCCGATCTTGCCAGGCGAGACCAGGAGCGGCACGAGAACCCACTTCTTCATCCGTCCCTCCTTGCCGATCATCGCGCCCTCCGCAGGCGCTGCAGCGTCGCCGCGTCCCGCCGCGCCAGCTCCGCGACCACGAGCTCGACCCCGCTCGCCACCGGCGCCTCGAGCCACGCCGAGAGCGCCCGCCAGCCGGCGGCGTTGTCGCGCGGCCTGCCGTACATCGCGTCCCGCAGCGCCGGCAGCTCCGCGAGCACGGCGAGGACGGGGTTGAGGCAGAGGCGCAGCACCGGGCGCTCGGTGGCCGCGAGCAGCGCCTCGACCACCTCGACGTCGAGCGGCGCCACGTCGGCGGGCGAGGGATCCGTCACCGCGAGCGCCTCGAACCTCGCCACCGCGTCGGAGAACGCCTTCCTGTGCCGCGCCGCCACGCCCGAGGCGAGCCGCTCGAGCACCGCGCGCGCGAGGTTCCGCCGCAGGAGCAGGAGATCGGCCGCCACCTCGGCGAGGTCGCCGGTCTCGGCGGCCGCGCGCGCCAGCCCCGACAGGAGCGCCGGACCGCCCCGCGTGCGGAAGTCCTCGACCAGCGTCCCCGAGCCCTGACGCGCGGAGATGAGCCCCTGCGCCTGCAGGCGTGCCAGCGCCGCGCGCAGCGTGAGCCGGTTCACGCCGAGCTGATCCGCGAGCGCCCGCTCCGGCGGCAGCCGCTCGCCGGCGCCGATCTCGCCGCGGAGGATCGCGCGCTCGAGCGCCTCGCTGCACGCGTCCACGGCCGACGGCCGCGGCGGCAGGGGCGCGATCTCGTGGCGGGTCGGGGCGCTCCTGTCGCCTCTACCAGGGGGGCGCGCCTTCGGGGCGCGCCGCTTCGGGGCCTGCACAACTGGCTGCATGGTCAAGTGGTTCAACCAATATACCAACAGCAGCGGGCCGTCAAGCGGATCCGGCTGGTGCCCTCCCGCGCCCCGCGGTCCCCCGCGGCGGCGATCACTCCGCGAGCACGTCGCGCAGCGCCCGCACCTCGGTCGTGCGCCCCGTGCTCGCCGCGTCCGCGGCGTCGAGCGCCGCCAGCTCCGCCGCCACGGCCTCGAGGTCCAGCACCGACGTGACCTCCACGGCCTGCGGCCCGCGCGCGCGGAAGTTCCGCTCGCAGGCGTCGACGACCGGCAGGCCGCGGCGCCCCGTGGTGCGCACGGGCAGCCCGTGGGCGCGGCAGGCCAGCGGCCGCCCCGCGTACACGGCGCAGCGGCCATCGTCCTCGAGCGCCGGACAGCGCCCGCGGGTGCGCGACCGCGCGCGCCTGCGCAGCCGCTCTCGCGCCGCCCCGCCCAGCGCGCTCGCCGCCCGGCGCACGGCGTCGGCCTCGAGGCCGGTCACGGGCAGCTCCACGTGGCAGCAGTCGGCGCAGCCGGCGCCGCAGTCCATCTCGGCGCCGTGGCGGCGGTGCACCCGCGCGAAGAACGCGTCCACGCGCGAGAGCAGGGCCGCGAGCCGCGGATCCACGCCGCCACTTTGCCACGCCCGACGCAGCGGAATCACTTCTCGCGCGAACGAGTCTATAGTCGCCGGATGCGTTCGCTCGTGGCCCTCGCCCTCCTCCTCGCGCCCTCGGGCGCCCTCGCCGACCCGTCCGCCCGGGAGATCCTCGACAAGGTGCTCGAGTCCGACAGCTTCGGCCTGTCGAGCGCCGACGTGCGCGCCCGCGCCGTGGTCAAGGACGACCTCGGCTCGAAGCGCGAGCTCTCGTTCTCCGGGCGATCGCGCAAGTACGCGCCGCGCCTCTCGCGGAGCATCCTGCGCTTCTCCGCGCCCGCGGACATCAACGGCGTGGGCTTCCTGCAGCTCCAGAAGAAGGACGGCGACGACGATCGCCACCTGTTCCTGCCCGAGCTCAAGAAGTCCCGGCGCATCAGCGGCAAGATGCGCGGCAACGCCTTCATGGGCACGGACTTCAACTACGCGGACCTCGATCGCCGCGACATGCGCGACGCCAGCGCGACCTCGAAGCCCGACGAGAACCTCGGCAAGTTCGCGTGCCACCACCTCGACGTGCAGCCGACCGGCGCCGACGCGGTCTACGCGCGCCTCGAGGTCTGGGTGCGCAAGGACAACATGGTCCCGCTCAAGACGCTGATGTTCAACAAGGCGGGCGTGCTCCTCAAGACGCTGCAGACGCAGGAGCTCAAGCGCATCAAGGGCCGCTGGTTCATCACGAAGTCGCTCATGACGAACCACGCCGAGCGCCGCACCAGCGAGCTCTCGCTCGAGGAGATCACCCCGCGCGAGGACGCCATCGACGAGGAGTTCACGGTCAGAAACCTCGAGAAGATCTAGTGCCGCTCGTCAATAGTGTGACCGTATTCGGTTCGGGGCGAAGACCTGCGCCCATCGTGCACGCGGCACTCGCGAGCGCGGAGCGCGAGCAAACGAGATACCTAGTGCTGCCCGTGACCCAGCAGAATCCAGCGGG
>CAZQJC010000238.1:0-22360 GCA_964593795.1 uncultured Myxococcales bacterium | reverse complement strand
TGGCTGCGCTTCGCCGCCGGCGACCGCGCCGTCACCTTCCCGGCCGGCACCTACGCCATGCGCGTTCGCTTCGGCGTCCACTGCGCCGACACCGCCTGAACGCGCGCCCCGCCCCGCTCGACCTCCGGAGCCCCCCCTCCGTCGCACCCGCCTGCTCGCCGATCGAATTCCTCCGCAACGCTCGTATCCCGCTTCACACCGCGACTGCTCCGCGGTTCGGCAGGCGGCCGCAGCGGCATCGCCGAACCCCCGACGAAACGAAGAAAGGTGGGATTACTCCGAGGCAGGCGCTGCGTGGGATTACTCCGAGGCAGGCGCTGCGTAGAGGCCTTGGGCGACGGTGACGAGGGTCCGCGCGATCAGCTGGGCGTCGCGCTCGGAGAGGGCTCCGGCGTCCTCGAGGGTCGCCGCGGCGAGGGCTGTCTTGCGGAACACGGCGTGCCGCGAGGAGAGGGCCCCCACGAGCGACGGTACGTCGAGCGCGCCCACGCCGCCGAGAGCCTCGTCGACCAGCGCCTGCGACTCGGCGGACCAGCGCCGGGCGGCCTCCGCGATGCGGTCCGATGCGCCCGCATACGCGAAGGCGAGCGAGGCGTCATCCGGGTAGCGCGCGCCGAGATACAGCTCGAGCAGGCCGTCGATCCCACCGAGCCGCCCGTCTCCGACCAGCCAGAGCCTGAACAGGTAGCCCACCTGCGGCAGCGCCGCGGGCGTCTCGACCCGCGCCACGAGGTCCGCGAGCGCGACGAGGCCACTGTCGAGCCAGCCCCGGGGCTCGAGGCGCGAGAGCGCTTCGGCGAAGACGAGCACGGCCGCCCGCGCGTTGTCGAGCCGCGCACGTGCGTCCACGGCCCCCGCCAGCACCGACTGCGCACCGGACTGCCGGAGCACCATCGCGTCCAGCACCCGCGCCACCTGGGCCGTCGCGTCGGCCTGCGCGTCCACGCCGGCTCCGGTCACGCTCGTCACGATCCCTCGCATCGACTCGTCGAACCGGGCGTGGGCCGCGTTCGCCGATTCGGGCGACCGCGCGAGCGCTTCCGACAGCTCCACGTAGGGGCCGAGGGCGAGCTCACCCAGCTTCTCGATGCTCCCGCCGAGCGCGCGCTCACGGACCGCCTGCGCGACCTCGAGGGCGCCGGCCAGCACGCCGGCCCCGTCCTCCGCGATCACGGCGGCCCCGACCGCGTCGTCGATCGTCGAGACGAGGAGGCCCAGGTCGGCGCGCCCCGCGCGGCGCCGCAGCTCCGCCAGCACCCACGCCTCGGCGGTGGTCTCGCTCGTGATGGGCGCGGTCTCGAGCACGCGCTGCCCGGCCAGGACCGGCGGCACGATCACGCCGCCGACCAGGCCCAGACGCTCGTCGTAGAGCTCGAGCAGGCGGAGCTCGTCGGACCGAGGCGCCCGCGGCAGGACGACGCGCCTCGTGGCGGGGTCGATCCGACCGAACGTCACGTGGCTGCGCTTGCCGTGCTCGTCGAGCTGCACCAGCCGCGCGTGCGTCGCGGTGATCGGGCCCGCGATCCACAGCTTCGCGGCGAGCCCGCTCGCGCCGTGTTGCAGGCCGAGCTCCGGCCGCAGCGCGCCGCCGATGCTGACGCGATCGATCGGCACCGGCAGATCCACGAGGGCGCTCGCGCCGCCGTTGGCGCTGGTCGCGGCCGACGTCGCGAACGCGCTTGCGATCGGTCCGAGCTCGCCGGCCTGGAGCGACACGGCGAGCGCGATGCGCGCCTGGAAAGCGGCGAACGCGTGCGAGATGGCCCCCCGGCCGTCACTCGCGCGCGTGGCCTCGTCGAGCGCGACGTCGAGCAGGACCCGCGCTTCGCGCCCGACCTCGCGAACGTAGGCCAGAGCGGCCGTGCTCGCGCTCGGGTTCTCTGCCAGGACGAGCGAATCGAGCAGCGGGCCAGGCCCGCCTCGCCCGCCGATCCGCGCCGCCAGCGCGCCCTCCGCGACGGCGATGCTCTCCCGATCCACGACGCGCGCGAGCGAGCCGTAGAAGCTCGCGTATGCCGCCTCGAGGCCCGCGCCGAGCTCCGCCGCGCCGCTCTGCTCCAGCGCCTTCGCCTGCACGGCCTGGCTGGCGTGCGCCTCGTGCCACGCGCCGAGCGCCACGGCGGCGTCGGCGCGGGGCGCCAGGACGGGGTCCGCCTCCAGCACGTTCCGCAGCGTGAACGCGGCCGCGGTGGTCGCTGTGGCGTGCTCCAGCCCAGGCACGCCGAGCTACGCCTGCAGGAAGCTCGGCAGCTCCGCCGCGAAGCGAGCCCACGCGGCGTCCTCGAACGCCGGCTCGGTCGCCTCGTCGAGCGAGCGCACGAGCCGCGCCCACGGCTCGGACAGAACCGCCGGCAACGCGCTCTGCGGCACACGACCGCCGCTGGCAGGCCGGGCGAGGTCCAGGTACGCCTGCATCGCCGCGTCGAGCGCTGGCGCGAGCGCGGAGCCGTCCGCGACGCCCGCGGCCAGCTCCTCGGTCACCCACGCCTGCAGCCAGATCGGATCGAGGTCGACGCGGACGGCGCGCAGGCTGAGGTAGGCCTGCGTCTCGATCGTCGTCTCGTGACCGAGCGGCGCCGAGCGCACGTCGGTCCCCGAGCCGAGCCACGGGACGAGCGCCTGGAGCGCCGGCTCGTCGCGCCGCATCGCGCGCACGATGACCGGCCCCGCCACCGGCGGCAGCCCGCCCACCACGAAGCGCCCGTCGCGATCCAGGACACCAGCGCCGAGCACCAGGCCCGGCGCGTCGGGCCGCACGACCGTGACGTGGCTCGGCCGCTCGCCCGCCAGCACCCGTGCCCCGGGGGCCAGTCGAGGGCTCGCGCGCTGGTTGCCGAGCTCGGTGGCGAGCCGCCCCCGGATCGTGGCGCGAGCGGTCGCCGGAGGCGCCCCCGCATCGCTGTCGCACGCCATGGGGAAGATGCAGATGGCGCTCAGAGCCGCCGACGCTAGACGAACTTGGGTACGCATACCCAACCTCCTCTCCGGAGTCCTCGCCAATGTGGCCACGAGCATGCAGTGCGGCAAGGCGCGCGTCGGGATAGCATCTGCGGCATGTACGAAATCCACGTCCGCATCGACATCCAGTCACCGATCGGTGACGTCTTCGATGCAGTCAGCGATCACGAGCGCTTCTTTCGCGGCCACGGGGTCACGCGCAGCCAGGTCACGCGGCCCGGACGAGACGAGAAGAACGGGCTCGGCGCGATCCGCGAGATCGACGCCGGCGGTCACCACTTCGTCGAGGAGGTGGTCCGGTTCGAGCGGCCCCGGCGCTTCGACTACATCGTCCGCTCCGTGACCCGCGGCGGCATGCGGCTGCCGATGCAGCACGAGCTCGGCTGGCTCGAGCTGTCCGAGCAGGGGCGCGGCACGCACCTCGAGTGGCGCTCGCGGTTCCGCATCACGATTCCCCTCCTCGGCGGCGTGCTCGAGCGCGTCATGGGCCCGCGCATGGCCCAGGCCTTCCAGCGGCTGCTCGAGCAGGCGCGCGGGGAGCTCGAGCGCGCGCGCCCCGCCGCCTGATCCGCGGCGCGCGGCAGACAGCGCGAAAATGCTGCGGGGATCGACAATGGGACGCCGCCTCATTGCGCTGACTTCCGCGTCGCACGGCGATTGCAGGCCCTCGCAATGGAGGTGTCATTGCCGCACGTCGGGATCGTCCTCGCCGGTGGAGCGGCCCGTGGCGCCTACGAGATAGGCGTGCTGCAACACGTCGTCACCGAGGTCGCCCGCGACCTCGGCCACCCACCGGCGCTCGACGTCATCTGCGGAAGCTCGGCCGGCGCCATCCATGCCTGCGCGCTGGCCGCCCAGGCGGACGCGCCCGACGTCGCCGTCCGCGAGCTCGCCGCCCGCTGGGCCGAGCTCGACGTTCACCGCATGCTGCGGCCGGACATGGCGCAGCTCGTCGCGACGGTCGCCTGCACGCTCGGGCTCCGGGCGGTGTGCGCGGTGCTGCCGCAGTCGGGGGGCCTCCTCGACCCCGGACCGGTGAGCGCCCTGCTCGAGCGCGTCCCCTTCGAGCGCATCGATACGCACGTCCGGCGGGGCCTCCTGCACGGCGTGGCGATCTCGGCGACGCACGTCGCCTCGGGGCGGACGGTCGTGTTCGTGCAGCGCAAGGGCGCGCTCGCGCCCGAGTGGCACCTCGATCCGACGACGGTGCCGCGCGCGGCGAGGATGCGCCCCAGACACGCGCTCGCGTCGGCGGCCATGCCCTTCCTGTTCCCCGCGGTCCGCATCGGCGGCGAGTCCTACTGCGACGGCGCGCTCCGCCAGAACGTGCCGCTGTCGCCCGCGCTGCACCTCGGCGCGGACGCGCTCCTGCTCGTGAACCCGCACTACCTCGAGGCGCAGGCGCAGGAGCCGCCGCCGCACCTCGCGCGCGCGCGCGAGCGTGGCCTGCCCGACGCCGTCTTCCTGCTCGGCAAGGTGCTCAACGCGCTCCTGCTCGACCGCGTGGACACCGACCTCGCGCGCCTCGAGAGCCTCAACGCCATCCTCGCGGCGGGAGAGCGGCGCTTCGGCGCGGGCTTCCTGCCCGCCCTCAACGAGGAGCTCGGCCACGCGCCGGGCGAGGGCCTGCGTCCCGTCCGCGCGGTGCTCGTGCGCGCGAGCGCGGACATCGGCGTCCTGGCCGCGGAGCTCGTGCGCGGCGCGCAGTTCCGGAAGCGCACGCGCGGCGTGCTCGGCCGCCTGCTGTCGTCGCTCGCAGAGGGCGAGGCGCGTCGCGAGGCGGACCTGCTCTCGTACGTGCTCTTCGACGGCGAGTTCGCGCAGACGCTCATGGCCCTCGGCCGGCACGACGCGGGGGTGCAGCACGAGGCGCTCTGCGCGCTGTTCGCAGGCGGCGCCGCCGGCGCGCGCGCGCCGCACGCGGCGTGAGCGTGCATCCCGCCTGAGCGTGTATCCTTGCTGGCGTTGCGCCTCTGCGCCGCGCTCCTCGTGTCCACGGTCGCGATCGCCTGTGACGCCGCCGATCAGGGCAACGTGGGCCTCGCCGGTGCGGGCGGTGCGGGCAGTACCGGAGGCGCCGGCAGCGCGGGGGCGGCGGGTGCCACGCCCGACGGAGGTGCGGCAGGCGCGCGCCCGGGCCGGGACGGCGGAGCTGGCGGCACCACGACGTCCGACGGCGGCCCCGACGCGGCAGGCGGCGCCGACGACGGCGGCGCCGACGGCGGAGTCGATCGACCCGCGCGCTACCCGGCGGACCGCACGCACTCGCCGATCACGGCGGCGGTCGCGCGAGGGCTGCGCGCCGTGGCGGCGCGGGCGGCACGGAGGGCCGACGTCTTCGCGAAGGTCGGCGACTCCATCACCGCGGAGCCGGCGGCGTTCCTGGGCTGTTTCCAGGGCAGCGCGGTGGACCTGGGCGGCCGCACCGCGCTCGAGGCCTCCATCGATCTCTTCCGCGGCGGCGACGCCGGCGGCACGAGCCCCTTTGCGAGGAGGAGCCACGCCGCGGTGAGCGGTCGGTCGGCGGTCTTCGCGATCACGGGCTCGCCCTCGCCGCTTTCGATGGAGGTGGGCGAGATCTCGCCGCGCTACGCCGTGGTGATGTTCGGGACCAACGACGTGCAGCTCAGCGCGAGCCCGGGCGCGTACGCGCAGTCGTACGCGAGCAACATGCTCACGATCGTCGACGAGCTGCTCGCGGGCGGGACGGTGCCGATCCTGTCCACGATCCCGCCGCGCGACGACATGCCCACGCTCGATGCGTGGGTGCCCGAGTACAACCTCGTCGTGCGCGGCATCGCGCAGGGGCGGCAGATCCCGCTCGTGGACTACCACCGCGAGCTGCTGACGCTGCCGGGGCACGGCCTCGGCCCCGACCACGTCCACCCGAGCGCCTCGCCCCAGGGCGTCTGCAAGCTCACGAGCGCCGGCCTGCAGTACGGCTACAACCTGCGCAACCTCCTGACCATCACCGCGCTCGATCGCGCACGGCGCGCGCTCGAGGGCGAGGCCGCGCCCGACGCGGATGCGCCGCCGCTCGAGGGCACCGGCACGCTCGCGTCGCCGCTCGTCATCGACGCGCTGCCGTTCGTGGACCTCGCCGACACCGCGCGCGGGACGAGCCGCGCGCTGGCCATGTACACCGGCTGCGGCGCCCCGCAGGACGAGAGCGGCCCCGAGATCGCGTATCGCCTCAGCGTCACGAGCCCGACGAAGCTGCGCGCCACGATGATGGTGCGCGGCGACGTCGACGTCGACCTGCACCTTTTGTCCGCGCCCACCGAGGCCGCGTGCCTGCAGCGCCACGACCGCGAGATCTCGGCGATGCTGGCGCCGGGGACGTACCTCCTCGTCGTCGATTCGTTCGTCCCGCCCGGCGGCGCCGCGAAGGCCGGCGAGTACCTGCTCCTCGTGATGGCCGAATAGCGTGGCCGGCGGCAACTCGCTCCTGTCGCCCGCGGGCCCCGCCGCGGCGGCCGACGGTCCTTTCCGCCCGGCCGGCAATGGACTGCTGTCCGTCGGAGGCGCGGGCGGCGGCGGCGCGAGCAACCGGATGCTCGACGGAGCGAGGCGACGAGAGGGCGGCGAGCCGATGCGTCGCACCTCGTCGGAGTCGCTCGACGAGGCCGCCCCCGGGGCGGGCATGCGCGGGCGGTCCGGGGCGATGTCGACGCCGGCCAGCTCGCTGACGCCCATCCAGCTCCCGACCCCCGCGCCGTTCCAGATCGTGGTGCACGTCCCGGCGTACGCCGAGGAGCCGGCGCGCGACGACGCCTACGACGTCGCGCTCACGAACCTCCGGGCCACGCCGTCGCCGAGCGGGGGCCGCTGGCGGGACCTGTCCACGGACCTGCAGGCCTCGACGGCGCAGAAGAAGGGCGGCCGGCTGAGCGGCAACCTCACCTGCCGCGGCGTACGTCCCACCGAGGGCGCACCGCCCCTCGCGTCGCGGGACTGGGGCGCGGACCTGCAGCGCGTCCTCGAGGGGCTCGCCGGCGTGCTCGGCGAGGCGCTCGGCGAGCTCGAGCCGTTCGTCTCCGCGCTCGATCGCGTCACCGCGCACGCCCTCGCGGCGCACGCGGAGGCGAGCGGCGCCGCCGGAGCCGCGGCGAAGGCGGCGCGGGGCGGCACCGGCAGGAACGTCTGGACGGGCGCGTCCGCGGGGGTGCGCTACGCGTGGTCGGGTCCCGAGGCCGCGCGGGCGTACGCCATGCGCTCCGCCGAGCGCCGCGCCCGCAAGGTGCAGAGCCTGCTCGAGGAGGCCGCGCGCGAGCAGAAGGAGAAGGCCCAAGGACGGCTCGAGGCGCTCGGCGATCTGCAGGATCTGCTCGCGCAGCACGAGGCGCTCGAGGCCCTCGCGCGCAGCCTCGAGGCGCGGACGCGCGCGGCGATCGAGAGCGTGGGCCTCGTGGTGGACGACCTCGACACGTCGCTCCAGTTCGAGCACGGAAGCGGCGTGCGCGCCGAGCTCGTGCGGCGCGGCGCGACCGCCTCGTTCGAGATCCACAGGCAGCGGGATGGGCTCGACCGCTCGCTCCGCGTCGGCCTCGAGGAGGGCGTCGTGCGCACGACCGCCCTCGCGGTGCCGGAGCGATTCCGGCGCGCCGACAGCTCGCAGCACCTCGACCTTTCGCTCTCGCCCGACGGAGCGATCTCGGGGCGGTTCGAGATCCAGGAAGGCCGCCGCTGGCGGGTCAAGGGCAAGCCGCCCAAGAAGAGCGTCGAGGGGACCTTCGCGGCCAGCAAGGTGGGCGGCGTCGCGATGCCCACCTCGCTCGGCATCACGCGCCTGGCCTCGGGCGAGGTCGTCGACGGCCTCAAGAAGGACGGCGCGGGCCTCGTCTACCGGCGGTCCGAGACCGACGAGCTCGTGACCCTCGAGGAGGTCCTCATCGAGCCCGGCGATCCGGGGCGCTTCTCGCTGCGCGCGGCGGTGCGCAAGTCGGCGCTTCCCGGCGCGGTGCGCGCGGCGGCGAGGGTCGGGACGAGCACCTGGAAGCTCTACCCGGACGCCCTGACGTTCTCGCTGTCGGCGCCGCTCCGCGAGGAGCACCTGCTCGATCTCGAGACGCTCGCCATGACGGTGGGCGTTCCGGAGGGCACGCGCGTGCGGCTCGACCAGCAGCAGACGATGGACAGGATCCAGGCCACGTGCGACCGCAAGCTCGCCGAGCTGCACGTGACCAAGGACCGCGCGACCGGGGACCTCTCGCTGCGACTGGGCGACGACGTCCTCTTGCGCCAGGAGCGGACGGCCAGCGGCGCGCTGCGCCACGCGCCCGCCCCCGGCCGGGGCGCCGTGGACTGTCTCGAGCTCTTCGAGGAAGCCGGCCAGGTGCTCATGCAGAGCCTGCAGCAGGCGGTCATCAAGGAGCTCGCCGGGGCCGCCTAGGGCTCGCCTAGGGCTCGCCTAGGGCGAAGCGCGGAGGCCAGGGCGCTGCAGTCCCGGCGCGGACGCCCCGGCGGGCCTATACTCGAGGGACTGGCGCACGCCGACCGCACCGAACGGGCTTCTGGCGATCCAGGGACCTCAGCCCCAGCGCTGCGGCGCTCGGGCTCGGCCGTCCTGGTCGGATGCGTCGTGCTCGCTGGCACCTCCGCCCACGCGGAGCCAGGGGCGCTCCGCATGTCCCTCGAGCTCGGCGCCGGCATGCAGATGCAGGGCGACGCCAACGCGACGAACCGATACCGCGGCTACAATCGCGAGAACCCCTCGATCGCCACCGGCCTCGGGCTCGACGTCGAGCTGACCGGCCCGCTGTCCTTCGGGGCCCGCTACCTCCTCGACGAGCTCCGGTCGACCACCGGGACGTACTCCAACCACTACCTGCTCGCCGGGCCCCGGCTCCGCCTCGCCACGCAGACGGGCGGCAACTTCTGGCTCGAGGCCCTCATCGGCTGGGCCAGCTACTCCGGCGTGGGCGGCCCCGTGATGCGGCCGCCCCCCACGCCCGGCGTCGTCGCGGTGCCGGATCCGCCCGGCCGCGAGCCCGCCGTCAGCCACCTGGGCATGAGCGCGGGCGGGGGCTACGAGCTCCCCGTCGGGAGGGTCAACCTCGGGCCTTACATCCGCTTCGACTACACGCCCCTGGCCGACGACTACCGGGAGGGCATCACCGATCGAAGGACCGTCGTGGTGGGGGTCTCGCTCTCGCTCGGCAAGCTCCGTCAGGCCGAGCCCTCGCTCGCCATGATCGCCAAGGCGCCGCCCCGGACGCCCGCGCCTCGCCGGTCGCCCGACACCGGGCAGAAGCCCGCGCCTGCACAGGTTCGCGGGGACGTCCCCCCGACGGCCGGGACCGCCGTGGCAGCCAAGGAGCCAGTCGCGAAGGAGCCCGTGGCGAAGGAGCCAGTCGCCGAGGTCACGACGGGGCCCCCCGCGGAAAAGCCCGTCGCAAGGGAGCCCGTCGCCACCAGGCCCTCAATGGAGCCGGTCGAAAGAGCGCCCGTCGCGGTCAGGCCCCCAATGGAGCCGGTCGAGAGAGAGCCCGTCGCCACCAGGTCGATCGCGAAGCGCCCCGTCGCGAAGCGCCCGGTCGCGGAGCGCCCCGTCGCGAAGGTCGCAAGGGCGCCCATCGCAAAGGCGCCCGTCGAGAGAGAGCCCCGGGCAACCAAGCCCGCCGCGAAGGCGCCCGTCGCAAGGGCGCCCATCGCAAAGAAGGCGCCCGTCGAGAGAGAGCCCCGGGCAACCAAGCCCGTCGCGAAGGCGCCCGTCGCGAAGGCGCCCGTCGCAAAGGCGCCCGTCGCGAAGGCGCCCGTCGCAAAGGCGCCCGTCGCAAAGGCGCCCGTCGCGGCCGAGCCCGCCGCAAGGGCGACCCTCGAACGAGCGCCGGTCGCAGCCGGCCCGGCCAACGACGAGCATGGTCCCGCGCCTCCCGCACAGGCAGCGCCGCGGCCGCGACCGCGTGTTCGCGAGCAGCCTGCGGTCGCGACCTCGCCAAGGCGCGAGCCGAGCAAAGGTGGCGATCGTCCCGCGATCGAGCCCCGCGCAGAGCGCCCCGAGCCGCAGCAGCCGTCGCCGGCGCCCCCGGCACCGCCGGCCCGGCAGGATCCGGCCATCGCGACGCGACCGGGGGGCGCGCTCGCCGCGGAGCGCCCCCGACCCGAGCCGTCGAGCTCGCTCTGGTGGTGGCTCGGCGCGGCCGCGGCAGGCGGCCTGGCCTATGCCCTCCTGAGGAGGAAGCGACGCGGCTGACGTGCTTCGCAGCGCCCGGGCGAGCACCAGCACGAAGGCGGATCAGCCGATCTTGCGGCGGATCTTCAGTTCGCGACCGGGCGGTCCGCGACGGGGCGGTTCGCCGGACCGGTGCCGAAGACGGGCGCGCCCTGCGGCACCGGGCTCGGCTCCCGGCGCGACTGCTCCGCCGTGGCCCAGGCCAGGTTGTTCCGGACGAGCGCGAGATCCGGCCTGAGCTCGAGCGCCGCCTTGAGCACGGGCACCGCCTCCGCGAAGAAGCCGAGCTTGCAGAGCGCGAAGCCGACGTCGTTCAGGGCCTCCGCGGAGGACGGACGGAGCCGCACCACCTCACGGTACGCCAGCACCGCGGGCAGCGCGGACGAGTCGCGCTTGAGCTGCTCGAGGCCGAAGGCGAGGTACGTCTCCGGCGTCGGCGGGGAGAGCGACAGGGGCGACACGCCCGCCGCGTGCGCCTTCGCGTGCGCGTCCTCGGGGTGCACGGAGAGCCACGCCCGCGCCGCCTTCGCCGCGCCGCTCGCGTCGCCGCGTGCGGCCAGGAGGTCCATGACGAGCCCGTGGGAGGCCGCGTCGCCCGGCGCGAGCTGCGACGCCTGCTCGAGCTGCACGAGCGCCTCTGGACCGCGCCCGCGCTCGAGCAGCCAGCGACCGTAGTAGTAGTGCGAGAGGTGCTCTCGCGGTCCGAGCACCAGCGCGCGCCGGAAGTGCGCCTCCGCCTCGGCCTGGGCCCCGAGCGCGCCGTGCACGATCCCGAGGTTGATCTCGAGCGCCACGCTGCCCGGCCACAGCGCGAGCGCCCGCTCGAACGCGCCCCGCGCACCCGCGAGCTCGTTGCGCGCCATGAGCGCGAGCCCGTAGCTCAGCCACGCGGCGGCCTGCTGCGGACACTTCTTCGTGGCGTCCGCCCACAAGCTCTCCTCGGTCAGCCACACCCGGTGGCGGAGCCCGGCGCCCACCGCGTGTCCGCCGATCACGAGCGCACCAAGGCCCACGGCCAGCGTACGGTGCGAGGAAGGCGCGAGCGCGAGCCGCGCCCCCAGCCAGGGCACCGCCAGACGCGCCGCCCACACCGCCGCGAGGACCAGGCCGATGTAGGGGACGAACACGCGTCGCTCCGAGATGGCCTCCGCCTGTGGAACGACGCTGGAGCTCGGCAAGAGCGTGATCGCGAACCACGCCAGACCGAACGCGATCGGCCAGCCGGCCCGCGTTCGCGCGCACCTCCACGCCAGGGCCCCCAGCGTCACCACCGCGACCAGCCCCGAGACGACGCGCGTGTCGTGGGCGGACGTGATGACCTGATCGCTCTGCACGGACAGGCCCGCCGGCAGGACGAAGAGGCGCAGGTAGTGCAGCCATGACCACGGCTGCGCGATCGCATGATCGAGCCGGGCCGCCAGCGTCGGCTCGGCGGCCTTGCCCGCGAGCGCCCCGAGCAGCCAGTAGAGACCGAGCCCTCCGACCAGCGCGGGCACCGCGATCCGGAGGGCACGCCTGGCCTTGGCCGCCGCCGGCGCGCCGGCGTACCAGCGCTGCTGCGCGAGGAGGACGAGGACGAAGAGGAGCGGTCCGAACCAGAGCGCCAGCGAGCTGCCGAGCGCACCGAGCCCCACGGGCAGGAGGTACAGCCCCCGCCGGCGCGCCCGCGCGGAGCCGAGGTAGAGGCCGAGCCCCGTCGCGATCCCGAGGCCCGCGAGGATGTCCGCCCGGGCCGCCATCACGTTGAGCGTCTCCGTGTTCGCGACGTGCACGCAGAACCAGGTCGCCGCCACGAGCGCGAGGGACCGGTTGGAGGGACCGGGCGCGCTGAGGTTCATCAGCCGGAGGTAGAGGAAGGCGAGCGCGGCGCCGAGCGTCAGCAGGAGCCCGAGCTGCCCGAGGTGGAAGGCCCGGATGGCCCCGCCGCCCCACCAGAAATCGAGCGCGAGGCTCAGCGTCACGAGCGGGCGATAGACCCCGGGACCGGCTGCAATGCTGTAGGAGGATGGCTCCGAGAAGAAGCGGGAGACATTGGCGAGGCTGCGGATTGCCGGATTCTGTCCGACGATCTGCGCGTCTTCGAGGTGAAGCGAATTCGCCAGCGAGCCCTGGTGCGCAGCGGCGACGACGATCAGACACGCGAGCGCCAGGGCGGTGAAGGGCCCCCATCGCGTCAGAGAGGCGGAGGTGGGCATGTCATTGGCATGTTACCATGCGCCCCTCTCGACCTTGCCCAACGCACCCGGCTCGATCTACCTGCTCCTGCGCTTCGCACTGATCGCGCTCGTGCTCTGGCTCCCCCCCTGGTGGGCCGCCGGGCGCGTCGGCGCTGGCGGCTCCACGCCGTTCTTCCGCCTCCTTGCGGCCTCGGGCGGGGCGCTCGCCGGCTGGCTCGGCGCGGTCAACCTGCTCGGACGCCTGACCGGGAGCTCGATCGTCGCGTCGGAGATCTGGATCGTGGTCAACGCCGCGACCACCCTCCTCCTCCTGTGGCGACGCCCTGCGGAGCTGTCGCTCCGGGCGTTGCTCGCGACCTGGCGCGGCTGGCTGCCCGTCGTGTGCCTCGGCGTCGTCGCCGGGCTCCCACAATGGCTGATGGCGGTCAGTACGCCCTACTGGGACGAGGTCGCCTCGAGCGCCATCCACCTCACGGCGCCCAATCAGTTCGCCGAGGGCCTCTTCCCGCCGCGCCACAACGCCTTCCCGGACCTCCCGCTGAAATATCACTACGGCTCGACGATGCTGGCCGGCACCCTGGTCTGGCTGCTGCATTGCTCTGCCAACGTCGCCATCGACGTCGTCAGCACCGCGCTGCACCTCTTCATCTTCCTGTTCGTCTTCGGCTGGCTCGCCCAGCTCGGCCTGCCGCGCCGGGCGTGCGCGTGGGGCTCGTTCACGGTGCTCCTCGGCGGTGGGCTCGCCTGGCTCTACGTGCCCTGGCTCGAGACGTACCAGTCGTTCCCCAAGCAGGGCGACCCCGCGCTGCTCCTTCACCGCCACGATCCGACGCAGGGCTTCTGGGCGAGCCTGGTCGAGGGCGCGCGAACTCCGGTCTTCCACCTGCACAATGCCGATGGCACCAACTCCAACCTGCCCTGGGACATCGTCAATCAGTTCCAGCAGCACGCGGTCGCGCTCGGCCTCGCGCTCACGCTGCTGTCGGCCTGGCTGCTGTGCAGCTGGCTCTCGCGCCCTCGCGCCTCGCCGTGGTGGCTCCTGTCGAGCACGTTCTCGTTCGGGCTGCTGTTCCTCGGGCACGCCGTCTTCGGCGCCACGGCCTGCGTCACGGCGGGCCTGCTGCTCGCCGCGCGCTGGCTGCGCCGGCCGACGCGCCGCCACTTCGTCGAGGGCGTCGTCTTCGTCACCGGCGTCACGCTGCTCGCCTTCGCGCACGGCGGCGTCCTCTCGCGGGGCGACGGCTATGGCGCCAACCTCAGCACGCTGACCGCGCGCGGCACGCTGGGCTATTCCACGGGCGGCCTGCTCGGGTTCATCCACTGGAACCTGGCGGGATTCGGATTGCCGCTCGTCATTGCGCTCGTTGCCATTGCGTCGTGGCCGCGTCGCCGATCCACGGCCCCCCGCCCGCGTCGCGAGGCCTTCGCGTTCTTCGCCGCGCTGCTGGCCGTGTCGTACCTGACGCCGCAGCTCGTGTACTACGCCTACGGCGGCAGCGGCATCGAGGAGTTCACGGAGATCGCCAAGTTCTTCTTCGTGGCCCACCTCGCCCTCGGCCCCCTCTCCGCGTTCGCGATCGCGTCATCGCGCCTCACCTCGGGCTGGATCCTGGCGCCGGCCCTCGCCGCGATGGCGGTCCTGCCGCTCGTCTACGTGTACGCGGCGTCGTTCGATCGCCAGGGCCGGTGGCTCGGTTTCTACGAGTCGCCCAATGCCTCGCCAATCGCCGAGCACCTC
Source organism: uncultured Myxococcales bacterium (assembly GCA_964593795.1). Classification (GTDB taxonomy): domain Bacteria; phylum Myxococcota_A; class Polyangia; order JAHFDS01; family JAHFDS01; genus JAHFDS01. The sequence goes on along the minus strand of CAZQJC010000238.1, from coordinate 8,313 downwards.
GGCCGCGAGCTCGGCCGCCTCAAGCAGGGGAACCGGGAGGTCGCCTTCGACAGCTCCTGGAACGAGCCGGAGCGCCACGACTACCTCGACGAGCTGCAGGTCTACGGGGGCAGCGTCTTCTCCGTGACGCCGCGCCGCTTCGAGCGGGTCGGCAGCTTCCTCGTCGATGCCACGCTGGTCGCCGATCGAGAGCGCGCGAGCAGCCGCCTCGCACGCCTGCGGCCGGGCGCCGCCGAGGAAGCCGGCGTGGTCTGGTACTCGACCCGCGCGCAGGTGGACCTGCCCCGCCTGCCGCTCGTCGTCCGCAGCCGCTTCGACAAGCTCGTCGCCGAGCGGATCCTCGTCGAGGCGGCTCGCGGGGGGCCGCGCGTGCTCTACCGGATCGCTGGACCGACGGCGCGGGTGGACGACGGGATCGAGCGCTTCTGGCGGCCGCGCGTGGTCGCCCAGGCGCGCTCGGGCCGCAAGGAGCTCGCCTTCCACGACCTCGGGCGCCACGAGCTCGTCCTCGGCGCGGAGCGCGTGGCGCTGCCCGCCTGGTTCCGTGACGATCACGCGCACGTCCTCGCTGGACGGTTCGATCGCGGGGCGTTCATCGCCGGGCGGATGGCGGACACGTACTTCGCGCGGGGCGCCAGGCTGGCCGATCTGGTCGACTACCGGGGGTGGTACTGGTCGGAGCTCGTCGCCCCGGGCGCCGAGTGGACCAAGGAGACCAGGCGCTGGTTCTGGGACACGGACGTGCCCCTCGTGGCGGATCTCGACGGCGACGGCAAGGACGAGCCGCTCGCGTGGCGCCGCGGCACGGGCGAGTGGCTCGTGGGCGAGCGACGCATCGCGGGCCCCGGCCCGGCCGATCGTGACGACATCCCCGTCGTGGGGCGCTTCCTCGCAGGCGCGCCGGCCACCCTGGCGATCTTCCATCCGCCGACGGGCGACTGGACGCTGCTGCGCGCGGGCGACGACCCCGCCAGGAGCCAGGTGACGTTCCAGTTCGGCGCGCCGGACGACGTCCTCGTGCCCGGCGACTACGACGGCGACGGGATCGACGAGGTGGTCGTGTGGCGTCCCTCGAATGCGACGTGGTACCGGCGCGACCCCGCGACAGGAGCCGCGACCTCGTGGAAGCTCGGCCCTCCCTCCTGCCTGCCGATGCCGGCCGACTACGACCAGGACGGCCGCGTGGACGTGGCCTGCTGGGATCCCGCGGCGCGGACGATCGCCGTCTCGCGATCCGAAGGCCGCACCGTGGACCGCACCCTCCAGGTGCCCCCTGGCTCCATCCCCGCCTTCGTGAACATGTATTGACGATGCGACTGCGCGTGCACGCGGACGACTGTGGAGTGTCGCGAGGGGTGACCGACGCGATCCTGCGGTGCGTGGACGAGGGCCCCGTGCGTGGCGTCAGCCTGATCGCCAACGGCGCGGCGTTCGACCACGCGGTGAGCGAGCTGCGGCGGCGTCCCGAGGTCGCCCTGTCCGTGCACCTCAACCTCGTGGAGGGAGCGCCCGTGGCACCGATCGCGGAGATCCCGCTGCTCGTGGACGCCGAGGGCCTCCTGCGCAACAGCTTCCAGTCGCTCTGGCGCGCCCACGCGCTAGCGGGGACGGCGAAGCGCGCACGCCTCGAGGCCCAGGTCCGCGCGGAGCTCGGCGCGCAGGCGAGGAAGGTTCGCGCGGCGCTCGGCCCGGACGTGCCGCTTCGCCTCAACAGCCACATGCACCTGCACCACCTCCCCTTCGTGGGCCACATCGTGGCGGGGCTCTGCCGCGAGGTCGGCGCGCTGGGCCTGCGTCTCGTACGAGAGCCGTTCGCCGGCCTCTTCGGCGCCGGGCCCGCGGACGTGGGCAAGCTCGCGCTGCTCAACGCGCTCGGCGCCTACCAGCGGCGGAGCGCCGTCGCCGCCGACGACTGGTTCGTCGGGGCCCTCCGGATGGGGGACATGACCACGCCGATGGTCGACGCCGCGCTGCGCAAGATCCACGCGCGGGTCGGCGCGGCCGACGCCTCGGTGGAGATCCTCTTCCACCCGGGCGGGGCCGCCCCGGGCGACGAGGCGGTCTGGGCCCGCTACCCCTGGCTCGTGGACTACTACTTCGCGCCGTGCCACCAGCGCGAGGCCGAGGTCCTGCGGAGCCGCGAGCTGCGGGCGTGCCTCGCGCGCTGGGGCAGCGGCGAGGACGGGGTCAGACGAGGCCAGTGATCAGGTGGGGACCGACGGCGCGCGTCACCGGCAAGGGCAACCGCCGCCAGATCGCCATCGGCAGCCGGTAGCGAACGTTCCTCGGATCGACGAACGGGACGGCGTCGAGCGTGCGCAGGTGATGGTTGTAAGAGAGCGGCGTGATCTGCGGGTTCCAGTTCTCCTTGAAGCGCAGGTTGCTGCTGCCCTCCACGGAGCGGCCCATGTCGAAGCGCGTGCAGCCCGCCTCGCAGCTCGCCTCCATCATGTGCCAGTAGAGGAGGTAGTTGGGGCAGCGCCGGTTGTATTCGCGCAGCGCCACCGTGGCGAGGTTGGCCGCGGTCCCGTTGATGAGGAACAAGAGGGCGCCGGCCACGACCGCCTCGCCCTCGCGCACGACCAGGAAGCGCGCGTGCTCGCCGAGGTGCCTGGCGATGAGCTCGTAGTAGCGAAGCGCGTGCGCAGGAGAGCCCAGGTCGCGCATGTGGGCGTGCAGCACCCGGTGGAAGGGCTCGATCTCGGCCGCCCCGGTGCGGATCTCGAACCCCTCCTTCTGGCCCCGACGGACCTGATTGCGGGTCTTCGCGGGGAGCCGCTTCCAGAGCGCCGCCGCGCCGCCGCCGAGGTCGACGACGGCGGTGTGGTAGCGATGGTCCGCCACGAACCCCGGAAGGTCCTCGCCGCTCGTGCGGATGACGACGTGGGACGCGCGGCGCTCGGCGCAAAGGCGCCTGGCCTCGGCGAGCAGCAGATCGCGCGCGCTGGGGCTGTCGTGGTGCAGGCCGCCGTCGTTGGCGAAGGCCGCGGTGGCCAGGTAGCGGCCGAACAGGGGATGTCGCACCTCCTGCAGCGCCAGCGCGCCGCGCACCCGCTGCGCGTCGTCCACCGCGACGAGGGAATGGGTGCGCATGCCATAGGCCTGCTGCACGACGAGTCGCCACGCGAACAGGTCGGTCACGGTCGCGGTGCGAGGCGCCACGAAGGCATCCCATCGCCTGCCATCCTGGTCGCCGAGGGTCTCGATGCGCACGTGGGTATCTGGACTTTGCCGGATTGATGACAGATAAGGATATCGTGGTGGCGCCGCTCAGGATCGCACACGTGGCCGCCGTCGCCGAGCTGCACTGCAGGGCGCTCGGCGGCCTGCTCGCGGCGCTCGGGCCGCGGGCCGCGCGCGCGTTCTACCGGGGCTACGTCGAGAGCCCGCGCTGCGTCGCGTTCGTCGCGGAGGAGCGCGGAGTGCTGCGCGGCTTCGTGCTCGGATCCTGGGATCCGGGCGCGCTGCGGCGCGACGCGCTGCGCGCTCGGGGCGTCCGGATGCTCGGCGCGGTGCTGGCGAGCGTGCTCCGGCGGCCGAGCCTGCTCCGAGATCTGCTGGACGGCCGGGCCAGCCTGCACGACGGGCGCCTCGATCCGCGAGCGCCCGAGCTGACCTACGTCGCGGTGCGGGCGGAGGCGCGGGGCGCCGGCGTGGGCAGCGCGCTGCTCGCCGCGTTCGGCGACGCGCTGCGGGCGCGGCAGATCTCGCGCTACGAGCTCAGCGTGGAGGCGGACAACGCCGCGGCGGTGGCCTTCTACCGATCGAATGGCCTCGTGCAGATCGGCACCTACCGGCAGTTCGGCAAGGCCTACGGACGATATGCCATGCAGCTAGGCGCATGAAGGAGACCGAGATGGGACAGCTCGAGGATTGCCGCGCACGCCTGGCCTCGATCGAGCTCCTCTGGGGCAGCTCGCCGCGTGACGCGCTCTTGCTGTCGCGCGCCTTGCTCGACGACGACCTCCGCGCCCTGGCGGCCACGCTCCCGGAGGGCCGCAGCAGCGGAGAGGCCCCGGAGGCGGCGCGGCGCTGGCTCGAGCAGGTCTCCGAGACGGGCAAGGTGTCGACCGAGGGCCTCGTGCTCCTCCGGCGTGCGGTGAGCGAGCTCGCGCGCGCGAGCGGCGCGGAGGTGACCGGCCTCGCGGCGCTCTGGCAGGCGATCCGCCGCATCACCCGGGCGCAGGCCGCCGTGGCGGCCGCCGTGGCGCTGGCGATCGGCGTCGGCGCCTACGAGGTGCGCGCCGCGGGTCAGCGACGCGCGGCCGACTTCGAGACCTTCCTGGTGCAGGGCAATGCGCAGCTCACCGCGGGCCGGCGGCAAGAGGCCGTGGAGCTCTTCAGGAAGGCCCTCGCCACCATGCCCGACACGCCGCGCAGCGCCGCCGCCTGGAACGACCTCGGCTGGTCGCTGCACGAGCTCGGGCGCTACGAGGAGGCGGACGCCGCGCTCCGAAAGGCGCTCCTGCTTCAGCCCGTCTTCCCGCTGGCGCGCAACAACCTCGAGGCGAACCAGCGCAAGCTCGACCTCAGGAAGGCCGCGCCGCCGAGGTGACCGCCGCCGGGGCGGGCTCGCGCGGCCGCGGCGGCGGGGGCTCCTGCTTGAGCAGGTAGAGGGGACGTCCCTTGACCTCCTCGAAGACGCGCGCCAGGTACTGGCCGATGAGGCCGATGAAGAGGAGCTGCGCGCCGCCGAGGATCATCGTGAGCCCGATGAGGGAGGCCCAGCCGGGTGCCATCACGCCCGTCATGAACGCCTTGATCAGGTTCCACGCGAGGTACGCGAAGCCCAGCACGGTGACGAGCAGGCCGAGCCGCGTGGCGAGCCGGATCGGCCCCGTGGAGAACGACAGGATGGCGTCGAGGGCCAGGCCCAGCATCCTCCAGAAGGTGTACTTGGACCGGCCGGCGGCACGCGCGGAGGCCCGGTAGGGCACGAAGGCGCGATCGAAGCCCGACCAGGAGATCATGCCGCGCAGGAAGCGGTGCCGCTCGCGCATGCCGCCGAGCGCGCGCTGCACCCGGCGCGAGACGAGGCAGAAGTCGCCGGCGCCCGACGGGACCTCGATCGGGCCGAGGACGTTGATGAGCCAGTAGAAGGCGCGCGACGAGGCGCGCTTGAAGAACGAGACCCCGTCGGTGTCCTCGCGCACGGCGGAGACGATGTCGTGCCCGGCGCGCCAGCGCGCCAGCAGCTCGGGGATGAGCGACGGCGGGTGCTGGAGGTCGGTGTCGAGCGTGATCATGGCGTCGCCGACGGCGAAATCGAGGCCCGCCGTGAGCGCCACCTGGTGCCCGAAGTTGCGTGAGAACGCCGCCACGCGGACGCGCGCGTCCTTCGCGGCGATCCGCTCGAGCGCCGCGAGGGTGCCGTCGGTGCTGCCATCGTCGACGAGGATCACCTCGAAGTCGTGGTCGGCGATCCCGTCGAGCACGCGCCGCAGCTCCTCGTAGAACGCCTCGATCCCGGCGGCCTCGTCGTAGCAGGGACCGATGATGGAGACGAGCGGTCGACCACGATCGGCGGCTGTCGCGGCACCTTCGTTCGCCATGGCTCGGAGCGCGAATCTAGCAGGCTTTCCGCCGACGGGGCCGCTACGATGCGTGCGCGTGAAGAGGGACGAGCGCTTCTACTTCGACGACCTCGGGACGGAGCGCTTCGACCGGCTCATGAGCGACTACGACGTGGAGCGCCGCCTCCACCTCGTCTTCGACCGGCTCCTCGGCGAGGTCGACCTCGAGGGGCGCCTGGTGCTCGAGGTCGGCTCGGGGACGGGGCGCTTCTCGCGCGCGATCGTGAAGGCCGGCGGTCGCCTCGTCGCTTGCGACCTCGGCCGCACCCTGGTGGCGGACGTGACCCGGCGATGCGGCTGCCGGGGCGTCGCGGGCGATGCCCTGGCCCTGCCCTTCTCGGACGGCGTGTTCGACCTCGTGCTGAGCTCCGAGTGCATCGAGCACACGCCGGATCCCGAGCGCGCGCTGCGCGAGATGTGCCGCGTATGCCGCCCGGGAGGGACGGTCTGCGTGACGACGCCCAACCGCCTCTGGTACCCGGTGCTGGTGGCGGCGCAGCGGCTCGGGCTGCGCGGCTTCGCCGGGCCGGAGCGCTGGATCTCGCCCGCGCGAGCCGCGGCCGTGCTGCGGCAGGAGGGCATGCAGGACGTCCACCTCGATGGCTGCCACCTGTGGCCGTTCCAGCTCGCGCCGACGCGCCCCCTGCTGCGCAGGGTCGACGAGCTCGGCCGCGTCCTGCACCCCTGGATGATCAACTTCGGCGTCAGGGCCAGGAAGGGCTGACCCGCGGGATCGCCCCGTGGGGCGAGCTCAGTACGGGATCACGACCATCGAGCGGCCGCCGAACGTGCAGGTGTTGGTCGTCGCGGTCCTGTGCCGCATCGTGAAGGTGTTGCTGCCCGCGGTGAGGCCCGAGACGAGGTAGGTCGCGCTCATGATGCCGCTCGCCGCCGCCGCGTCGTCGAAGCCCAGGGCACCCGTCGCGGGCTGGGTGGACGACTGGATGTCCGCCGCCGCGACCGTCGTGGCGCCCGAGATCGCGAAGCCGACGAAGCAGCCCTGGTTGTTGTTCGAGGTGGACACGCTGGCCGTCAGGGTCACGAGGGCCTTGCCGTTCGACGACACGTTGACCGTCAGGCTCGGGTTCGTGCCGCCGTTCGTGATCGTCGCGGTGTACGAGGTCGTGCTGGCGAGCGTGCCGCTCGTGCTGCTGACGGCGTGCACGGGGATGCCGAACGTGTTGCTCCAGCTCGGCGCGACGCCGGCGCCGCCCGAGACGAGCACGCTGCCGGTCGCCACGTCGGCGAGCTTCGAGAGCGTGGTGGCGCCGCTCGCGTAGAGGAGATCGCCCGTGGTGTACGTCGTCTGGCCCGTGCCGCCGTAGGCGGGCTGCACCGCGGTGCCCTGCCACGTGCCGGAGGTGATCGTGCCGACCTGCGTGATGTTCGCCTGCACCGCGCTCGGCAGCGTCGAGGCGTACGAGGGTGCGACGCCGACGCCGCCCGAGACGAGGACGTTGCCCACGGCCACGTCGGACAGGCGCGCCAGCGTGGTGGCTCCGCTCGCGTAGAGGAGATCGCCCGCCGTGTAGCTCGTGAGGTTCGTGCCGCCGTGCGCCACGTCGATGGCGGTGCCCTGCCACGTGCCGGAGGTGATCGTGCCGACGCCCGTGATGTTGCCGAACGATCCCGAGCTGAGCATGCCGTTCGTGATCCCGCTCAGGCCCGAGACCACGCCAGCCGACGTGATCCCCCAGGCGGAGGACGCGATCGCCGCCGTGTTGCTGCCATTGCCGATGGCGACGTTCCCGCTGCCCGCGCCGGTGTTGAGGTTGACGGCGGCGCCCGAGGTCGTCAGCCCGGAGAGCGTGCCGACCTGCGTGATGTTTCCCTGCACCGTCGTCGGCAGGGTCGAGCTGTACGAGGGTGCGACGCCGACGCCGCCCGAGACGAGGACGCTGCCGACGGCGACGTCGGCGAGCCTCGCGAGCGTCGTCGCGCCGCTCGCATAGAGGAGATCGCCCGTCGTGTAGCTCGTGAGGTTCGTGCCGCCGGCCGCCACGCCGAGCGTCGCGGTGAGCGCGGTCGCCGTGTCCGCGAGGGTGGCGTGGATGGTGCCGCCCGCTGATGCGCTCAGCGTGCTGCCGCTCTCGACCACCATCGTTCCGTGGCCGGCGCCGTCGCCGACCGTGAGCGTGCCGCCGAGGGCGTCGCCGATGACGAGCTCTGCGCCCTGACCGACGGTCATCGTCGCGGTCGTGTTGGTGCCCGTTCCGATGGCGCTGAACACGGATGGCCCCGTGGCGCCCGTCGCGCCAGTCGCGCCAGTCGGGCCCGTGCTGCCGGTTGCGCCAATGGGACCGGTGTTGCCTGTCGCGCCGGTCGCGCCCGTGTCGCCAGTCGTCCCGGTCGGCCCCGTGTTGCCCGTCGCGCCAGTGGGCCCGGTGTTGCCCGTCGCGCCCGTCGAACCAGTCGCGCCCGTCGCGCCAGTCGGTCCGGTGTTGCCCGTCGATCCAGTCACGCCCGTCGACCCGGTCACGCCCGTCGCGCCAGTCGCACCGATCGGGCCCGTGTCACCCGTCGATCCCGTCACGCCCGTCGACCCGGTCGCGCCCGTCGAACCAGTCGCTCCCGTCGGTCCCGTTGCGCCGGTCGACCCGGTCACGCCCGTCGCGCCACTGGGGCCCGTGTCACCCGTCGCTCCAGTCACGCCCGTCGACCCGGTCTCGCCCGTCGACCCGGTCGCGCCAGTCGCGCCGGTCGCGCCAATGGGCCCGGTGCTGCCCGTCGCTCCCGTCGG
>CAZQJC010000237.1:0-7606 GCA_964593795.1 uncultured Myxococcales bacterium | reverse complement strand
GGGTGCGGGTGGGGGGGTGTCCAGAGGGGGGGAGGGCCGGCGGGGGGGCGGGCGGCGCAGGCTTGCGGCTCCGGCGGGCCCACGCGCTCAGTGACAGACTCCACCACGAACGCAGCGACAGGGACGCAGTGTAAGGCGGGGCCGGCCGCGGCCGCGCAGCGGCCGCTTGCGACGCTCGCTCAGGCGCGACGAGCGCAGCGAGGAGCGCCGGCCGGCCCCGCAGGTGGACTCGACGGTGGACCCGGTGGGGCAGGTGGCGAGCGCGGCGCGGCGCGTGCGGGCCGCGGGTTGGTTAGGGTGGTGCGGTGGGGCCGCGGCGTGCACGCGCCGTGACGCGCGGGGTGGAGAGGTGGCCGGCGCGGACGGTCCACCGTCCCGCGTAGAGGTTGCTCCCGGACGGCTGGAGTTACGACTGCGGCCTTTTCTTGCAGATGATTCGGTCCTTCTTCTCGATGCGGATTTCGTACGGTTCATCCGAGACGAGGAACCCCTGGTAGCAGGCATCTCCCCACAGCTCCTCAGCCCCCTTGGGATCGCGAGAGAACAGCAGATACCCTCCCTTGTTCCGTTCCTTCGGCGCTTCGAACTTCGTTCCACAACAAGCCCCTGGCTCCAGTCGATCGCACAAGGGCCAGCGTCGCTCGGACAGGAACGTCATGCCGATGGCTGGTCGCTCAAGCACGCTGCCCGTGGCATTGCACACGGACACGTCGTGCCTTCTGGTCTTGCTGCACCCAGCGATGGAAATCAGGCCGGTGGCGATCCACACCAGGCTAGAAGCCGATGCCATAGGCGGGGCCTCCGGCGTACGGGTCTGGGCGTGGTGGGAAGCCTCCATATCCGTAGTCTGGTCCCTGCTCGCTGTAGAGCTTCGCGTCGGCGGGGTGGATCGTGACGAGTTGCCCCGTGTTGAGCAATAGCATGCAGCCTGGGCCACACTTGGCGCCGCTCTGCCCAATGGCAGCGCCACCTTGGTTGTTGTGGGAGTCCATCGCTGCATCGGGCTGCTTCTGGCCATCCCAATTGTTGCCGACTTCGTGAATGAATCCGGCAATCAGACTGGCCGCCAGTCCCTGCGGCCCACCGCCAAACATCTGCTGCGACATTGTGCAGGACGCCAGGCAGTGCCTGTAAGCGTCCCCGCTGCCGCTCGAAGACACTCCGGGCAGTCCGGCCTCGGCGGCGGCGGCGCTTGCCTCCTCGAAGATCCGAAATGGGTTGATGCGCCAGTCGAGGCCTCGCGGATCCTTCCGATTGATCGGGTCGCCTCCAACGTACGAGTACAGGCTCGTCAGTCCAGCGGCGAAGCGGATGGGGTCTTTCGCGGTCCACCGCCCTGTCTCGGCGTCGTAGTCCCGCGCTCCGAAGCGGACGAGCCCCGTATCCCGGTCGAACAGACCACCGGCGAACCCGAACGGATGCAGCGTCGTGTCGCCCGGCTCGGAGATCAGCATGCCGAACTGCATCCCCGCCGGGTCTGCCTGCAGGCATCTCCCCGCCCTTGCGTCATACCAGCGGGCCCTGTAGCCGTGGATACGGCGAGGATTGCCCGCTTCGCGCTCGTCCGCCGCGCCGCCAGCACGGCCAGCACCACCAGGAACCAGCCTCTCTCCTCTCCACCGCCCGCCGCCGTGCACCCGCTCGCGCGCGCCCCCGGCGCCGCACCATTCGCACCGCCGCCCCCATCGCCCCGCGCGCCGTCGCGCGCCCCACCATCGCGCGCACCACCGTCCCGTGCACCACCGTCCCGCGGTCCAGTCGTGCCAGCATCGAACCGGAGGTCCGGACCGTCGGGGCAGCCGGTCACGGGCGGCCGCGTGGCGAGCGGCGCGGACAGGCGCATCCGCAGCGCGTCGAAGGCGGGCTTGGGCCGGAAGTGCGCCCCCGCCGCGTCCGGGTCGGCGGTTCGCAGCGCGAGGCCCCAGTGCTCGTCGGGCCAAAGGCCCATCGGGTGCTCCTCGGTGAGCTCGTAGAAGAACGTGCGCGTCCACCACGGCCGCTCCGCCATCGCGTCGAGCACGTCGTCGAGGTAGCGCGCCTGCGACGACAGCGCCGCGAGGTCGTCGGGCGCCGCCGAGTCGCCCGTCTCGGTGATCCAGAGGGGCTTCTGCGCGAAGCCCTCCTCGGCGAGGACCTCGCGCGCGCTCTTCGGGCCCTCGTAGACGAGCTGCCCCTCGACGCGCACCACGCGGTGGCAGTCGAGCTTGTTGAAGAAGGTGTCGCTCGTGACCCCGCCGCCGCCGTCCACGGGGAAGCCGGCGTAGATGTGCCACGAGATGACGTCGAGCTCGGCGCCGTGGGCGCGCAGCGCGGCGCGCAGCCAGTCCGCGTAGCGGTCGGAGATCGTGGCGAGCTCGGGACCGACCACCTGGCAGCGCGGGCAGCCGGCGCGAACGCCCGCGATGCCGGGGCCGAGCACGTGGTCGAGCCACTCCTGCGAGGTGCCCTCGAAGAACCCCTCGAGGTTGGGCTCGTTCCAGATCCCCCAGGCGGCGACCCTGCCGTCGTAGCGGCGCGCGGCGTCGGTGACGAACGCGCGATAGGCGTCGGCGTCGGGGACGTCGTTGCGCGGGCCGTCGGCCTTGCGATCGCCCGTCGAGGCCCACTGCGGCGTGTAGCCGATCGTCGCGAACACCTCGAGCCCGCGCGCGCGCGCGCCGTCGATCACGCGATCGAACACGGCGTAGTCGCGCTGCCCGCGCTGCGGCTCCGCCGTCGGCCAGTCGAAGTCGATGCGGATCCAGCCGACCCCGAGCGTGGCCGCCAGATCGAGCGCGTCGTCGGGCGGGAGGTGGACGTTGACGCCGACGGAGGCGGCGGCCGCGAAGACGAGGGCCAGCACAGGACGATGGTACGCCTTCTCGGGCTCGGGCTCGGGCTCGGGCTCGGGCTCGGGCTCGGGCTCGGGCGAGCGGCCGACATGAGCACGAGCACGGAGGTGGGGAACTGTGCTACCGACGACGCGCGATGAACGCCCGCGTGACCGGCCTCCTCGTGGCCTCCGGCCTCGCCGCGCTCGTCGCCGAGGTCGTGTGGACGCGCGCGCTCGCCGCCGCGCTCGGCAGCGAGGCCCACGCCACCGCCGCGGTGCTCGGCGTCTACTTCGCGGGGCTCGCGCTCGGGGCACGCTTGTTCGGCCGGCGCGCCGACCGCGCGGAAAGGCCCCTCCGCCTGTACGCCGCGCTCGAGGCGGCCGGGGCGCTCGGCGGCGTGTGGGCGCTCGTCGCGGCGCGCCTCGCGGGCGAGGTCGCCCCGCGCGTCTCGAGCGGCGAGACCGTGGGCCTGCATGGCCTCGTCGCGCTCGTCTCCGCCACGGTGGCGATCGCGCCGGCGACCCTCGCGCTCGGGGGCACCTTCCCCGCCGCCCTGCGCGCGCTCGACGTCGCGCCCGGGGCACAGGCGGCGCGCCTCGTGGGGCGGCTCGGGGGCGCGAACACCCTCGGCGGCGCCCTCGGCGCGCTCGCCGCGGGCTTCGTGTTCCTCGAGGCGCTCGGCGTCCGGGGCACCGCGGCCGTCGCGATCGGCCTCCAGCTCGGCTGCGCCGCCCTCGCGGCGGCGTGGTCACGCGGCACGTCCGCGCCCACGCCCGCACCAGCGCCCGAGACACATTCGCCTGCGCAGATGGATTCCCCGAGGCGCGGCAAGAAGCGCAAGGACGCCGCTGCCGCGGCCGTGCCCGCCGCGCCCGAGCCCGCACCCGCACCCGCCGAGCTGCGCTGGCCCGTCCTCGCGATGGTGCTCGTCGGCTTCGCCTCGCTGCTCGTCGAGTGGATCGCCTTCCGCGTCCTCGCCGCGGCCTTCGGCAGCACGACCTACAGCTTCGCCGCCGCCGTCGCCTCCTACCTCGTCGGCTCCGCGCTCGCGGGCGCGGTGCTCTCGCGCCGGCCGGGGCGCCCCCTGCCGTGGATCCTCGGCGCCCCCGTCTTCCTCGTCGCCTGGGGCTTCCTGGCCGCGCACACGACCGACCTCTTCTCGTGGCTGACCGGGATGGACCTCGGCACCGGCGGCGCGATCCCCTTTGCGCGGGCGGTGCCCGCGGAGCTCGCCCTCGCGGCGATCCTGCTCGTGCCGCCCGCCTTCGTCACCACGATGCTCGGGAGCCTGCTGACCGCGCACGCGGTGCGTGACGCCGGGACGGCCGGCGCGCGCGTCGGCGCGATGCAGCTCGGCAGCGCCCTCGGCTGCGCGGCCGCGCCCGCGCTCGCGGCCCTCGTGATCATCCCGCTCGGCGGCACCAAGATCGCGCTCGGCGTCGCCGCCGCGGCGCTCTTCCTCGTCACGCCGCTGCCCGCCGGCCTCGCCCGCCGCAAGATCCTCCCCCTCGCGCTCCTCGCGGGCGCCGGCCTCTTTTCGCTCCTGCCCGCGCGGCTCGTGCACTTCGTGGTCTCGCCGGGCTTCAAGATCGTGGCGTCCGGCGAGGGCCCGCTCGCGGCCATCTCGATCGAGGAAGGCCCCGGCGGCGCGCGCCGCCTGCGCACCAACAACCGCTACCTCGAGGGCGGCGACCAGAGCGCCTTCGCCGAGCGGCGCCAGGGCCACATCCCGATGCTGCTGCGACCGGGCGCCAAGCGCGCGCTCGTCCTCGGCCTCGGCACCGGCATCACGCTCGGCGCCGTGGCCGCGCACGGCGGCGAGGTCGACGCCGTGGACCTCCTGCCCGAGATCGAGACCGTGCTCGGCTACTTCGACAAGGGCACCGGGGGCGTCACGCGCAACCCGCGCGTGCACCTGCACGCCGCCGACGCGCGCAGCTTCGTCGCCCACGCCGCCGCCACCGGCCGCCGCTACGACGTCGTGGTCGGCGACCTCTACCACCCGCAGATCGCGGGTACCGGCGCGCTCTACGCCCGCGAGCACCTCGCGCGCATCCGCTCGCTGCTGGCGCCCGGCGCGATCTACGTGCAGTGGCTGCCGCTCTACGAGCTCGGCGTGCCCGACCTCCTCGTCGTCCTGCGCACCTTCGGCGACGTATTCGCCCACCTGCATGCGTACCTCGGCTTCTTCAACGCGCGCACGGGCCTCGTCGGCCTCGTCGCGTCGAACGAGCCGCTCGTGGCGCCGCTCGATCTCCCGCTCGCCGAGGCGGCCGCGCGGGGGGGCCTGGCCGATCCCGCCGAGCTCGCCGCGTCGTTCATCGCCGGCCGGGACGAGCTGCTGCGCCTGGCCGGCCCCGGCCCGCTCAACACCGACGACCGCCCGCTCATCGAGCACGGCGTGCCGCGCCACCAGGGCGTCACCCCCGCCGAGCGCACCGCCGCCCTCCGCGCGCTCCTCGCCATCCGCCGCCTCCCCACGGCCTCCGAGGTTCGCCTGGCCCCCGACACGAGCGACCGCCTCCCCGAGCGCAAGCGCCACATCGACGGCATGCTCGAGGCCGACCTCGCCCGCATCGCGCCCTAGCGCCTCTGGGAGTCCAGCACCCCAGAACTTCTGGCCCCATACACCACGCCCGGCCTCACCCCCCCAGAGCGTTGGGATCGCGCAACCGCCCCTCTCCCAACGGGCCCGTCGGGAGAGGGGCCCCGCAACAGTCGGAGCGCATTGCCGAGCACTCGGGCATGACGACGGAGCCGCAGCTTGAGGTCCGTGCCCTCGAAGTACTCCATCACGAGGCACACGCAGTCGTCCGTGCGCACGAGGTCATGGGTCGCGATGACGGCGGGATGGCGGATGCGGCGCGCGACGCCGAGCTCCTTGCAGAAGCGCGTCACGATCGCGTCGCTAGGCCGCAGCTCGGGGTGCAGGACCTTGAGCGCGACCACGGTCTCGGTGGCCGTGTCCCGCGCGAGGTACACGGTGGCCATGCCCCCTTGCCCCAGCACGCGCTCGACCGCGTAGCGAGGCGGCAGCCCCACCACCGCCCCGCCACCGCCCGCGATCGCCACGCCGGAAGTGTACCGCGGCCGATGATCAGGCGAGGGCGAGCGCGGCGGCCAGGCGCGCCCCGTCGGCGAGGCGCCGGGTCGCGTCCGGCTCGAGGCACGCGTCGACGAGCTCGCAGAGCGCCGGCGCGACGTCGGGCCGCAGCGAACCGAGCGCCGCCGGCCGCACCACGCGCTGCGCGCGGAGGTCGTCGATGGTGCCTGCGCGATGGGGCCGGCGGCCCGTCGCGGCCTCCCACAGCACGAGCCCGAAGGCGTAGACGTCGGCGGCCGGCGTGACGCTCGCGCCGAGGAGCTGCTCGGGCGCCATGTAGAGCGGCGTGCCGAGGACGCCGCCGGTCTCGGTCAGGCCCGAGGGCCGGCCGTCGGGCACGCCGCCGGCGTCGTCCGTCTCGTCGAGCCACGCCGCGCCGAAGTCGATGAGGACGGGCAGCCCGCTCGAGGCGCGGAGCATCACGTTCGACGGCTTGAGGTCGCGGTGCACGATGCCCGCGCCGTGGATCGCGGCGAGCGCCGACGCGAGCGCCCGGGCAAGCCGCTCGAGCTCGCCGGCCGGCAGCGGCGCCCCCGCGGCGATCCGCCTCGCGAGCGTCTGCCCCTCGACGAGCTCCATCGACAGGACGAGGTGCTCCGGCTGCTCGAAGAGCGCGTGCGCGCGAAGGACCCCGGCGTGATGCAGGCTCCGCGTGGCGCGCAGCTCGCGCTGCAGCCGCGGGAGCGCCGTATCTCTCGTGCCCCTGCCGGGCCTTCGCACCTTGAGGGCGACGTGCTCGCCGGTCACGAGGTCGAGGGCGCGGAAGACCTCGCCACAGGCGCCCTCGCCGATCTTGTCCTCGAGCCGGAATCGCTCGAGGTCGGGGAGCCGGCCGCGTTCGGCAGGGCACTCCTCGACCGACCACGTCTGCTCGAGCCAGGTCACCGGTTCCGAAGGCTCTGCCCGCCCATCCATCCACCCCGGGTCGACCGCGCACGCGCTCACGCCAGCATCGCGTTGCAGGGTGCGGACCAGGCTCGCGGCGCATACCGGGTCGTGTTTTCGACGGTCGTGCACGGCCGGGCGGAGCGGGCGCGGCACGAGGTGGCACGCGCGTTCTGACACAACCTGCCGATTTGACGTGGCGACCCTGCGGTGCGGCCGGCTGGCGACGCTTCCGGCCCGACCACTCGTCGCGCCGCCTGGCGGGGCCCAGCAGACCCGACTGTGGATCCCTCGACGCATCGCGATGCTGACACTGACGCCCGCGCTGACACCCGGCGCGTCTGCGAGCCCCGCCGCACCGTTGCTAAGCTCTCGGCCCGCGTGGCGCACGACCTCTGGTTCGTCTACCTCGCGCGCTGCGCCGACGGCTCGCTCTACACGGGCATCGCGCGCGACGTCGCCGCGCGCATCGCCGCGCACGACGCCGGCAAGGGCGCGCGCTACACGCGCGGCCGCGGGCCGCTGACCGTCTGCGCGGTGCGCCGCTGCCGGTCGAAGGGCGAGGCGCTCCGCCTCGAGCACGCGATCAAGCAGCTCCCCCGCCGCGACAAGGAGGCGCTCACCCGCCCGCGCAAGCTGGCGGCCTTCGCCCGGCTGCTTTTTTGATCCCACGAGCCTACCTCGACGGGGGCGCAGTGATTCGCGCCGGCGCGTTCGAGGCGAGCGCAGCGAGCCGCAAGGGCGTCCCTCGCGAAGCGAGCGAAGACGCAGGGAGGGGGGCCCAGTTGAGCTTTGCTCAACTGGG
>CAZQJC010000236.1:0-6249 GCA_964593795.1 uncultured Myxococcales bacterium | reverse complement strand
CTTCCTGCAGCAGATGGCGGGCGGCATTGCTGGTCAGTTGCCGGAGAAGGACAAGTTGCGCGCGAGCCTGCAGGCCTTCGTCGAGGATGCCGAGATGATTCGCAAGGAGATCGTCGCCACCACGGAAGGCGGCGCTATCACCGGCGAGGAGCGCCTGCGCGAGCACGCGGACCTCCTGTACGGCGCGCTGTCGAGCTGGGAGGGCAAGCCGGCGCCGTACCAGCTCGAGCGCATCGCGGTGCTCGAGCGTGAGCTCGACGACGTCCGGAAGGCCGTTGCGACGATCGTGGCCTCCGACGTGGCCGCGATCGACGCCGCGCTCAAGGCGCGCGGGCTGCCGCCCTTGCCCGCCGACGCGCCCACGGGGGCGGGCGGCGGGGGCCGCGGCGGCGCGCCGATGCAGCGGTGGAACGGCGTGACGCTGCGAGGTCGGGCACGCTGAGGGCAGCTCACGGCGTGAACAAGGAGTAGATCAACAGGCAACAGGCAACAGGCAACACGGATCAGCGAATGACGGAGCGGCGGCGATCACGGCGGCCTCCGGCGTTCCGTGCTCCGGCGTTGCTCTGTTGTTCTATTGCTCTGTTCCTTGTTCCTCCCGTTCAGATCGCTCAGCGGCGCGGGCGCGCGGCGGCGTGCGCGGGCTTGGCGGCGACCGCGGCGGGGCGTGAGACGCAGGTCGACAGCGGGGCGTGGGGAGCGAGCGCCTCGACCACCGGCGCGGTCTGCTGCGCCGGGAGCGGTCGCGAGCGCGTCTCCCACGGCACCGCCACGAGGACGAGCAGCGTGAGCGCCACCTGGATGATGCGGCGGCGGCGCAGGCACGAGTCGCGCTGCAGCATGGCCGCGCCGATCGGCAGCTCGATCGCGCGCAGCGCCAGCATCTGCACGGCGGAGGTGAGGTCGGCCCAGGCCGTCGCGCGGGCCGGCTTCGGGATCGCGGGCAGGTCCACGGTCGCCGCGAGCGCGTCGATGGAGATGATCGGCATCGGTCGCGTCGGGCGCTCGTCGCTCTCGCCTTCCTCGAGCGCCGCGCGAAGCACGTCGAGCGCGAGCATCGGCGTGGACGAGAAAGGTGGGGGCGGCAGCGGTGGGGGCGGCAGCGGCTCCGGCTGATCGTCGGCGGCAGCCTCGCGCGGCGCCGGCGTCACGACGTGGAGCGGGACGCCGGCGGGAACGGTCTCGCGCCGGCACCGCTGCAGGTCGTCGTCCGTGGGTTTGAACCCCGGGACGGTTATCGGTGTCTCCCACATGACGCTTCCCTGGCAGAGAGCAATCGACATGCCGCACGGGAGACGCAGAGTTTTCCCGGTATCTCGCCCAGATCCCCGGGGCCACGCTCCCCGATCCCGGGGCCGCGGGCGCCCGGTGTGATCCGGCGGATCTCCCCTACGTCTCCCCCCGCTCCCCACACCTGGCTACTCTTGCTCGTCTCGAGGGCTGCTACCGCTCCCTGACCCGCCGCGCCGCCACCCCGCGCCGGAGCGCGCTCGTCTTCGGTGGCGTCTTCGCGGGCGCCACCGCAGGCTCGCCGAGGCGCACGCGCATCTGCTCGACCGCGGCCTGCACCCTGCCCGTGAGCGCCGCGTGCGCATCGAGCAGCGCCGCGAGCGCAGCGAGTCGGCGCCCCGCGCGACGGTCGACCGCGCCCGCGCCATCCGCTGCCCCGCGGGCCGCGAGCTCCGCCACTCCCTTGCCCGGGCTCTCCTCGCGGCGCGCGAGGCCTCGCGCGAGGCTGCGGCGCGCGCTGCGCTCGAGCGCACCGGCGAGGCGGTGCGTCCTCACGGCCGCGTCGAGCCCCCGCGCCGCCGCCACGTACGTCGCGGGCGCGGGCGCCGCGAGGAACCCGTCGAGCGCCGCGAGCGCCTCCTCGTGGTGCTCGGCCGGCAAGGCGCCGAGCGCTCGCCGCGCCGCGAAGAGGAGCGCACGCGCGAGGCGCGCGGGGGTCGCCTCGGGCTCGCTCAAGTCCCCACCGAGCGGATGGGCACGACCTGGACCTCGATGCGCCGGTTGCGCCGGCGCGCCGCCTCGTCGTGACCCGCCGCGCGCGGGTGGTGCTCGCCGAAGCCGGCCGGCACCACCTGCGAGGGCGGCAGTCCCGCCTCGACGAGGACGTGCGCGACCGCGACCGCGCGGGCCGTGGCGAGCGCCCAGTTCGACGCGAAGCGCTCGTTCTTGATCGGCCGGTCGTCGGTGTGCCCGCCGACGAGGACCATGTGGCCGGGCTCCGCCGTGAGGAGCGCGCCGAGCGGGCCCGCCATGCGCTCGAGCGCCGCGCGGCCCGAGGGCCGCAGCGCGTCGGAGCCCGAGTCGAACAGGATCTCACCCTGCAGGATCACGCGATCGCCCGACACCTCGAGCGTCGAGCCCGCCACCGCCGCCAGGCGCCGCTCGATGCGCGCGCGCTCGTCGCGCTCGTGTGCGAGCGCGCGCTCGCTGGCCCGCAGGCGCGCCACCACCGCCCGCTGCGCCACCGCCCCGAGGATCACGACGAGCACGAACGACGCCAGGACGAGCGTGAGCGCGTCCGTCAGCGGCGGCCAGACGTTGATGTCGAACAGCGGCCGGCGCGCGCTGCGGCTCGCGAGGCCCCGGTTCACGCAGGCTCCCCGTGCGGGCCGCTCATCGCCCCATTCATCGCGCCGAGGCGCACGAGCGCGTCGAGCCGCGAGAGGCCCTCCCCGAGGCGCGCCAGCTCGTCGAGCACGTCGGCCTCGCTGCCCGCGTCGCCGCGCGCGACCAGGATCGCCACCTCGCGCGCGAGCGCCCCGAGCTCCGGCGCCAGCCGCTCCACGGCCGGCGCGAGCGTGTCCGCGCCCTGCTTGAGCCCGAGGACGGCGCCCGACAGCGCCGCCGCTGCCTGATCCAGCCTCGCGCCGCCGTCCCCGAGCGACCGCTCGAGCTGCGCCTGCAGCGCTTGCTCGATCGCCTCGAGCCGCCCCCCGTGCGCCTGGGCGGCCTGCTCGAGCTGCGCCGCCGAGAGCGCGGCCTGGTCGGCCGTCGCCGAGAGCATGCGCTCGGCCGTCTCGGTCGTGGCCGCGACCACGCGGGTCGAGGCCTCCTCGTGCGCCTTCGCCAGACGTTCGGCGGATTCGCGCTGCGCATCCGCGAGGACCCCCGTGCGCTCGGCCTGCGCCTCGGCCGCGCGCACCACCGCACCTGCGAGCTCGGCCAGGCGATCCGCCACGACCGCGCCGCGCTTTCCGACCTCGCTCGCCATCCCCTCGATCACCTGCTCGGCGCGCCCGCCGAGCGCGGACACCACGTCCTGCGCGTGCGACGAGAGCAGCGCCGCCGCCGCGATCGCGCCCGTCTCGAAGGCGCGCGCCGTCGCGCTCGTGGCTCCCTCGAGCGCGACCTCGAGCCTCGTCGCGGCCGCCTCGAGCGCGGCCTCGTAGCGCGCCACCGCCTCCACCTGGGCCGCCGTCGCCGCCTCGGTGGCCGCCCGGTGGGCCTTGCCGAGGTCGTCCGCGCTCCGCCCCTGCGCCGCGAGGGCGGACTCGACCGCGCGCGCCTGCGCCTCGGCGAAGGCCTCGGACGCGCGCACCTGCGCCTCGGCCGCCACGGTCTGCGCCTCGATCTGCGCCGCCGTCACAGCGTCGGCGACCCGGGCGTGCGCCGCCTCGAGCCGTGCTCCGAGCTCGCGCTCCACCCGGGCGAGCTCCTCGGCCGCGCTCGCGTACGTGGCCGCGAGGCGCGACGCCGCGGCGTCCTGCGCGCCCGCGAGGGCCGCGCCGAGCGCCTTCTGCGCCTCCTCGATGCGCTCGGTCGTGGTGACGACGAGCTGCTCGAGCTCGGCCCTGCGCCGCCCCTCGCTCGCCTCGAGCCGCGCGGCCGCCCGCGCCTCCGCCTCGGTGACCGCGATGCCCGCGCGCTCGATGGCGCCCGCCATCGCGTCCGCCGCGCGCGTCTCGAGGGCCTGGACGGTCTCGACGGCCCGCGCCTCGAGCGCCGCCACGGTGCCCGCCGCCCGCGCCTCCGCCTCCGCGAGCGCGACGCCCGCGCGCTCGAGCGCCCCTGCCGCCCGGGCCTCGAGCGCGCTGACCGTCTCCGCCGCGCGCGTCTGCGCGACGCCGAGCGCCTCCGCGATCGCGTGCGGCGCCGCGCCGAGGACCTCGGCCACGCGCGCCTGCGCCGTGGAGAGCGACCCCGAGCCCCGCAGCGCCGCGGCCGCGAGCGCCTCGGCCCCACGCGCCGACGCCGCGCCGATGGCCTCGGCCGCCTGCGCCTGACCGGCCTCCACGCGGGCCGCCGACGCCTCCTGCGTTGCGCACAGCGCCTCGAGCCGCGCGCCGAGCTCGCTGCCGAGCCGCGTCGCCGACGCCTCCTGCGTCGCGCACAGCTTCTCGAGCCGCTCCGAAAGCGCGCCCACCACCCGCGTCGCCGACGCCTCCTGCGTCGCGCACAGCTTGTCGAGCCGCTCCGCGAGCGTCCCGCCCATGCGGTCGAGCGCGCCGCCGTGCGCCTCGGCCGTGCGACCGAGCGCCGTCTGGAGCGCGCCTCGCGCCGCCTCGTCGAGCTTGCGCGTGCGCGCCGCCTCCTCGGCCTGCGCCGTCACCGCGCGCCCGGCCGCCGCCACCACCTCCGCGAGCTGCTCGCGGCACGCCGCCGTGACCTTGCCGAGCTCTTGCTCGAGCGCGCCGGCCGTGCGCTGGCTGCTCTCCTCGGCGGCCCGCATCGCGCCGCCGAGCGCGCGCTCGATCTCGCGCGCCACGCCCTCCATCTGCGCGGCCATCACGCTCGTCATGCGCGTCCCGGTCGCCTCGAGCGTGGCCGGCAGGGCCACGACGAGCTCCTTGCGCAGCGCCACGAGCTCGCCGAGCGTGCGGTCCGCGGCGGACTCGGCCGGGGGCCACAGCGCGGGCAGCAGGACATGCCGCGTGCGCTCCTCGAGCCGCGCGAGCAGGAGCTCCTCCGCGAGCACGAGGTCGCCGTGCACGAGCGAGAGCGCCAGCGTCACGAGGATCCCGACCACGCTCGCGCCGAAGGTCACGTCGAGGCCCGCGAGAGGCACCGCGACGATCTCGAGCACCGTGCGCTTCTCGTCGGCGAGCAGCGGCGCCACCGCGCCGAGCGTCTCCATCAGGCCGGCGAACGTGCCGACGAGGCCCACGAGCACGGTGACCGCGGTGAGGTAGCGGCCGACGTACGCGCGGCCGAGCTCCTCGGCGCTCGTCGCCGCGGCGAGCGCGTCGAGGTCCGCGCGTCCCCCCGCCTGCTTGATGCCCTCGAGCCGATCGCGCCGGGACTGCCAGAGCTCCCCACCCGGCAGCTCCGCGGAGAGCGCGGCCAGCTCGCGCGCCACGCGACGGCGAGCGCGCCACAGGCCCGCGAGCGCCCCCACGTCGATGACCGCGAGCACCGCAACGCACACGGCGCCGAGCCACAGCCCGTGCCGCACGTACGCCCCGAGCGCCCCCACCGCGACCACGAGCGCGAGCGCGCCGATGATCGCGCCCGTCCCCCAGCGCAGGCGGCTCACGACCACTCCCTCGCCGCCTCGGCCAGCGCCGCGCCGAGATCCAGGAACGGGCGCCCGCCCGGGAGGAGATCCGCGTTCTCCTCGAGCCGCAGCCGCACCAGCGTCGCCATGCGGCGCTCGGCCAGCTCGCAGAGGCCGAGCGCGCTCTCGAGCGTGAGCGCCGCCTCGAGCCCGAGCGCCCGCGACGCGGGATCCGCCGACGCGCGCAGCGCCGCGGCGCCCGCGAGCAGTCCCCTCGCGTCGCGACGCAGCTTGCGATCGAGCACCACGATCGCGTCCACCTGATCCCACGCCTTCTTCGCGCGCTCGAGCGCCGCGGGCAGCGTCTCCTCGACGCGGATCGCGAGCGTCGCGAGCAGGGCGCCCACCGCGCGTCGCAGCTCGGCCGCCGGTGGTGCGTCCGTGGGCCCCTCCACCTCCGTCGGGACGCGCAAGGCCTCTGCACCGGCGCCAGGCAGGCGGCGTGCCGCCTCGACGAGCCTCTCGAGTGCTCCGTGAGTCGTTCGGATCATATGAGTTTCAACTCGTTAGCACAGGCCTCTGACAGCCCCCCGGCCGCCCCCTTCAGAATCGTGCTCGTGCTCGTGCTCGTGCCCGAGGACGAGGCGCTAAACCAGCGACCGTGATTCCGCTACGCGGCCTCACGATCGGGCGACGGGCTTCGGGCCACGGGCTACGGCCGGAGATCCGGGTCCGGCCGTAGCCTGAAGCCCGTAGCCTGAAGCCTGTCCATCGGAGCCTGCAAACTCGCGAAATGGAGCGGGGTG
>CAZQJC010000235.1:0-24711 GCA_964593795.1 uncultured Myxococcales bacterium | reverse complement strand
CCCAGGGTCAACCTGCGGCAGCCGTGTGGCCGGCTGTCCTCTGCGATGCATTGCGACTTGCGGAACGGGGGGGGAGGGAGGACACACTAGGTGTGAAGGAACATCGTTCTATGTGCTGGGGTAGGGCGTGGGTCGTCGGATTCGTGGTGGTGCTCGCGAGCTGCGGCGCGGGGCAGCGGGAGTGTGCGCCGAGCCAGCTCGTGGCGTGCACCTGCGCCGACGGCCGCGTCGGCGTGCGGTGCGGCGGCGCGAACACCTGCTTCTGTCCCGAGCTCGATGCGGGTTTGCCGGACCTGGATGGCCCTGTGGAGGCGGACGGGGGTGCGGACGCTGGAGCGGATGGGCCGCGCGCGGATGCGGGCGCGGATGGCCCGCGGGCGGATGCGGGGGCCGATGGGCCGAGCTGCGAGTCCGGGGCTGCGTGCACCCTCGGCGCGTGCCGGATGGGCCGGGTGGCGTGCAGCTCGGCTGGTTCGAGCTGTGTCGACGTCGGGGCGGCCCCCGACGGGACGAGCTGCGAGGACGGTCTGCGCTGCACGACCGGCGACCAGTGCGTGATGGGAATGTGCACGGGCACCTCCGTCGTGTGCCCCGATCGCGGCAGTTGCCGGTCCAATACCTGCAATCCGGACTCCGGCCAATGCGAGATCATCTCCAAGGCTGACGGCACGGCCTGCGACGACGGCAGTGCGTGTACCACCGCCGACCGCTGCGTGCAGGGCGAATGCCTCGGCGCGAGCCCGGTGGTTTGCGCGCCGGCCGACGGTTGCCACCTGGCGGGCACTTGCGACCCAGGCACCGGCTCGTGCTCGAGCCCGAACGCGCCCGACGGGACGGTCTGCACGGATGGCAATGCCTGCACCTCCGGGGATCGCTGCGTCGGCGGCGCCTGCTCGCCGACCGCCACCATCACGTGCACCGCGTCCGACGCCTGCCACGTCGCCGGGACGTGCAACCCGATGATGGGCACCTGCTCGAACCCGAACGCGCCCGACGGCACTGGCTGCACCGATGGTGACCCGTGCACCGCCGGAGATCGCTGCGTGGCCGGCGCCTGCTCCCCCACGGGCGCCACGACCTGCCCGGCGCCGGATGCCTGTCACGCAGGGGTGTGCAGCGTCGCCGCTGGTGGCTGCACATCGGTCGCCGTGGCCAACGGCACCGCTTGCACGGACACCAATGCCTGCACGGTGGGCGACACGTGCCAGTCGGGAACCTGCACCCCCGGAACAGCGGTGACCTGCACCGCGTCCGACGGGTGTCACTTCGCGGGCGTCTGCAATCCGAGCACGGGCGTGTGCTCGAACCCACCGCGCACGGATGGCACGGCGTGCAATGTCAGCGCGAACCTCTGCGCGGCGGATGGCAGCACGGATGGTCAATGCACAGGGGGCGTTTGCGTGGCCGATCAGAGCGAGGTCTCGACTCTCACGGGCAATGGCGGCACGGGCTACGTGGACGGCACGGGAGGACCGAACGGGACGACGCAGATCAACGCGCCGTCGTGGGTCGCCGTGGATCCGACGGGCTTCCTCGTGGTCGCGGACGGCGGGTTCCGCCTGAGGAAGATTGCCGCCAACGGCGATACGACGACCTTGGCCATCGGCACCTACCAGGCGGCCGATGTGGTGGCCGTGGATCCTGAGGGCCGCCCCGTCTTCGAGAACGGCGCCGGCCTACGCCGCCGGGAGGCGGATGGCACGATGACGAACCTGTTCGACGGCCAGAGCACCTTCCCCATCAATTCAGTCCGTCACGGGTTGGCGTTCCGTCCGGACGGAACTCTCTACCTCCTCGACGCCAACCAGGGTGCCATCCTCAAGATTGATCCCAACAGGGTTATCACTCGCTACTGCGGGGAGGGGATCATCGGATACGTGGACGGTCCTGCGAATTCCGCTCGCTTCAACTTCGCGCACCATGCAGGTCTTGCCGTGGATCCGGCCGGCCGGCTCTACGTCTCTGACAGCGTCAACCAGAAGGTGCGCATCGTCGACACAGACGGCAGCGTAAGGACGCTCGCTTCCGTCAGCTGGCCCAGAGGCCTCGCGCTGGACAGCGCCGGCAACCTCTATGTCGCGGCAGGCGGATCGGGCGACCCGGCTGTGTCCCGGGGCACAGACATCATCCGCATTGCGCCGGACGGGACTCAGAGGACAATCGTCTTACATAATCAGCTCCTCGGGGCCGGTTACGCGGACGGCCCGCTGTGCAGCGCCCGCTTCGGATCCGTGGTGTCGGTCGTGGTCCTGGGAGACAGCCTCTACTTCGGCGACGTGTACAACAATCGGGTTCGTCGCATCACGCTGCGATAGCCAAAAGGGCGAGGGGCATGGCGAATACGTTTCCTGGGAGCGGCAACGCCGCGATCAATGGCTCCGCGGACGCGGCACATGGTCTGCGGATCCTCAATGCGGGCGGGCTCATCGCCGAGGGCCTGACGGGTCCCACCGGGCTCGCCGTCACGCCCCTCACCACGGGCACGACCCCGTATCAGTACCTGGTGGCGGCACTCGACAGCAATGGCAACCGGACGCACCTCTCACTGGTCTCGGGCATCACGAACGGCGCGGCCTCGCCCAACAATGGCCTGGCCTGGACCGCCGTCACGGGCGCCAGCTCGTACGACGTCCTCAAGGTCGTAGCGGGCGCCGTCAAGTTCCTCACCAACGTGCCGGGCAACAGCTCCGCGGATACGGGGGCTGGCGTGACGGCCTACGCCGTCCCAGGCTGGAACGAGACCGGCCAGGTCGTCGCCGGCCACGTGGTCGCCGCCGATTCGGTGATGGGCGGCCCCTGCCTCGACGTGCGGTTCTTCGGCGCCAAGATCGACGGCTTCTCCGACGACACGCCCGCCCTGCAAGCCGCCATCAACGCCCTTCCCGCCGGCGGTGGCACGATCCAGTTCCCGCTAGGGACCTCGCTCATCGCGAACCAGGCGCTGCCCGTCCACCCGAAGGTCGTCAACATCCGGGGCATGGGCATGGGCGGGACGATCCTGCAGGCTGCGGTTGCCAACGCGCCGATCTTCCTGCCACCGGGTGCGGGCGTGACCGCCACCGGCGCAGGCGGCATCGGGGGCGGCTCCGTCATGGAGCACAACACGTTCTCCGATTTCACGGTGCGGGCGCACGCGTCCGGCTCCACCGGCGCGGCCTTCGTCCTCGGCTTCAACACGGGCCTGACCGCCGGCGGCGCCCGTGATACGCGCTGGCGAAACATCGAGTACCAGTCGAACGGCGACGGCCGCTTCGACAAGATGTTTCTCCTCGGCGTGTTCTTCAACCACCACAACCGCTTCGAGCACATCGTCATCAACGGCGAGAAGCCGAGCGGCCTCCACACCGGCACCCGGGGACCGCGCGTGGTGTTCTCCTGCGAGAACGACGGCGGCTTCTCGGGCACCGGCATGTCACGCTCCCCGGCTCTCTCGAACGCCAGCGCTTGCCACTTCATCGATTGCTTCATCTTCGACTCCAACGACATCGACACCGTGTTCGACCTCGGTGATTCATTCGCGATGACGGTCCAGCGCTGCGAGATCGAGACGCTGCTCGGCGGCAACAACCCGACCATCATCATTCCCGGACGCTCGACGGTCATCCGAGACAACTACTTCGAGAACGTCGAGAGCACGCTCCGGTTCGAAACGAACCGCTCGGAGTGCCCGAACGAGGGCCTGTTCACGGGGAACTTCTTCCAGACCACCGACATCATCAACGTGCGCACCGACATCAGCGTGGTCTACGCCGCCAGCAAGGGTCTGACCGGCGCCGGCGGGTGGCTCTTCGCATCGAACGGGGGGACGCGACAGGACTCGCCGCTCGGCACCCTTGGGGCTCTGCGAATAGCCCTGGGTGGCAACGGCAACTGGAACACGATCCAGGAAGGGAACGTCTTCGACTCGCGCGTCGCGGTGAACCAGCCCGACGACGGCGACAGCACCCATGACTTTCAGGTCGGCGGCTACTCCGTCTTCAACGGCAACCTGGAGATCACGGGCGTCACGGCCACCGCGACGACCACGGCGATCATCAAGAACACCCGCGCCACGCATGACGCGGGCGTTCAGTTTTACACCGCCGCGCGCACCTGGACCGTCGGGCAGAACATCGGGACGGTCGCCACCGGCGCCTTCAACATCTTCGACAACACTGCGGCGGTCACGCGGTTCCTGATCGACACAGGCGGCTACGTCGGCATCGGCACCAGCTCACCCCAGTTCCCCCTGCACATCGTGGCCGCTTCGAACCCCAAGATGCGCCTCGCGAGCGGCTTCAGCGGCGCCCGATTCCTGCATTTCTTCGTCGATGACACCGACGCGGCCACCATCATCGATTCCTCATTCGACACGGTGGGCGCCTATCCATTGGTGCTCATGGTGGGCAGCCAGGAGCGCATGCGGATCACCGCGGGCGGCGACGTCGGCATCGGGACCAACTCCCCCGCGTTCCCACTCGAGATCGGCTCCACGTCGAGCCCCGCCCTGCGCGTCACCAGCTTCCAGGCCGGCAACCGCTTCCTCCACCTCGCGGTCGATGACGCCAACACGGTCGCGGTGATCAACTCGTCTTTCGGCGCGACGAGCGCGTACGCGATGAGCTTCCAGGTCGGCAGCGCCGAGCGCATGCGCCTGACGCCCGCTGGATACCTGGGCATCGGGATCAACTCCCCTTCGTTCCCGCTGGAGATTGGCTCCACGTCGAGCCCCGCCCTGCGCGTCACCAGTTTCCAGACCGGCAACCGGTTCCTGCATTTCCTCGTGGACGACACGGCCTCGCTTGCCGTCATCGACTCGTCCCACAATTCGAGTGGCGCATATCCGCTGGCATTCAAGGTCGGAACCGTCGAGCAGATGCGCCTCACCACGGCTGGCTACCTCGGCGTCGGGGTGACGGCCCCTGCAGAAATGCTGGACGTCGCGGGCAACATCAGGACCTCGAGGCTCAAGCTGGGCACCGGCCCCAATCAGATTTCGTTCGGATCGGCAGCGCCCACGAGCGGCACCTACATCCAGGGAGACATCGTCTTCAACACGGGCGCGGCAGCGAGCGGCACGGCCGGATGGATCTGCGTGAGCGGTGGAACGCCGGGCACCTGGAAGACTTTCGCAACGATCAGCGCTTGATCTCGGCGCGGGCGCGCCATCCACAGAGGAGTGGGAATGTCCGGACGTCCGAGCGTCTCGCTGGCGATGATCGTGAAGAACGAGCGGCACAACCTGCCGCGGCTGCTCGCTTCGATCCGGGGTTGCTTCGACGCGATCCACATCACGGACACCGGGTCGGACGACGGCACCGTCGAGTACCTGCGGAGCCCGGACGCCGCAGCGACCGCGGGCCTTCCCATCCAGGTCCACCACTTCACCTGGGTGCACGACTTCGCCGCCGCGCGCGAGGCCAGCTTCCTGCCGGTGACGACCGATTACGTCATGTGGATGGACGGCGACGACGTGCTCTCGCACGCCGGCGAGTTCGTCGAGTTCCGTGACCACGTGATGAGCGCCGCGGACTGCTGGTTCGTCATGTACCACTACGCCTTCGACGCGGCGGGGAGACCGACGCTGTCGGTCGTGCGCGAGCGCGCCTTGCGCATGGGCAGGGGCTTTCACTGGCGCTACTTCGTGCACGAGGGCTGCATCCAGACGGAGGGCCAGCGCACGCACGCCGACCGCGTCACCTCGTGGACCGTCAACCACCTGCGCACGCCGCAGGACCAGCTCCAGGACCGCGCGCGCAACCTGCGCCTCTTCGAGCAGCACGGGCGCACGCGCGGCCTCGAGCCGCGCATGATCTACTACTACGGCAAGGAGCTCTTCGACGACCGCCAGTACATGGAAGCGTGCGTCAAGCTCCAGGAGGCGGTCGCGACCGAGCGCCTCGAGGCGCACGACCTGGTCATGGCCCTGCAATGTGCCGCCGTCGCCGCGCTCGAGTGCAGCCAGCACAAGAAGGCGCTCTTGCTCGCGACGCAAGGGCTCGCGGTTGTCCCGACCCGCGCGGAGCTGTGGTGCCTGGCGGGCGACGCGATGGTCCAGCAGGGTGCGTTCCACGAGGCGTTGCCGCACTACGCCGCGGCGCGGACGTGCCGCCCCAACGAGCTCGGCGGCCACCTGCACTGCGCCACGCCCGCCTACGAGGCCTATCCTACGGAGCAGATCGCGACGACTTATCTGCGCTTCCTCGACCTCGACAATGCGCGCGTCGAGATCGAGCGGCTCAAGGCGAGCAATCCGCGGCGCGCGCAGGAGCTGGCGGCCGAGCTGGAGCGCCTCGACGCGGTGCGACCGATCACGCAGGGCGCGAGCGAGAGCGGGGACCTCCTCTTCACCTGCGCGCCCGGGGTGCCACCGGGTTTCGACGACCGCACCGAGCGCGAGCGCGGGCTCGGCGGCTCGGAGACGGCCGTGGTCGAGCTGGCGGAGCAGCTCCGCTGCAAGACCGGGCGGCGGGTGCTCATCTTCAACGACCGCCGCGCCACCCACGTTTCACCGGCGGGCGTGATCTACCGGCCGAGTGGCGAGCTCGCGGAGTACCTGCGCTCGAGCCGCCCGCTCGTGCAGATCGCGTGGCGGCACGTGGGCAAGGTCAGCGAGGCCCCGACCCTCGTGTGGTCGCATGACTTGCTGACCCCGGGCGCGGACCAGCCCGGCACCTACGACAAGCTCCTGTGCCTCTCGCCGTTCCACCGCGCGTACGTCAAGGCGGTGCTGCGCGTGCCGGACGAGAGGATCGCGGTCATGCGGAACGGCATCGTGGCGCGGCACTTCCGCGAGCTGCCACAGGTGAAGGACCCGAACAAGATCGTCTTCGCGTCGTCGCCGGACCGCGGGCTCGGCCACGCCATCGAGGTCGTGGCGCGCGCGCGGAAGACGCTGCCCGAGCTCGAGCTGCACGCCTTCTACGGCTTCGAGAACCTCCGCGCCTTCGGCCACCACGCGGTCGCCGACCAGCTCGAGCGCACCGTCGCGGCGCACCCCTGGGTCCGCTTCCACGGCAACGTCACGAAGCCCGCCCTGGCGAGGCACCTCTCCGATGCCGGGGTGTGGCTCTATCCGGCGGACTACCTCGAGACGTTCTGCATCACAGCGCTCGACGCGCTGGCGTGCGGCTGCTTTCCGCTGGTGCGCCGCGTCGGCGGCCTCGCCGACACGCTCGCCCCGTTGGCACAGCAGGGCATGGCCCAGCTCCTCGACGCCGGCGTGGCGAGCGGCGACTTCGATGTCTGGGCGCACGCGCTGGTCGCGGCCATCAAAGAGAAGCGCTGGACCGCGGTCCGCATGGACCTCGAACGCCACGACTGGAGCGCCGTGGCAGACGAGTGGATCCGGCGGTTCGATCTCGGCGCCGTCCCGCACGACGAAGCGCGCGCCGTCGGCTGATAGTCCGCGGTCGCCGTCGACCCGCTACACCGTCTGCTCGAGGAGCTCGGCAATCGAGGTCTGCCTGGCTTGTGGATGCTCGTCCATGTCAGCCCTGGCCGACCGGGATCCAGGCTAAGATCCGCGCGGGGGGCTGCGATCATGCGACTGGTCGGTGCGCTGTGGGTCGGTTGCCTGGTGGTCGCGGCGTGTGACGACGGCCGCCAGCCGACGAGCCGGGGCCCACGGATGACGGCGTCGGGAGGCGTCGCCCAGCGCGTCGATGCCCGTGGCGGAAAGGTCCTCGTGGACTCGGGCCCCGCGGCGGGCGCCTCCGTCGAGGTCCCCGCGGGCGCCACCGATGCCGACTTGGAGATCTCCATCGACCCGGCGGACGCGCTGCCGACGATCCTGCCCGCGGGGCCCGCGGTCGAGCTCGGCCCGGACGGCGCGGAGTTCGCGGTCCCCGTGGTCGTCACCTTGCCCTACACAGACGTCCCAACGATCGTGGTGAGCGAGCCGGGCGACCTCGTCGTCACCGCGCGCAGGCGAGGCGGCGGGATGTTCCAGGACATCCCACCCCTGGCGGTCGACCTCCAGGCGCACAGCGTCTCCGTCGAGACCACGCACTTCTCGACCTACCAGGCGCGGTACTGCGCGCCCACGGCGCGGCTCTCGGCCACGCTCGAGCGCGCGGAGCCCGGGGGGGCGAGCGGTCCAGGCGACGAGATCGCGCTGGTCTTCAGGCTCCTCCTCGACGGGAGCCCCGCACCGCTCGAGCCGGTGCGATTCGTGACCGACGGCGCGGGCTCGACGCTCGCGCCGGAGGAGGCGCGCACCGACGACAGCGGGCAGATCTCGATCCGCCTGTCCGCCGCGGCGAGCGGGACGCAGCACCTCTCCGCGCGCCTCGGGTGCCGGGCCGAGGTCGAGATCGCCGGCCTGGATCTGCCGATCGGCGTGCCCGCGCCGCCCCCGGTCGCGACCCGCCTCCGCTACCGCGTGGAGCCGTCCGCAGCCGTCGCCGGCGAGGCGATCGCGCCCGCCGTCGTGGTGGAGATCGTGGATGCGGCCGGTCAGGTCGTGCCGAACGCGACGCTGCCGGTGACGCTCCAGCTCGCGGGCGGCGGCCTGGCGGGCACGCTCACGCGCGCGCCCGAGGGCGGCGTCGCGAGCTTCCCGGACCTCGCCGTCACCCGGGCCGGACAGGCGCTCGTGCTGGAGGCGTCCGCGCAGGGGCTGCCGTCCGCGACCAGCGCGCCGTTCGACGTGGCGCCCGCAGCGGCGGAGACGCTGCGCTTCGTCGCAGAGCCGCAGGGGACGACGGCCGGCCAGACGCTGGCACCCGCGCCGGAGCTGGAGCTCCTCGACCGATTCGGCAACCGCGTCGGGGTCGACACGCCGGTGACGCTGACGCTCGCGGGTGGAGCCCTCCTCGGCACGACGACGCTCATGACCAGCGGCGGCGCGGCGCGCTTCGACACGCTGCGGATCGAGGTGGCCGGCCGCGGCTACGCGCTCGTCGCCGCCGCGCCGATGCTGCCGCAGGTGGCGATGGCCACGAGCGCCGCCTTCGACGTCGCCCCGGGCATGGCGAGCGCGCTGCGTGTCCTGCAGGCGCCGATGGCTGGGGTGGCGGGTCAGCGGCTCGCCCCCGCCGCCGTGGTCGAGGTCGACGACGCCTTCGGCAACGCCGTCACGGACTCGACCGCCGCGATCACGATCGCGCTCGCGGGCGGCCCGACGGGCGTGGCGCTCGGCGGGACGCTCACCCGCTCGCCGATGGCGGGCCTCGCGACCTACGACGATCTGACGATCGACCGCGCGGCCCCGGGCTACCTGCTGCGCGCGACCTCGCCCGGGCTCGCGCAGGCCGACAGCGCCGCGTTCGCGGTCTCGCCGGATGCCGCGGTCCGCCTCGCGTACCGTACGCTCCCGGCCGCCGCGGCGGCCGGCACCGCGCTCGCCGCGGTCGAGGTCGAGGCGCAAGATGCCCTCGGCAACGTCGCGCCGGTCGCCGCCAGCGTGACGCTCGCCCTGGCGACGAACCCCGGGGGCGCAGCGTTGCAGGGGACGACGAGCATCCCGCTGTCGGCGGGCGCCGCGCGCTTCTCCGACCTGCGGATCGACGTCGCCGCGGCGGGCTACACGCTCGAGGCCAGCGCGGGCGCGCTGACGCGCGTCACGAGCGCTCCGTTCTCCATCGGCGCGGCGGCGCCGGCGCGGCTCGCGGTCGGGAGCGTGCCTGCCTCGGTCGTCGCGGGCCAGGCCATCGCATGGACGGTGCGAATCCAGGACGCGTTCGGCAACCCGGTCACGACGGCCACGAACGCGGTCGACGTCGCGCTCGGGACGAACCCGGCCGGCGCGACCCTGGCCGGCACGCGATCGATCGCGGCCGTGGCCGGCGTCGCGAGCTTCGCCGACCTCCGCGTCGACCGCGTCGGGACGGGCTACGTGCTCGCGGCGACGGCCTCCGGGTTGACGGGCGGCAGCAGCAGCGCGTTCGCCGTCACGCCCGGCGCGCCGGCCAGCCTCGCGTTCTCGACGCAGCCCTCGGCGGTGATCGCCGGCACCGTGATGGCGCCGGCCGTGCGCGTCAGCGTGCAGGACGCCTTCGGCAACGTCGCCGCCGGGGCGAGCTCGGTGAGCCTCGCGCTCGGCAACAACCCGGCGGGCGCTACGCTCGGGGGCACGCTGACGGCGCCCGTGGTAGCTGGCACCGCCACGTTCGCCGACCTCACGATCGACCGCGCCGCGGTCGGGAACACCCTCGTGGCGTCCTCCGCCGGCGCCCCCTCCGCGACGTCGAGCGCGTTCACATCCTTTGCAGCGGGCCCCGTGCGCCTGGCCTTCGTGGGCCAGCCGGGCACGACGTTCATCGGGCTGCCGGTCTCCGTGACGGTCGAGGCGCAGGACGCGCTCAGCGCCCGCGCGACGGGCTTTTCCGGCACCGTCACGCTCGCGCTCGACAACAACCCGAGCGGCGCGACGCTCGGCGGGACGCTCTCGGTGCCCGCGGTCGCGGGCGTGGCCACGGTGTCCGGGATGGACCTCGACCGCGCCGGCGTCGGCTACACGCTCACGGGCAGCGCGAGCGGGCTGACCTCGGCGACCTCCGCGTCGTTCGACGTCACCGCGTACCAGGCGGCCGACGGCGCCGGCCACCTCGACGGCACGGACATGAGCCTTTCCCGTGGCCTCGCGAACGACGCGCCCTCGGCCTCCACGCTGAACAACCCCGAGGGGATCGCGATCGACACGGCCAGGCACCTCCTCTACGTGAGCGAGCAGAACAACCACCGTGTCCTCGTCTTCAACCTCTCCGCGGCCAACGACTTCACGGGCGTGGATCGCGCCGCCGACCTCGTGCTCGGCCAGCCCGACTTCGGCTCGAGCGCGGCGGGCACAAGCGCGACCACCTTCGACCAGCCGCACGGCCTCGGCCTCGACACCGTCAACAACCGGCTCTTCGTCGCCGATCGCAACAACAACAGGGTCCTCGTCTTCGACACGACGGCGCTGACGAGCGGCATGGCCGCCACGCGCGTGCTCGGCCAGCCGGGCTTCGGCACGTCGAGCTCCGGCGCGGCGGCCAACCAGATGAACGATCCCTACTTCCCCCTCTACGATGCCGCGACGGGGCGCCTCCTCGTGAGCGACCGCAGCAACAACCGCGTCCTCGTGTTCCTCGACGCGTCTCCGGCGGCCCTGACCAGCGGGATGGCCGCGTCGCTCGCGATCGGCCAGAGCGGCTTCGGCCAGAGCGGCGCCGCCACCGCGCGCGACCGGTTCGACCAGCCGCGCGGGCTGGCGTTCGACGGAGGGAGTCGCCTGTACGTCGCCGACAACTGGAATCACCGGGTGCTGGTGTTCAACTGGGGCGCGCTCGCCACCGGGATGCTCGCCGACAACGTCCTCGGCCAGCCGGACTTCACCTCGAACGGCAGCGGAGCCTCCGCGACCAGCCTCGACGAGCCGAAGTACTTCGCCTACGAGGGGGGCACCGGCCGGCTGTTCGTGAGCGATCACAGCAACCACCGCGTGCTGGTCTTCGACACGCAGACCCTGACGAACGGGATGGCGGCCTCGCGCGTCCTCGGACAGTCCGACCTCGTCTCCGGCGGGCTCACGGCGGTGAGCGCCACCAGCATGAACCAGGCGAAGGCGCTCGCGCTCGTGGGATCGCGGCTGTGGCTGGCCGACTCTCTGTTCAACCGGGTGACCGTCTACGACGTCGCGACCGTGACCGACGGCGAGCCCGCCATCGACGGGCTCGGGCACCTCGCGGGCGGGGTGATGGACTTTTCGAACGAGCGCGCGAACGACGTCGCGAACCGCCAGGCCTTCTCGAGCCCGTCGGACGTCGCCGTCGACACGACGGCGCACCGGGCCTACCTGGTCGACAGCGGCAACCACCGCGTGCTCGGCTTCGACCTGACCCCGGGTGACCTCTTCGGATCGGGCGCTGCCGGAGACCGCGTGGCGGACCTCGTCGTCGGGCAGACCGCCTTCGGTCTGAACAGCTCGGGGTGCACGCCCACCGCGACCGGCCTCTGCAACCCGCAGCGTGTCCTCGTCGACCGTGTCGGCGGGCGGCTCTTCGTGGCCGACACCGGCAACCACCGCGTGCTCGCGTACGACCTGGCCACGCTGTCGAGCGGTGCCGGCGCGACCCTCGTCCTCGGGCAGGCGTCGCTCTCCACGAACGCGGCTTCGTCAGCCGCCACCGGCCTTTCGTCCCCGCTCGGCCTCGCGATCACGTCCGATCGCACCCTGCTCGTCGCGGATTCGGGGAACAACCGCGTCGTGGGCTACGCGCTCGGGTCCGTGGCGACGGGCATGGCGGCCACGGTCGTCCTCGGGCAGCCGGGCTTCGGATCGAGCGGCGCCGCGACCACGGCGAGCGGCATGTCGGCGCCCCGCGACGTCGCGGTCGACACCGCGTCGGGCCGCGTCTTCGTCGCCGATGCGCAGAACCACCGCGTGCTCGCCTTCTCGGGCACGCTCTCGAGCGGCATGAGCGCCGCGAACGTGCTCGGCCAGGCGAGCCTGACGTCCGGCGCACCGGGGCTCACGCGGAGCACCATGAACACGCCGAGCGGCCTCTCGGTGGATGCTTCGCGGCTCTTCGTGAGCGATCAGGCGAACAACCGCGTGCTCACCTTCGGCCTCGGCGCGATCGCGGACGGGGCGAACGCGACGAGCGTGATCGGTCAGCCGGGCTTCGCGACCTCGGCGACGTCGGCGAGCCCCCAGACCCTCGCGAGCCCCGTCGGGATCGAGTCGGCCGGGGGCCGGCTGTGGGTCTGCGAGGGCGCGAACCACCGGCTCTCGCTCTGGTCGCCTTGAGCCGCGAAGCCGAGAGCCAGGGGCCGGGGGGGAACCGGCCCTCCCCTGCCGGGGACACCCAGGACGACCCGGGCGAGGCCCTGACCGAGACGCCGCGCGGCGACACCCTCGCCTACGGCTCCAGCGATGCCCCGCAGGAGCCCCCCCGCGACTCGCACGACCTCAGGCGCGGCGCGCGGGTCGGGCGCTACCTCGTCATCGATCGACTCGGCGCCGGCGGCATGGGCGTGGTCTACGCGGCCTACGATCCCGACCTCGACCGCCGCGTCGCGCTCAAGCTCCTCGGGGCACGGGCCCGTACGTCGTCCCAGGTCGCGCTCAGCCGCCTGCTGCGCGAGGCACACGCGATGGCGCGCCTGCAGCACCCGAACGTCATCACGGTGCACGACGTCGGCACCTACGAGGGCCAGGTCTTCCTCGCGATGGAGCTGGTCGAGGGCCCGAGCCTCGGCGCCTGGGCCAGCAGCGCGCCCAGGTCCTGGCAGGAGGTGCTCGAGGTGTACGTCCAGGCCGCGCGTGGCCTCGAGGCCATCCACGCCGCGGGGCTCCTGCATCGCGACGTCAAGCCGGACAACGTCCTGCTCGGCCGCGACGGACGCGTGCGCGTCCTCGATCTCGGCCTGGCTCGCCTGACGCAGGCCGAGGAGGACGAGCTCCCGGCGACCAGCGGCGAGGAACCGACGCGCCCCGGGCCGACGCCGTCGCTCTCGAGGAACCTCACCCAGGCGGGCGCGATCGTCGGCACGCCGGCCTACATGAGCCCCGAGCAGCTCGCGGGCGAGCCCATCGACGCGCGCAGCGACCAGTTCAGCTTCTGCGTGGCGCTCTACGAGGCGCTGTACGGGGAGCGGCCCTTCGAGGGACGGAACCCGATCGTCCTGCTGCGGGAGATGCGCGCGGACCACGTGCGCGCCCCGAACGCGGCTCGCAAGGTGCCGCTCTGGATCCGGCGCCTCCTCCTCGTCGGCCTCCGGGCCAAGCCGGCCGAGCGGCACGCGTCGATGGCCGCCCTCATCGCGGCGCTGACCCATCGCCCGGGGACGCGGCGCCGGATCGGGGCGGTGTCCGGCCTCGCGCTCGCGGCCCTCGCGGCGGCGATCGTCCTGCCAGGGTACTTCCGCCGGGAAGAGAGCCGCGTGTGCGCGGGAGGAGAGCGGCAGCTCGCGGGCATCTGGGGTCCCGCGCGCAAGCAGTCGATCCGCGAGGCGTTCGAGCGCACCGGGCGCCCGAACGCGGGCGACGCCTGGCGGGGCGTCGAGGCCGTGATCGACGCCTACGAGCGGGCCTGGCTCACGCAGCGCAAGGAGGCGTGCGAGGCCACGATCCTGCGGGGCGACCAGTCGATGGCCCTGCTCGCGCTGCGACATGCCTGCCTGGACGAGCGGCTCAGGGAGCTGGAGTCGCTGGTGCAGCTCATGTCGAGCGCCGACGCGGACGTCCTCGATCGCACGGTCTCGGCCGCGCACTCGCTGACGTCCCTCGCGGGTTGCGCGGACGTCGAGGGGCTGACCGCGCGCGTCAAGCCGCCCGGCGACGAGCGCACCAAGGAGCGAGTCTCCCGGATCCGCGCGCAGCTCACGCGCGGCAAGGAGCTGCTCGATCTCGGCAAGTACGCAGGCGGCCTCGAGATCGCGGCGGCCCAGGTGGCGGCCGCGGCGCAGCTGCCGTATCGGCCCATCCAGGCCGAGGCGCTGTGGTTGTTCGGCGACCTGCAGCAGCGCAAGGGCGACCTCAAGGCCGCGGAGCAGACGCTGCACGAGGCCGTGTGGGCGGCCGAGGCGGGCCGCCACGACGAGATGGTCGTGCGCTCGTCTGCGCTGCTCGCCTACGTGCTCGGCTTCCTCGGCACGCAGCCCGAAGCGGCGCATCGCTGGAGCCGTCAGGCGCTCGCCGTGCTCGAGCGGATGGGCAAGAACGAGGAGCTCGAGGGGTACATCCTCAACAACGAGGGTCTCGTGTACGAGGTGGAGGGCAAGCTCCTCGAAGCCCTCGCTCACTACGAGCGCTCGCTCGCGCTGTGGGAGCGAGCGCTGTCGGCCGACCATCCCCGGCGCGCGATCTCGCACTACAACCTCGGGTCCGTCCTCGCCGTCCTCGGACGCTCCGCGGAGGCGTCGCGCCAGCTCGATCTCGCGCTGTCGTTCCAGACGCGAGTGCTCGGACCCGAGCACCCGGACGTCGGCCAGACGCTCAACGTGCTCGGCGATCTGCAGCGCATGCGCGGCGAGTGGGGCCTCGCGCGCAAGACCCTCGAGCGCGCCCACCGCATCCTCGCGAGCGCGTTCGGCGAGGACTCGGCCGACGCCGCGCGCCCGCTCATCACGGATGGACAGGTGCTCCTGGCCGAAGGGCGGCCCGAGCCCGCGCTGGCCCGCCTCGAGCGCGCGCTGGAGGTCTCGCGCAAGGCCTATGGGGCCGACCATCCACAGACGCTGCAGGCCGAGTGCTTGATCGCGCAGGCGCTGGCGCAGCTCGGCCGCCCCGGTGACGCGGACACCCGCGCGGCGGCGGCGGTCGCGACGTCCGTCACCGTCAACGGCGAGGGCCACCTCGATACCGCGCGCGCCCGCCTGGTGCTGGCGGAGATCCTGGTCACCCGCCGGCCCCGCGAG
This sequence comes from uncultured Myxococcales bacterium, assembly GCA_964593795.1. Lineage (GTDB taxonomy): Bacteria > Myxococcota_A > Polyangia > JAHFDS01 > JAHFDS01 > JAHFDS01. The sequence goes on along the minus strand of CAZQJC010000235.1, from coordinate 9,387 downwards.
GCCATCGAGCTCTACCGCAAGGCGCTGACCGTGGGAGAGCAGGTCCTCGGCCCGGAGAGCACGGCGCTCGCGGAGATCCTCCTCGGGCTCGGCCGGGCTGCCCTCGCGGCGAACGAGGCGAGCGAGGCGATCATGACGCTCGAGCGCGCGCTGTCCCTCCACCGGCGGATGCCGGGCGCGGTGCTGGAGCGGGCTCGCATCGAGCTCGACCTCGCGCGGGCGCTGTGGTCGCGGCCCGACGGGCACGCTCGCGCGATGGACCTCGCGAAGCAGGCGCGCGACGAGGTCGCGACGCTGCGAGAGGAGGCGCCGAGCGTCGCGGCGGAGCGCGCCGCGCTCGCCCGGTGGCTCGGCGCGCGGATCACTCCGCCGGCTTCGCCTCGCCTGCCTCCAGCTTCTGCTCGTCCATGATGCGATCCCAGTAGATCATGCGGGCGCAGGTGGGGCAGAGCTCGAGGGAGTTGCCGCGCTGGAGGATGTTGTAGAGCTGCGGCGGGATGCGCATGTTGCAGCCCTGGCAGACGCCACCCTTGACGGGCACGACGGCGCGGCCCTTCTTGAGCTTGATCGCGTCGTACTTGCGGCGGACGTCCGCGCGCACCTTCACGGCGACCACCTCGCGCTCCTTCTTGTGCTCCGCGATCTGCGCGGCGAGCTCGGCGAGGCGCGCGTCGCCGGCGGCGCGCTCGGCCTCGAAGCCCTCGCGCAGCTTCGCCACGTCGGCCTCGTGCGAGGCGATCTTGCTGCGGAACGCCTCCACGGCCTCGGAGAGCTTGAGGACCTCCTCCTCCCGCTCGCCGATGAGGCGCCGCGTGGTCTCGATCTCGCGCTGCAGGGACATGAACTCCTTCTGGTTCTTGACCTGCGTGGCCTTCTGCTTGGCCTTGCCGAGCTGCTGCTCCTCGTGGCGGAGCTGCGTCTCCTGCTCGCTCCGGTAGCGCTCCGTCTCGGTCAGCTTCACCTTCTCCCGCTCGAGCACCGCGGACACGCTGGCCACGTCCTCCGAGAGCCGCGCGAGCCGGGCGGGGATCGCCTTGGCCTCCACCTCGAGCTCCATGACCCTGGCGTCGTGCTGCTGGAGCTCCTCGAGCATGATCAGTTGTTCTCGCAACCCGCTGACCTCCCGCGCGGTCCGCGCGACAGGAGAAGGCTACCAGACCCCGACGCCGCGCGGGTAGCGCTCCGCCACGTCACGGGGCGAGCGCGGGGGCCAAAAGCTCGGTGACCTGCGCGGGATCCCGGATGGACTGCTCGCTCATGAAGGCCGACGCGGCCTCGACGAGCGACCGGCCCTCGTCGCCGCCCCGGAGCGCGCCGAGGCGCCGCCGCGCGGCCGCGGCGTAGAGCTGCATCTCTGCGCGCTCGAAGCCCTCGATCGCGCGCGCGAGCAGCGCCATCGCCTCGCCCGCGTCGTCCGCCCGACGGGCCAGGGCCGCCTGACCGAGGAGGGCGAGCGGCCGCGCCCACGCGACGCGCTCGCGACCGAGCGCGTGGACGGCGCTCGAGGCCACGCGCTCCGCGCCTGGGTCGCTCGAGGCGGCGAGCGCCGCGCGGGCGCGCAGGTGGAGCGCCTCGACGCGGACGGCCTCGATGCGCAGATACAGCGAGCGCTCGAGATCCCGCCAGCGCGCCTCGAGGCGGCGGAAGGCGCCCGCGCCATCGCCCTCGTAGAGGTCGATCTGGCTCTCGGCGAGCAGGTGCCAGTAGTGCTGGAAGTGGAAGCGGACGTGCGACCAGCGCCCGAGCGCCTGCTCGGTCTCGCGGCGCGCGCCGGCCGGATCCCCGGCGAACAGCCAGCGCGCGTTGACGAGACCGGTGCCGAGCGCGGTGATCTCGTAGAGGTCGCCGCGGGCCTCGGCCTCGCGCAGCGCCATCGGCACCTCGCGCGCGATCATGGCGCACTCACCGAGGTAGTAGCGCGACCACATGGCGAAGAGGCGCACCGTCGAGAGCTCCCAGGCGACGCCCGTGCACTGATCGCGGAAGAGGTGCTGGGCGGTGAGCGAGCGCTCGAGGGCGACGCGGAAGCGCCCCTGCTGGTACGCGGCGATGCCCGCCGTGGCGTCGACCAGGCCGATCGCCTGGGGATCGGCGAGCTCGCGCGCGAGGCCCTCGACCACCTCGAAGAGGCGCTCGGTGCGCGCCACGGTGCGGCTGCCGCCGGAGGCCGAGAAGGCGATCTCGAGCGCGAGCGCCTTGACGACGCGCGAGGGCTCGCCGGCCTCGAGGGCGAGGAGCAGCGTGCGGCCCTGGAAGTCCGCGGCGCACATCGTGTCGACCATGCCGAGCCCCGCCGCCACCGACCAGCACACGTCGATGCGCCGGAGCGCCTCGGGCGCCACCTGCGTCGCGTCGCGGAGGCGGAAGCGCAGGCCGCGGAGGCGCACCCTGGCGCGGCGCCAGAGCAGGAGCGCGAGCGTCCGGCGGGGCCCCTCGGGCAGCGACATGCCGACCCGCGCCAGGACGTCGCGGATCGCGCCGAGGCCGCCCTCGACGTGGCCGCTGCGCAGGAGCTGATCCGCGGCGCGGCGGCGCCACTCGAGCTGGTCGGCGGCAGCGGCGCCCTCGGCGGCCTCGAGGTAGGCGTCCGCCGCCTCCTTGCCCCGGCCCGCACCGGCGAGCGAGTCGCCCGCTCGGGCGAGCAGCTCGCCGCGGCGCGCGGCGGCGGAGCCCTCGGCGGCGAGGCGGTAGAAGCGGGCCGCGTGCTCGAACGCGAGCGCCTGCGCGGCGGCCTCGGCGGCGCGCTCGGCGTGCGGCGCGGCGCGTCCGGGATCGCCGGCGCCACACCAGTGCAGCGTGAGGGCCTCATGGTCGCCGCTCGCGGCCTCGAGCGCGAGCGCGATGGCGCGGTGGGTGGCTCGCAGCGTGTCCGGATCGAGGTGCGCGAGCACGCTCGCGCGAACACGATCGTGATACGGCTCGAGCGTGTCCTCGGGCGGAACGCCGGTGGTGCGGACGAGCTGCACCACGCGCAGCATCGAGACCAGGCGCGCGAGCTGGCTGGCCTCGAGCCCCGTCGCACGGCCGAGCGCCCGTGCCGGCAGCGGCGCGCCCGAGACGCAGACGACCCGCAGCACGGTGCGCGCGGCGTCCTCGAGGCCCGCGATGCGCGCCCACAGCGCGGACTCGAGGCCGGCGTCGAGCGAGGCCGCGGAGCGACGCTCCGATGACCGGGCGTGCCGCGCCATCTCGGCGATGTAGAGCGGATGGCCGTCCGCGACGCGCGCGATCTGCCCGCCGAGCTGCGCGCCGTCGAGCCCCTCGCGCTCGCACAGGATGCGCGCGAGATCGGTGGCCTCCACGCGCGAGAGGGGGCCGACGACCAGCGAGCGCACGTCGCCCGGCAGCCCGAGCTGCTCCGGCGCGAGGTCACGGATGGTCGCGAGGAGCGCGATGCGCGGCGCGTCGGGCGCGCGCAGGAGGCCCGCGAGGAGGGCGAGGCTGTCGGCGTCGGTCCACTGGAGGTCGTCGATCGAGAGGACGACGCGCAGGCGACGGCCGAGGCGCTCGAGCAGCTCGCGGAGCGCGAGGACCACGCGTCTTCGCGTCTCCTGCGGGTCGATGGTGTACGGCAGCCGCGGCAGGTCCGAGAGCGCGCGCACCTGACGCAGGACGGGGAACGCCTGCGTCAGGAGGACCGCGTGGCGGGGCACGAGGTCGGCCATCCGCTCGTCCGGGAGCTCGTGGAGGTACGCGGTGAGCGCGTCGATGACGCCGTCGAGCGCCTTGAAGGGGAGCGCCTCGCGCTGGTGGCAGCGGCCCTCGAGGATGAGGACGCCGTCGTCACGCCGGAGCTCGCGCAGGCAGCGCCGGAGCAGCGCCGACTTGCCCACGCCCGAGTCGCCGACCAGCATCACGGTGACGGGCGCGCCGGCCGAGACCCCGGCGACCGCGAGGCGCAGCCAGTCGAGCTCGGCCTCCCGCCCGACGAACGGCGTGGCCGGGCCCATCGAGGACCGAGAGGCGGACGCGTCGGGGTCGGAGCTGACGCGCCCGAGCCGGCGCAGGGTCGTCTTGGCGGAGGGGCGCGCGCCGACGTCGAGCTGCAGGAGGTCGAGACAGAGGTTCTCGAGATCCGCGGGCAAGCCGGCGCGCAGGGTCGAGGGCGTCGGGGGCTGGGTGTGTTGCTTGCGCTCGAGCACCTCGAGCGCGGAGCCCGTGTGGGGGAGCGAGCCCGTGAGCGCCTCGTAGAGGATCACGCCGAGCGCGTACATGTCGGCCGCGGAGTCGACGGGCTGCGCCGCGGCCTGCTCGGGCGCCATGTAGTTGGGTGTTCCGACCACGAGGTCGAAGGCGACCTCGCGCCGCGCGTCCACCGCGAAGCCGAAGTCGATGAGGACGACGCGTCCCTCGGGGCTCACGCGCACGTTCGCGGGCTTGACGTCGCGGTGCACCTTGCCGGCCGCGTGCAGGGCCGCGAGCCCCGCCGCGAGCTGCGCGATCGACTCCCGCAGGCGCGCCTCGTCGAAGCCGGCGGCAGCCGCGCCGCCACGCACGTACGCGAGGAGGTCCACGCCCTCGACGAGCTCCATCGTGAAGAACCAGCGACCGCCCTCCTCGAAGAGATCCTCGAAGCGCACGAGGTTCGGGTGGCTGACGTCCGCGAGCGCGCGGAACTCCGCCTTGAAGCGGAAGATCCGCTCGGCGTCGTCGACCTGGAGCTGCTTGACCGCGACCGCGAGGCCCCGCTCGCGATCGAAGGCCTCGTAGACGACGCCGCCCGTTCCCCGGCCGAGCTGGCGCACGAGCTCGTATCGCCCGCGATCGAGCGCGGTTGCGGCGGTCACGGGAGCCCCGGGGCGTAGAGGCGGTCGACGGCGTCGGGATCGGCCACGCCCTGCGTCGCGTGACAGGTCGCGGCCTCGTCGAGGAGGCGCCGGCCCGCGTCGCCGCCCAGGAGCCGCCCGAGGCCCCGACGGGCCGCGGCGGCGTGGAGCTGCATCTCGAGGGCATCGAAGGCCGCGACCGCGCGGCGCGCTCCGGTGGCCGCAGCGACGTCCCTCGATTGCGACGCCTGGAGGCCCGCGTCCAGGAGCTCGCCGAGGGCGCGTGCCCACGGGAAGGCGCGCCCACGGAGGTCGACCGCGTCCCGGCGGGCCTGCGCGAGGAGCCGCGGTCGATCCGCGTGCCCCTGGGTCGCGAGCGCGAGCGCGCTCCTGCCGCGAAGCCAGACGAGCTCGGAGTCGAGGTTGACCACGCGCAGCACGAAGGCGCGACGGAGGGCCGGCTCGCGCTCGCGGATGCGCCCGAGGGCGCGCTCCGGCTCGCCCTCGTAGAGGTCGATGTGCGCCTGTGCGAGCAGCTCGTAGTAGTGCTGGAGGTGCACGCCGGCCTGCGACCAGCACGCCATCGCCTCGGTCGCGTGGCGCCGCGCCTCGTCGGGCTCGCCGCCGAGGAGCCAGCTCAGGCTGCAAAGGCCCGTCGCGAAGCAGGTGGCGCTGAACCGATCGTCGCGGCCCTCGGCGGCGCGCAGCGCCCGCGGCACGAGCTCCCGCAGGGCGGGGAGATCGCCGAGGTAGGCCAGGCCGAACGCCGCGAAGAGCTGCGACGTCGCGGCCTCCCACTGCGAGCCCGCGCGGCCCGCGAAGAGCTCCTCGGCGGCCCGGGCCCGCTCGCGCGCCGCGCGCCACTGCCCCCGCAGCAGGCTCACGAGCGCCGTCGCGAGCTCCGGCCACGCGGGCGCGGTGACGTCCCCCGAGCGATCGGCGAGGACGCGCGCTTGCTCGAGGACGCGATCGGCGCGGCCGACCACGCCGGCGCCGGCCAGGAACGTCGCCTCGATCGCCAGGGCGTGCGACGCGCGCGCCGGCTCCCCAGCGTCGAGCGAGAGGAGCAGGTTCCGCGTGTGGAAGACGCTCGCGCGCAGGTTGTCGAGGAGGCCGAGGTCGATGGCCATCGCCGCGCACGTGTCGAGCCGCGCGAAGGCCATCGGCGCGAGCTCGGAGGCGGGGCGCTCCCGGAACGAGGTGCCGCGCAGGCGGGCGCGGGCGCGCGCGACGAGGAGCTGCCCGAGCGCGGCGCGCGGCGTCTCGGCGTAGCCGAGCCCCACCGACGACAGGACGTCTCGCACGACCTCGAGGCCCTCGTCCACGTGGCCGGCGCGCAGGAGCTGATCGGCGGCGCGCTGACGCAGCGCCAGGGCGTCGGGGCCGGAGGCGAGATCGGCGGCGCGGAGATAGGCGTGCGCGGCGGAGCGCCCCTGCCCCGCGCACGCGAGCGCGTCACCGAGCCTGGCCTCGAGCGAGGCTCGATCCGCCGAGGGCCCACGCAGCTCGAGGACGCGCTCGAGCTGTGCGGCGGCCTGCTCGAACGCCAGCGCGCCCATCGCGGCGAGGGCCGCCTCCTCGGCGTAGCGCGCCGCGCGCTCCCGCTCGCCGGCCGCGAGCCAGTGGCGCGCGAGGTCCTCGGCGCGCGCCCCGCCGAGGTTCTTCATCGCGAGGGCCAGCGCCCGGTGCAGCCTCGGCAGGGCCTCGGCCTCGATGCCCGCGAGGACCTCCTCGCGCACGCGATCGTGGAACGGCTCGATGAGGTCGGCGCGCCGCGAGCCGCCGGTCCGGACGAGCCGCGCCTCGCGGAGGTCCGCCACCGAGCGACCGAGCTCCTCGAGCCGCAGCCCCGCTGCGGTGGACACGATCTCGAGCTCGATCGGCCGCGCGACCGCGCAGACGATCTCGAGCACGCGCCGGTGGATGGGCCCGAGGCGCTCGAGCCGCGCCCGCAGGAGGTCCTCGAGGCGCACCGGCGCCGCCGCGTCGCCGGACACCACGTGGCGGGCGAGCTCCGCGATGAAGGCAGGGTGGCCGCCGGCCTCGGCGGTGACGCGCGCCGCCTCCCCGCGCTGCTGCTCGGTGGCGCCGAGGGCGTGGAGCTGGAGCCGTGCCACCTCGATCGCGTCCTCCAGCGGCAGGGGCGCGAGCTCGATCCGCTCGGCGCCACGGGCGATCGCGCCGGGCAGGCCACGCACCGCCGCGTTCTGCCGCATGCTCACGAGCAGCAGCATGACCGGCGCGTCGGGCGGCCGCAGGAGCTCGTCGAGGAGCGCGAGGCTGTCCGCGTCGGCCCACTGCAGGTCGTCGATGGCGACGACGAGGGGCGCCTGATCCGCCACGCCCGAGAGCAGCCCCTTTAGCGCCGCGAAGATGCGCTGCCTGCGATCCCGCGGATCGGCGCGCGCGCCTCCGCCGACCATCGCGCGCACGTCGATGGACGCCTCCGCGATCGCATCGACGCGATCGAGCGCCGGGAACGCCATCCCGAGGAGCGCGACGTCACGAGGCAGGAGCGACACCACGCGCCGGTGGGGCAGCCCGCGGAGCTTGCGCGCGAGCGCGTCGATCACGCCATCCACGGCCTTGTAGGCGGCGGACTCCTGCTCGAGGCAGCGGCCCTCGAGCACCCACGCGTCCGGCCGCGCGAGCTGCACCTCCTCGAAGAACTGCCGCAGCAGCGACGAGCGTCCGACGCCCCAGGGCCCCTCGACGACCACCGTCACCGGCTCGCCGCCGCGCGTGCGCTCGAGGGCGCCGAGGAGCCTGGCGAGCTCGTCCCTCCGACCGACGAACGTGGCCGGCGCGATGGAGCGCGCCGGCGCGCGCGCCTTCGGGCGCAGCACGGCGAGGACCTCCTCCGGGCCTGGCCGATCGGCGGGCCTGCGGTCGAGGAGCGCGTGGCACAACGTCGCGAGGTCCTCCGGCACCGACGGCGCGAGCTGCCGGACCGGCGTCGGATCGCGGCGCTGCTTGTCGTAGAGGATGGCGAGCGTGCCGCCGGAGAACGGCGGTTGCCCCGTGAGCGCCTCGTAGAGGACGGCCCCGAGGGCATAGAGGTCGGCGGCGGCACCGACGGCGCCGGAGGTCGCCTGCTCGGGAGCCATGTAGATCGGCGTGCCGACCGCAACGCCGGGCGCCATCGAGTCGTCACCGCCCGCGTCCGCCGCGAGGCCGAAGTCGAGGAGGACCACGCGCCCCTCCTCGGTGGCGAGGATGTTCGACGACTTGACGTCGCGGTGCACCTTGCCCGCGTCGTGCACGGCGCGCAGCCCTTGCGCCGCCTGCCCGAACGCATCGCGGAGGCGCGGCTCGTCGAACTGCGGTGCGTGCCTGGGCCGCGCGAAGCGGGCGAAGCCGCTGCCGCGCACGTACGTGAGCAGGTCCGCGCCCTCGACGAGCTCCATCGTGAAGAACCAGGAGCCCTCCTCCTCCACCAGCTCGTGCAGGCGCACGACGTTCGGGTGCACCACGTCCGCGAAGCGCCGGAATTCCTGCTTGAAGCGCAGCAGGTGCTCGGGCTCCGAGACCGCGAGCGCCTTGAGCGCGACGTGGCCGCCGCGGTGCCGATCGAGCGCCTCGTAGACGATCCCCATCGCGCCGCGGCCGAGCTCGCGCACGAGCTCGAAGCGCGAGGATCCGGCGAACACGCCCGAGGGCGGCTGGAACGGACCAGGAGGGTTGGACGGCAGCGCTCCAGTGTACTCCCTGCGGTCGCGCCTGCCCACGTGACGGGCGCGGCGCGCGGTGTACGATTCGTCCGTGCCGCCGCTCTCGAGCTTCCTCCGCATCCAGAACGTCGAGATCAAGCTCATCGGATCCCAGACGGTGATCGGACGGCACCGGGCGTGCGACCTGCGCCTGAACGACGCGTCGGTGTCGCGGCTGCACGCCTGCGTCCAGCTCCGTGGGACGACCGTGTTCCTCGAGGACATGGGCAGCCGCAACGGCACCAGCGTCAACGGCCTCGAGGTGCGCGGACCGACGCGCCTGACGGCGGGGGCGACCGTGCAGGTCGGCGCCGTCCGCATGTCGTTCCTCCAGGACGCGGGCCAGCTCGGCATCGAGGCCATCTCGGGCTCCGACACGGCGCAGATCCACCGCGCCGCGCTGTCCCCTGCCCGCTCCGAGGACTGGGAGAGCGAGGCGACGGGCGTCGGCGAGATCCCGAGCGACGGCGGCCGCTCGCTGCGCAGGCCCACGGCCGTCGAGGATCGCTTCAGCGAGGCGCTGCGCAGCGCGAAGGACCTCACGAGCAACGGCGCGCACGACCTCGCGCGGCTCGTGGTCGGCCAGGCGCTCGACGCGCTCGCCGCCGAGACCGCGCGACCCGTGCTGCCGGCCTCCGCGCTCGCGCTGGTGCGCGCGATCCTCTCGCGCTGGCCGGAGCAGCTCGCGCAGCCCGACTGGCAGCGGCGCCTGAAGGCGCTCGAGCGCTGGGAGAAGCGTTAGCGCCCCGCTCTCATGATTCTACACATCCGCCTAGGCAGATGGAATGTCCTTCTGGGAGTCCAGCACCCCAGAACTTCTGGCCCCTTACACCACGCCCGGCCTCACCCCCGCAGAGCGTTGGGGTCGCGCAACCGCCCCTCTCCCGTCGGGAGAGGGGCCCCGCAACAGT
>CAZQJC010000234.1:0-2000 GCA_964593795.1 uncultured Myxococcales bacterium | reverse complement strand
CCATAAAACTCAGGCCTCATTGCTAGGATCAAAAATATCCATCTTGAATTGCCAGCCCTCGTGACTCATCAACATCTGGCCGAATTCTTCCCATGAGATTTCGCGACCGTCGACAACCATGAGCGGCACGCGACCGTCTTCGTCCCACTTGATTCGCCCCCGCACCGTGTCATCGACGATTTGAAGTCCATGCGGGCCGTCTTCAATGTGCTTGACGGAAAGTGCTTTGCGAATTCTCTGGATCATCCGCCCCAGCAGGGCAAACAAATCCTCTTCGGGCTTGCCGATTAGCTGAAACGTATAGCCAGCTGGATTCCCGTCTCGAAGCTCAAAGGCTTCCAGAGAAACAATGCCCCCCAGCAGACGTGTCTGAAAGTGGAACTTGTGTTCTTCACCCGCGCAGCCAGTGAGCCCAATGGGTTCGAGCCGGATGTTCTCAAAATCGTCCAGGCCGTGCAGTTCAGCTACTACGGCATTGAAGCATCGGGTGCAAAGCTGGCGATATCCACTATCCACGGAACCGTAGTGGACGGTGTCGTAGCCCGGCGTGACTTCGCCACATTCCTCGCAACGATCCTGGTGCATGTTGATTTCCTGGTTCAATGTAGCGATGGCGGAGCGCCATCCGCGCCGCAGCACTTCTTGAACTTCTTGCCGCTGCCGCAGGGACAGGGATCGTTGCGGCCGATCTTCGGGCCACCACGAACGATCGGTGCAATTTCCTTCTGACCACGATGATGATGAAAGTCGGCGTTGAATACTCCAACCGGCTGGCTGCCGCGCTTCTCTTTCCAGTAGGCATGGATTCTCACGAGCGCCGGTTCAATCCCGTTCATCCAGGTCTCGGCATCCCCCACGCTCTTTGTAATGTCGATACCCTCGTCGGTACCGAGGCGCAGAAATGGCGTGAACCATGTCGGCTGTCCCATGGATAGCAGACTCCACGCTTCTTCGTTGAACATGAAGCCGGTAATGAAGCCCTCGCTCCACTCGGCAGCACCCCATTGAATACCCCGCCAGAAGATTGGCTCGAATGAGGCTGAATCGGTGTTGAAGGTGTGAATCACGTTGTTGTAGTGCCGCAGGATGAGCGACATGATCCGGCTGGCCTGCGCCTCGCTTGCAAAGTCGGCCTCGACTTCGCCACCCTCCATGTCCCACACCCAGGGCAGCCAGTCCGAGGGCGGCACCATGCGGGGGCCGATGGCGATGGCGGTCAGGAAACCTTCCAGCGTGGAGACATCCATCGACGTATCCTCGTTGGCCTCGTTGGCAAGGAAGTCGTCAAGTTCGCCAAATTCTGCTTCCGAGAGAGCTTGATTCAGCTCCATCATCTGCTGTCCATCAGGTGGTGCGCCAATCAACGAAGCTAATCCTTGCTCGTCGATAGTCTTCAACACCTCGTCGAGCGCTTCCTGGTCGGTCGCAAACGGATCGTCCCATACCGTGGAGTTGCCGTAATCATCGACCACCTCAAGGAGCCATGCTCCTTCGCCGTCTTCGTAAATCTCGACTTGAACAGTCTTGCCATCTCGTGTCACTGATTGACAGAGCGGTGAGTGGCGCGGGTATTGGTCGAGTTCAGTCATTTCTTGTTTCGGATAGTGTTGTGATGGAAATGCTGCGGGGCCTGTTGTGCACCTTGAGAACAGCCGAGAAGTTCACGGCGCATTATCCTTCTTGATCAACTGCTTCATGAAGGCGGCTTCGCTTTTGGTGATGCGAGGTATTTTCTTCGGACCCATGGAATCCACCATGCGCACAAAGTCATCCAGAGAAAGGGCATCAGAAAGCTGCTTGTCGGCCCCGTCAATCCGCTCGCGAAGGATGAACAGGCCCGTACCTGTGAAAGCCATCATGTAGTGGTGGTCCTCGCTGCGCGAATTTAGCCGGGCTACGGCAGCAGTTGCACGAGTCGAGCGCACGCCGGTCACCTCAAACCAATGATTTCAGAAATCGCGAGCGTCGGCATTCATTTCCCATCAACTGACTCCAGGTCA
>CAZQJC010000233.1:0-17033 GCA_964593795.1 uncultured Myxococcales bacterium | reverse complement strand
GACTCAGTTCCAGAGCGGCGGGTCCTTGCGGGGCTTCTTGCCGCCCTCGAGGACGCGGTAGCGCTTGCGGAGGGCCCGGCCGACGTAGACGTGGGGGTCGAGGTAGCCGCGCACCATGACGAACGAGGTCAGGATGGCGAGGAGCTCGCCCACGAGGTCGGCGTAGCGGTGGCTCAGGAGGTCGGCGAGCACGGGGATCGCGACGAAGATGCCCGCGACGACCTCGGGCCGCACCGGCAGGCGACCGAACATCAGGCGCTGCTCACCCCGGTGGACGATGCCCCAGGCGACGAGGAGCGCGGTCGTCGCGAACACGGCGCTGTAGGTGGCCGCGTTCGGATCGAGGAACATGCCGAGGGAGCAGGTCGCCAGGTTGCCGATGATGCCGGCCACGAAGAACAAGAGGAGGAAGCCGCGGCGGCCCCAGCGGGGCTCGAGCTCGCTGCCGATCCAGTAGACGAGGAGGAGCTCGAAGAAGAGCTGGACGAGGCCGCCGCCGTTGACCGGCAGCACGAAGAGCGCCGTCACGAGCTGCCAGAGGTGCAGTCGCCCGATGGTGTCGGCGGGTGAGGCCGTCAGCTGGGCCGTGACCGCGTCGCTGTTCAGGAAGACCAGGAACAGGAACGCCGCGATGCGGGCCAGGAGGAGCCCGGTGGTGGCCGGAGGTGCGTGGGGAATGCCCGAGGGCGCGCGCGACATCGTCCTTGAGGATAATGGCGGGACGGCCAGGCGGCCAGGGGGATCGGCGTCCGTGATCAGCCGGCCGTCGGGGCGGCGTCGGCGGGCGCGGCGTCGGTCGCCGCGTCTTGTGCCGGTGCATCGGGCCGCGCGGCGTCCGGGCGTGCCGCGTCGGCGGCCCCCGCATCGCGGGCGGGCGGGCCATCGGTGGCTCCGCCGTCGGGGACCCCGCGGCCGGGACAGGGCGTCGCGCGCGGCGTGCCCTCGGCGTCGTCGAGCGAGCTGCAGCAGTCGGGATCGTTGAGGTCGGTCGCGCCGTCCTGATCGTCGTCGATGCCGTTCGCGCAGCGCGGGAGGGTGCGGAACTTCACGGCCACCGAGCCGGGGGCGCGCGAGGGCTGGGCCGTCGCGTAGGCGATGTGCGAGAAGCCCGGCGGCATCGTGCCGTCGTCGGGCCGGGGATCGAGGATCGTCCCGCCGCCCGGGCTGCGACCCACCACGACCACGGTGTAGGCGCGGGGCTCGAGCGCGAGCGTCGTCTTGCCGCCGGCACAGGGGGCGAGCACCGTGACGTCGGCCTCCACGGCCTGCACGCGGATGGACGTGACGCCGCGCTGCGAGCACTCGAGCGCGGTCGGCGGGCTGCCGAGGTCGGAGAACGTCCAGGTCACGTCGAGGTTGGACTTCGAGCTGCAGCCGGCGAGTGCGGCGAGACCGAGGGCGAGCCAGCGCATGGCGGGTGCTTATAGCACGTGGCCCCGCGCCGACAGCCAGGACGCCACGCGCCCTCAACCGTTGCGGAGGATGTCCTCGATGCAGCGATCCAGGGCGCGGAGCGCCCGCCACGGATGGGCGACGTCGGTGCCGGCGCGCAGGGCCTCGAGCTGATCCACGAGCGCGGCGTGGCCCTCCCAGAGGGCGGCGAGGACGGGCGGCGGCAGCGGGGAGAAGACGGCGCGCATGCCGAGGCAGGTGTCCTCCACGCGACGGGCGAGCGCGACCATGGTGGCGCTCGGCAGGCGCAGGGCGCGGCGTGACAGGCGCTCGGGCGTCTGCGCGAGGCGCGCGCGGACCTCCACGTCGTCGGGACGATCGGCCAGCACGGCGAGGTCGCGACCGAGCTCGCGCAGGAGCGAGTCGATCTCGAGGAGCAGGGCCGGTGAGGTGAAGGCGCCAGAGTCTTCCATGTGCATCTCGAGCGCTTCCCTATGGAAGACTCGTGCCCGGCAGCCGTCTCGTGATTCCAGGTGCTTGTGCGCCGCCTGGTGTCCGTGGACATGTCCACGGCGGCGGGTCACGCGCGGCGGGTGGTCACTCGCGTGGTCGCTGGAGGCCGTGCAGGCGCATGTACCGGTAGAGGGTCGGCCGGGGGATGCCGAGCGCGCGTGCCGTGCGCAGGATGTTCCAGTCGTTGTCGGCCAGCGCGGACGCGAGGCGCGCCCGATCGGGGGTCTCACCGCGGCCGGGATCCGGGGCGGGCGGGGCCTTGCGCACGACCCGGGCGGCCGAGAGATCGAAGTGCGCGACGCCGTCCTTGGCGAGGATGAGCGCGCGCTCGATCACGTTCTGCAGCTCGCGCACGTTGCCGGGCCAGTCGTATGCGACGAGCTGCGCGGCCTCGGCCTCGGGGATCACCGGCTCGGGCAGGGCGAGGCGGCGCGCGGCGCGCGCGAGGAAGGTGCGCGCGAGCGGCAGGATGTCCTGCGTGCGATCGCGGAGCGGCGGGATGCGGATGGGAAACGTCGCGAGCCGGAAGTAGAGATCCTGGCGGAAGCGCCCCGCCTTGACCTCGGCCTCGAGGTCGCGGTTCGTGGCGGCGACGACGCGGACGTCCACCTTGCGGGTGGTCGCCTCCCCGACGCGCTCGAGCTCGTGCTCCTGCAGCACGCGCAGGAGCTTGGGCTGCAGCTCGGGCGGGACCTCGCCGATCTCGTCGAGGAACAGCGTGCCGCCGTCGGCGAGCTCGAAGCGGCCCTCGCGGTTCGCGGTGGCGCCGGTGAACGCGCCCCTGACGTGCCCGAAGAACTCGCTCTCGAAGAGCTCCCGCGGGACCGACGCGCAGTTGACGCGCACGAGCGGCCCGTCGGCGCGTGCGCTGCGATCGTGGATGGCGCGCGCGAAGAGCTCCTTGCCCACGCCGGACTCTCCGAGCAGGAGCACGGTCGCGTCCGTGGGCGCCACCGCGTCGATCTGGTGGAGCACGCGGCGGAGCGTGGGGCTCTCGCCGATGATCTGGCCGAACGCGCCGACGCTGCGCACCTCGGTGCGGAGGTAGTCGCGCTCCTTGCGGAGGGCGGCGTTCAGGCGCGCGACCTCCTCGACCGCGACCGTGCGATCGGTGACGTCGAAGTGCGTGATCCAGAGGCCGACGAGCAGGTCCCCCTCGACGACGGGGGAGAGGCCCGTGGCGAGCACGCGGCGCGTGCCGTCGCTCAGGGGGAACTCGATCTCGCGCGTGCCGTGGCCGGAGCGCAGCTGCTCGAGCAGCTGTCGCGCGCCGCCGCGCTGGGCGTCCGTGTCGGGCGAGAGGGTTCGCGTGGGCCGACCCTCCACCTCGGCGCGTGGGCGCCCCACCATCGCGGCGAAGGCGTCGTTGCACTCGGCGACGTCCGCATGCGCGAGCAGCCACTCGACCTGCTCCTCGAGCGGCAGCGAGAGCGGCAGGCCCGGGTGCAGCTCGAGCCGGAGGATCGACGCGACGCTGGACTCCACGAAGTGCCGGTAGCGCTCCTCGCTGGCGTGCAGGGCCTGCGTCGTGCGCTGCCGATCGAGCTCGGCGGCGGCGCGATCGGCGAACACGCGGAACACGTCGAGGATGTGCTTCGTGTCCCCGGTGAGCGGGCGATCGTGCGTCGCGATGAGCAGTCCCATCGCCTCGCCCCGCGAGTCGGCGAGCGGTGCGGCGACGTAGCTCTCGACGTGCTGTTCCCGGAGCATCACGTCGCGCGGGAACCGATCGGCCACGCCCGACGGGTAGACGCAGGCGCCCTCGGCGGCGACCTCGGCGCAAGGGGTGCCGTCGAGCGCGTATTCCATGGGCTCGCCGGGGCGGCCGTCCGTCCACGAGGCGACCACGCGGGCGCGCTGGCGATCGCCGGAGACGAGCGCCAGGAACGTGTCGCGGAAGCCGAGCGCCTGGGCGAGGTGGCGGACCAGGGCGCGGAGGAAGCCGTCGCCGGTCTCGCGCGCGGTGGCGGCGAAGATCTCGCGCAGCGCGCGATCGGAGCGACGCCGCTGCGCGGCGAGGAGGAGCGTGGTGACCTGATCGGCGAGGGAGCCCGCGACGGCGCGCTCCTCGACGGTCCAGGGCCGCGGTGGGCCGACGTGCTCGTGGCAGACCACGCCGACGACGCGGCCTTCGACGCGGATGGTGGCGTCGAGCAGGGCCCCGATGCCGTGCTGGGTGAGGTACGCGGAGAGCTCGGCGGTCCGGGGATCGCGCCGCGCGTCGCCGGCGTCGATGGCGCGGCCCGAGCGGAGCGCCTCGAAGTAGCGTGGGAACTCGCTGGTGGTGAGCGCGTCGAGCGCCTCGTGCGAGCCGCGAACGCGGTCCCAGTGGTCCAGGCAGCGCAGCGTGCCCCCGGCATCGTCGAGCAGCCACACGCTCGCGCGCTGGACGTCGAGCGCGCGCGCGGCCGCCTCGGTCAGCAGCGGAAGCGCCCGCTCCACGTCGGCCTCGACGAAGGCCGGATGCACCACGAGGCCGAGCAGCGCCTCGCTCGCGCGGCGAACCGCCCCCTCCCGATCCACGCCTTGCCCCACCGCGAGGGATTCTATGATCGAGCGCGAGGAAAGCGACAGGCCTACGGGCTGCGGCCTGAGCGCTACGGCAACGGCGTGAGCAGGAAGGAGCGCTCCTTGCGCTTGTCGTTGCTGCCCTTGCCGACGTAGGCCGTGCCGACGATCTGGCCCTGGTCGTTGATCCCGAGGACGTCCGTGAGGTGCCAGTCGCGCTCGGCGATGAGGTCCTCGAGCGCGAGCATCTTGCCGCCCTCCCACATCACGGCGCCGAGATCGTCACGTACGCCGGTGCGGCCGATGATCTGGCCCTTGGCGTTGATGCCGCGCACCTCGCCTGCCTGATCGTGGAGCAGCGTCGCCGTCTTGCCGTCCTTGCTCCATACGAAGGCGCGGTCGCCGCCGCCGCGCAGCCCCATGAACACGGTCCCCGCGACGATGCCGTCGTCGTTGATGTACATGGCACCGAAGCGCTCGATGCCTGGCGGCTGCTGCAGCTTGATCACGCCCTTGGTCGACCAGATCTGCCCGCCGCCGAGCACCTGACCGGACGCGTTGATGTCGCTGCAGCCGGGCAGGGGCAGCTCGATGAAGTTGCCGCCCGACCACTGGAAGCACTTGTCGACGTCGGCGGAGGTGCGCCGGAAGTTGCCGACCACGACGCCGCTCGCGTTGATCGCGCGGGCCTCGGCCCAGAGCATCCCCGGCGTGAGATCGATGAGCTTGCCGCCTCGCCAGATGACGGCGTGGTGCGCCGCCATGCCGACCATCGTGCCGTCCGGGTGGACGTCGTGGATCTGTGACATCTGGCCGTCGGGGGACTCGAGGGGCGTGGCCTTGCCGGCCGCCCAGGCGATGGCCGTCATGATCTGCTGGCCACCGGCGCCGGGCCCGTAGGTGAACAGGCCGATGTGGCCGCCGTTGCCGATCGCGACGGGGGCGGCGCCCTCGAGCGGCTGCAGCGAGAAGCGCGGCGCCGGGCGCGGCGCGGCGGCGGGGCCCTTCTTGCCGCCCTTGCCCTTGGGCTTGCCGCCCGCCTCGGCCGTGGTGACGAGTGCGAGCGCGGCGAGCGCGGTGGCGAGCGCGGCGGCGAGATCTCGGATGCGCATGTCCCCTCCTGGCCGCGAGCTTACCCTGCGGCCGGGACGACGGCCACGCGCCGGGAGCGCTATGATCGGGGACCCATGGACCGTCCCAGGAATCCGCGTAGCCGCATGCGTCGCATCGCGAGGCGGCTCGGTCGGGGCGCCCAGAACGCGCTGGAGCTCATGCGCGTCGGGCGCCTGTCCGCGCCGTACCAGGCCCCGCACGAGGTGCTGCTCGAGCACGGCATCATGCGCCTGCGCCGCTACGGCTTCGAGCCCGACGAGGACCGCGACGCGCCGCGGCCGCCGCGCGTGCCGCAGGCGATCATCCTCGTCCCGCCGCTCATGGTGACGGCCGAGGTCTACGACATCTCGCCGGAGCTGTCGGCGGTGTCGTGGCTCGAGGCGCAGGGGCTCGACGTGTGGGTGGTCGACTTCGGCGCGCCCGAGGAGGAGGAGGGCGGCATGGAGCGGTCGCTCGACGATCACATCCTCGCGATCGATCGGGCGATCACCTACGTCGCGCAGGCGACGGGGCACCCGGTGCACCTCGGCGGCTACTCGCAGGGCGGGATGTTCGCCTACCTGGTGGCGGCCTACCGGCGCAACGCCGACCTCGCGTCGGTCATCACGTTCGGCAGCCCGGTCGACATGCGCCAGAACCTGCCGATCCCGGTCGAGGACGGCCTCGCCGCGCGCATCCTCGCGCAGGCCTCCGACGCGATCTCGGGCGTCGTCGATCGCATCGAGGGCCTGCCGGGCACGTTCTCCGCGGGGGGCTTCAAGCTGCTGTCGCCGCGAAAGGAGATCCAGCAGATCCTGAAGACGATTGGCCTGCTGCACGATCGCGAGGCGCTCGAGAAGCGCGAGGCGCAGCGGCGGTTCCTCGGCGGAGACGGCTTCATCGCGTTCCCGGGGCCGGCGCTGCGGGATCTCGTCTACGACCTCGTCGCGTCGAACCGCCTGACGACGGGCGGCGTCGTGATCAACGGGCGCTCGGTCGGGCTCGGCGACATCACGATCCCGATCCTGTACTTCGTGGGCACGAGCGACTCCATCGCGCGACCTGCGAGCGTGCGCGCGATCGCGGAGGTGGCGTCGAGCCAGCGCATCCAGGAGGTCGGCGTGCCGGCCGGGCACTTCGGCCTCGTGGTGGGCTCGCGCGCGATGTCGGAGACGTGGCCGGCGGTGTCGGAGTGGGTGGCGTGGCACGCGGGGACCGGGCCCGAGCCGAAGCGGTTCAAGGCGGGGCCGAAGGCGGACGAGGAGCCGGCGAAGGAGGCGGAGAAGGGCGACGCGGGGCCCGTCGGGGCGCTCTACGACCTCGCGACCGACGTGGTGGACGGCCTCTGGGGGCGCGTGTCGGAGGTGTCGCGCGACGTGGTGGGCGTGGTGGACGCGATGCGCTGGCAGCTGCCGCGCCTGGCGAAGCTGGCGTCGCTCGAGGACCGCTCGCGCATCTCGATCGGGCGCGCGCTCGCCGAGCAGACGGCGGCGATCCCGGACGCGCCGTTCCTCCTGTGGCAGGGCCGGGCGTTCACCTATCGCGAGGCCGACGAGGTCGTGAACCGCCTCGCGCACGTGCTGCTCGGGCTCGGCGTCAAGCGCGGCGAGCACGTGGCGATCCTCGCGGGCAACCACCCGGAGACGCTGTCCCTCGTGGCGGCGCTCTCGCGCATCGGCGCGGTGGCGGCGCTCCTGCCGTCGGAGTCGCGGGGCGCCTCGCTCGAGCAGGCCATCAGCGTGGCCGCGCCGGTCGCCCTCGTGTGCGGCGTCGAGCACGTGGAGCTCGGCGTGGAGGCCTACAGGCGCATCGGCGGAGCGGGGCCGGTCGCGATGCTCGGCGCGGCGCGCGCGGGCAAGGAGGCGCCGGCGGGCGTGGTGTCGATCGACGCGCGGATCGATCCCGAGGCGACCGAGCCGCCGCCCGAGCCGAACCCGGGGCGCGCGGCGGACCTCGCGATGCTGATGTACACGTCGGGGACGACGGGGTTGCCGAAGGCGGCCCGCATCACGAACCGGCGCTGGGCGCTGGCGGCGCTCGGGTCGGCGGCGATGTGCGCGCTCACGCCGCGCGACACGGTGTACGTGTGCCTGCCGCTCCATCACGCGACCGCGATGCTGGTCGGCGCGGGCGGCGCGCTCATCGGCGGGGCGCGGCTGGCGCTCTCGCCGCGCTTCTCGCCGAGCACGTTCTGGACGGACGTGCGGCGCACGGGCGCGACGGTGGTCTTCTATGTCGGCGAGCTCGGGCGCTACCTCGTCTCCGTGCCCGCGCCGCGCGAGGGCGGGGCGGAGCGGCAGCACCCGATCCGCCTGTTCGTCGGCGTGGGCATGCGCGCGGACGTGTGGCAGCGGCTGCGTGAGCGCTTCGGCAACGTGCAGGTGCTGGAGTTCTACGGCTCGACCGAGGGCAACGTCGTGCTCGCGAACCTGACGGGCGAGAAGATCGGCTCGGTGGGGCGGCCGCTGCTCGCGCAGTACGGCGGCTTCGCGGGCACGCAGGACGTCGCGGCGCAGGTGGCGCTCGTGCGCTGGGACGACCGCACCGACCGGCCGGTGCGCGCGCACAATGGCCTGTGCGAGCGGTGCCTCGACGACGAGCCGGGGCTGCTCGTGGCGCGCATCCGCGAGTCGCACCCGATGGGGCACTTCGACGGCTACACCGATCCCGCGGCGACCGAGCGGAAGATCCTGCGCGACGTGCTCGAGCCGGGCGACGCGTGGTTCGACACGGGGGACCTGCTCCGGCGCGACGTGGACGGCGACTACTGGTTCGTCGATCGCGTGGGCGACACCTTCCGCTGGAAGGGCGAGAACATGTCGACGGAGCAGGTGGCGGCGGTGGTGGCGCGCGCGAGCTTCGTGCAGCTGGCGACGGTGTACGGCGTGGCGCTGCCGGGCCACGAGGGCAAGGCGGGGATGGCCGCCGTGGAGGTGCGGCCGGGGCACGCGTTCGACGGCGCGGAGCTGTATGCCCTGTGCGAGGCGAACCTGCCGGGCGCGGGGCGGCCGCGCTTCCTGCGCGTGGTCGATCGGCTCGAGACGACCGAGACGCTCAAGTTCAAGAAGACGCGCCTCGAGGCCGACGGCGCCGACCCCGCGCGCGTGTCCGACGCGGTGTTCGTCTACGACGAGCAGGCACGCACCTATGCGCCGCTCGACGAGGAGGGCTACAAGAAGGCGCTGGAGCGCCTGTAACCGAATCGTGCTCGTGCTCGTGCTCGTGCTCGGTCCGGGGCCCACCGCGGTGCCGGTCCGGCACTGGGGGCCCATCTCACGATTCTACACATCCGCATGAGCGGATATGTCTCCGCCGGGCCACGGAAAGGAGAACGCCAGGGCCGCCAGGGCCGCCAGCCCGGCTTGTGGCTGCCGCTGCGCACGGCCAGCCTCGTTCCCGGGACGTCCGCCGGCTACTCGCCGCGACAGCCAGGCGATGTCCGGCTGGCGTGCCTGGCGGCCTTGGCGTTCTCTTCCTCCGTCATGAGGGGGGCCCGTCCTTGCTGCGAAAGACCGCGAACCGCTCTGCGGCCGCTGGGCTACCATAACCGCATGCGGTCGACCTGGGTTTCGCTCGTGCTCCTGGCCGGTTTCGTGGGGGCCTGCAGCTCGGCCGCCGAAGGCGTAGCTGGAGCAGGCGGCAGCAGCGGTGCGGGAGGCACGGGCGGAAAGGCGGGGAGCGGCGGCGCGGGCGGGCTGGGCGGCGCTGGTGGCACGGGCGGCGCGGGCGGCGGCGGAGCGGGTGGCGCGGGCGCAGGCCGCACCCTCCTGTCCCTGACGATCTCGCCCGCGACGGCGGATCTGGTCTCTCAGAACGGGTCGATGCCCGAGCAGGCGTTCCGCGCCGTCGGCACCTTCAGCGACGGCACCTCCGGCCCCGTGTCCGGCCCCACGTTCGAGATCGACACGCGCGCGCTCGGCGAGCTCGACGTCGCCAGCGGTCGCTTCCTCGCCAACGGGATCATCGGCGGGACCGCCACGGTCACGGTCTCCGCGCGCGAGCCGGCCGGCGCCGCCCCGGTCGTCGCGCGGGCCTCGGTGAGCGTCCGGATCGAGCGCACGACCCTCGGACCCTCCGCGCCGCCGGACAGCGGCACCCGGTTCATGGGCCCGCTCATGAGCGATCCCGCGCGCGCCGCGGAGATCTCCTATCCGCTCGCCGGCGCGGTGATGCCGCAGAACGTCTACCCGGCCGACGTGCAGTGGGAGCGAGGTGCCGCGGGCGATCTGTTCCGGATCGTGCTCGCCAAGCCGCACGGCAGGGTCGTGGCCTACGTGCAGCACACCGGCGCGATGTTCAAGAACGACTGGCTGGTCGAGACCATGGCCTGGCGGACGCTCGCGCAGTCGGATCCCGACCACGACGTCGAGCTGACCGTCGACCGTCTCGAGGCGGCGACGGGGCAGCTCATCGGCTCGACGCCGGTGCGCTTCCGCTTCGCGCGCGCCGCGGTGACGGGCAGCGTCTACTACTGGGACATCGAGGCGGGTCGCATCGTCCGCATCGACGACGGCACGGCGACCGCCATCTCGTTCATGCCGACGCCGCCGACCGCGCGCGACGGGGCCGAGCGCTGCGTGGGCTGCCACAGCGTGTCGACCTCCGGCCGCTTCATGGCCGGGCGGCTCGGGGGCGGCGAGAACATCGGCGCGGTCTTCGATCTCACGACCGATCTCACCGGCGATCCGCCCGCGACCGCCTTCCCGCTCGCGCGTGACCCGAACACCTCGCAGCGCTGGTGGTTCTCCTCGTGGAACCCGCAGGACACGCGGCTCGTCGTCAGCACCGAGGAGGGCGCGGCGCGCAACATGCGCTTTCTCGATCCGTTCACGGGTGTCGAGGTCCCGGTGATGGGCACGCTCCCCACGAACATCACGCAGCCGGCCTGGTCGCCGGACGGCACGCGGATCGCTTACGTCACGAACCTCGACAGCTGGGGCGGGCAGTTCACCACCGGTGACCTCGCCGTCATCCCGGTGACCGGCCCCGACGCCGTCGGCGCGCCCACGATGCTGCACCAGGGCTCGAGCCTCGCGAGCGGCGTGCCCGCCGGAAGCGCCGACAGCTACCCGACGTGGACGCCCGACTCGCGGTGGCTCGCCTTCGCGCACGGGTCGGGATCGCGCAGCGAGGACAAGACCGCGGCCCTGTACGCGCTGCGCGCCGACGGCACGGCCGTGGTGCGCCTCGATCGTGCGAGCGGCGGCGCGATGACGTCCGATTCGTTCCAGCCGCGGTTCTCGCCGTTCGACTCCGGCGGCTACTTCTGGATGAGCTTCCTGTCCAGGCGCGACTACGGCAACGCCCAGGCCGGGACGCGCGGCAAGGGCTACCAGCAGATCTGGGTAGCGGCGATCAAGAACAACCCGGTGCCCGGCGAGGATCCCAGCGAGGTCGGGTACTGGCTGCCCGGGCAGAGCACCGCGTCGCGCAACATCTCCGCCTACTGGGCCCCGAGGCCCTGTCGTACCGACGGGTCGAGCTGCTCGGTGGGCAGCGAGTGCTGCGGCGGCGATTGCCGGCCCGGCCCGACCGGGGCGCTCGTGTGCTCGCCCCCGCCGCCCGACCGCTGCCGGATGATCAACGAGACCTGCTCGACCGGCGCGGACTGCTGCGAGGGGCTGCTCTGTCAGGGCAGCGTCTGCGTGTATCCGCCGCCCGGGTGACGCCCGCGCCTCCGGGCGCCCTGGCCCGAAATGACTGGGAATTGTCCCGGCGAGCGCTAACCTCCCATGCCGCAGTGCGGCATAACCCGAACGGCGGAGGTTTCATGCTCGAACAGGTGCGTGACGTGCGCGGGCCGGTGGACCCAGGACAGGTGGAGCACGCCGGGTTCAGAAAGGCGCAGCGGCTCGCGTACGCGTGCGCCGAGGCGGTGGCCAAGGAGCTCGTCTACGGCACGACCGAACGCGAGGCTGCCGCGCGCATGCGCAACTGGCTCGAGGTGCGCGGCGTCGGCGACTGGCTGCACCTGCCGTTCGCGTGGTTCGGCGATCGCACGGCGTTTCGCGGGTTCCGCCTGCCGACGGGCTTCTTCCCGACCGCGCGCAAGCTCGAGCCGGGCATGCCGTTCATCCTCGACGTGGCGCCGGTCGTGGACGGCTACGCGGCCGACATCGGCTACGCGGCGTGCCACGGCGAGAACGCCACGTTCGCGCAGCTCATCGCGGACCTCGCGGAGTACCGCGGGCTCATCCTCGAGCGGACGCGCGCTGGCGCGACCATGCGCGAGGTCTACGAGGACGTCGATCGGCTGATCGCGCGGCACGGCTACGAGAACCGGCACCGGCGCTACCCGCGGCGGGTGCTGGGGCACCGGGTGATGCGCCTCGAGGGCGCACGGGGCGAGGGCCGCACGCTGGCGGGGTTCGGGGCGCGCAGCCTCTGGGACCTCGGACGACGGACCTTCGGTCGCGACGCTGCACCACCGCTGTGGACCGACGACGACGCGTCGGATCGCCCCCCGGAGCCGGGCCTGTGGGCCATCGAGCCGCACCTCGCGTTCCGCGGCGTGGGCGTGAAGTTCGAGGAGATCCTGGTGGTGCCGGCGGGGGGCAAGGCCCACTGGCTCGACGACGACGTGCCGCACGTGCGGCGCTGGGCGCAGGCGGCGAGGAGCGCGTCGTGATCGAGCGGCGCGTCGAGTCGCGCGGCGTCACGCTGCGCGTGTGCGAGCACGGGCCCGGGGACGCCCCCACCGTGGTGCTCGTGCACGGCTACCCCGACACGAGCGCGGTGTGGGGCGGCGTGGTGCCGCTCCTCGAGGATCGCTTCCACTTGGTCGCGTACGACACGCGCGGCGCCGGGGGCTCGACCGCGCCCGCGGATCGGCACGGGTACGCCCTCGAGGCGCTGGCGGCGGACCTCATCGCGGTCATCGACGCGACGAGCCCGGGGCGCGCGGCGCACGTGGTCGGCCACGACTGGGGCGCCATCGGCGCGTGGGAGGCGGTGACGGAGCCGGCGAGGGCGCGCCGCATCGCCTCGTTCACGGCGATCTCCGGGCCCTGCCTCGACCACGTCGGCAAGTGGCTCGAGGCGCGCCGCGGCGCGGGGCCGCGCGCCTCCGCGGAGCTCCTCTCGCAGGTGTCGCGCTCGTGGTACGTCGGCCTCTTCCAGCTCCCCGGCCTGCCCGAGGCCGCGTGGAAGCAGGGCCTCGCGCGGCGCATCATGCGGCGCATCGCGGCCGACGCGGGCACCGCGCGTACCGCGGACGGCATCGCGGGCGTGGCGCTCTACCGCGAGAACGTGGGGCCGCGCCTGCGCGCGCCGCGCGATCGTCACACGGAGCTGCCCGTGCAGGTCATCGAGTCCTCGCGGGATCGCTTCGTCGCGCCGTCGCTCCACGACGACCTCGCGCGCTGGGCGCCGAACCACTACCGCCGGCGCATCGAGTCCGGTCACTGGGCGCCGCGCTCGCATCCGGCGCCGGTCGCGGCGGCCATCCGCGAGCTCGTCGACCACGTCGAGGGCGGCGCCGAGCCGCGCACGCTCGCGCAGGCTCGGCCGCGAGCGCGCACCGGTCCCTTCGACGGCAAGCTCGTCGTGGTCACCGGCGCGGGCAGCGGCATCGGACGCGCCACGGCGCTCGCGTTCGCCGACGAGGGCGCCGACCTCGTGTGCGCCGACCTCGACGCGGCGGCCGCGGCCCGCACGGCGCGCCTGTGCGAGCTCATCGGCGTGCGCGCTGCCTCGTACGTCGTCGATGTCGCCGACGCCGCGGCGATGGAGCGCTTCGCGGAGACGGTGCGCGAGCGGCAGGGCGTGCCCGACATCGTGGTCTCGAACGCCGGCATCGGCCTCGAGGGCGCGTTCCTCGACACGGCGGTCGCCGACTGGGATCGCATCCTCGGGGTGAACCTCTACGGTGTGATCCACGGCGCGCGCTGCTTCGGCAAGCAGATGGTGGCGCGGGGGCAGGGCGGTCACCTCGTCAACGTGGCCTCGGGCCTCGCGTACATGCCGGCGCGCCGGCTGCCCGCGTACTGCACGACGAAGGCCGCGGTGCTCATGCTCTCGGAGTGCCTCGGCGCCGAGCTCGAGCCGCACCACATCGGCGTCTCCGCGATCTGCCCCGGCGTGGTCGACACGGCGATCACGCGGAGCACGCGCTACCTCGGCGGAAGCGAGGCCTCCGCGGAGAAGCGCCGCCGCGGCGCGGCGCGGATGTACCGCAAGCGCGCGTTCCCACCCGAGCGCGTGGCCAGGGACATCGTGCGCGCGGTGCGCGATCGCACGCCGGTCGTGCCCGTGACGGCGGAGGCCAAGCTCGGCTGGGTGCTGCACAGGCTCTCGCCCGCGCTCACGCGTCGCCTCGCGCGCCTCGATCCGCTCGGCGGGTCTTAGGGCAGGGCACATCTGCCTAGGCAGATGGAATGTCCTTCTGGGAGGTCCAGCACCCCAGAACTTCTGGCCCCTTACACCACGCCCGGCCTCACCCCCGCAGAGCGTTCGGGTCGCGCAACCGCCCCTCTCCCGACGGGCCCGCCGGGAGAGGGGCGACTGACCGCGGTGGACGCCACGACGGGGTGAGGCCGGGCGTGGTGTTAGGGGCCAGAGAAATCGATCGCTTGGGCCTCGCTCCCGCCCTATCCATGCGCCTTGGCAGATGTGATCAATGATCAGAGGGCAGGGCTACCGCAGCCGCGCGAGCGCGGACGCGGGCAGGGTCTCGTTGCCCTCGGGATCGTAGACGGCGACCAGGCGCTCTCCCTGCACCTGCGCGCCCCAGCCGGTGGGGAGCGCGAGCGCGGGCAGGAGGGCGGGGCACGCCGCGAGCAGGGCGCCGACGTGGAGCGGGGCGATGCCCTCGGGGTAGCGCGCGTCGAGCTCGGCCACCGCGACGTCGAGCGTGCCCGGGCTCGGCGCGCACGCGAGCAGCCAGCCCGAGACGCCGCCGGGCTCCTCTTCCTCCTCCTGCAGGCGCCGCCCGTAGACCGCGCCGGCCGCGCCGATCGGGCCGCCGAAGACCCCGAGCTGCGCGTCGAGCGAGGCCCACGCGGGCTCGACGCCGAGCAGCGTGCACAGCGTCGCCTGCCGCGCGCACGCGGCGAGCTGGGGGCCGGCGTCGAAGGCCGTGCCCTGGGCACCCTCGTCGTCGTATCCGGGGACCACCACACGGAGCTGGCCCGGCGCCTCCGTCGGTGCCAGCCGCAGCAGGAGCGGCCCGTAGCGGAACACGGCGCCCGCGTGGAGGTGCCCGGCCGCCGCGATCTCCTCGAGGAAGCCGTAGACGTCGTCGGTCAGGGCCTCGGGGATCCCCGTCGCCTGCAGCTCCACGGGGGTGTTCGCGATGAGGCGCAGCACCCGGAGACGGTACTCCGGCGGCCCTGGGGATTGCAGGTCCGGCCAGGCCAGTGGCCATGGCCGGTGGGGTGACCGCGTGGTCACGTTTCAGGTGGCCGGAATTGCAGGGGTTAGCCCCTGGCGCGGGGCGGTCCGGAAGTTGCTCAATGCTCGCGCATGATGCGCAAGAGGCTCGCCTTGTCGCTCGCTCTGGCCCTCGGCTGCGGAGCCGACGGCGCCGTCATGCCCTCCGAGGAGGCCGGCAGCGCCATCGACCTGCCCCTCGGGGATACGCCGGAGGACGACGGCAAGGCCGACGGCCAGTGGGGCGACGCGCTCAACTGCAAGCCCGTGCCGGCGCTGCCGGTGCTCGCGAACCCCGAGATCTTCGTGTCCCTGCACGGGCACACCGTGCGCCTCGTCGATCGCGCCGCCGGCTTCGAGAAGGTCTTCGCGGTCGGCGTGGGCGCGCTCGAGACCAAGGCGACCGACGCCGCGTTCGGCGAGTCCAAGTCGTACTACCCGGTCATCGCGACCGGACGGCAGGACTTCGCGATCACGCCGTCCTCGATCCAGCCCTGCAAGACGTGGTGGACGGATCCCGACACGGGCGTCAAGACCCCCGTGTTCGCGGGCCTGCCGTTCATGGCGTTCTACGGCGGCTACGCGTTCCACGGTCCGATCGACAACTACAAGGCCCCGAACGGCGGGAACCTGCGCCGCGGCTTCGTCTCGCACGGCTGCGTCCGCATGGAGTCGGCCGACGTGCTCGAGCTCTATGCGCGCATCAAGGGGCGCGCGCGCGTGCCGGTGCACGTGCAGCGCGAGCCGGAGCGCGACGGCGCGGGCCGCCGCGTGGACACGCAGAGCAAGTGGGTCGGCAGCGAGTGCAGCGCCGACGCCGACTGCAACTACGCCGGTGGCTTCTGCCACGCCAACGACGTCGGCGGCCGCGGCTTCTGCAGCCTTCGCTGCAGCGGCACCTGCCCGGATCGCGCGAACCTGCCGACCACGGCGTGCATCGCCGATCCGGCGGCGGCCGGCCAGGGCATGTGCGTGCTCCGCGCGCAGCCGCAGAACTCCGACTGCCGGAGCTGGGATCACCTGACGGCGCAGACCAGGCGCCGGTTCAACTCGACCACGAGCGCCACGGTGTGCGCGCCGGGCTCGCGCGGCTGGGTCGGCGAGCGCTGCCTTCAGGACGCGGACTGCACGAGCGGCACCACCTGCGCGGGCGAAGGGCCCGGCAAGGCCGGCGTCTGCACGGAGGCGTGCTCCGCGGCGTGCCCGGATCAGCCGGGCTTCGCGACCACGACGTGCGTCAAGAGCTCTCCGCTCGGCGGCGCCGGGTGCCTGCGCACCTGCACGCCCGCGTCGAACGCGCCCGAGTGCCCGGCGAGCCATGACTGCCGCGCGATGGCGCGGCCGAACGGCACCACGCGCAACGTGTGCGTGCCGCGGTAGCGGCCCGAGCGAAGGATTTGCCAGCCGGCGCTCCGACGTCGCGCAAGGAAGGACAGGATGCACGGCGCGCGGTGGGTTGCGCCGGTCGCGAGACGGGATCACGATTCGCATGCGAATGGTCGAATACATCTACGACTTCGTCCGGCTGTCGTCGCTGCCGTCGACGGTGGGGCGGCCGCGTAGCGCGGACGAGGAGCGCAAGCTCCACGGGCTGCGGACGCTCCTCGAGTCCCGCCCCGGCGCGCCGGGCGTACGCCGCTGGAACCGCATGGCCGTGACGTGGGAGGGCCGGCTCGTCGGCCCCCAGTCGGAGGTTCGGGTCATCGTGGTCGAGGCCTCCGCCGGCGGTTTCCTCGTGCGGACGGCGATGCCGCTCACCAGGGACGACCGGTGGGAGCTGCGCATCGAGTCGGACGGGCGCCCGCCCGTGGTGTTCCCGTGCCGCGTGGCCTGGGCGTCCCTGCGCGGTCGCTCGGGCCTCGCGATCGTCGAGCAGCCGTACCTCCCCGTCGGCCCGCACGCCCGCGCGTAGCCCGAGCCCGCATCGATTCGCGAGAGCTCCGGTGCTTCGATGCACACCTCGAGCAACTCGTAGCTGAGCTGTGTGTCCCCCCACTCCGGCCTCCGGCTCATGATTGGTCACATCTGCCTAGGCAGATGGAATGTCCTTCTGGGAGTCCAGCACCCCAGAACTTCTGGCCCCTTACACCACGCCCGGCCTCACCCCCGCAGAGCGTGCGGGTCGCGCAACCGCCCCTCTCCCGTCGGGAGAGGGGCCC
>CAZQJC010000232.1:0-3039 GCA_964593795.1 uncultured Myxococcales bacterium | reverse complement strand
TGATTGAAATAATCCACGTTCAGGCCCGGCCCCCCCCATAACCGTCGTCACCGCAGGCCCGTACGAGGGGTCAAAGCCCACGTGTGCCGCGGGGTTGGCCCGCGGCGCGCAAACAGAGGAGGGTACAGATGAAGAAGCGATGGTGGGTGGGGATGATCCTCGCCGCAGGGATGGTCACCGGCGGGTCCGCACGAGCTGCCGATCACCGCGACGGGCCCAAGGTCCTCATGGACCCGGCCTCCGACATCAACGACGTGTACGCCTGGATGTCCGCCGACGCGAGCAAGGTGTACCTCGCGATGACGGTGTTCCCGGCGGCCGACGCGATGTCCAAGTTCTCCAACACGGTCAAGTACGTGTTCCACACCGCGAGCGCCGCGGGATACGGCATGGCGCAGACCGACACCGACGTCATCTGCACGTTCGACGTCGCGCAGAAGATCTCGTGCTGGGTGGGCACCGCCGACTACGTCAGCGGTGACGCGAGCGCGACGGCAGGCCTGTCGAGCACGAGCGGCAAGGTCAAGGTGTTCGCCGGCCTCCGCGAGGACCCCTTCTTCTTCAACCTCGACGGCTTCAACAAGGTGCAGCAGACCGTCGCCTCCGTGGCGAGCATGCTGACCTTCAACATGGCCGGGTGCCCGACGCTCGACGCCGCCACGGCGACCTCCCTCGTCAACCAGCTCAAGCAGAACCCGATGGGCATGGCTGCCACCGACTTCTTCGGATCGCTCAACACGCTCGCCATCGTGCTCGCGGTCGACAAGACCCTGCTCACGAGCGGCGGGCCGATCATGAGCGTCTGGGGCAGCACCAACCGCTAGGGCTGGGGGAATCCAATGAAGCGCACAGGAATCGTGGTGATGATCCCGCTTCTGGCCGCCCTGGCCGGAGGCTGTGACGAGAAGATCAAGGGCGCGGCAGGCGGCAGCGGATCGGGCGCGGCAGGTGGTGGCGCGGGCTCGGGCGGCGCGGGCTCGGGCGGCGCAGGCATGGGTGGCGCGGGCTCGGGCGGCGCGGGCTCGGGCGGCGCAGGCATGGGCGGCGCAGGCATGGGCGGCGCAGGCTCGGGCGGCGCAGGCTCGGGCGGCGCAGGCTCGGGCGGGATGCCTGCGGTGCCGACGCTCGGGGCGCAGATCGATCGCATGGGGCGCGCGGGCGTGAACACCGCGCTCGTCGCGCTGGCGGAGTCGAGCGGCACCACGGCGATGCCCGGGTCGCGCGCGACCAAGCGCGACTCCTACAACGGCACGAGCGATCCGGCGATGTGGGGCCCGATGTGGAAGGCTGAGATCGCGAAGAACGTCGCGATCCTCGATGGACTCGACACCATGTGCGGCAACCAGCTGCTCGCCGGAGGCACCACGATGGGCGCCTACGACACGCTGGCCGGCGCGCTGGCCGACGATCGCCTCTACCTCGACTCGCGCAGGATGTCCTGCACGCAGTACCTCGCGGTCGAGGCCAACGCGACCAACGTCGTGCCGAACATGGACTGCGGCGGTCGCACCCCGAACTACGACACCATCGACACGACGTACTCGGTGCTGGCCATCGGCGCCCTGACCGGCGTGGACGACGGCGTCGCGGCCAACAGCGGGATGCACTCGCTGACCGCGTTCCCGTTCCTCGCGGCTCCGACCCCCTGATCGACGTGCAGACCGCCTCCGCCTGGTGGATCGCCCTGGCCCTCGTCGGGGCCTGCAGGGACAACCGGGCGGGGGCGCCGCCTCCCTCACCCACCGCGAGCGCGCCTGCTCCGGCGACCGACGGTGCCTCACCCCTCTCCCTCGAGGCGCTCCCGACGACCGCGGGCAGCATCGCGATCGGCAACCTCGACGCCCAGGTGCGCGGGATCCAGCGCTCCTTGGCGCTTCGTCCGGGCGACCTCTCCCTGCACGTCGCGCTCGTGGACACGCTGCTCGAGCGGGGCAGCGTCCGCGGCCGCGTGGCGGACTACGAGGCTGCGATCGCCGTGGCCGACCGGGCCGTGGCGCTCGATCCCCGGGGGGCGACGGGGCTCGTCGCGCGGGCGCGCGCCCGCGGCCGGCTGCACCGGTTCGACGGGGCCCTCGCCGACCTCGCCGCCGCCGAGGCGCGTGGAGCGGAGGCGAGCGAGCTCGAGGGCCAGCGCGCAGCGATCGCCGCCGCGCGAGGGCGCCATCGAGAAGCGTACGAGACACGCCGCCGTCTGGCCGCGACGAGGCGGGACTTCTCGAACGTGGCGATGCTCGCGGTGGCCGCCGCGCAGCTCGATCGGCTCGACGAGGCAGAGAAGCTCTTCGTCGAGGCGCAGGGCCTGATGACCGAGGCCGCGCCGTTCTCCCTGGTGTGGCTGTACTTCCAGCAAGGCCTGATGTGGCAGGAGGCCGGCAGACCGGCGCGCGCGCAGGCGCTGTTCGAGAACGCTCATGCGCGGCTGCCAGAGCACGCGCAGGTCGCCGCACACCTGGCCGCCCTCGTCGAGCGGCGTCAGGGGCCCGCGGCCGCGATCGAGCTGCTCCGGCCGGTCGTGCTCTCGGGCGACGACCCCGAGCTCGGCGCGCAGCTCGGCCAGCTCCTCGAGCGCGCGGGACAGGCCGACGAGGGCCGGCGGCTCCTGACCGCGGCCCAGCGCGGCTACGACGCCCTCCTCGAGCGACACCCCGCCGCCTTCGCGAGCCACGGGGCGCGTTTCTTTCTCGGCCCGGGCAAGGACAGCAAGCGAGCCGTAGCGCTCGCGCGGGCCCACCACGAGGCGCAGCCCGACGCCGCGGCGGAGCAGCTCCTCCTCGAGGCCCTGACCGCCTCCGGCGACACGCGCGCGGCGTGCGAGCAGGCTGCGCGGGCCGCGGCCGGCGTGACTCGGCGGGAGGCGCTGGACGTCGCGATCGCCAACGCCTTCATCGCCTGCGGCCAGCGGGAGCGCGGCGAAAAGCTGCTGGCAGCGCCCGGGCGCTGAGCGCGGACGCGACGCGCTCCTAAATGACCGGCCGCGATTCGGAGACACCCCTCGACGGTGGAGGAATCACGAGGAGTTGGATCGTTCGGCCAGCCCAC
>CAZQJC010000231.1:0-23356 GCA_964593795.1 uncultured Myxococcales bacterium | reverse complement strand
CGCGCCGCCCGCACCCGCGCCGCCCGCACCCGCGCCGCCCGCACCCGCGCCGCCCGCACCCGCGCCGCCAGCGCCGCCTGTTCCGGCCTGCGGCTGACCGAGCAGCACCTCGCCGAGGAAGCGGTCTCCGTACACGCGCCTGACGAAGTCACGGAAGCTCGCGCCGGCAGCCCCGGTCGTCAGCTCGGTGTAGTAGCGATCCTGGACATCCCACTTGAACTCGTTCATGCGCGCGCCCTTGCGATAGACCTCCATCGAG
This sequence comes from uncultured Myxococcales bacterium, assembly GCA_964593795.1. GTDB lineage: Bacteria > Myxococcota_A > Polyangia > JAHFDS01 > JAHFDS01 > JAHFDS01. The sequence goes on along the minus strand of CAZQJC010000231.1, from coordinate 23,097 downwards.
CGCCTGACCGAGAACGCGACGAACTCCTTGAACTGCGTGTTCGCCGCGAAGAAGGTGGGATCTCCCTGCTCGGCCGCCATCGCGATCGCGAGACCATACACCGTGAACTCGAGCGGCCCGTAGACCGCGTCGGTCCACTGCCCGGCGTAGATGCCACGCTCGACCTGCTCGACGCCGACCATCGCGCCGTTGATGTACGCGGTCCACTCGTCGAAGACGTACGTGGGAGTGTCGTCCCATGCCGTCTGGCCGTTCATGTAGAGGTCGAAGCGTGAGCCGCGCAGCGCCTGGGGCACGTACCGGTTGGCCGCCGACTTGCGGATGTTCGGCTCCTCGACGATGGCGCCGCGATTGGCGAGGACGTAGAATCCATTGGCGCGCTTTCCAGTGGCGTTGTGGTTGTTGCGCAGGTCGGAGTTGATACCGTGGGTGGTCTCGTGGCCCGCGGTGAGGTGCTCGTTCTCGAACCAGTACTGGTTGCCGTAGCTCGGCGGCAGGTGCTGCCAGATGTCGGTCAGCAGGGCCCCCCAGCGCGCGTTCGTGCCCGGGCGCGAAGCGGCGAACGCCAGGAACTGCACGTTCTCGCCTGGTAGCCCCGCCGCGATCGGTCGGGGGGCCGAGATGCGCGTGTAGCACGGCTGCCCGCCGCAGTCGTCCGCATCGGGCGGCGCCTCGGGCGCGCGGACCTCCTTGGCGGTCGGCAGGGCCGGATCGCATGCGAGGAGGAGCAGGGGGAGCACGAGGGCAGTGCGGCGCATGGTGTCTGGCCCATGAGCAATCGCAGTGCCGGCCGAGAATCGCGAAATTCCAGCGTGGGCACGCGCGATTTCGCGGCATTGCCTCGGGCGCGACGTGTGGGCTCGGCGCCGCATGAGGGTGGCCCTCCCACCCCGGGCGCCGCGCGCCGCAGGGCCCACGGGCCCCACGCGCTGGATCGATCCGACGGCCGGATCAGGTCAGGTGTCGGATTCGAACAGGGCGTCGTCCTCGTCGTCGACGCGCATAATCGGATGGGTGTCGCTCGAGCGCGAGCCGGAGAGCTCGTTCATGTTGCGCAGGCGCTCGGCGAGCACCTGCACGAAGCTCCACAGGAGCTTGACCGCGACCTGATGCTCGGTCTTGACGAGCTCGTAGAAGGGGGCCCGCTTGAGCACGAGGACGCGCGACGTCTCCGCGGCGATCGCGGTGGCCGACCGGGGCGCGCGGTCGATGAGCGCCATCTCGCCGAAGTGCGATCCGGGCGCGAGCTCGGTCAGCACCGCGCCCGCCCGCTCGAGCCGGATCTTGCCCGTCAGGAGGATGAACATCGCGTCGCCGGGCTCGCCCTCGCGGATGATCGTCGTGTTGATCGTGTAGCCGTTGACCTCGGTCACGTTGAGGACGCGGATGAGCTCGTTGTACTCGAGGAAGCGGAAGAGCGGCATCCGCTTGAGGGCCTCGATCTTCCGCGTGAACTCGTCGGTGCGCTGCAGGAGCGACGGCCGCGCAGTGAGCTCCGGCGTGACGCGGATGATGATGCTCGTGATGTTGTCGTGGCCGCCGCCGTTGTTGGCGTGTGCGATGAGCCCGGCCGTGAGGTCCTCGATCGCCGCGCCCTGGAGCTGCTCGGGGAGCTCCGGGTTCTTGAGGTAGTGGTGCAGGCCGTCGGAGCACAGCAGGAACACATCCCCCGGCAGCACGTCGAAGTGCAGCGTGTCGACCTCGACCGACTCGTAGACGCCGACGGCCCGGGTGACCGCGTTCTTGTAGTCCTTGTAGGGCGACGTGTCGAAGGTCTCGCGCGTGACCTTGCCGCGCTTGATGAGCTCGTTGATGAGCGAGTGGTCCTCGGTGAGCTGCGCGACCTGGCCCTGGCGGAGCAGGTAGATGCGGGAGTCGCCGACGTGCGCGATGAAGCCTCGCTCGCCCACGATCATGAGGACGGAGGTGGTCGTGCCCATGCCGCGCTTCTTGTCGTCGCGCTGCGCCTCCTCGAACACGGCGCGGCAGGCCTGGTGCACGGCCCCCTCCAGCATCGCGAGCACCTCGGTCGGGGGGACCTTCTTGGCGATGAAGTCCTCGAGCAGGTCCTGCCGCTCCTCCACGACGTGCTGCACCGTCCGCACCGCGATGTCGCTCGCGACCTCGCCGGCGGCGTGGCCGCCCATGCCGTCGGCGACGACGTAGAGCTGCATGGCCTCGTCGACGAGGAGGCTGTCCTCGTTGTGCTGACGCTGCTTGCCGACGTCCGTTCGACCGCTCGCCTTGAGCTCCACCGGTCCTCCTCTGCCTGACGCGCGGCGCACGCGATCGGCGCCGCCCGCACGATAACACGGGGTGGGGCGAGTTCCCGGCTGCGGTCTGCGCCAAGCAGGGAAAAGCTGGCGCAGGGCCGCGAATGCTCTCGCGTCCGCGGCGGATCGCTCCTTGCACCGGCGGGCGGCATGGTTTCGCATTCGCCTGGGCGCATGTGCATGACGGCCCTCGTCGCCGCGATCGGTTGTGCGTCGGAGGCGCCGACCGAGGTGCCCGCCCCGCCGGCCACGGGGACACTGCAGACCCGCGTCGACCCGCCCGCCCTGGCACGCGGCGAGACCGCGCGGGTGACCTGCACCGCGCAGGGGGATCGCGGCGTCACGCTCCGGGTCTCGACGAGCGAGTACCGGGTGACGCCGGACAGCGTGGTCAAGGACGGCGTGACCTTCGTGCCGCAGGCGGCCGGGCCGTACGACGTCGAGTGCGTGCCGCCCGCAGGCGGGCCGAAGCTGCGCCCGCGACCCGCGCGGGTGCTCGTGACGGAGGCGCCGGTGGTGCGCGTCGAGACGCGCCTCGACCGTGACCACGTCCGCGCCGGCGAGGCGATCGGCGTGAGCTGCTGGGCCATCGACGCGGTGGGCGGGCGGAGCGCGCTGCCCGCGAGCTACCAGCTCGTGCCGGCCCTCTTCGGCCGGCGCGCCGACGCGACCTTCACGCCGACGCAGGCCGGGCGGGCGGAGGTCCGGTGCAGCGGCCCCGCGGGCATCCCCGCGGCGGGCGCGATGCTCGACGTGGCGCCGGGCCCGGCAGCGCGGACGCGCGCGGAGGTCGCGAGCCCCGAGGTGCGCGCGGGCGTGCCGTTCGACGTCGCCTGCGCGGTGGTCGATGGCTTCGACAACGTGGCGACCGAGGCGCCGTCGGTGGTGGTGGAGCCGGCGGACGGCACGGCGGTGGCCGGCGCGCGCGTGACCGTGACGCGCGCGGGGGTGGTCAAGGTGCGCTGCGCTACGGGGGCGGCCGCGGCCGAGCCTGCGAGCGTGCGCATCCGCCCGTCGGTGCCGACGATGCTCGGGGTCTCCGCGCAACCCGCGGACGCCGTGCTCGCGCCAGGGGACACGGTGACGCTCGCGGTCGACCTGCGCGACAGCTTCGGAAACGGGGTGGACGACGCGCCGGTGGAGCTCTCGCTCTCCGACGCGACGCGCGGGCGCCTCGCGGGGCGCAGCGTGGTCGTGCTCGGCAACGGCCCGGTCGACGTCGTGGCGCGTGTCGTCCGCGCGGAGGGAGGGCCGCTCGAGGCGCGGACGACGCTGCGCGTGGACGGCGCGCCGCCGGACCTCGTGGTGATCGCGCCCGCGCAGGGCGAGATGGTGGCGGCCGGCGGGCGGATGGCGCTCGAGGGCGTGGTGACGGATCCGGCGGCGGGCGTCATGCGGCTCGACATCGACGGGCAAGCGGTCGCCGTCGATGCGGCGGGGCGCTTCGCGACGCCGCTCCAGCCGGGGCAGGGCCTGAACGTCGTGCGCCTGCGGGCGATGGACGCGCGCGGCAATGTGCGCGTGCACGTGCGAGCCTTCCATTACGCGGGGCACTACCGCGACGGCGCCAGCGCGGACGCGGCGCGCGTGGACGACGCGGTGGTCGCCCGCCTCGCGCCCTCGATCTTCGAGGACCTCGGCTACTTGCTCGGGGCCCTGCTCGCGCAGCTCGATCTGCAGCAGTTCCTGCCCGAGCCCCTCGCGCGCGGCGGCGACGCCGACGACTGCGTGTGTGCGGGGACGAAGACCTGTACGGGCTTCAAGGTGTCGGGCAGCGATCCGCGCTTCCAGGATCCGATCGTCGAGCTGACGCCGCAGGCCGGCGGGCTCCACGTGGTCCTCGGCGTCACGGGCTTCGAGATCGGCCTCGCATTGCAGGGACGCAATGCGTGTAATGCGATCCCTGCGGCGCACGGCAACGCGACGGCGACCGCGGTGGTCGTCGAAGGGGACCTCGATCTCGCGCTCGGCGCGGGCAATCCCAGCGCCGGGCTGCGCGATGTCGCGATCTCCGTGGAGGGCCTGAAGACCACGCTCGATCTCGGGCCCTTCGGTGTCGCCGGGCCGCAGGCGCAGGCGGCGCTGCGGGCGGCGCTCGAGGCGGGCCTTCGCGGGCGGCTCGACGCGCTCGTGCCGGGGACGATCGCGAGGGTCCTGTCGACCTTCTCCATCAAGCAGGACGTGGCGCTGCCGGCTCCGCTCGAGGGCGGCACGGTCTCGCTCGGTGCGCAGTTCTCGTCGGTGGCGTTCTCGGCCGCCGACGGCCGCATCGGGCTCGGCGTCTCCGCGCTCGGGGCGACGCGCGTGGCCGCGCCGGGGCCGGGGTCGATGGCGCTCTCCGAGATTCCCGCGCTGACGCCGCCGACCGGGCGTCCGCTCGCGATCGCGCTCCACCTCGATCTCGTCAACGAGCTCTTCTATGCGGCCTGGCGTGCGTCCGGCTTCTCCATCGACGCGACGTCGCTCGTGCCGCGCGGCGAGGGATTGGTCCTCGAGTCGCTGCGCATCGACGCGCTCCTGCCGCCGCTGCTCCTGCCCAATGCGGACGGCCCATTGCCGCTCCAGCTCGAGATCGGCGGCGTGCGCGTGCGCGTCCGCATCGCCAGCACCGGCGGGCCGCTCGAGATCGAGGGCCTCCTGCACCTGCGCGCCGAGGTCGGGGCGACGGCCCAGGGCAATCGGCTGCAGCTCCAGCTCGGCCGCGTGCGCGAGGTGGCCGTCGAGCTCCTCAAGGTGCCCGAGGGCGTCAATCAGCCGCTCGAGGCCCTCGACCGCGCGCTCGAGGCCGCATTGCCCGAGGTGCTGGCGGATCTGGCCGCGAAGACCCTCCACGAGCTCGAGCTGCCGGCGGTGGATCTGTCGAAGCTCGGTGTGGCGGGCGTGCCCCCCGGGGTCTCGCTGGGGCTCGACGACCTGCTGATGACGTTCGACGCCGGGCGCGTGTACCTGGCGGGGAAGCTGGTCGCGAAATAGCGATCGTCGCTGATTGCGAATCGAAATCTCGGCTCTGGAAAGTGGAGGGAGCAATGCAGAGACACCCCTGGATCCTGGTGGCGAGCCTCGCGTTCGCGTCGGCCTGCGGCGGAGACGACGAGGGAAACCCGTCCGAGCCACCGGGCCCGAACGGCGCAGCGCGGGCCGGGAAGTCCGACAATCCGGAGGCTCCGACGCCACCGGCATTGCGCGCGCGCTACGCATTGCGCGTGCAATCGGACGTGGAGACCCGCAACAAGAACACCGGCGCGACGAGCGCCTACCGCGTCGCGGTCGTGGGCCTGGCGCAGGCGACCCAGGACGGCACGCGCGTGTCGGCCTCGGTTCAGGCGTGTCGCGCCACGCTGCCGACGATCGCGGACCGCCAGCCGACGGTCGACGAGGCGACGCTGCAGGCGCTGCCGCCGGTCGCGTCCACGGGGACGCTGGCCACGGACGGCACGACCTGGAGCCTCGCGCTCGACCCGGTGCCCGTGGTGCTCGGCGCGCGCCTCGCGGCGCCGCTCACGGACGCCCTGCCGACCGACGCCGCCGACGCGCGGATCGTGGACGAGGACGGCGACCGCAAGCCGGGCATGAGCATCCGCGTCTCGGGCTTCAAGGTCTACGGCGCCCTGCGCGTCGTGCTCTCGCAGCTCGCCGGTCCGCTCGGCGCCGACACCGGCGTCACCGGCGGCGCGCACCTCGAGCCCAGCTACGAGATCTACGGCGACAGCATCCCCTTCTACGACGCGAAGGCCGCGGCCGATCAGGCGCGCGTCGAGACCGAGGTGACCTCGCAGCACGACACCTTCGCGCTCGTGCCCGTGGCCGACGGAGCGATCTGCGCAGACGTTCAGGATTCGCTCTTTCCCTGAACGCTTGCCTGGCCCGTCCCCTCCACTCCGCGCGCCTCCGGCCGCGCGGATCCGATCTCCCCTTGACACCTCCGCGGATCTACGGCACGTATTCCCCCCTGCGAGTGGCAGCGGTGCTCGCTTCGTTCTTTGAATGCTCGGGGATCGTCTAACGGCAGGACGACGGTTTCTGGTACCGTCTATCTAGGTTCGAATCCTAGTCCCCGAACCGGTCGCGGCCACCAGATCCGCGACATTCCGGCCCCATAGTCTAGCGGTTAGGACGTCGGCCTCTCACGTCGAAGACCCGGGTTCAATTCCCGGTGGGGTCACTGCAGAATTCGCAGCAATCACGAGATGTTCCAAGTTGGTTCCCGCGCTCGGTAGCAAATCGGTAGCAAGCCCGACCGCAAGCCTGCGAATCTCCGTACACAGCGTCGTCCACTGCAGCGTCGTGTAGCCCGTGAACACGTCGGCCTGCCGCGCGTGCGTGATCATCTTGATGACGTGCGGCTGCGCGCCGTCGTCCTGGGCGAGGCTGATGAAGGTCCTGCGCAGGTCGTGACCGCGCCGGTGGCGCAGGCCGAGCAGCTCGAGGTCGTGCTTGAGCGCCTCCCACGCGTCCTTCTTGTTGCGCATCTGGAAGCCGCGCGTGGGCACGATGAGGTCGTCGTCCCCGGGCGGCCGGCCGTAGGTCATCTCCCAGCCGGTGGTGCGCCAGGCATCAAGCATCCCGGCGAGCGTCGGGTGCACCGGCACGGCGCGCGCGTCGCCGGTCTTGGTGCCGACGCGCGTGTACGAGTTCGCGACCGTCAGGCACCCGAGCGGCTGTCGAGCCGCGTCGTAGCGCTTCCAGTGCAGGCCGGCGACCTCGCCGTGGCGCAATCCGGCTAGGCCCTTGAGCGCGTAGACCACGCGCCGATCGGGGAGCAGCCGCGGATCCGAGATCAGCGCGACCAGCTCCTCGCGCGCGTAGACCGCGGTGGCGCGCCAGGCCGGATCCTTGTCCTGCTTGGCCGGCAGCGTGCCGCGCCGGAGCGTGCAGGGGTTCTCGTCGACCAGCTCGTCGACGAGCGCGTCCTCGAACAGCGAGCGCAGGGTCGCGTGGATGTTGCGGATGGTCTTGGGCGCGAGCTCGGTGCGGCGCAGGTCGCGCACGAGGTCGCGCACGTGGCGCGGGCGGACCTCGTCGAGCTTCATGGCCCCGAGGTGCGGCAGCACGTGCAGGCGTAGCCGCGCCTCGTCATCGGACACCGTGCGCACGATGCCCTCGCGGCGCTCGAGCCACTTCCTCGCGTAGCGGGCGAGCGTGACCGGGCCGGTCACGCCATCGGCGAGGATCGGATCGCCTGACGTGCGGGCTTCGACCTTCTCGAGCAGGCGTTGTGCCTCGCGCTCCTGCCCGGGCTTCAAGTCGGTCTTTCGCCCGACCCATTTTCCGCCGAGCTTGAACCGCAGCCAGAGGTTGCCGCCGCGCTTGTAGAGAGAGCCCATGTCGACCTCATGGTAGGACTGCGCGCTCAGATCGTGCGCAGGATTCGCTCGAGCTGGCTTTGCTGGTCCGTGCGCCTCGGCGCCGTGCCGTCGTGCTCGAGGAACGCCTCGAGGTCGCGCCGGTAGATGCGGTGCCGCCGTCCGGCCCTGCAGGTGCGGAGGTCCCCCGCCTGTATCCAGGCGCGCACCGTGCGCGTGTGCACCCCCAGCATCGCGGCGACCTGGCCCACGCTGAGGAGATCGGTCGGCTGCTCCGGCTGCGCGCGGGTGGGCGCGTTGCCGCGAACCTCGCCGAGCTCCTCGTGAAGCACCTCGCGCACCACTTCCCGCAGGATCCCGCGCAGCGCGGAATCGAGGGCGGACCCTGCGGAGGCCCCGTGTGGGTCGATCCGCCGGGCATTCATGGCCGAACCGTCCAGAGGTACGTGCCGCGGCCCACCTGCTCGACGCCCTGGATCCGGCGGAGCGACAGGCCCACGGTGGCCTCGGGCGTCCTGCCGCCGAGGCGCGCGCCGCGTGCAGCGGCGAGCGCTTGCACTTCGGCCGTGACGTCGCGGACGTGGAGCGGGCGCGCCGCGGATCGCAGGACCTCGGCCGCCAGCGCGGGAACGCTCGTCGGCTTGAAGGAGGAGAGCGGACGCCGCCGGGCTTCGGTCCAGCGCTCCGGCGCCTTCCGCGGCGCGGACGGCGTGCAGCCCCCGCGCACCACTCCGGCGGCGCGGGCGCAGAGCTCCTCGATGTGTGCGCGCTCGGGCGCGCAGAGCGCCTCCGGAGTCACCTTCTCGGCCTCCTCCTGCTGGGTGAGCAGGTAGGCGTGCTCGTCCTCCGCAAGCGCCGTGGGCTCCGACGCCAGCACCCTCAGCGCGCTCTCGAAGTAGGTGGCACGGCAGCGCTGGGCGAGCGAGCAGCCCGTGTTGCAAGGGCCCTCGCCCGGTGCGAAGAACGACAACCCGAAGCAGGCTGGAACGGTCGTGGCGGCAGCGGTCAGCATCTCGTCCTCCGCCAGGACTCGCGCTCGCAGCGCTCGGGCCAATCAGACGGCGTGCCGCACGAGGCCGCGGCGCAGGAGCCTGTCCAGGGCCCGCACGGTCTCGCGCGGCAGATCCTGGGCCGCGTTCACCACCGTGTGGGACGGATAGTAGAGCTTGACCGCATCGGACTCGATGCCGATCCCGAACAGCTCGGTGCCTGAGCCGGACACCTGGCGCACGACCTCGTGCAGGTGGGCGGCCTGGCGCGCCCAGTGCGGCGCAGTGGTCACGGTCCCGGCGGGCATGCCGTCGGAGAACACGAACAGGATGCGCCGCTCGTCGGGGCTGGACGCGGCCAGCAGACGGCGCGCCGCGATCGCGACGCTCTCGGAGTCATAGTTGGCCTCCCCGGCCGAAAAGCGCGCCATCGCATCGAGGCGACCGCACACGCGGCGGAAGTCCTCGGAGAACTCCTTGTAGACGATGGTCCGCAGCGCGCCCCAGCGCGCGAACAGGGCGCGGTCCTCGGGCCTGGCCTCGTGGTGGCGCCGCTGGCCGTCGGCGTGCGGTCCGGAGGTGAAGCCCAGGACCTCGAACGGGATGCGGAGCTGCGCGAGCACCTCGGAGAACACCGCTGCGGCTCGCGCGGCGAGCGGCAGGCGCGAGCCGATCATCGAGCCGGAGTGGTCGACGAGTAGCGAGACGCGGGTGTGGAACGCCGGGGCCAGCTCGCGCTTGCGGAACACGCGCCGGTCGATCCCGACCGGGATCTTGTGCAGCGCGGCCGGGTTGACCTTGCCGCGGCAGAGGCCCCGCTCCCAGCGCGCCTTCTTGCTGGCGAGCAGCGTGCGCGCCAGCGTGCGCTTGATGGTGGCGACGTCGCCACGGACGGACTGGATCATGCGCTGGTACGCGGCGCGGTCGCCCGCGGGCGCAGTCTCGACGACATCGTGCTCGGTGGTGAACGCGAGGTAGGCGCCGTCGGCGGCCGCGAGCGCCTCCCGCGCCTGCTCGGAGAGCAGCCGCTGCACGTTCCACTCGGCGTCGCGATCCAGCTCGGCGGCGCTGACGTCGGTGATGTCCTTGCACGGCTCGACATCGCCGGCGGGCTCCGCGTCGGAGCTGGCCGGGCGCGCCGCAGGATCCTCGGGGGCGTCGGTCGCGGGCTCACCGGCCGCGGCTTCGTCGGTCTCGGTGCCCTCGACTCCGCCCGCGAGATCCTGGGGCGACTCGTCGGTGCCCGGCGGATCTTCGGTCGCGGGCGCGTCGCCAGTCTCCGCCCCGTCACCTTCCTGTGAGCTGTCGGGACGGCTGTCGTCCTCGCTCCCGGCGCTGTCGGGAGCGGCGTCCGGCTGCTCATCCGTGCCCGCGCTCGTGTCCTCCTCCGGGTCCGGCGCCGGCTCCTTCTCCGGCTCGGATAGCTCGCGAATGGCGGCAAGGATCTTCCGCGCCAGGGTCTGGACCTCGCGGGTGGTGGCGCAGCCGTGTACCGGCTCGGCGGCGAGGATCTCCCTGGCGACCTGCAAGTGCGGCGCGATCGGGTCGCAGGAGTCGATCCACTTCTCGACGAACCAGTGATCGGTTCCGTAGCGCTCGTGGAAGTAGAGCGCGATGCAGAACTTCGTGAAGTCGCTGACCGGCCAGCCTGCGCCATCGAGCCGCCGCGAGAAGAACTCGGTGCAGGCGCGGAGGTTCGCGCCGCAGCCCGGCCACATCTGGATGAGCAGCCGCTCCTCGCGCGCGTCCTCGAGGGCGTTGACGAGCATCTTCTCCCGGGCATCCGGGATGGCGAAGAACTCGCTGAAGATGACGTGGCCCGCCTCGTGGTCGAGCGTGCCGTGCACGGCGGCGATCAGCTCGGCGGGCGCGTTGTCGGGCACGACGGGCAGCACGATGCGCTTGCCGTCGGTGTAGGCGTCGGTGCCGCGCATCAGGACCTGGATGCCCCAGCGCTCGGACAGCAGGGCCGCGATCTTCTCGAACACCTGCGCCCAAGAGGCGGAGGGCCGCGCGCTCGCGTCGATCCCGGTCAGGAGGGCCTCGGTGGTGGTGGCGGTGGGCTCGGTCATGTCCGCTCTCGTGCTCACAGCGCTCGGACCAATCGTGATCACGTGGTCAGGCCCGCGGCTTTCCGTCGGGTTCCGCGGCGCGCAGGTCCTTGAGCCCCTCCCACAGGACGTTGCTGACCTGCTCGGCCAGCAGATCGGTCAGCGGGTGGAGGGCGTCGGGGATGCCGCGGTACTTGAGCCTGGCCATGCCCGAGAGGAACGCGGCCTGCGCCATCCACTCGTCCATCAGCGGGTTCTCCCCCGCGCGACGCAACGCCTCGCTGTCGTCGGCGCCGAGCAGGCGCGTCACGAGCTCGTCGTGCAGGGACAGGCCCGGTCCGCGCATGCACTCCGCGATCCGGCGATTGATGCTCCGGGCGATCTCGTCGATGGTCTTCATGGGCTCCTCCGTGGTCTGGGTGCCCTCGTGCGCGCAGCGCTCGGGCCAATTGGCACAGGTCAGAACGCCCAGGTCGCCTCCCGCTTCCGGCGCGCCATGAGATCGGGCAGGCGATCGCCGCCCGCGGCCGGTGCGGCGGGCTCCGGTGGACGTCCCGCTTCGGGTGGGGTGCGCCGCTCGTCGCACACGACGGAGTAGCCGCGACCGCGCTTCTCGCGGACGAGGTCCTCGAGCCGGCGCTCGCACGTTCCCGCGTCGCCGTGGGATTTCTCCTGCGTGGACACGGCGCCGCCTACGCGGCCCCATTCGGCGCGGCATCGGAAGGCGCCGGGAGCACCAGGATCAGCCTCGACCAGGGCGGTGTAGAACTTGTCGTGTCGCTCATCCGTGCACGTGAGGCGCACGAACCGCACCACCGTGGGATCGGTGGGCTCGGTCAGACGCGTGCGTGTGGAAGACATCGCTACTGCCCCCCGAGTCTTCTGTGCCAAGGACGCGCTGCCGACAGGGTCCGCTCCGGTGGCCAGCCCTTGCGTAGACGTACCCTGAGGCAGTCCAAGCTGATGCTAGACACCACTGCCCACTCGACCAGAAGGCGGGTCTCGCCGTTGACGGTCAGGTACGCGCTGTTCCTCCGGTTTCGGATCTGCTGCGTGGCCGTGGCCCACCGGACGTTGCCGGCGTAGTACCCGAGGTCGTTGTCGACGCGATCAAGGGAGTGGCACGGGGAGGGACGCGGGCCGACCACGCGCAGGAACGACTCGAATGAGGCGCGCCACTCCTTGCACACGGTGATGCCGCGACCGCCGTAGGCGGGGAATATCCTGCTGCGCGGGTTGTGGCAGCGGTCCTTCATCTGCTGCCAGGCTTGATACTCTGGGCTCTTGTGCTGTCCGTGCTTCGTGCACACGACCTCAGCCAGGAGTCCGCCGATCTCTCGCGCGAAGCAGCCGCAGGAACGAGTCTTCCCCGCGCTCAGCTCGTTCTGGTCCACCTCGCGCACCGTGCCGCAGTCGCATCGGCAGAGCCAACGCCGCTTGTAGTTCCGCGGGGTAGTCGGCCCGATCACGATCCAGCGGAGGAAACGCTGTCCGACACACACGGCGTGGCGCACGATCAACCGCCCCTCTGGATCAAACCCTTGATCGCCTCGGCATCCTCAGCGGGAAGCCGGTTCAGGAAGGCATATCTCGCGGCCTTGGCTGGGTCGCCGATCTTGAGGAACTTCTCGACCCAGTTGATGAGGTCGCGGCTCGAGAGCGGCGAGGACAGCGTGCCGGCCGCGAAGCCCTCGCGCACCTTGCCGATGATGCGCACGAACAGGTCGGCCTCGACCTTCTTGAAGCCGTGGAGCGCGAAGCGCTTGAGCAGCATCGCGACCTCGTCCGCGGCGGTCAGGTAACCGAGCTTGATGGTGGTGCCGAAGCGGTTGAGCTGCGCGTAGTTCTGGACGCGCGTGCCGGTCGTGTACAGCCCCGACTCGTCGCCCTGGCCGCACGTGTTCGCGGTCGCGATGATGTGGTGGCCTTGCGGCAGGGGCAGCACCTCGCCGCCGTTCTCGAGGATGAGCAGCTTGCCGTCGTCCTTCTGGAGCGGACGCTGGAGGACGAACGCGCACTCGTCGGAGATCGAGTCCCACTCGTCGAAGAGGACGAAGCAGCCCTCGAAGTCGCGGTAGGCACGCGGCAGGACCCCGTACTGGAACACCACCTCGCCGCCCCGCACGACGTGCGTGCCGATGAGATCGTCCCGGCCGATGCCGCCGTCGAAGTTGATCTTGACGACGTTGAAGTGGAGGCGCGCGGCGACCTGCTCGACGAGCGAGGTCTTGCCCGTCCCGGTGTGGCCGTGCACGAGCACGCGATCGCCCATCTGCAGGCCCAGCAGGAACGCCAGGGTGTCCTCCTTGGGGAACACGTATCCGGGATCGACCGCGGGCGTCTCGCGGTCGGGCGCGGCGTAGCCCTCGATGGTGAGCGGCACGTCGATCCCGAACGTGTCCTTGACCGAGAAGGTCTTGCGCGCGCGCGGCTCGGACACGGGGGTGCGAGGCGGACGCGCGGTGATCGGGGAGATGGTGGCTGAGGTGGTCATGGTCGGGTTCGCTCCTGGCTCCTGGCGTGCTTCGCGGAGCGAGCGCCCGGCCCAATCGCGCGGGTGGCCTCGAGCTGCCGCCGGATCGGAGACAGCCCATCGAAGGGCGCCGCCTCGGAGATGACACGGCGGACCACCTCGGGAGCGTTGTCGGCGGGATCCCCGGCCTGGAGCCGTGCGATGAACGAGGGAACGCCCGCGGCGTGCAGCCGCGCCGCGGCCGCCTCGGCCTCGCGATGGGCATCCAGGGCTCCGGTTGCCACCTTGGCTGCGTCGTAGAGCACCACGACGGGCCGGCCCGCCCGGCTGAGCAGCGCGAGCTGGCCGGGACGGAGCGCCTTGCCGAAGCTGGCGACGGCATCCGGACCGGCGCAGATGGCGCTGATGATGCCCTCGCAGAGCACGATGCGCGCGAAGCCGCGCGCGTGATCCAGGTTGAAGAGGGCCTCACCGAGCCGCATCCCCGGGGGGCCGAGGTACTTGATGGGCGAGCGGCCGGTGATGTCGCGCGCCTGGTAGGCGACCAGGTGGCCGGCCGAGAGCACCGGCAGGATCACGCGCCCGGCGTATCGGCCGAGCACCGCGCACCCGATCCGGTGTCGCACGATGGCTTCCTCCGGGATCGAGCGGCGCTCGAGGTAGCGCCGGTACGGCGCGAGCATGCGCTCGGTGCTCGGATCATGTCGTCGGTGGAGCGCGATGTAGCCGTCGGGACAGGCGACAATCGGCGCGTCATGTGCCGAGCACGGCCTCGCCCCCGCCAGGTGCACGCCTTCGCGTAGCTGCGCCAGGCTCGGCAGCGGGGACGGATGGTGCCGCGCGAGGCGCGAGGCGATCTCTCCGCGCGGGCGGCCCTCGATCCCGGCGACGAGGTCGATGAGTCCCGGCGACCATCCGCAACGAAAGCAGTGGCCGCAGCGCTTCTCGGTGTTGATGTAGAGGTGCTCGGGTGCGCCGCAGCGCGGGCAGCGCGCGAGCCACTCCGGACCGGCCCCGGCGGGCTTCGCGTCTGCGCCACCTCCGGCCAGATAACCGGCGAGGTCGAAGTCCGGCACCGACAATGGATGCTCAGCCGACCTGGTTGACCCGTGGCATCAACTCTGCTGGCCACATCAGCTCGAGCTCGATTGCGAGACCGAGCTGCCACGTCCAGCGCCACCATGCGTACGTGGGCAGGCACCGCGGGCAGGTGTATCCATCGGGCTCCGGAATGGGCGTCAGCCACTCGCCATGCCGCACTTGCTGGCAAACGCTGCACTCGCGTGGATGCCGCATCGGCGAGCCTACCGCCTACCAGCGCGCCCACGCGGGCAGCGCCGCGCGCACCCGCTGGCACTCGCCCTCGTCGCGGGCGGCGCGCTCGACCTCGCCCGCCTCGCGATACGCCAGGGCAGACGCGCGAAGCAAGGCGTAGCTGCGCAGGAGCGCCGTGGCGCGCACGCCGCCCCGGCGGTTGCCCCAGAGGCTCCGCCGCTCGTCCGCGCCATCGACGAAGCGCCCGAGCTCGGCGCGCGACATCGCATCCAGGTTGGGAACCGTGAACGTGTCCATGTCGTGCCTCCTTTCGCCGCCACTGCCGCCTCGAGCCCCACACCGCGGGCTCGAGGCTGCCGCGTCCCGTCACGGGATCTGCAGCTCCTTGGCGAACGTCACCGGCGCGGCGTCCTTGACCGCGCTGATCTCGACCTTGGGATCCAGGCCGAGGCGCCCCGCGAGGCTCGCCAGCGCCGTCTGCCACGAGATGCTCTTGCGCGAGACCACCTTCACGGTGGGCTGCAGGTCTCCGACGATCTCGGCGCCCGCCTCGATGCGAGCGATGAGATCGCTCTCGCGGTCGTCGAGGTTCTTGCCGAGCGCCTTCTCCTGCACCTTGAGGGCCTCGAGCAGGGCGCGGTCGCGCTTGAGCGCGGCGAGCTCGACCTCGGTTACGGGGGCGGGGCGGTCAGCGGTGGCGGGGTTGCTGGTTCTGGCGGCGGCGATCCTGGTCATCTTGGTCAGCTTCCTTTCCTGGGTCCGCAAGCACTCGTGCGGCGAGCGCTCAGGCCAATGGCGAGCTTGATCCAAGTGAGATCAGCAGTTTGAGGGACGTGGCGTTGCGCCAAGGTACTGGCTAGCCGATCCCGCCAGCTGGAGGCAGAGCGAGGCCTCGAGCAGCATGATGAGGAGGTGCTCTCGTTCGAGCGAGAACCGGGCTGCCGCCTTGCCCTCGGGGAGGCCGGCGGCGTCCGCGGCGCGAAGGACGACGAACAGCGGCTGGAAGTTGCGCGTGAAGACCAGGAGCGGCTTCTTGCCGGCCTCGGAGGCCTGACGGCAGGCCTGCCGCCACCAGGCGGTGATCGGGCACTTGTCCGGCGAGGTCAGGAGTTGCTCGAGGTGCCAGCCCTCCGCGTTCTTGCACTCGATGGTGAACGGGAAGTCCGGCAGCGTGGTGATCACGTCGCCGCAAGTGTGGAAGTCGGAGCGGTTGCCCCAGCCGCCGGACAGCGGGACGCGCGACCAGGTGCCGCCGAGCGCGGCGGCGAACAGGCGGCACACCTCGCGCTCGCAGCGGGCGCCCTTGTTACGGCTGCGCGCACCCATCGGCCTGCGGCTCCTCCACGGCTTCGCGCCGGGTGATCCGGATGGGCGGGACGGCGCGTGGGTCGATCGCGATCGTCCAACCGTCGAGGAAGGTCCGCACCTCGTGGACCCGCAGGAAGGCCCGGAACACCGCCGCCTCGATCGCGTCCACCTCGTGCTGCTGCAGGTGTCGCTTGCGGTTCGCGTGGCGCCGGCTCATGGCGCGTGGCTCCAGTCTGGGAGCTCGCCCTCGAAGCGCAGCTCCTCGGGCTCGGGGGGACGGCCGCGCCCGACCTGGAAGAGGACGGCTCCAGGGTCTTGCACGACACGCAGACTCCGCTCGTCGACCTCGATGTCCTCGTTCACGAGGAACTCGAGGGCCTGGCGGCGCGTCCTGGCGAAGACGAACAGCGCCTCGCGGGGGTTGTCTCGCTGATGTCCGGTGTACACACGCATGACTCGCTCCTTAGCTTCGGGTCTCGACAAACGAGCGGCCGCGCTCGCACACGACGCGCAGCTCATGGGCAAACAGGTCCTTGAGGGCCTCCTGGTGGGTCACGACGAGGACCAGGTCCTTGTCGCGCGCGGCCTCCGACAGAACGCGCACGGCCGCCTCGACGCCGGTGCGATCGAGGCCCTCGAACGCCTCGTCGTAGATCGCGATCGGAAGCGGCCTGGCCGCGCGGCTGGCGACGAGGTCCTGCAGCGCGAGGTTGATGACGAGGTTGCAGCGCTGGCGCTCGCCCCCGGAGAGCAGGGCGTAGCTGTCGACGCCGCTCCGGTGCTGGACGTTGACCGTGAAGCGGTCCTCCAGTCCCTCGTCCTTCTCGACCGTGGTCGAGAACTGCACCGAAAGCGTCCCGGCCGTGAGCAGGTCCCCGTAGAAGCGGGCACGTTCGTTGAGCAGCGGCACCACGCTGTCGAGGAGGAACGACTTGAGCCCACGCGGGCCGAAGCCGCGGTCCCAGAACGCCAGGCGCTCACAGACCGTTCGCGCCCCCTCCAGCTCCGCCGCGGCTCGCGCGTGCTCGGCGCGCCGGTCCGCCAGCTCGTCCTCGAGCTTCGCGACGAGCGGGACGAACGCGTTCTCCTCCAGCTCGATGGCGGCGAGCTGGCCCTCCAGATCCCGCAGCCGATCGCGTGCAACGCGGTGCTCGCGCTCCCAGGCCTCGCGTCGCGTCGCGTCCAGGCGCTCCGCCTCCTGGGCTGCGCGCAGGTCGTTCACGTGCTGCTCGAGCTGCCGGCGCCGCTCCGCCGAGATCCTGCGTGCCTCGGTGCGCGCACCCTCCGCTCGCTGCAGGGCGGAGCGGGCCTCGAGCAACGCACGCGCTGGCTCGGCCATCTGGTCTTCCAGATGCTCCGCGTGGGATGCACGCACGCCTGCGCCGATCGTCTGGGTGCAGATCGGGCAGCGCTCACCAAGCGCGGCGAAGCGGCGCGCCTCCTCGCGCAGGCTGGCCAGGATCGTACTGGCGCGAGTCTGCCTGGTCCGCGCATCGGAGACCTGCCGCTCGCACTCGGCGTCCTGTCGCCGCGCCTCGGCCTCGGCTTGCTCGAGCGCGCGCATGGCGTCGGCCAGCGCACGCGCGGCCGATCCGGGCGCCATCCCGGCGGGCTCTCGCCGGCGAAGATCCTCGAGCTCGAGCCGCTGGGTGTCGATGCGGGCGCGAAGGACCGCCCTGCGACCCTCCCGCTCCTTGTCCCAGGTGGCCGCGCGCTGGGCGTGCTCGTCGCGCTGGCGCTCCATCCAGCCGATCTGTTCGACGAGCGACTGCGTGCGCGCCTCGGTCCGCGTCACGTCAGCCTCGCGGGCGCGGAGATCGCGCTTGCAGAGGTCGCGGGCGCGGGACAGCACCTCGACGCCGAGGATGGACTCGAGCAGATCCTTCTTCTGCTCGTCCGGGAGCTCGGCAAAGCGACCGTGCAGCGGGTGCTGCGTGTACAGCACTGAACCCACGAAGGTGTCGCGGTCGACGCCCACGATGGCGTCGATCCGTTTCTGCGTGTCGGCACCGGAGCTGCCACGGGCGTCGGCCCCGTCGATGTCGAGGAAGAGGCCATCCCGGTACCTGGAGTGCTTGCGGTAGCGGCGGATCTCGACCGCGCGCCCGAGCGCGTCGTCGAACGCCAGCCGGACCATCGTGTCGCCGGCGGCCGCCCGACGCACCACGTCCTCCGCGCGATGCCGGGGCCGCGAGGTCTTGCCGTAGAGGGCCCAGGTCAGGCCGTCGATGAGGGCGCTCTTGCCAGCGCCGTTGGAGTCCGCGGCTGCGCCACTGCCGCGGTGCTCACCAGAAAGAAGGACTAGCCCGCGCAGGGAGCCGAGATCGACCTCCGTTTCCTGGAAGCAAAGGAAGTTCTGGAGCGACAGGGATCGCGGTCTCATCGACCCACCCGCCCCGATGGAGTCCGCTCGTCCTCGACGTAGTACGTGTTGTGCTTGACGGCGTGCATGGCACGCAGCTCCGATCGGAACTGCGTGCGAAGGGGTCTGTAGGTCACGAAGGAGCTGCGGACGACGGTCGACCAGGCCGCGAAGTCGAACCTCTTCTTCGAGCGGAGCGGAAACCTGTCGAACAGGTCGCAGAGCGCGACACATTCGGCTGTGCAGGTCAGGTCATAGGTGGCGATCCGTCCACGACCGCGTCGGGCGAACCTGACCCGGCCGATCCCCAGGCGCCTGCCCACCTCCTCCAGGATCTGATAGTCGTCGCCACGAAGGCCGATGGAGAAGCAAGGTGTGAACCGCCCGTTTCGCTGTATGTGAACCGAGAAGCAGCCCTCGCCATCGACGAAGCCCGCGAACCAGTGGCCAAACGCGTCATCAATCTCAAGGACGGGAACCTGCCGGCGCTTGTTGTTGTCGCTGCGCACCTGGCCTTGTGCGTGGAGCCGTCTCATCGCCAGAGACAGCTTGACCCTCGTTGCATCAGGGCATCGTTCGCCGCGTCGCATGTGCTCACTCGTGCAGCGAGCGCTCGGGCCAATGGGCGGCTACACGCCGTAGTCAGGGTAGGCGCCGTCGTCCCAGAGGTCCTCGGCCGCGGCGCACTCGGCCTCGATCTGCTCCGGCGTGGCGTTGGGATAGAGCTCGGCCAGCCGGTCACGCCACTCCGCATCGGAGATGCGGGTGGGTCCGCCGAGCTTGCCCTCGCGGGCGGCGGCGATCAGCGCTTCTCGAAGGGGTCCCATCATTGGTCGTGCCTTTCGTCGATGGACTTCGACATCCAGATGTTTCGGGCCGTGCCGTCTTCGTTGATCCAGAGCGGGTACACCCTGCCTCCGAGGTCGAGCTCCGGCGGCGGCACGCCGCGGCTACGGAACGCGGGGCTCTGCAGAAGCACGACCCACGACTCCTGCGCGCGTGTCAGCGGGGGCTCGCCGCGCGCCTTGCCCGAGGCGTTCAGGTGGCCGAGCGCGACGCGAAGGTCGGCGATGGCGCGCTCGTCGTCGGGACTGGTGATCGCGTAGCCGGCCTTCCGGAGGAAGTGGACGACGTTCCAGTGGGAGGGCAGGTTGTCGATGCGCTGGTAGCCTAGGTTGCGCAGCAGGGGCTCGACGCCGAGCGTGAAGTGCTGCGCCACGCCGGACAGCGCCGGCGCGACCTGCCCCGGGAATACGGGCGACGCAGGATCACCGGCCAGCTCGAAGGCGCGACGCCACGCCGGCAGGAACTCGGGGGAGCCGGCCAGGCCGAAGGGCTCGGCGAGGAAGCCGGCCATGCCGTGATCGCCCGTCACATCGGCGTGGTGCCGCTCCGGATCGCGGCTGTAGAGCGAGAGCTCGACCGAGTGCGGGTGCGCCTCGTCCGTGGGGCCGTGATAGAGCCAGTCGGTGAGCGGAGAGTCGTTGGCCCGCTCGGTCCCGTCGTAGCGCTTGTCGCGGATCTTGAACTTCACCATCTCGCGCAGCGCCTCCGGGCGATCGAGCGAGCCCTGGTGAACGTGGATCTTGAGCGCGTTGTGGTTGCGCTTGATGGTGACGACGCCGTTCGGGTACGCGTAGCGCCGCACGTGGACGCGGCCGGCGTGGTGCTCGCCGTCGCCGGGGAAGAGACCGTGATCTTGCTCGCCGATCTCCTGCGTGCCGGACTCGACCAGGCGCGGCTCGCCGCCGAGCCCCAGCCTGGCCAGCACGCCCTCGTGGAGCAGGTGGCCGAGGACGTGGCGATCCGTGATGTGCTGCGCGGCGCGCGCGACCTTCTGACCGAGCTCCTTCGCCAGGTCGGGCACGGAGTCGAGCGCGTGGTCATCGGCGACCAGGAGATCGGGACCCCGGGGGCGGTCGGGCTCCCCCGGCGCGTCGTCGGGGCGCCTCCAGATCGTCTGCTCGAAGGTCTTGCCGTCGCGCGTGACCATCTGACGCACGGCGACCAGGCCCGCCCGGCCGGCCTTGAAGAGGCGCAGCGAGGGCTCGGCGACGAAGTGCCTCACGCTGCCGCCCTCCGGAGGAGGTCGTGGCCGAGCGCGATCAGGGCCTCGGTGGGCGCGTCCTTGTCCGCCACGTGATCGACGTAGGGGGCGATCAGCGCGGGGAGATCGGTGGTCGATCCGCAGCCCAGGCGCGTCGCCGCGGGCCTCTCGGGCGCGGGGGCGCGCACGAGCTGACCACCACCCGCCCCACACCGATCGAGCGCCTCGCGTGCGGCGAGCATCGCGGTGTCGTCGGCGTCGAAGGGCAGGACGATCTCGACGAAGTCATCGGGGCGCACCTGGTCGAGCTCGCCCGGAGCGAGCCGCAGGAAACGCGGCGCGTTGCTCTCGAAGCGCTCGATCGTGCGGGCGCGGAGGTCGGCGATCGCGTAGCCACGCGGCTGGTTGCAGTCGCTCCAGCTCTGATGCGTGGTCGCGCCGACGTAGGCGATGCGTCGGGCCTCGTCGATCCACTGCGGCAGGTGGTAGTGGCCCGAGAGCACGAGATCGAAGCCATCGGGCACGTCGCCCGCGGCCAGCTCGGAGGACATCCGGTACTCGTGCGGGCCCGTGCGCGCACCGTCGAAGCCCGCATGCAGCACGAGCAGCCGGTGCGTCCACTCCGGACGCGCCGGCGGGATCGTACCGAGGGCCCTGCGCACCTCGCCGGTGTCCTCGTGGTAGGGCACCGCATACACGCCAAGGCCGGGCGTGGCGGGGTGCTCGTACCAGCCCGGCTCGTCCATCACCACGACGTCGGGCAGGGAGCGGAACACCGCGAGCGAGTGCTCGCCGTTCCTGGCCGCCTGGTCGTGGTTGCCGACCAGGAGGAACAGGGGAAGCCCGTCGCGGGAGAACCGGGCGATCTCCTCGAACACGCCGTTGAGCGTCGCGACGTCGAGGCGGTTCATGGTGTGGAACAGGTCGCCGCCGAACACGACGGCCCTGGCGCCAGCCTCCAGGGCGGCCCGACGCACGAGCGCGATGGCGTCGAGCGCGTCCTGGAGGCGGCTGTTTCGACCGCTGGGCAGGATCCGCGCGTACTGCTGGAACGGGTGAGCGTGCAGATCCGAGAAGAAGGCGACCTTCATGGCATCACCAGTAGAGCGGCGCGTGACTGGCCGGATCGCGCCACGCCTCCGAGCCCTTGCAGGTGTCGCAGACGCGGTGGTGCGATCCGTCGGACGGAAAGACGTGCTCGCAGGACAGGCAGGTTCGGGGACAGCGTGCATGTAGCGGCTCGGCCGCGCGGGCAGGCTGCGGGGCCGAGCGCCGTCGCGCCGCCTGCGACCGGCGGGCCCGCGTGCAGGCGGTCTGGCGCGCCCGGCGATGCTCCTCCCGCTTCTCGAGGCACGCGGGGGCGAAGCAATGCGCTCGCCGTCCGGCGCGGCGATCCACCTCGTAGGGTCCACCGCAGAACACGCAGGTCCTGGTCATGGCTCACCCGGCCGCCGTGGCGTAGAGCCCGTGCTCGGCATCGAGGCGCGCCTGCTCGGCGCGCTCGTCGGCACGGAGGTACTTCTCGGGCTCCGCCTGGCGCGCGAATTCGAGCATGAGACGCGCGCAGGCATCCGCGTTCTCGCGGCGCACCCTCATGTGGGAGAACAGGTCCCCGAGCTGCCCCCTCCACTCCGGGAGCTCGCGCAGCGCGCGCTCGAAGAGCGCGTCGATCGCCGCCCGCGGCAGCCGCCGGAGCGTGCTGAAGAAGTCGAGCTCGACCTCGGCGTGACGACGTGCAGGTCGCACGACGAGGTACGGCCAGCCCCGCGCCTCGCACCACAGGAACCAGACGTTGGCGAGACAGATCCGCCGACGGCAGCGATCGACGAGGTAGCCGCGTCGCTTGGCCTGCGCGAGCTCCGCGAGCTCCGGGCGCGTGAGGCGAAGCGCATGCCGGTCGGTCCGCTGGAGCTCCAGCTTGCCCGTGGCCAGATCGTCGATCTCGGCCAGGGTGTACGGACCGCGGTTCACGATCGCACCTCCGGTCCGGGGACCGCGCCGAGCCCGAAGCGGGCACGCGCAGCAGACTCCAGGGCGGCCAGCGCATCGGGATGCTCTGCGAGATACGCGCAGGCGGCGTGCTTGCCGTTGCCGAGCTTCTCGCCGCGGTACTCGAACCAGGAGCCGGACTTCTGGACCAGGCCGCAGACCTCGGCGGCCTCGAGCAGCTCGGCTTTCCGGTCGATCCCGGTGCCGAACAGGATGTCGAACTCGACCTCGCGGAAGGGCGGCGCGCACTTGTTCTTGACGACCTTGACCCGCGTCCGGTTGCCGACCTGGCGCTCGCCGTCCTTGATGCTGCCGATGCGCCGGATGTCGCATCGCACGCTGGCGTAGAACTTGAGGGCGTTGCCGCCCGTGGTGGTCTCGGGGTTGCCGAAGACCACGCCGATCTTCATGCGAGTCTGGTTGATGAAGAGGACGATGGTCTGGGCGCGCGACGTGACCGCCGTCAGCTTGCGCATGGCCTGGCTCATCAGCCGCGCCTGCAGGCCCATGTGCGCGTCGCCCATCTCGCCGTCGATCTCCGCGCGGGGCGTGAGCGCCGCGACCGAGTCGATGACCAGGAGGTCGATGGCGCCGGTGCGCACGAGCTGATCCGCGATCTCGAGGGCCTGCTCGCCGCAGTCGGGCTGGCTGACGAGGACATCCTCGAGCCGCACGCCGAGGCGACGCGCGTAGCTGGTGTCGAGCGCGTGCTCGGCGTCGATGAACGCGCAGATTCCACCTGCGCGCTGCGCCTCCGCGATCGCGTGGAGCGCGAGCGTGGTCTTGCCACTCGACTCGGGGCCGTAGAGCTCCACGACGCGGCCGCGTGGCCAGCCGCCGATGCCGAGGGCCACGTCGAGGTTGAGGCTCCCCGTCGGGATGGTCGCGATGGGCTCGACGGCGCCCGAGCCGCCGAGGTGCTGCAAGATGCCCTTGCCGAAGGTCTTCTCGAGCCGGGCCACGCTCTCTGCGAGCGCCTTTCTGCGATCGATGGGGGTCATGGTGCTCTCCTCGAGCGCCACCCGGA
>CAZQJC010000230.1:0-30800 GCA_964593795.1 uncultured Myxococcales bacterium | reverse complement strand
GGAGCGCGAGCAAACGAGATACCTAGTGCTGCCCGTGACCCAGCAGAATCCAGCGGGGCCGACGAGCGGCACTAGGTGTTTGTCTTGCGCCCGCTCCGCGGGCGCGAGTGCTGCTTTCTCCTGGCAAGCCGAGGAGCGCGTCGTGCTCGAATGCCGTACAACTTTTGACGGGCAGCACTAGTGTCCCGACCCAGTCACAGCGACGCCTTCCGGGTCGCGCGCTTCCTCAACTGGTTCCCGCTCGGCCTCGCGTACATGTTCCTGTACGCGGGGCGCTACAACATCAACCCCGCCAAGGAGACGCTGAGCGGCCTCATCGGGGGCAACGCGGGCCTCGGCACCATCAACACCGTCGGCGCGATCGTGTACGGGGTCGCGTTCATCCTGAACGGGCCGCTCACCGAGCGCATGGGCGGCCAGCGCGCGATGATCCTCGCCACCATCGGCTCGGCGCTGTCGAACGCGCTCATCGGCGCCTTCGTCATCTCGAGCGACCATGCGCACGCCCTGACCATCCTGTCGGTGCTGTACGGCCTGAACATGTACTTCCAGAGCTTCGGCGCCGTGGCGATCGTCAAGGTCAACGCCGCCTGGTTCCACGTCACGGAGCGCGGCCGCTTCGGCGGCTACTTCGGGATCATGATCTCGACGGGCCTCTTCCTCGCGTACACGGTCGAGCCGGTGGTCTTCGACTACTTCTTCCCCGGCCGCCCGCACCTCTACTTCTTCGCGCCCGCAGGCGTCCTCTTCGCGATGGGGCTCGCCACGCTTCTCTTCATCCGCGACGTCCCGAGTCAGAAGGGGCATCCCGACTTCGAGACGGGCAGCTCCATCGAGTTCGAGAGCGATCAGCCGCTCAAGGTGCTCGACGTCTTCGGCCGCATGCTCAGGAACCGCGTGGTCCTGACCATCGCGTTCGTCGAGCTGTGCACCGGGGTCCTGCGCAACGGCGTCGCCGCCTGGTACGGCGCCTACGCCAACCAGATGGGCGCTCCCGGCCTGCGGGCGGCCCTGGGGTTCGGGCTCTGGCCGGCCGGCGTGTTCGGCGGCCTCTTCGCGGGCTACCTGTCCGACAAGGTCTTCCAGTCGCGTCGCCCGCCCGTGGCGGGGCTCCTCTACGTGGTCATGATCGCCCTGACGGCGATCGGCAGCTTGACGCTCCTGCTCGGCGGCCGGCACCCGGTCGTGCCGTACCTGGTCTTCGGCCTGGTCGTCGGCATCTCGTTCTGCGTCATCGGGACGCACGGTGTGCTCTCGGGCACTGCGGCGGCCGACTTCGGGGGCAAGCGCGCGACCGCCACGGCGGTCGGGATCATCGACGGCTTCGTGTACCTGGGGGTGGCGATCCAGTCGCAGAGCATCGGCTATCTGACCGCGCGAGGCTGGACGACGTGGTTCCCGTTCCTGCTGCCGTTCGCGATTGTCGGCCTGATCCTGTGCACGCGCATCTGGCACGCGAGGCCTACCACCGGTAAGGCCGCCCACTGACCCTGTATCGATACCTACATCGGCCGCCGAGGTGGGCAGATGTATCCATTCCAAGGGATTCAAATCACACTGCTTTTTGGCTAGGCAGGTCGATCCGAAGTAGCTAATGTCCGCGCGCTTGCGGCAAGAAGTCGCATGGGATCGAGCGCACGCCCGTTTCTGGGACCCGATCCCCCATCTCGTGCCGTAGACCACGCTGGGAGGCGATGCATGAAGCGAATCGTTCTGACCACCCTTGGTGTCCTCGCCGCCATGGGCTGCGAAGGCAGAGGCACCATCGTCCAGGCCCCGCCCGAGAAGGTGGCCGCCGAGACGTCGGCGCGCGGCATGTACATGCTGCCCCCGGAGGGCCTGGTCTCCGAGGCGGCGGCGCGTCCGAAGACGCGCGCGAACGCCGCGGGCGCACACGTCCTGTTCATCAACTTCGACGGCGCTCCGCTGCGCGCGGGCCAGTGCTCGAACTCGGTCCAGAACTGCTCGTTCATCGTCGAGTGCGCGGGCACCGCGATGTACCCGGCCTACACCGGCAGCAACCGGCAGCAGGTGGTGGACCTCGTCAAGCGCTGGCTCTCGGCCTACAACGTCACCGTCGTGACGGAGCGCCCGGCCTCGGGTGACTACACGATGTGCATGGTCGGCGGGACGCCGAACAGCGTCTGCAACGATCAGGCGGCCGCGGCCGGCGCCGCCGGCGTGGCCCCGCTCGACTGCAACAACATGCTCGGCGAGAACGACGTCGTCTTCGCGTTCACCGACGTGGTGCGGAACGACACGCTCGCCGTCGCCGCGACGATCGCGCAGGAGTCCGCCCACGGCTGGGGGCTCGAGCACACGAACGAGATGACCGACGTGATGTACCCCTACCTCACGGACGTCACGGCGGGCTTCCTCGATCGCAACATGCCGATCGTCGCCGCGCCCGGAGACAACGGTTCTCGCTGCCGTCCAGGCCAGGCCAACCAGAACTCGCACCAGCTCATGCTCCAGGCGCTCGGCGCGGGCGGCCCGGACACGCAGCCGCCGGCGGTGCACTTCACCTCGCCGATGAACGGCGCGACGGTGCAGCCTTCGTTCACGCTGCAGGTGATGGCGACCGACAACCAGACGCTGACCAAGGTCGAGCTCGTCGCCGACCCCGGAACGAGCAGCGAGCAGCACGCGATGGCGACTGCCCCGCCGTTCCAGTGGATGGTCACGAACTACGCGCCCGGCCAGCACACCTTCAAGGTGATCGCGACGGACGCCGCGAACCTGACGGCCGAGGACCAGATCACGATCACGGTCGCGGGTGGATCGGGCGGCGGACAGGCGGGCTCCGGCACGGCCGGCACCGGCGGCGCCTCGGGTGGTGGCGGTGGTGGGGCCGGCACCGGCGGCACCTCGGGGGGGGGCGGGCGCTCGGGGGGCGGCGGCCCGGTCACGGGCGGCGAGTCGATGGACCTCGGCAACGAGTGCATGAACGACGGACAGTGCGACACGCGGCGCTGCATCCTGCCCTCGAGCGGGACCACGGGCTTCTGCTCCGTGAGCTGCGCCAGCGACGACGACTGCGGCCAGGACGCGAGCATCACCTGCATCAAGGCGGGCGGCACGGGCCTTTGCACGCCGAACGGATTCAACGTGGACGGGACGAAGAAGCCCGCCGCGGCTGGCGGATGCGCCACGGGCGCTCCGGGACACTCGACGTTCGCGCCGCTCGCGCTCCTCGCGCTGGCCGTCTTCGGGCGCCGGCGTCGCACGGTTGGAGGTCAGCGATGAACAAGGGTCTGTTCCTGCTGGGCGCGGTCGCCGCGCTTGGTCTCGGCTGTCAGGGCCGGCTGGATCGCGTCGAGACGGAGTCGGCTCCGGAGACCGCGAGCCCCCGCCGCGGAGGGACCTTCCGCCTGCCCCCGGCCGAGCTCATCCGCGAGGCGCAGGCGCGCCGGGCCAAGGAGCCGCTGGCCGCCGGTGGGCCGCACATCCTCTACGTGAACTTCACGGGCGACACGCTGCGCGGCGGCGCCGGTTGCTCGAGCGCGACGGCGAACTGCTCGTTCATCGTCGAGTGCTCCGGCACCGTGGCGTATCCGGCCTATCGCGGCTCGGCCACGCAGAAGCAGCAGACGCTGACGCAGCTCCAGGAGTACCTGCAGGACTTCAACGTCCAGATCGTGACCACGCGGCCCGCGGCGGGCCCGTACATGATGGCGATGGTGGGCGGCACCTCGAACACGGTCTGCTCGTCGTCGCAGGGCGCGCTCGGCGTGGCGCCGCTCGACTGCGGCAACCAGCTCGGCGACAACGACATCGTCTTCGCGTTCTCCGATGGCCTGCGCAACGACCCGGTCGGCGTCGCGGCGACGATCGCGCAGGAGGCCGCGCACGGCTGGGGCCTCGAGCACACGACGGATCAGACCGACGTGATGTACCCGTTCTCGAACAACAACACGGTCGGTTTCATCAATCGCGCCATGAACGTGGCAGATACGAACGGCGGGAACGGCCGCTCGACGTGCACCGGCTCGACCACGCAGAACTCGTACCAGATGATGCTCGACATGCTCGGGTCGAGCGCACCCGACACGATGGCCCCGACCGTGCGCTTCACCGAGCCGACGAACGGCGCGATGGTTCCGCCTACGTTCACGATCCGCGTCGACGCGCAGGACAACGTCGGCATCGCGAGCGTGGACCTCGTGCTCGACCCGGGGACACCCGGGCAGATGATGGCCTCGGCCAGCGCGCCCCCGTTCCAGTGGGGCGTCACGAACATCGCTGCAGGCCCACACACGATGAAGGTGACCGCGCGGGACTCGACCGGCATGACCGCGATGGAGATGATCACGGTGACGGTCGTGCCGGGCGCGGGTGGCGCGGGCGGCGCGGGCATGGGCGGCTCCGGCATGGCGGGTGCGGGCGGCGGGATGGCCGGCGCGGGTGGCGGCACGGCCGGCACCGGCGGCGGGATGGCCGGCGCGGGCGGCGGTGCGGCGGGCGCGGGTGGCTCGGCCGGCGGGTCCGCTGGTGGAGCAGCCGGCGGCAGCGCCGGCGGCGGCGGCGTCTCGGCGGGCGATTCGCACGACCTCGGCTACGAGTGTCGGAACAACAGCGAGTGCGACACGGGCCTGTGCGTCAAGGTGGCGGGGATCGCGACGGGCGTCTGCGGCGCGACCTGCCAGCGGGACGAGGACTGCGGCTCCGATCCGACGATCGTGTGCGCCGACATCTCGAACCGCTCGCTGTGCGTGCCGAACGACTTCGGCGGCGGGCCCCAGAGCAAGACCGTCCCGGGGACGTGCCAGGCGAGCCCCGGCCAGGCGGGCACCGTTGGGCTCCTCCTTCCGCTCGTGGCGCTCGGACTGGTGCGTCGTCGTCGTCAGGTCCGGTAGCGTTCACGCGCTGCGTCAAAGTCCGACACGTTCTCCTTTACAACGCGCGCATCGTGCGTCTATAAAGCGCACCGCGCGGTAGCACCGCGCCACCCACCTGCGATCCGCAAATCAGAAGACCTGCCGAGCGGTCGCGCAGATGTGTGGAATCCCAACAAAAAGACGTTCTCTGCCACCGGCAGAGGCGGGCCCGAATGACCCCGAGACGGCCGTCCCACGGTCCCGAGCGGGGTCAGGAAAACAGCCAAGAACACTTCGGAGGAGACGGAAGAAATGAACGCGATTCTGCTCGGCCTGGGCCTCGCCGGTGGTCACACCGGCGGTGAAGAGAGCCTGGTTCTCCCCGACCTGAGCTCGGCCACGTTCCTCGGCATGCCGGGGAACAAGCTCCTCATGATCGGTCTCGCGGTCTGCGTGGCGGGCCTGGTGTTCGGCCTGGCCATCTACAAGCAGCTCGAGAAGATGCCCGTCCACAAGTCGATGCTGGAGATCTCGGAGCTCATCTACGAGACCTGCAAGACTTACCTGTTCACGCAGGGCAAGTTCATCGCGTTCCTCTGGGCGTTCATCGCGGTCGTCATGATCGTGTACTTCGGCGTGCTCAAGCACATGGAGCCGCTGCGGGTCGCCGTCATCCTGCTGTTCTCGATCATCGGCATCCTCGGGAGCTACGGCGTCGCGTGGTTCGGCATCCGCGTGAACACGTTCGCCAACTCTCGCGCGGCCTTCGCGAGCCTCCGCGGCAAGCCCTACCCCTGCTACGCGATCCCGCTCAAGGCGGGCATGAGCATCGGCATGCTGCTCATCGCCACCGAGCTCCTGCTCATGCTCCTCATCCTCCTCTTCCTGCCGAAGGAGGCGGACGGCACGAGCAGCTACGCGGGCCAGTGCTTCATCGGCTTCGCCATCGGCGAGTCGCTCGGCGCCTCGGCGCTGCGCATCGCGGGCGGCATCTTCACGAAGATCGCCGACATCGGCTCCGACCTCATGAAGATCGTCTTCAACATCAAGGAAGACGACGCGCGCAACCCGGGCGTGATCGCGGACTGCACCGGTGACAACGCGGGCGACTCGGTCGGCCCCACCGCGGACGGCTTCGAGACCTACGGCGTCACGGGCGTCGCGCTCATCACGTTCATCCTCCTCGCGGTCAAGCCTCAGTTCCAGGTCCAGCTCATGGTCTGGATCTTCGCGATGCGCATCATGATGATCATCGCGTCGGGCCTCTCGTACCTCGTCAACGAGGCGATCGCGAAGTCGCGCTACCAGAACGTCGACAAGATGAACTACGAGGCGCCCCTCACCTTCCTGGTGTGGCTCACCTCGATCGTCTCGGTCGTCATCACCTACGTCGTGTCGTACCTGCTCATCGGCAACATCGAGGACGGCATGTGGTGGAAGCTCTCCACCATCATCACGTGCGGCACGGCGGCGGGCGCCATCATCCCCGAGGTCATCAAGGTCTTCACCTCGACCGAGTCGGCCCACGTCCGCGAGACCGTCACGGCCTCGCGAGAGGGCGGCGCCTCGCTCAACGTGCTCGCGGGTCTCACCGCCGGCAACTTCAGCGCCTACTGGATGGGCCTCGTCATCGTGTTCCTCATGGGCGGCGCTTACGCGGTGTCCACGATGGGCGTCGGCAACCTCATGGTCGCGCAGGCGGTCTTCGCGTTCGGCCTGGTGGCCTTCGGCTTCCTCGGCATGGGCCCGGTCACCATCGCGGTCGATTCGTACGGCCCGGTGACGGACAACGCGCAGTCCGTGTACGAGCTGTCGCTCATCGAGACCCTCCCGAACATCTCGGAGGAGGTGAAGCGCGACTTCGGCTTCACGCCGAACTTCGAGAAGGGAAAGCACTACCTCGAGGAGAACGACGGCGCCGGCAACACGTTCAAGGCGACGGCCAAGCCCGTGCTCATCGGCACCGCGGTCGTGGGCTCGACGACGATGATCTTCGCGATCATCATGATGCTCACCGACCACCTGCAGAACCAGACGGCGATCGCGAACCTCTCGATCCTCCACCCGCCCTTCCTGCTCGGCCTCATCACGGGCGGCGCCATCATCTACTGGTTCTCCGGCGCGTCCACGCAGGCCGTGTCGACGGGCGCCTACCGCGCGGTCGAGTTCATCAAGCGCAACATCAAGCTCGACGGCGGCTCGGAGAAGGCGTCGGTCGAGGACTCGAAGAAGGTCGTCGAGATCTGCACGCAGTACGCGCAGAAGGGCATGGTCAACATCTTCTTCTGCGTCTTCTTCTCGACACTCGCGTTCGCGTGCGCCGAGCCGTTCTTCTTCATCGGCTACCTCATCTCGATCGCGCTCTTCGGCCTGTACCAGGCCATCTTCATGGCGAACGCCGGCGGCGCCTGGGACAACGCCAAGAAGATCGTCGAGGTCGAGCTCAAGCAGAAGGGCACGCCGCTGCACGCGGCGGCTGTCGTCGGCGACACCGTCGGCGACCCCTTCAAGGACACCTCCAGCGTCGCGATGAACCCGGTCATCAAGTTCACCACGCTGTTCGGCCTCCTGGCCGTGCAGATGGCGGTGACGCTCGAGGGACACCTGCCGCACATCCTGGCGGGCGTGTTCTTCGTCATCTCGGTCGTGTTCGCGTGGCGCTCGTTCTACGGGATGCGCATCGAGTCCGGCGAGGGTGACCGGGAGGCTTCGGCATCGGCCGAGCCCGCGCGCGCCAGCCACTAGCTCCCAGCTTTCTGGAAACGAAGAAGGGCGTGGCGAAAGCCGCGCCCTTTCTTTTTTCGCGTGACCCGCGCTGGTATGCTCCGAGCCCCATGCGAGGGGTCGAGCTGGCGGAGGCACTGGCGCGTGTCCTGCCGACGGACCGAGTGTCGGTCGCGCCTGCCGACCGGGTGTCCTATGCGCGGGATGCGTGGCCACGCACCCTCATCGCCATCCAGCACGGTGTCGTGGCGCCGAACCCCCCGGACCTCGTGGTCTGGCCGCAGAGCACCGACGAGGTCGTGCGCGTGGTCAAGCTCGCCAACGAGCTGCGCGTCCCGATCGTTCCCTATGGCGCGGGCTCGGGGGTCGCGGGCGGTGCGCAGGCGATCCGCGGGGGCATCGTCCTCGACACCAAGCGCATGGGCAGCATGGTCTCGCTCGACGAGCAGGACCTGTCCGCGACGTTCGAGGCGGGTCTGAACGGCGACCACGTCGAGCACGAGCTCATGCGGCGCGGCTTCACGCTCGGGCACTTCCCGTCGTCGATCATGTGCTCGACGTTCGGCGGCTGGCTGGCCGCGCGATCGGCGGGGCAGCTCTCGACCAAGTACGGAAAGATCGAGGACATGGTGCTCGCGCTCGAGGTCGTCACCGGCCGCGGCGACGTCCTCCACACGGGCCAGGCACCGCGGGGCGCTCCCGGGCCGGACTTCACGCAGCTCTTCGTGGGCTCGGAGGGTACGCTCGGGGTGATCACGCGCGGGACGGTGCGCATCGCGCGCGCGCCCGAGCGGCGGATCCTCGGCGGCTGGGAGTTCCCGCGCGTGGAGGCCGGGTGCGAGGCGATCCGTCGGCTCCTGCAGCGCGGGCTGCGACCGGCCGTGGTGCGCCTCTACGACGAGCTCGACACGATGACGCACCGCAAGGGCGGAGACGACCACCCGACGCGAGGGGACACGCCCGTCGAGCGCGATCTCGCGGCCGCCGCGCTTCCGCCTGCGCCGCTGCACGAGACCCTCGGGCGCATCGGCAAGGCGCTGTTCCAGGGCGTGCTCTCGAGCCACACGCCGGTGAAGATCGAGTGGATCAACCGCGCGATCGAGACCGTGGCGCCGCGCGCCGGCTCGGGGTGCCTCCTCATCCTCGGCTTCGAGGGGCCGCCGGCGCTGACGGAGGCCGAGGCCAAGATGGCGCGCACGGAGCTCCTGCGCGCGGGGGGCAAGGACCTCGGCGAGGGCCCCGGCAACCGCTGGTTCGAGCACCGCTACAAGATCTCCTTCAAGCAGCCGCGCATGTTCAAGAACGGCGCGTTCGTCGACACGATGGAGGTGGCGACGACCTGGGACCGCCTCATCGACCTGTATCGCGGCGTGCGCGCGGCGGTCGAGCGGCACGCGGTGGTGCTCGCGCACTTCTCGCACGCTTACCCGGACGGGTGCTCGATCTACTTCACGTTCGCCTCGGCGGGCAGCGATCGCGAGGAGGCCGAGCGGCGCTACGACGCCCTGTGGAACGCGGCGCTCGGGGCGGTGACCCGCGCAGGCGCGACGATCTCGCACCACCACGGCGTCGGGATGCTCAAGGCGCCGTTCATGGCAGACGAGCACGGCGAGGGCATGGCGGTCTATCGGGCGCTCAAGCAGGTGTTCGATCCGAACGGCGTCATGAACCCGGGCAAGATGGGGTTGCCGGAGACGACGCCCGAGGCGGTGCGATGAGCGATCTGCTCGCGGAGCGCCTGCGCGACATCGTGGGCTCGCAGCACGTCACGGTGGGAGTCTCGGCGATGGCGCGGTATCCCGCCGGTCGCAAGACGCAGCCGCCGCCGAGCGCCGACGCCGCGCCGAACGCACCGCTGGTCGTCCAGCCAGGGGCCGCCTCCGAGATCCAGAAGGTCCTCCGCGTCGCGGCCGACGTGCGCGCCCCGGTCGTGCCGGTGGGCACCGGCTCGCTCGGCCAGACCCACGTCGTGTCCGGGCGTCGCATCGTCCTCGACACGCGGCGCATGACGAACGTCCTGCACCTCGACGCCACGTCGCTCCTCTGCCACGTTCAGGCCGGGCTCACGCTGCAGTCGCTGGAGGAGCGGCTCGATCGCGACGGGCTCACGCTCGGCGACCTGCCGTCGGAGACGTACCGTTCGACCGTGGGCGGACTCCTCGCCGGGCGCGCGCCGGGTCGGGCGACGAGCCGCCTCGGCCCCTTCGAGAACAACTGCCTCGGCATCTCGGCGGTGCTCGGCGACGGGCGCCTCCTGCACGACCGGGTCGCGCCGCGCAAGGCGACGGGACCGGATCTGTCGCGGCTCCTCATCGGCAGCGAGGGCGCGTTCGGGATCATCACGGCGGCGACGCTGCGCATCCAGAGGCGGCCCGAGCTGCGAACCTTCACGTCGGCCACCTTCGACGGCGTCGAGCCCGCGCTCGCGGGGTTGCGGTCGGCCTTCTCGGCGAGCGTGCGGCCGGCGATCGCGCGCATCTATGATCCGGAGCTCGCCCAGGCCATCTTCGGCGAGCTGACACCAGTCGGGCGTGCGCTCGTGATCGCGGTGTGCGCGGGCGCGCGCGAGATCACGGAGGCCGAGAACGAGGTCCTGGCGTCGTGCCTGCGCGGGGCCGGCGGCACGGATGCGGGCGAGGCGCCGGCGCAGGAGTTCTGGCGGCGCCGGGCGCAGACGCTGCGCGGAGAGCGCGCCGCGGCGACGGACGCCGGGCTGTTCCCGGTGGCGGCCCCGATCACGCGCCTCCTACCGGTGTATCGCGGCGTGCGGTCGTCGCTGCGCGCGATCGGCGCGGAGGCCTCGGGCGCGTTCACGCGCTTCTTCGCCGACGGAGGCTCGGTGTTCTTCCGGCTGCCACCGGGCGAGGAGGTCGAGCGCGTCGCGCGCGAGGCCGCGGGCGCTGCCGGCGGCAACCCGGTCGACGAGCTCTTCGCCGACGAGCGCTTCCGGCCCTACCTCCAGCAGCTCAAGGCGATCCTGGATCCCGCGGGGATCCTCAATCCAGGCCGCCTCGTGTCCGAGCCCGAAGGAGAGCGATGACCACCCGCACGCTCGAGGAGCGCACCGAGACGTGCACCTTCTGCCCGAAGCTGTGCCGTCAGGCATGCCCGGTGTCGAACGCGACACCGCGCGAGGCGCTCATCCCGCAGCAGAAGATGCAGATGCTGCACCAGCTCGGCCGCCGTCGCGTCCCGTGGACCGTCGAGTACACCGAGCCGCTCTACGGCTGCACCGGCTGCGGCGCCTGCCGTCAGGCGTGCGCGCTCGACAACGAGGTGAGCCAGAGCCTGTTCGAGGGCCGGCGCCAGGCCCGGGAGCGAGGCGTCACGCACCCTGCCCTCGTGGCGCTTCCGGAGCGCTTCAGAAAGCGCGGGGAGAGGCTGCGGGCGAAGCTGCGGGACGTGGTGCCCCGCGGGCGCTTCGCGGAGGAGGCGCGTGTGGGCTTCCTGCCGGCCTGCGACGCGGTCGCGGAGAGCCCCGAGGACGTCGAGTCCGCGTTCAAGTTGTTCGATCTCGTCGGCGCCGGGTACGTGCGCGCGGTGGAGGGCGCCGACGCCTGTCTGGGCTATCCCTTGTATGCGGCCGGCGAGATGGATGCGTTTCGTCAGCACGCGCGCAAGCAGGCCGACGCGCTCAAACGATACGCCAAGGTCGTCACGACCTGCGGCGGCTGCGCCTGGGCCGCGCGGGCCCTCTACAAGCGCGAGGGCATCGAGCTGGCCACGGAGGTCGTGCACCTCGCCGAGTGGGCGGGCGACTTCGTGGAGCGGCTCCCCGAGCGCTCGGAGAGGCCGCGCGCGATGTACCACGACCCCTGTCACCTCGGCCGGCAGCTCGGCGTGATGGAGGCGCCACGGCGCCTGCTGTCGCGTCGCGCGGAGGTCGTCGAGTTCTCCCGCAATCGCGGCGAGGCCGAGTGCTGCGGCGGCGGCGGGCTCGTACCGCTGACGATGCCGGGCACCACGCTCTCGGCGTCCGAGTGGCGGCTCGTGCAGGCGCGCGAGCGCGGCGTGACGCGCGTGGTGACGGCCTGTGCGACCTGCAAGCGCACGCTCGGCAGGGTCGCGGGGGGGATCGAGATCATGGACCTCGCTGCGGCCCTCGTGGAGGGCGTGCAAGGAGAGACGACGTGAGCTGGAAGACGGTGGTGATCGCGAACCCCCGGTCGGGCGGTGGCGCCACGGAGCGCCGCTGGGGCGAGTTCGCCGCGGTGCTCGGCGACACGCTGGGCACGTTCGAGCACCGCTTCACGCGGGACGTCGGCGACGGCACGCGCCTGGCGCGCGAGGCGCTGGCCGAGGGCTTCGAGCTCGTGGTGGCGATGGGCGGCGACGGCACGGTGAGCGAGGTCGCGTCGGGGTTCTTCGACGGCGAGCGCCCGACGCACCCGGAGGCGGTGCTGGGGATCCTCCCGGGCGGCACGGGCGGCGATTTCCTCCGCACGCTCGGGATCCCACGCACGTTCGCCGAGGCGGCGCGCGGGCTGCGCGGTACGGCGACGCGACGGATCGACGTGGGGCTCCTCGAGTACACGCTCGAGGGCGGCAAGACGGCGTCGCGACACTTCACGAACATCGCGAGCTTCGGCCTCGGTGGCGTGGTCGACCGCATCGTCAACTCATCGAAGAAGCCGTTCGGCGGCAAGCTCGCGTACCTCGCGGCGACGCTGCAGGGCGGCCTCCAGTACAAGAACCAGCGGGTCAAGGTCGTGCTCGACGACGGCGAGCCGCAGTACAAGACGATCCAGTCCGTCGCGGTGGCGAACGGTCGCTACTTCGGCGGCGGCATGCACATCGCCCCCGGCGCCTCGGTCGATGACGGCCGCTTCGACGTCATCACGCTCGGCGACATGACGCCGCTCGACTTCGTCAAGCGCGGCTACAAGGTCTACCTCGGTACGCACATCGGCAGCCCCAAGATCGAGTGCCAGCGCGCGAAGATCGTCCGCGCCTGGCCCATCGATCCCAAGGAGGCCGTGCTCCTCGACGTCGACGGCGAGGCCCCCGGGCAGCTCCCCGCGACCTTCCGCATCCTGCCCGGCGCTCTGCGCGTGAAGGTGGAGGGGTAGTTCTGGGTCGCCTGCCGCAGCGAGCCACCTGGCTCGCGCTCGCGCTCGCGACGGCGTCGGGCGTCCTGACCTTCCTGGCGACCGCGCCGATCGATCTCTGGCCGCTCGGCTGGGTGTGCCTGGCGCCGCTCCTCGTCGCGCTCGATCGCCTCCCGGCGGACACGCGCTGGAGGCGCGTCTTCGCGATAGGCCTGCTCATGGGCTTCGTCACGAACGCGGGCGGCTTCCCGTGGGTGCTCTCGCTGCTCGTGCGCTTCGGGCACCTGCCGCTCGTGGGCGCCCTGCCCCTCTTCGCGTTGCTCATCGGCTACCAGGGGCTCATGTACGCGCTGTTCGCGCTGGTCTACCGGGCGCTGCGGCGCCGCGGGCTGCCGGCGACCCTGGCCGCACCGCTCGCGCTCGTGCCGCTCGAGCTCGTCTATCCGATGGTGTTCCCCTGGTACCTCGCGATCAACCAGGCCTGGGTTCCCCGGGGGATCCAGATCGCCGAGCTGACGGGGCCGACCGGCGTGTCTGCGCTGCTCGCGCTCTGCGCGGGGGTCGTGACGGACGTCGTCGCGTGGCGCGGGGGCGCGGTCCTACCGCGTCGGACGATCGCGGCGGCCGTCGCCGTCCTTCTGGCGAACCCCGTGCTCGGCTCGCTGCGCATGCGCCAGATCGAGGCGCGCCGCGCGGCGGCGCCGCAGGTGCGCGTGGGCGTGGTGCAGGGCAACGTGCCGCAGCTCGAGAAGTTCGATCCGCGATTCGCGCGCAAGCAGCTCGACGCGCACCAGGCGGCGTCGCGCGAGCTCGCGCGGCAGGGTGCCGAGCTCATCGTGTGGCCGGAGTCGTCGTATCCCGGCATGGTCGAGCGCGATCAGTGGCGCGACTGGCCCGTCGGAGACGGCCTGCGCATCCGCGATGGCTGGGACGTGCCGTCGCTCGTCGGGACGCCCACGGGCGTGATGGACGAGAAGAACCCGCTCGCGTGGAACAGCGCGATCATGATCGCGAAGGACGATCGCTTCACCGGGCGGTTCGACAAGAACTACCTGATGATCTTCGGCGAGTACATCCCGTTCTACCGCTGGCTTCCGCAGTTCAAGCAGTGGTTTCCCGAGGCGTCGAACTGGGAGCGCGGCGACGGCATCGCGGTGTTCCCGTTCGAGCGGAAGGACCCGCGTACGGGGCAGACGCAGACGTTCCGCCTCGCGCCGATCGTCTGCTACGAGGACATCATCCCTGCGTTCGTGCGGAAGTATGCGTCCGAGCGCATCCATCTGATCGTCAACATCACGAACGACGCGTGGTTCGGCAAGACGGGCGAGCCATACGAGCACCTGCAGCTCGCGGTGTACCGGTCGATCGAGCTGCGCCGCGACATGGTGCGCGCGGTGAACACGGGCGTGACGACCTTCGTGTCGGCCACGGGCGAGGTGTGGCGCATGGGACCGGTCTTCGACCCGGTGGAGGAGCAGGTCACGCCCATCACCTTCCTCGAGCGCGTCGCGATGCTCGAGGGCGAAACGGTCTACGGCCGCGTCGGCGACGTGTTCGGCATCGGCTGCTCGGTCATCCTGCTCGGCGTGCTGGTGCTGCGGCGCCGGCCGCGTCCAGCACCTGACGCACGCTCCTGAGCGCCTCGGCGATGCGCGCCGCGACGGCGGCCGTCGGCGCACCGACGGCTGGCGGCGGCGCGTCGGGCGCACGAAGCCACGCGAAGACCTGCGCCGCGTCCGCGCTCGCGCCGTAGTGCAGATCGCAGGCGAGGTGCAGCGTCACGCGCAGGGACTCCACGGCGCCGCGCAGGGCCTCGAGGCGCGCCCGCGTCTGCACCGAACGCCGTGCCTGCAGCTCCGCGAGGGCGGCGGACAGCTCCTCGTCGAGCGCCGCGAGGAGCTGGAACCCGGGCTGCAGCGCTCCCGCTCCCTCGCCCGATCGCGCGAGGCGTGCCAGCACCGCGGCTTCCGCGCGGCGCAGGCGGCGCTCGAAGACGTTGCGGTAGGAGAAGCCGGAGACGACGAGGTTGACCACCGTGCCCGCGACCGCGGCGGACGCGACCGCCACGAGGCGCACGAGGAGCGTCTCCGAGGGCGTCCCCCGGGGGATGAGCCCGACCGTGAGCACCGAGAACGCGGCCACGGGATAGGCGAGCGGGGCGCGGCGGAGCATGACCCAGACGGAGAGGGCGACCGCGGCCGGGACGCCGACGAGCGGGGGCACGCCGCCGAGCACGACCACCGTGCCGAGCACGCCGCCGACCAGGCTGCCGAGGAGCTGAAGCGCGGCGCGGCGCAGGCCGATCAGTACGGTGGGCGCGGCGCACAGCACGGCGACGAACGCGGCCGAGAGGTGATCGGGGTTGCCGGTGAGGCGATCGAGCGCGAGCGCGACCAGCGTCGCGAGGCCGGCCTTGAGCGCGAGGAAGAAGGGATCGGCGAGCATGCTCACCCGCCGAGGAGCCAGACGCTGTAGACGCCGACGCGCGCGCCCGGCGCTGCCTCGACCGTCACCGGCACGATCGGCTCGGCCGACGCCGGCACCTCGAACGTGAGCTCGTGGAAGCCCGCGCCCGAGGCGGCGATGGGCTGCCGGGCGGCGCCGACCGCGAGCGTGCCGCGGGCATCACCCTCGGTCCGCAGGAGGAGCTTTCGCGCGCCGCCTCCGCCGCTGAGCGTGAACGTCGCGCGACGGACGACGACGCGGCCCCCGTCGGCCACCTGTCGGCCGGCGACCACGTGTCGCGCGATGACGTTGCGCTCGAACGTGCCGCCGTCGTCCTCGTGCCAGCGGTGCGCTCGCTCGCTCCCGAGGTCGGCGGCGTCGAGCCGGTCCAGCACGCGCGCGTGGGGGGCGAGAGGTGCCTCGCCGGTGCCGAAGCCGGGATCGCGGAACACCGACACCTCGAGATCCGCGTGGCGCGAGACGATCTGGTAGTCCACGCCCGGCCAGCGGCACCAGTGGTAGAGGGCGCCGTGCGTCGGCCAGCCACCCGGGCCGAGGCGCTCGACCTCCTCGAAGCGGCTGCCGGGCCCTGAGAGGTAGGCGTTGCCGCCGTGGGGCGAGGTCAGCCCCACGACGTCGAACACGCGGCGCCCGGACAGGACCGCCAGCGCGCCCGCGTCGCACACCATCACGCGTGCGTCGGGCGGCGTGTGCTGCGCGATCCAGCGCGCCGCGCTGACCTGCTTGTTCATGATCGACACGCCGTCGGCCGCGAAGGTCGCGCGCCAGGTACGCGCGGTGGGGGCGAGGGCGAGCAGGGCGCCGAGGACGACGCCGAGATCCACGATGAGCGGGGCTTGCCGGGCGAGCCGCCGCGACCAGTCGCCGACCGCGGCCACGCCGAGCGCGCCGACGAACGAGAGGACCGCGAGGGCGGGCACGAAGTACCGCTCCTGCCGGAACTGGGTGACGCCGACCTCGGCGCCTGCCCACAGCAGCGCCGGCACGAGGATCCAGGCGAGGAGCGCCGCGCCGAGGCGCCGCCGCCGGACCTCCTCGATCGCCGCGCACAGCGCGAACGTGAGGACGATGACGGTCCACCAGGCCGGCCAGAAGCCGGGCTTCTCGCCCCAGAAGAGCTCGCGCGCGCTTCGCCAGAAGCCGCCGAGGACCTTGAGGTGCGCCTGCGACGGCGAGAGGTACGGCAGGTACGGCAGCGCCTTCATCTCCATGCCCGCGGTGGCGAGCCGGCCGTAGCAGGCGTGGTGGACCAGCGCACCGACGACGACCGGCGCGAGGACGACGGCGACGGTGCCCAGCGTCGCGCGCACGCGGCCGTCCCGGACGCCGCGCACGAGCACGACGAGGACGACGGGGCCGACGACCACGAGGCCATCGGGGCGGACGAGCGGCAGGAGCGCGAGCAGCGCCACCAGCGCGCGGGGTGGAGGCCCCGAGATCCAGCCGCCGAACAGCCAGAGCACGGAGAGGACGGCGGCGGCGAAGGGCACGGTCTCCATCGCCGAGAAGGCCGACCACAGGAGGAAGCCCTGCCCCGCGAGGAGCGCGCCCGCGGGCAGCGCCGCCGACCAGCCGCCCCGCAGGGCGGTGGCCGCCCGGGCCGTGGCGTGCAGCAGCAGGCCCAGGCCCAAGGCGCCGAACCAGGTGGCCACGGCGAGCAGGCCCTCGCTCGAAGCGAAGCGGGCGAAGGGTGCGAGCAGCGCGACCCACAGCGGGCTCGTGGCCCCGCTCGAGTAGGCGTCACCGGCCTGATAGGCGAAGAAGCGGCCCTCGGCGAGCGCGCGGGCGTACTGCAGATGGATGTACGCGTCGTCGATGGGCGCGATGCGCGCGCCGCCCGTCTGGCCGAGCAGGGCCCGCGTGAACACGGCGCACAGTACGAACGCGAGCGCGACCGCACCGGCGAGGAGCCAGGGTCTCGTGCGATGGAGCGAAGGAAGCGTGGGAGCCCCCATGGGCGCGCGGATTATCCGCTCGCCGCGGGGGGCCCGCTACTGGAAGCGGATGAGGACGCCGGCGGCGGCCGATCCGACCTTGACGTTGCCACCGCCGGGGTTGGTCGCGCTCTCGGCGTCACGGACGATGACCGAGTAGCCGCCCTGCACGAACGCGTCGAGGTTGGCCACGAGGTTGAAGTAGGCGCCGCCGATGCCGCCGACGGAGAAGTCGGTACCCGCGCCGAACACGGTCGTGCCGGCGTTGAGGCCGATGTACGGGCGGATGAACGGCGTCGTCACGATGAACTTGAACGACAGGCCCATGTCCGCGGCCGTCAGCGTGTCGTTGACGCGGTAGACGAGCGCGCTCGGCGTGAGGTGGAAGCTCGCGAGGAGCGGGATGTCGACGAAGAAGCCGTACCCGAAGCTGGCCTTGAGGGCCGCGTCGAGCGTCTTGTTGTCGGCGACCGGGAACACACCGCCGGCCATCACACCGAGGCCCACCGCTTCCGCACGCGCCTTCGCCGGGTGGGCCACCAGGGCCCCGGCCAGCGCGGCGGCCGTGACGAGACCGGCCCAGAAGGAACGACGCGACGCTCGGATCTTCGACATAGGTAACCCCCCAGGGAAGTACGCCGCCACCATATCCCCAGTCGGCGTTACTCGCCAGAAACCTGCATCAGCGACGCACGTCACAGCTATCCTGCTGGGCCCGGAGGTGATGCGTGCAGATCCTGGTGGCGGACAAGTTCCCCGACGAGCGGCTGAGTGACCTGCGAGACCTCGGAGGCGTCGAGGTCGTGTACCAGCCGAAGCTCGACGCGGCCGAGCTGCTCTCGGCGATCGCGACGGCCTCGGTGCTGATCGTGCGCTCGCGCAAGGTCCCGCGCGAGGCGATCGAGGCCGGGACACGGCTCTGCCTCGTCATCCGGGCCGGCGCCGGCGTCGACAACATCGACGTGCCCGCGGCGTCCGAGCGCGGCATCTACGTCGCCAACTGCCCGGGCAAGAACAGCGTGGCCGTCGCCGAGCTGGTCTTCGGCCTGCTCCTGGCCGTCGATCGTCGCATCCCCGACGCGGTCGCGGAGGCGCGCGCCGGGCGGTTCAACAAGGCCGAGTACGGCCGCGACGATCGGGCGCTCGGGCTGGCCGGCAGGCGGCTCGGGCTCCTCGGCTTCGGCGCCATCGCGCGCGAGGTCGCGACGCGCGCCCGCGCGTTCGAGATGCACGTGACCGCGTGGTCGCGTTCGCTCACCGACGCCGCGGCCGCCGAGGCCGGCATCTCGCGCGCCCGCACCCCCGAGGAGCTTTGCGCCTACAGCGACATCCTCTCGGTTCACCTCGCGCGGGCCGTCGAGACCAAGCACTTCGTGTCGGACAAGCTGCTCATGCGGCTGCCCGTCGGCGCCGTGCTGATCAACACGTCGCGGTCGGACGTGGTGAACCCCGACGCGCTCGCGCGGGCCATCGAAGAGCGGCAGCTGCGGGTGGGCACCGACGTGCCCTACGACGAGCCCAAGGCCGGCACGGCCCCGCTGACCGATCCGCTGGCGGCGCGGCCCGAGGTCTACCTGACGCCGCACATGGGCGCGTCCACGGCGCAGGCGCAGGACGCGATCGCGCGCGAGACCATCCGGATCATCCACGAGTTCCGCCGGCACGGGCACGTCCCGAACTGCGTCAACCTCTGCGCGCGATCGCCGGCCGAGTACCAGCTCCTCGTGCGGCACCTCGATCGCGTCGGCGTCCTGGCGAACGTCTTGACCGTGCTCAAGACCCACGAGATCAACGCCGAGGAGATGGAGAACACGGTGTTCGAGGGGGCGCGCGCCGCGGTCTGCAAGATCAAGGTCTCCGCGCGGCCGTCCGAGCAGGCGCTCGCGGAGATCCGCGCGCGTCGCGACGAGGTGTTCCACGTCGAGCTGATCCAGCTCTCCTGATGCGGGTCCTGGTCGCGGGCGCCTCGGGCGCCATCGGAAGGGGTGTCGTGGCCGCCTTGCGCAGCCGGGGCGACACCGTGCGCGCGCTGGTCCGGCGTCCGCGGCCGGCAGGCGCGCTCGGCGAGGGCGTGGAGATCCGCGCGGTCAGCGCCGCACGGCCCGGAGCGCTCGCCGGGGTCTGCGACGGCATGGACGCGGTCGTGTCGTGCCTGGGTGCGCCGGTGTCGATGTCGCTCGGCGCGCGCGCCTCGTACCTGGCGGTGGACACGCCGGCGAACGAGACGCTGCTCGACCAGGCGCTCCGCGCGAACGTCTCGCGCTTCGTGTACGTCTCGTTGCACGTGGAGCCGGCCTACGCGCACACCGCCTACGTGCGCGCCCACGAGCACGTCGTGGATCGCCTGCGCCGCGCGGACACACTCACCGGGACGGTCATCCGGCCCACCGGGCTCTACTGCGCGATGGCGGACTTCCTCCGGCTCGCGCGGTGGGGCTTCGCACCGCTCATCGGCGACGGTCGGGCGCGCACGAACCCCGTGCACGAGCACGAGGTCGCGGCGGCGTGCGTGGACGCGCTAGGGGGCGGCCCTGGCGACGTGGAGCTCGGAGGGCCGGAGGTGCTCACGCGCCGGGACATCGTCGAGCTCGCGTTCGCCGCCCTCGGCAAGCGCCCTCGACTGTTCCGCCTGCCGCCGGGGCTCTTCGGCGTGATGGGCACGATCGCGCGGCCGTTGCACCCGCGCCTCGGCGACCTCATGCGCTTCTTCGCCGCCGTCGCGTCGAGCGACGCGCTGGCGCCGGCGCGCGGAACCATGCGCCTGTCCGAATACTTCGCCGCACGGGTGGCCGCAAGCTAGAGGGGCTGTCCGCTGTCCCTGGTTCGGGAGAGGGAACACTGCGCCGCGAGCGCAGCGAGCCCTGCCGCCCGCAGGCCGTGCCGAGGACGGCAGAGGGACCCGCGCAGGCCGGAGGCCGGAGCGGGAGAGACACAGCTCAGCCACGAGTTGCTCGAGGTGCGCATCGAAGCACCGGAGCACTCGCGCATCGATGCGGGTTCGGGCTAGCGGGCGTGGCCCGCGAGGAATCGCACGAGCGCCTCGGCCTTCGGCACGAGCGTGGCGCGCACGATGTGCTCGTCGCGCGTGTGGAAGCCGGTGCCCCGCGGGCCGAGGGCGTCGATCGCCGGCAGGCCCACCGCGCTCACGGTGTTGGCGTCGCTGCCGCCTCCGGTCGGCGGCGCCTCCGCCGCGGCGAGCCCCGCCGCGCGCGCGCAGGCCGCGTACTCGTCGAGCAGCGCCGCGCTGGCGACGGTCTTCGTCATCGGCTGTCGGCTCACCTCGGCGGCCACGTCGACCGTCGTCCCTGGGACCTCCGCGGCCGCCTCGCGCGCCGCCTGGGCCAGCGCCTCGAGCACGTACGCGCCGTCCGCGGGCACGGAGAACCGGAGGTCGAGGTGCGCGCGCGCCAGGTCCGGCACCGTGTTCTTGCCCTGCCCGCCATCGATCTTGCCGACGTTGATCGTGATGCCGCGGGGGTAGTCCGTGAGGCGCTGCGCCCGATCGATGAAGCGCGCGAGCGCCCAGATCGCGTTCCGCCCCTCGTCGTGCTTGGCGCCCGCGTGGGCCGCCCTGCCGCGCGCGGTCACGGTCGCGCCGCCGGTCCCCTTGCGCGTCGTCACGATGGCGTCGTTCGGCCGGCC
Organism: uncultured Myxococcales bacterium; assembly: GCA_964593795.1. Lineage (GTDB taxonomy): Bacteria > Myxococcota_A > Polyangia > JAHFDS01 > JAHFDS01 > JAHFDS01. The sequence goes on along the minus strand of CAZQJC010000230.1, from coordinate 10,169 downwards.
CGACTCGAACACCAGCGCGCACGCCGCGTGCTCCACGAGCGCGCGGAGGATCGGCTGCGAGGTGGGCGAGCCGACCTCCTCGTCGGCGACGCTCACGACGCGCAGCGGGATGCGATCGAGCAGGCCCGCGCGCGCCAGCGCCGCGAGCGCGAAGCGGATGACGACCAGGCCCCCCTTCATGTCGAGCACGCCGGGGCCGCGGAGGAGCTCGCCGTCCTCGCGCACGCCCTCGAACGTGCCCTCGGGGAACACCGTGTCGTGGTGGCCGACGAGCAGGACATCGCCCTCCCCCGCCGCCGCTGACGAGACGAGGACGTGCGCGCCGAAGCGGTCGTTCGGGCGCTCCTCGACCGTCAACCCGGGCAGCGTGAAGAGCTCCCGGAGCATCGCCGCCACGCGGTCCGCGCCCGCGCGGTTCTCCGTGTGCGAGTTCTGGTCCACGAGCGCCCCGAGCGCGCGCTCCATCTCGGGCGCCTGGCCGCGCAGCCACTCCAGCGCGGGATCGAGCGCCACCGTCTGATTCGCCTGGCCCATGCGGCGCATGATACAAGCCCGGCATGCCCAAGCCACTCAAGGCCGCCATCCTGGGCGGCGCCGGCTACGGCTCGGCCGAGATGATCCGGCGCCTGCTCCTGCACCCTCAGGTGGAGCTGTGCCGCGTCACCGAGCTGCAGCACGTCGGAGAGCCGCTCTCGGCGGCGCACCCCCACCTCGAGGGCCAGACCCCGCTGCGCTTCGAGAACACACCGCCGGCCCAGGCCGCGGCCGGCATGGACGTCGTCCTGCTCGGCCTGCCGCACAAGGTCAGCGCGAAGGTCGTCCCCGAGCTCATCGGCACCGGTGTCCGCATCGTCGACATGTCCGGCGACTTCCGCCTCTCCGACGCCGAGGTCTACGCGCGCTACTACGGCGGCGCGCACCCTGCGCCGGAGCTCCTCGGGACCTTCGTCTACGGGCTTCCCGAGCTCAACCGCGCGCGCCTCCGCGCCGCGCGACACGTCGCGTCGCCGGGCTGCTTCGCCACCACCATCGAGCTCGGCCTGCTGCCCGCGGCTCGCGCCGGCTGGCTCGACGGCAAGTCGGTCGAGATCGTCGGCATCACGGGCTCCTCCGGCAGCGGCGTGGCCCCGAGCGCGGGCACGCACCACCCGGTCCGCGCGGTGAACCTGCGCACGTACAAACCGCTCGAGCACCAGCACGTGCCCGAGATCCTCGAGACGCTGTCGGGCGCGGGGGCGCGTGACCTCTCGCTGTCGTTCGTGCCCGTGTCGGCGCCGCTCTCGCGGGGGATCTTCGCGACGTGCTTCGTCGACGTCCCCGAGGCGATCACGCTCGACGACGTGCGCGGTCAGTGGCGCCGCACGTTCGAGGGCGAGCGCTTCGTGCGCGTGGTCGAGAAGCGCCAGCCCGAGGTGGCCGCCGTCAGCGGCTCCAACTACGTCGAGGTCGGCTTCGCGCTCGGCGACGCGGCGCACGGGCGGCGCACACTCGCGTGCTTCTCGGCCATCGACAACCTCATCAAGGGCGGCGCCGGTCAGGCCATCCAGAACATGAACCTCGTGCTCGGCCTCGACGAGGCGCTCAGCCTCGAGGATCCAGGCCCGTGGCCATAGCCGGTCAGGGCCTCGTCGTCGTCAAGGTCGGCGGGGAGCTCCTCGGCAAGCCGGGCGAGCTCTCGGCGCTGTGCGCCGACGTCGCGGCGCTGGCCACGCAGGGCGCGCCCGTCGTCGTCGTTCACGGGGGTGGGCCCCAGGCGACGGCGCTGCAGAAGCGCCTCGGCCTCGAGCCGCGCATGGTCGCCGGCCGCCGGGTCACCGATGCGGCCACGCTCGACGTCATGAAGTGCGTCATCGCCGGCCAGGTCAACGTGGAGCTCTGCGCCGCGCTGTGCGCCGCGGGAGCCCGCCCGGTGGGCCTTCACGGCGCGAGCGGTCCGCTCGTGCGCGCCCACAGGCGGCCGCCGAAGGTGTATGCGGGCGCCGGCCCCGATCCCATCGACCTCGGTCACGTCGGCGACGTGGAGGGCTTCGACCTCGAGCTCATCCGCTTGCTACTGCAAGCAGGGCGCATCCCGGTCGTGGCGTGCCTGGGCGCGGACGCGTCCGGCGGCGTCTACAACATCAACGGCGACATCGTGGGCAACCAGCTCGCCGCCGCGCTCGGCGCCGAGACGCTGGTCCTCGTCACGGGTGCGCCGGGCGTGCTCCGTGACGTGGCCGACCCGACGACGCGCCTGCCGCGGCTGACGATGGCCGAGGCGCACAGAGCGATCGCCGACGGCGTCGTGGCGGGCGGGATGATCCCCAAGCTCGAGGAGTCCTTCGCCGTCCTCGGCAAGGGCGTGGCGCGCATCGCCATCGTGGGACACCTGCACGCGGGCGACGTGGTCTCCGTCGTGCGCGAGCCCGGCAGCGTCGGCACCACGCTCGAGCCGTAGCGCCGCTCAGAACGCGGCCTGCAGGCGCACGAGGAGCATGTCGTTGGCCACGTCGGTGGGGCTGCCCGTCGTCGCGGCCGGACCGAGGTGGTCGCTGACGTGGTCGAACTGGACGAGCGCGCGCAGGCGCGTCCACGGCTCGACGAGGAGGCCAAAGCCGTAGGTCAGCACGGCGTCGTTGCCCGCGGCGGTGTCGGGGTCGAAGCGATCCACACGCGCGACGAGCCCGAGTCGCCGCCACACGCGCTGCACCGCCATCGCGTAGAAGCCGCGCGACCGAGTGAAGTCGCGCGCCTCGATCCACTCGCCGCGCACGGACAGCACGCCCACGAGCGGCACGCGCAGCACGAGCTCCGCGTCCGCGCCCGCGCGCCACTTGTCGGTCGTGACCACGCCCGAGGGGCCCGCACCGACCGCGCGCCCCACGAGCCCAGAGAGGCCGACCGCGCCGAGCCGGCCGCGCAGCCCCACGCGCCCCACGACGTCAGGCCCGATCCGCCGGGGGGCGGTGTCCGGCGAGTCCGGGTCGCCCGACATCACGGCGATCGCGTGATCGAACAGGCCCTCGTGCCCCGAGAGCATCGCGCCGAGGTCGCGCCGGCCCGGGAAGAGCCGTGTGGTGGCGCGGGACAGCGTGGCGAGCTCGAGGTCCTGTTCTGGCACGAGCGCGCCCTCGACCCCGAACGGCACGCGCATGTGCCCCACGGTCAAGGTCTGGCCGGTGCTGGTCCAGGGCTCGATGAAGGCGGCGTTCACGTCGCGGGCACCGCCGCCGTCGGCGTGCGCCTCGCCCTCCGCGACGAAACGCAGCTCGGGGATGGGCGCCCAGCGGAGCGCGAGCCGCGCGCGCGGGATGAGGAAGTCGTGGCGGCCGAGGTCGGCCCCCTGCAACGTGCCCTCGCCGAGCGCGTCGGCGTGGTGCTCGTACTGGAGCTGGGCGAAGCCGCCGAGCTCGAGCGCCCCGAGCTGGAGGAGCGCGCCCCCCGGGGGGAGCTCCTCGGGCGGCCCCTGCCACGCGTTCACCGCCGGCACGGCGAGCAGCACGAGCGGCAGGAGACCGGGGAGCACGTCCGAAGGTTCGCACGCCTCGAGTCCTCGCGCGAGCCCGGGGCGGAAGGCCCCGCTCTCCGGAAAAACGCGCTGCGAAGTTGACGCGCGCCGGCCGAACGCCGATAGAAAGCTGTGGAGATCCTGCAAGCCATCGTGATGGGCGTGGTCCAGGGAGTGACCGAGTTCCTCCCGATCTCGTCGAGCGCCCACCTCCGAATCACCCCGGCCCTGCTCGGCTGGCCCGACTTCGGCGCGGCGTTCACCGCGGTCATCCAGCTCGGGACGCTCGTCGCGGTGCTCGTCTACTTCCGGAGCGACCTCCTCGCCATCACGCGCGGCATGCTCGGCGCCCTCACGGATCCGGCGAAGCGCAGCTCGAAGGAGGCGCGCCTGGCCGTCGGTCTCGTCGTCGCCACGTTGCCCGTCGGGATCGTGGGGCTGACCCTCAAGAAGTACATCGAGGGGCCGTTCCGATCGCTGTGGGTGGTGGTGGCCACGATGGTGGGCGTGGCGATCATTATCGAGATCGCCGAGCGCATCTCGAACGGCCGGCGCACCCTGGCCGAGACGACGCTGCGCGACGCGCTCCTGGTCGGCTGCGCGCAGGCCTGCGCGGTCGTGCCGGGTGTCTCACGGTCAGGTGCGACGCTGGCCGCCGCGCTCCTGCTCGGGCTGCGGCGCGACGAGGGCGCGCGCTTCTCGTTCCTCATGTCGATCCCGGCCATCGGTGCGGCGGGCCTGTTCGAGCTCAAGCACGCGCTCAAGCCGGCCAAAGACGTCGCGGAAGCGGCGGCCGCGCACCCCGCGAGCCCCGCGATGATCGCGATCGCGTCGGTGGTATCCCTGGTCGTCGGCTATGCCTCGATCGCCTGGCTCATCGGCTACCTCAAGCGCCACTCCATGACGGTGTTCGTCGTCTACCGCGTGCTTCTCGGCGGCGCACTCGCGGGCCTCCTCTTGACCCGCGTCCTGCAGCCGCTCTGATCGCCCCTGCGCGCCCCGCCGCGGCGTGCTAGCGTCACGCCGTGGCCGGCAAGCTGCACGAGAAGGTTGCGATCGTGGTGGGGGCGTCGGGGGCGATCGGCAAGGCCACCGCGCACGCCCTGGTCCGCGAGGGTGCCCAGGTGGTGCTGGCCTCGCGCAACGCGCCCGCGCTGGAGGCGCTCGGCGAGGAGATCGCCCGCGAGCGCGGCCGCGTCGTCGTCCAGCCGACCGACGTGCGCCAGGAGGTCGACGTGGTGCGCCTGGTGTCGCGCGCGCTCGACGCGTTCGGCGCGCTCGACATCGTGGTCCTCGCCGCGCACGCGACCAAGCTGCACGAGGTCGCGGCCGCGAGCAGCGAGGAGTGGCGCGAGATGGCCGAGGTGAACGCCCTGGCGAGCGCGATCCTGGCGCGCGAGGCGGTCGCCGTGATGGCCGAGGGCCGCGGAGGTGACCTCGTCACAGTCGCGCCCACCCTGGCGCGCAGTGCGGGCGGTGCGTTCGCGAACGCCACGCGCGCCTTCTCGAACGCCTTCGCCGAGGGGTTGCGCGAGGAGATGCGCCGCCGAGGCGTGCGTGTGATGACCGTCTCGCCGGGCGCCGGCGTCGAGGCCGGCGATGTCGCCGACGCGGTCCTGTTCGCGATCACGCGTTCTCGCCGGCTGACCCTCGAGGAGATCGTCCTGTCTCCGACGATATAGCGCGGGGATTTCCTGGTGCCCCCGGGGCGCGATCCGCTATCGTCCCGCCAGTCGGAGGCTACATGTCGAACGCCCGCGCGACCGCTCTCGCACTTCTGCTCGCACCTGCGTGCGCGCTCTCCCTCGGCGGCTGCACGGACGCCCCCGTGTCCGGCCCCGCGCGGATGATCGATCCCGCCCCCGGACGGGGCCCCGCGACGGCGGAGCCCCTGCCCACGGCCACGGCGGCCAGCGACGGCGAGGACCGCGGCGCGAGCCCGACGGCGACGACGGGCAACCGGCTCGGCGGCGCGGGCGCCGGCGGCAGCGCGGGCATGCCCGATCTGCTGGTCGATCGCGAGCAACTCGAGCAGAGCGTGGAGATCGTCGAGAAGGACTTCCCTGCCGGTTCCTGCGAGATCCAGGAGGGCTGCGTGGCGGGCCCCGGCCGGCGGAGGCTCATCCGATGGGACACCGCGACGCCGAACCTCGGCACGGCCGACATGCACTTCGGCGCGCCCTCGTCGCACCCGGACCTCTTCGAGTACTCGATGTGCCACGACCACTACCACTTCAAGGGCTACGCCGAGTACGAGCTCGACGGCCCCGGCGGCCTCAAGGTGCTCGGCCGCAAGCAAGCCTTCTGCCTCGAGGACATCGCGCCGTACTCGAATCGCCCGTCGAGCGGCTACACCTGTGACTTCCAGGGCATCTCGATGGGCTGGGGCGACATCTACTCGAAGGACTTGCCCTGCCAGTGGATCGACATCACCGACGTGCCGACGGGCGACTACAAGCTCCTCATCACGGTCAACCCCGAAGGCGTGATCCAGGAGCTCGACCGCAACAACAACACCGCCGGCCTCATCATCCACGTCCCGTAGCGATACTAGTACCTCGCCACAGGGGTTTTGATCGGTTGGCGAGAGGTGGCGGGGCGAGGCACTAGCTGTTTTCTCCCGCTCCGCCCTCCGGGCTGCGCGGGTCCCTGTGGCGTGCCTTGGGGCGGCCCGGCGGCCCGCCACGTAGTACCTCGCCACAGCGTTCCTCGAGACCTCGAACCCATCATCTTCACTGTGGCGAGGTACTAGGTCGCGTCGTCATCACGCGAGTGCTACGGACAGCTCGGCAGCGGCCTGCGAGTCCCGCACGCGACCGGCGAGAAGCCCGCGGGCCCGGCCACGCACCTCGTCCGCGACACACCGCCGGCGTTCGCCGTGTAGAAGATCGCCAGTAGCGCGCCTGAGGCGGCCTGGTAGTAGTAGGTGTAGCCGACGTCGACGTTGACGGTCTCGACGATGCGCTGCTGGCCGTCGCACTCCGCCGTCGAGAGCGTCACGGTCGAGTTGCACCAGTGGCGATCGCGCTGCACGGCGTCGAAGGGCTGCGCGCAATGGACGCCGAACGATCCGGGCGCGAGCGGCATCGCGCACGCGGTCTGCACCGGTGTCGTTCCGTCGCAGACGGTCGGATCGCCCGCGTCCGCGCTGCTGTCGCGAGCGCCGGGTGCGTCGAGCGGAGCGCCGGCATCGCGCGGCGCCGCGGCGTCGGGCCGGCCCCAGCCGCACGAGCCACCGCCGTAACAGGCATCGGTGTACATGCAGCCGAAGAAGCCGCCGCTGCAGGTGCACCACCCCGAGGAGTGGGTCTGGCCGCAGCAGCTCTCCCTGCCCAGCTCGCAGGTCAGCGAGCCCGCGCAGGCGCGGCTCGCGATCGGGCGCCCATCCGTCGGGCACGCCGTGATCACGCCGCTGTCGCCGCTCGCCCCTGCGCCGCCAGTGCCAGGGAGCCCTGCGGCGCCTCGTCCCGCGCTCCCGGCATCGGCGCGGGGCTCCGCCCGATCAGCGCCACAACCCGCCAGCAGGAGCCCGAGAGCGACGAGCACGACTCGCATGCGCTCCCCGAACTGCAACCCGCGGGCCCGCCGGCGACCAGCCGAGATCCACCAGTTGGCGCGCGCGGCTCAGCGACCTTGCACAGTCTGGCCCAGTCCCGCGCGAGATCGGCGTTCCCGAGGCGGCGCCCGTGGTGTCCGGATCAGGCCCCGAGCAGCTTCTCCACCCTCGCCAGCGCCTCGTCGAGCTTGGCTGGCTGCGAGCCGCCGCCCTGCGCCATGTCGGGGCGGCCGCCGCCCTTGCCGCCGACGATCGCGCTGAGCTCGCGTACGAGGTCGCCGGCCTTCACCCTGGCGACCGCGTCCTTGCCGACCATCGCGACGATCGAGACCTTGTCGCCGTCACGCCGCCGAGGACCACCACACCGCTCGGCCCGAGCTTGTCACGGAGCTGATCGCCGACCTCGCGCAGGGCCTTGGGATCGCCCACCTCGCTGCGCGTGGCGAGCACCTTGAGCCCCGCGATCTCCCGCACCTGTGACATGAGGTCGCGTCCGCCGCCGCCGGCCAGCTTGGCCTTGAGCGCGTCGATCTCCTTGGCGCGCTCGCGCAGGTCACGCTGCACGCGCTGCACGGCCTCGCCCACGTCGAACAGGCCGCTGCGCAACGCATCCGCCGCGCCCGCGAGCTCGCCCTCGAGCTGCGCGACGTACGCGCCCGCGCCCTCGCCGGTCACGGCCTCGATGCGGCGCACACCCTGGGCGATGCCGACCTCGCTCGTGATCTTGAAGAAGCCGATGTCTCCCGTGCGCGCGACGTGCGTGCCGCCGCAGAACTCCTTCGAGTCGGCCATCTCGACCACGCGCACGCGATCGCCGTACTTGTCGCCGAAGAACGCGATCGCGCCGCGCTTCTTGGCCTCCTCGATCGCGAGCTCGTCGACCGCGACGGCGGCGTTGCTCAGCACCCGCTGGTTGACCAGTTGCTCGAGCCTGACGCGCTCGGCCGGCGTGACCGGCGCGAAGTGCGAGAAGTCGAAGCGCAGGCGATCGGGTGCGACGAGCGAGCCCTTCTGCGTCGCGTGCTCGCCGAGCACCTGCCGGAGCGCGAGGTGAAGGAGGTGCGTCGCCGAGTGGTTGCGCCGGATGGCCTCGCGCCGCGACGGATCCGCCTCGAGCGACAGGGAGTCGCCGACGCGCAGCTCGCCCGAAGTGATCTCCGCGACGTGCACCGTGAGCTCGCTCGGCTTGCGCGTGTCCACGACGCGGAGCGCCACGCCCTCGCCGCGCGCGCTGCCGGCGTCGCCGGCCTGGCCGCCCTGCTCGCCGTAGAACGGCGTCCGGTCGGTCACGAACCACGCCTGCCCGTCCGCCGCCGTGGCGCGCTCGACCTCGCGTCCGCCGACGACGATCGCGAGCACCCTGCCCTGCCCGCGCACGCAGCCGCCGTGCTCGGCGTAGCCCAGGAACTCCGGCTTCGGCAGCTTCTGCGACAGCGCCTTCCAGATCTCGCTCTCCGCCTCCGCGCCCGAGCCAGCGAACGCGCCCGAGCGGCCGCGCTGCTCTTCCATGGCGCGCTCGAAGCCCGCCTCGTCGACCTGCACCCCACGCCGTTCGGCGATGACCCGTGTGAGGTCGAGCGGGAAGCCGAACGTGTCGTAGAGCTTGAACGCCTCTGCGCCTGCGATCACCTTGTCGCCGCGCTCGAACGCCGCATCCAGGAACTTCACGCCGCGATCCAGGGTCTCGCGGAAGCGGGCCTCCTCGTGCTGCACCGTCTCGAGGATGAGCCGCTTGCGCTCGACCAGCTCCGGGAACACACCGCCGAGCGAACGGATGACGTCCTCGCACAGGCCGTGGAAGAACGCCTCGCGCGCGCCGAGCAGGAAGCCGTGGTAGATGGCGCGGCGCATGATCCGGCGCAGCACGTACTCGCGGCCGTTCTTGTCCGGCTGCACGCCGTCGGCGATGAGGAACGTCGTCGCCCGCGCGTGGTCCGCGATCGCCCTCAGCGACACGCTCGCGCCCTCGAAGTCGCTCGGCACGAACCTGGTCTTCGTGACCGCCCCGGCCCGCTCGATGAGCGCAGCGAAGCAGTCGGTCTCGTAGTTCGTGCGCTTGCCCTGCAGCACGGCGGAGAGGCGCTCGAGGCCCATGCCGGTGTCGATGCTGGGCTTGGGCAGCGCGACGAGCGCCCCGCCCGCTTCGCGCCGCTCGAACTGCATGAACACGAGGTTCCAGATCTCGAGCCAGCGGTCGCAGTCGCACGCCGGGCCCGCGCACTTGCCGCCGGCACGCTCGGCGGCACACGGCAGGTCGTCGCCCTGGTGGTAGTGGATCTCCGAGCACGGGCCGCACGGCCCCGTGTCGCCCATCGCCCAGAAGTTGTCCGCCTTGCCGAGCGCCAGGATGCGCTCGTCCGGCACGCCCGCGAGGCGCTTCCACAGCGTCCGCGCCTCGTCGTCCGCCGGCACGCCGTCCTCGCCGCCGAAGACCGTGACCATGAGCCGCGACGGCGTGATCCCGAGCTCCTTGGTCAGGAGCTCCCACGCGAACGTGATGGCGCCTTCCTTGAAATAGTCACCGAACGAGAAGTTCCCGAGCATCTCGAAGAACGTGTGGTGACGCGCGGTGCGCCCGACATTCTCGAGGTCGTTGTGCTTGCCGCCGGCGCGCACGCACTTCTGCGACGACGCGGCGCGCGGGACGGCGCGCTGCTCGCGCCCGACGAACACGTCCTTGAACTGGTTCATGCCCGCGTTGGCGAAGAGCAACGTCGGATCGTTCTTGGGAACGAGCGGCGAGCTCGGCACCACCTCGTGCCCGCGGGACGCGAAATAGGCCAGGAACTGCTTGCGGATGTCGGCGGACTTCATGGCGACTGAACAGATAGCACAGACGTCGCCCGCGGGGCCGCGCGGGGCCGCGCGAAGGGGAGAAACCAAAGACCAGGAACAAGGATCAAGGAACCAGAACGGGGCCGGACCCGGAAAAGGATCGGGTCTCGGAGATGCGGCCGCCGAGGCGAGCGCAGCGAGCGGCGGAGAAGCGGTCTTCGAGGCGAGCGCAGCGAGCCGCAAGGGCGTAGCGAGCGCAGCGAGCGAAGACGCAGGGAGGGGGGCCCAGTTGGGCTTTGCCCAACTGGGGGAGGGGCAGTCGTGCCCTTCCTGGTGGCCGCCTCGAGGCGG
>CAZQJC010000229.1:0-11955 GCA_964593795.1 uncultured Myxococcales bacterium | reverse complement strand
GCGCCCATGCCTCGGCCGCGGAGCAGTGCCCACAACGCCGACTCGGCAGGCGTCGAGCGGCCACGCAGCGCACGCGCACGCTCCGTTCCCGACCAGCATCGCCTCGTCATGCCCGAGTTCTCGGCAAGGCGCTCCGACTGTTGCGGGGCCCCTCTCCCGTCGGGAGAGGGGCGGTTGCGCGACCCGCACGCTCTGCGGGGGTGAGGCCGGGCGTGGTGTAAGGGGCCAGAAGTTCTGGGGTGCTGGACTCCCAGAAGGACATTCCATCTGCCTAGGCAGATGTGATGAATCATGGGCCCGCGAGGCGGTGCCGAGCGGGGGCGGGGCGGCGCGCCCCGCCTGCGGCGGCCTTCCGAGGCCGCCGATCGCAAGTAGCCGGTCAGCGCCCGCGGGCGTGGTCGTGCAGGGCCTGCGCGCGCGCGAGCTCGAGGCGCGCCTGGACGAGGCCGAGCTCGGCGTTCGAGCGGCCCGCCCCCGCGTCGGCGAGCTCGATCATGTTGCCGAGGCCCTGCTGGTAACGCCCCTCTGCGAGCTCGAGCGCCACGCGCGCGGCGGCGAGCTGGACCTGGCTCGCGGTGATGGCCTCGCGGGCGACCTCCAGCGCGGTCAGCGCACGCCGCACCTCGGAGGAGATCTGCAGGTCCGCCTGCCGGACGAGCTCGCTCAGCTCCGCGATGCGCGCGTCCGCGGCCTCGAGCTGGTGCTCGGTCGACAGGCCCGTGAAGATGGGCCAGGCGAGCACCGCGCCGACGTCCCAGTTGTAGACGTCGGGCGTGAGCTGCCCGCGCGTGGACAGGGCGGCGGTGGCGTACAGGCGCGGCAGGTAGGTCGCGCGCACCGCGGCGCGCTGGGCCTCGAGGACGCGCAGCTCCGCGCGCAGCGCCGCCAGCTCGGGGCGCCGCTGGCGGGCCTCGGCCAGGACCGCGTCGGCGCGCACCACGAGCTCGACGGCCGGCGGCTCGGCGGCGGCGTCGGCCTCGTCGTCGGGGGCGCCGATCGCGTCGGCGAGGGCCTGCCGCGCCAGGCGCTCGGCCCCGGCCGCGCGGATGACCGCCACGCGCGCGCCGGCGACCTCGGCGTCCACGCGGGCGAGCTCGATCTTGCCGCGGAGGCCGGACTTCACGCCCGCCGCGACGAGCTCGTGGTGGGAGGAGGCGCGCGCGAGCGCCTCGTCGAGGACGCGCCGCGCGGCGCGCGTGGCGAGCGTCGTCACGTACGCATCGTCGACCACCAAGAGCAGGTCCGACTGTCCCACGCGCAGCGAGGCCTTCGTGGACTCGAGCCGCGCGCCGGCCTCGTCGACGGCCGCGCGCGTCGCGCCGAAGTCGTAGATCGTGACCTCGCTCGTAAGCCCGAGGAAGGCGTTGTCGAACGACTCGAGGCGCGGGTCGCGCGTGGGGCCGCCGACGCGCGGCAGGTTCGGCAGCGACAGCACGGTGGTCGGCGAGTTGTTCGACGTCGCGCGCAGGTACTCGCCGGCCGCGAGCACGCGTGGTGAGTAGAGCGAGCGCGCCTCCGCCAGCCGCGCCGCCGCCTGACGCACCCGCGCGGCCGCCGCCCGCACGCGCGGGTGCCGCTCGAGCGCGAGCCTCCGCGCCTGCTCGAGCGTGACCGGCGCCGGCTCGCCGAGGGCCGCCCGAACCGGGGCGAGCGCGCACAGCGCGGCCACGAGGGCCCACCTCACGGCTCGCCCCCGGCGCCCCGCGCGCGCTCGTGCACCACGAGCACGTTGCGGTTGCTGCGGTTGGCGACTCGGGCGGCCGTCGTCCCGATGAGGCGATCGATCCCCGAGTAGCCGTGGCTGCCGATCACGATGAGATCGACGTCGAGCCGCTTGGCGAACTCGATGATGACGCGCCAGGGCTGGCCGATCTCGACGAAGGGGGCGTGCGCCTGCGCGCGCGGGTAGCCCTGCGCGAGCTGCTCGAGCTCCCGCAGCGCGGCGTCGGTCAGGAGGTCCGGCAGGTCGTCGTGGACGCTCGACCGGGCCGCCGCGGGGAACTCGGGCGGGATCAGGATCACGCGCAAGAGGAAGAGCTCCGCGTCGAAGCGCGCGGAGAGCTCGTGGGCGGCCCGCACGACGCCGGGGGCCCTCGGCGAGCCGTCGAGGGCGACCAGGATCCGGGTCACCATGCTCATGCCGGGTGCGCCTCCGCGCCGGGCAGCGGCCCCTCCGCGGGCGCCGGGCGCCGGGCGATGACCAGGAACATCGAGGGCACGAGGAACAGCGAGAGCAGCGTCGAGGACGTCAGGCCCCCGACGACCGCGAGCGCCAGCGGCTGGTTCGACTCCGTGCCGTGCTCGAGGCCGAGCGCCGTGGGCAGAAGGCCGATGATCGTCGCGAGGCTCGTCATGGCGATCGGCACGAAGCGCGTGCGCGCCGCGGCGACGATGGCCTCGAGCTTGTCCGTGCCCTCGAGGAAGCGGCGATTCGCGTCGTCGACGAGCAGGATGCCGTTCGAGACCGCGATGCCGATCACCATGAGGACGCCCATGAGAGCGGTGATCGAGATGCCCTGCCGCGCGGCCATGAGGGCGAGCACGATGCCCACGAGCGACGCCGGGATCGTGAAGAGCATGACCAGCGGCAGCCGCAGCGACTTGAACTGCGACGCCATGATCATGAAGACCACCATGATCGCGAGGCCGATCGCGAGGCCGAGCCCCGAGAAGGTGCGGCGCATGAGGTCGACCTGGCCGACGAAGTCGAAGTGCAGGTCGCGCGTGCGCGGGTCCTGCCGCAGGCGGCGCTCGAGGTCGGCGGCCGCGCTGCCGACGTCGCGGCCGGCCGTCTGCATGAGCACGTGCGCCGCGCGCTCGAGCCGGTTGCGCTCGATGGCGATGGCGCCGGTGCTGCGTCGCACGCTCGCGTAGGTGCCGAGCGCCACGGCGCGCCCGCCCTCGAGCGCGCGGACCGGGAGCTGCGCGATCTCGGCCGGGTCCGAGGCGATCTTCGCGTCGTAGGCGGTGACGACGTAGTAGGCCATGCCGTTGCCCGCGTCGACCCAGACGCCCGGCGTGTTGATGTTGCCGAACGTGGCCTCGAGCGTGGTCTGGGCCGCGGTGCGCGCGCTCACGCCCACGGCGCCGGCGAGCTGGCGGTCCGTGTCGATGCGCACCTCGGGGTAGTCGAGCTGCAGCGTCGGGTAGACGTCGCGCACGCCCGGGACGCCGCGCGCCACCTCGGCGACCGCCCGCGACTGCTGCTCGAGCTCCTCGAGGCTCTTTCCGCGCAGCTCGACCGCGATGGGCGCGAGGTAGCCGTTCGAGAAGACGCTGGCGACCAGGCCCCCCGGCCACTGCAGGAACTCGACGCCCGGGTACCGCGAGACGAGGAGCTGGCGCATGTGGTCGGCGATCTCGCGCTGCGAGCGCTTGCGCCGCTCGGGTTCCACGAGGGCCAGTCGGATGAACCCCATGTGCGGCCCCACGTTGGGGCTCGCCATGGCGCTGCGCGCGGCCTTGGGGGCGCCCACGTTGGTCAGCACGAACGAGACCTCGTCGGGGAGCTCGCGCGCGAGCATCTGCGCCATCTCGTCGATCTGCCGGGACGAGTCGGAGATGGAGGTGCCGGGCGCGAGCCGCACGTAGACGCGCTCCATGGCCTCGTCGATCTCGGGGAAGAACGTGCTCGGCAGGCGCGTCGTGAGCCACACGCTGCCGACCACCAGCAGCGCGGCGGCCACCATGATCCACGTGCGGAAGGGCAGGGCGACCCGGAGCGCGCGCGCGTAACCCTCGGCGAAGCGGTCGACCCCGCCCCGGATGCTGGCGGCGAGGCGCCCGGGCGGCTTGTTCGCGAGGAAGTAGCGGCACGCCACGGGCGTCACGACCATGCTGACGACGAAGCCGGTCCCCATCGCGGCCGCCACGGTGAGCGCGAGCGGCCCGAAGAGCTTCTTGGCCAGGCCCTCGAGCAGGACCACCGGCAGCAGCACGGCGACGGTCGTGAGCGTCGCGGCGAGCGCGGGGATGGCGACCGACTCCGTGCCCTCGAGGGCGGCCGCGGCCGGGGACGCACCGTGGTGCATCCGACGGTGCACGGCCTCGAGGACGACGACCGAGATGTCCACGAGCGGGCCCATCGCGAGCGTGAGGCCGCCGAGGGTGAAGGCGTTGAGGGTCTGGCCGGTGGCCGAGAGCACGATGAGGATCACCGCGAAGGACAGCGGGATCGCGATCGCCGCGATGAGCGCGGCGCGCACGCTCTGCAGGAAGAGGAGGATCACGCACGCGATGAGGAAGAGCGCGCGCACGATCTCGGAGCGGAGGCCCGCGTAGGTCGTGCGCACGAAGGTGGACTGGTCGAAGATCGCCTTGACGTGCATGCCGGGCGGGAGCTTGCGCTGCAGGCCCTCGATCACCCGGTTCACCGCGTCGACGATCTCGATCGTGTTGCCGCCGGGGATGCGGAGGACATTGAGGTAGACGCCGCTCTCGCCGTTGATCGCGACGGCCTGCGTGGCCGGGGACGCGCCGTCCTCGATGCGCGCGACGTCGCGCACGAGGACGCTCCTGCGATCGCGCGTCTTGACCATCGCGTCGCCGAGCTGCGCGATCCGCTCGGGTACGCCGTTCGTGTAGACGTTGGCGTTGAGCTTGGGCGAGACGAGCTCGCCCGACGGCATGAGGGCGTTGGTCTCCCGCACCGCCGCGGCGACGTCGGAGGACGTCACGCCGCGCGCCTGGGCGCGCACGGGGTCGACGACGACGTTGATCTGGCGCTGGCGCCCGCCGTTGAGCGACGCGCTCGCCACGCCCGGGATGCCCTCGAGGATGGGCTCGATGTTGTTGAGCGCGTAGTCGTAGAGCTGCGGCCCCGACAGGCCCCCGCCCCAGACGGCCACCTGCGTGACCGGCGCGTTCGACGGGTCGTACTGGAGCACGAACGGCGGCAGGATGCCGAGCGACTTGGGAGTCGCCGCCATCGCGAAGGCGACCTGCTGCTGCACGAGGCCCTGCGCCGCGTTGAGGTCGGTGCCCCACTTGAGCCAGACGAAGACGACGCTGAGGTTCTTGCGCGAGGCGCTCTCGACGTGATCGACGCCGGGCGTGGCGCTCACGTACTTCTCGATGCGCCAGGTGATGGTCTTCTCGACGTCCTTCGGCCCGAGGCCGGGCGCGAGCGTGCCCACGACGAGGACGGGCGGCGCGAGCTCCGGGAAGGTGTCGACGCTCATGCGCGGCACGACGACGGACGCGAAGACGATGACGCCGATCCCGAGCATCAGGATCGCGATGGGGTTGCGGAGCGCGAGGCGCGTCACAGGCGCGTACCGGTGGAGGTCGCCGCGGACGCCTTCTTGACGGGCTCCGCGGGGCGGGCCGGCGCCGCGGTGACACGATCGCCGTCGGCGAGCGTGCCGCGTCCCTCGGTGACGACCTTCGCGCCCGCCGGCAGCTCCGGCGCGAGGAAGAGCTGGCCCTTGCGCTCGCCGCGCACGGTCACGACGCGCTTCCTGGCGACGTCGCCCTCGACCACGAACAGCGTGGCGTTCTTGCCGCGCACGGTGGCCGCCTGGAGCGGCACCTCGATCGCCGGCACCGCCTGGCCCACCTCGAGGTCGAGCTCCGCCGTGGTGCCGACGGGGATGTTGCGTGTCGGGTCCTCGAGGTCGATCTCGACGTGCACGGTGCGCGTGATGGGATCGGCCGCGGGCGAGCGGCGGGCGATCTTGGCGGTGACGGACCTGCCGGTCGCCAGCATCGAGATGCGGATGGGCGCCCCGGGCGGGACGGCGGCGAAGTCCGTCTCCGGCACGTCGGCGGTCACGCGCACCGTGCGCCGCTCGACGAGCGTGGCGATCGCGCTGCCGGGCCGCACGAAGGCGCCCGGATCGGCCGAGCGCTCGGCGATCTCGCCCGCGAACGGCGCGCGCAGCACGCAGTCGCGGACCTCGAGCGTGCTGCCGAGGAGACGGGCGCGCGTCGCGAGCAGCTCGGCCATGCGGCTCGCGCTCTCGGCGGTCTTCTGCTCCGCCTCGTTCTCCGAGACGAAGCCGCCCTCGAGCATCCCCGAGACGCGCTGGGCCTCGTGCGAGATCGCGGCCTGCTTGGCCTCGAGGGCGCGCGCCTGCGCGGCCACGGCCTGGCTCGCCGCGGAGGCGCCGCGGCAGTCGAGCGTCGCGACCACCTGCCCGCGCTTGACCACGGAGCCGGGCCTGACGAGCACGGTGTCGACGTAGGCCGAGACGAGCTGCGGGCCGAGGCGCGCGGACACCCACGGCTCGATGGTGCCGACGTAGCGCCGGTGGTCCCGGTACTCGGCGGGCCGGGCCTCGACGACCGTGACCCCGCGCGGCCGCTCGGCCAGCGGAGGCGCCTCGGTGTGGGCGCTCGCGCGCACGTAGAGCGCCCCGCCGAGCGCGACGACGAGGCCGGTGCCGGCGGCGATGACCAGGGGAACGGGAGGCCTTCGCCGTGGGGCGGCAGCGGGCAGGTCTTGCATGACCCGGGATGCCGTCAGCAAGCGGCGTTCCAGCGCCGAACCTGCCGAAACCGGGAGGCGCATCCCCGCAGGGGCGCACGGAAAGCGAACGTCCCGGCGCGCGCGTGGGAGGTTTTCGCCCGCCTCGGGCGCTGGAAACCCTGGAGTTTCCGCTGGCACGTGCGTTGCGAGCGCCGGGCGCCATGCGCGCCGTCCACCGCCTCGTCCTCGGCCTCATCCTGTCCGCCTGCACGGGCGCGCCCGCAGCGTCGACCGTGGCGGGACGCGTGGCCGAGGGCGGCGCCCTGGCGGCGCTCGCGACGCTGGAGGCCACCGACGAGGCGGGCCACACCACGCGCGCCCCGATCACCGGCGGCCGCTTCCGCCTGACCCTGCCCACGCCGGCCACCTACGCGTTCGCGCTCGCGGGAGAGGGCGCGCGGGTCCGCGTGCTCCTGCCGCGGCGCAACCGCTTCGACGCGGCCTTCATCCTCGCCGCGGAGGGCGCCGAGGTGAGCCTCGGGGAGATCGTGGCCTTGCCCCCGGACGCGACGCTGCGCTTCGTTCCGAGCACGTCGGCCGACGCGGCGGCCTGCGGTGTCGCGAGCGGCGTCGACCTGTGCGTGGTCGAGGAGGCGGCCCAGCTCTGCCCGACGGCGCCTGCACCCGACCCGACGACCGCCTGCACCGTGGACCTCGCGATGTCGTTCGGGGACGCGCGCGCGCTGCCGGGCATCGGCGCGGGGGTGCCGTACGCGGTCGCGCTCGGTGTCCCGCCGTGCGCCGTCAGCGACTGCACACCGCCGCGGCCGTCCACTTGAATGCGCCGCCCGGCCCCGGTGCTACGCTGACGACGTTGGTCGCCCCTCGTCGCAGCACGATGAAGCGCCTCTCCCTGCAGCTCGTCCTCGCGGGCGCGGTGTCGGCGGCGGCGCTCGTCTCGGTCGGCGTCGTCGGCCTCTGGTCGCTCGGCGACGTGGCCCACGGGACGCGCGAGGCCCTCGTGGCCCGCAGCGCCCTGCTCGACGAGGCTTCGGCGTTCGAGGCGCTCCTTTGGGACAAGGGGTTCGTCGCGAGCTACTTCCTCTCGCGCGATCGCACGTGGCTCGAGCAGCTCGAAGGCAACCGGCGGGCCTTCCGCGATCGCCTGGCGCGCGCGGTGGCCGGGGAGAGGGCGCCCGAGGCGCGCGAGCTCCTCGGGCGGATCGCGACCGAGCGGGAGTCCTACGACCGCCGGCGGAACCGCGCCATCGAGCTCTTCGACGCGGGGCAGAAGGCCCAGGCGAACGTCGAGCTCGATCGCGGGCACCAGCACATGGAGCGCCTCGCGGCGCTGTGCCGCGAGATGCGGCAGCTCGCCCGGCAGGACACGCGCGATGACACGATCGCGGCCGAGGCGCGGCTCTTGAGCCTGCGCTGGACGCTGGTCGGCACGAGCATCCTCGGCGCCCTCGCCAGCGTCGTCGTCGGCTTCCTGCTGGCGCGCCGCGTGACGCGGCCCATCTACGAGCTGCAGTTGCGCGTCGAGTCGGCCGCCCAGCGCACGCAGATCAGCCTGCCGGCCGGCGGCGATCTCGAGGCCGTGGGCGAGCAGGTGGGGGCGCTCGTGCGCAAGCTCGAGGAGGTGGACGCGACGCTCGTCGACCAGCGCCGGCGGCTCATCCAGAGCGAGAAGCTGTCCGCGATGGGGGAGATGGCGGCCAAGCTGGCGCACGAGGTGCTGAACCCGCTCGCGGGCATCAAGACCGCGGTGCAGCGGCTCGCGCGACGCGCCGAGCACGGTGAGGTCAGGAGCGAGGACGTGGTCGCGACGGCCGACGCGCTGCGCACCGAGATCGCGCGCGTCGAGGATCTCACGCGGCGCCTGATGGACTACGCGAGGCCGCTGCAGCCGCGCGTGCAGCCCTGCACGGTGGCGGCCATCGTCCAGGCGGCGCTCGAGCCGATGGCGCCGGAGCTCGCGACCCACGGCGTCACGGTCGAGTGTGCGCTGCCGGCCGAGCTCCCGCCCATCGAGGCCGATCCGACGCTGCTGGCGCAGACGCTGTCCAACCTCCTGCGCAACGCCGCCGAGGCGATGCCCGACGGCGGCCGCGTCCGCATCGAGGCGCACGAGGCCCTGGGCGGCGGCAAGCGGCACCTCGAGGTCGTGGTCGAGGACGAGGGCGCCGGCATCGCGGAGCACCACCAGGCCTCGCTGTTCCAGCCGTTCTTCACGACCAAGGCCAAGGGGCACGGGCTCGGCCTCGCGCTCTGCCAGAGCATCGTGCTCGAGCACGGGGGCCGCCTCCTCGCGCGGAACCGCGAGGATCGCCCGGGCGCACGCTTCGAGATCCGGCTGCCGCTCCAGGGGACCGCGTGAGCAAGAACGTCCTCGTCATCGACGACGAGCGGCTCCTGCGCGAATCGCTCGCCGGGGCGCTGGCCGACGACGGCTTCGAGGTCACGGCGGTCTCCACCGGCAAGGAGGGCCTCGCGCGCATCCGCGCCGAGCCGCCCGACGTCGTCGTCCTCGACCTCGTGCTCGGCGACCTGGACGGCCTCGAGATCCTCGCCCACACGGTGCGCGAGGCGCCGGACACCAAGACGCTCGTCATCACCGCGCACGGCTCGATCGACACCGCGGTGCGCGCGATGAAGCTCGGCGCGTACGACTTCGTGCGCAAGCCCTTCGAGCTCGAGGAGATCCTGGCGTCCGTGCGCAACGCCGCGCGCACCGGCTCGCTCGAGCACCAGGTGCAGTACCTGGCGCGTCGGGACCGAGACCAGGCGGGCCGGGTCCCCGTCGCGCAGTCGGCCGCGATGCGCAGGCTCGTCGACGAGGCGACGCTCGTCGCGGCGAGCCCGGTGCCCGTGGTGCTCCTCCTCGGGGAGAGCGGTAGCGGCAAGCAGGTCCTCGCGCGCCTGCTCCACGACCGCAGCCCGAGCAGCGCGGGGCCACTCGTCGAGCTCAACTGCTCGGCGATCCCGGAGAACCTCGTCGAGAGCGAGCTGTTCGGGCACGAGCGCGGCGCGTTCTCGGACGCCCGCGAGCGCAAGCTCGGCCTCGTCGAGGTGGCCGACGGGGGCTCGCTGTTCCTCGACGAGATCGGCGACCTCGGCCCGAGCGCGCAGGCCAAGCTCCTCAAGTTCCTCGAGCAGCGCACGTTCCGCCGCCTCGGGGCGACGGCCGAGCGGCGCGTGAGCACGCGCGTCATCGCGGCGACGCACCGCGACCTCGGCGCGATGGTGCTCGAGCGGCGCTTCCGCGAGGACCTCTATTACCGCCTCAACGCGCTCACGCTGCGGATCCCGCCCCTGCGTGAGCGCCCGGACGACCTCGAGCCCCTCGTCGCGATCTTCCTCGAGGAGTTCAACCGCGCCTACGGACGCCGCTGGCGCGCGATGGCCCCGGAGACGCTCGGCATCCTCGCGCAGCACGCGTGGCCCGGCAACGTGCGCGAGCTGCGCTCGGTGCTCAGCCGCGCGACGCTGATGAGCGACGCCGAGATCCTCTTGCCGGCGCACTTGCCCGGCGAGCTCGTGGCCGCCGTGCTGGCGACCCCCGCGCCCCGCCGCTCTCAGGGGCCGGACGCCGCCGGGCGCATCCCGTCGCTCGACGAGGTCGAGCTCGCGCACATCCGCGCCGTCCTCGCGATCTGCGGGGGAAACCGCACGCAGGCCGCGGCGCACCTCGGCATCACGCGCCAGACGCTGGCCAAGAAGATCGGCGCGGCGGAGGAGGGCTGAGCCGTCAGCGGCTCGGCCAGCCGCCGATCGCGTCGACGTCGGTGGGCGCCTTCGGGGCGGGCGCGCGCTTCGGTGGCTTCTTGCTCGGGCGCGCGGGGCGAGGCGCGTCGGGCGGCGGGACCGCGTCGGCGATCGGGGCGAGCTCGAGGTGGACCTGCAGCGGATGCTCGTCGACGGCGACGCGCCGCTCCTTCGGGGCGTGGCCGGCCAGCTCGGCGCGCACGAGCACCGACGCCGCGCGCGGGAGGCGGAAGCGCGTGGGCGAGGGCGAGGTCTGTCGCGCCCCGTCGAGCAGCACGTCGGCGCCGGGCGGCTGCGTCGTGACCACGAGCTCGATGAAGGCCGGCGCGGGCGCGACCCGAGGGGCCTGCGGCCGCAGCGCGAGCACCGCGCCCACCGCGAGCACGGCGAGCGCGAGCGCCCCGGCGAGCCAGCGTCCCCGGCGCGCCCGGCGCGGGCGCTGCGGGGCCGCGAGCCCGACGGGCGCGAGCCGGCCCCCCGAGTCGAGCGCCGCGCAGATCTCGGCGAGGCGCCTCCGCACCTCGTCGGCGGTCTGCGGGCGATCGGCCGCGCGCTTCTCGAGGCACCGCAGGATCAGGCGCGCGAGCGCGGGCGGCACGCCGGTCGGCTCGGGGGGCCTGGCGTACAGGTGCGCGTTGACGGTCTCGATGTACGAGGCGCCGGCGAAGGGAAGCCGCCCCGAGAACAGCTCGAACATCATCACGCCGAGCGAGTAGACGTCGGTCCGCCAGTCCACGTTCTTGCCCACGCACTGCTCGGGCGACATGTAGAGCGGGGTGCCGATGGGCATGCCGCTCCGCGTCTGCGCGGGGGACTCGTCCCGGTCGAGCAGCTTGGCGATGCCGAAGTCGAGGAGCTTGGCGACGCGCTGGCTGCGGCCCTCGACCAGGAACACGTTGTCGGGCTTGAGATCGCGGTGGACGATCTTCTCGGCGTGCGCGGCCGAGAGCGCGTCGCACACCTGTTCGATCACGAGCGCGGCCTCGGCGAACGAGAGCGGCGGCGACTCGGCGAGGCGCTGCTTGAGGCTCCGCCCCTCGAGGAGCTCCATCACGAAGTACTGCCGGCCGTCGGCGAGCTGCCCGAACGCGAAGATGTCGACGATGCCGTGGTGGCCGATGCGGTTGACCGCGCGCGCTTCCTGCACGAACCGCTGCGTGACGCCCTCGTCGCGCGCGAGCGCCCCCGAGAGCACCTTGATGGCGACGCGCTTGCCGATGTCGAGGTTCTCGGCCTCGTAGACGGCGGCCATGCCCCCGCGCCCGAGCTCCCGCCCGACGCGGTACTTGCCCGACAGGACGGTGCCCTGCGGGATGGACGTGGTCACAGCCATCGGCGCGAGAGTTGGGGGCCCTCCGGCGTGCGCCGGAGCATGGGTGCCGCGGACCTTCCGAGGCGTTGGCACCGTATTCCAGGTGCGCGGCGGCGAACAGCCCCCCGCGCGCCTACGGCGTGCTGGTCTCGGGGGGCGCGCGCCTGCCCCCGCGCGTCGCCGCCCTCCGGTCTTCGGCGGGACGGGCCCGAGAGTCGCGCGCGTGCGTCCGACGATTGCACGAGCGGGCGCGCCGACGTACACCGCCCCCCATCCGGGCGCCTGCGCGCGCCCGACCCACGCGGAGAGCACCATGGCGAACCCGACCGCAACCTTCGAGACCTCGATGGGCAGCTTCAAGGCCGAGATCCTGCTCGACCAGATGCCCATCACCGCCAAGAACTTCCTCGACCTGGCGAAGTCCGGGTTCTACGACGGCCTGCACTTCCACCGCGTGATAAACGGC
>CAZQJC010000228.1:0-83554 GCA_964593795.1 uncultured Myxococcales bacterium | reverse complement strand
CGCCCAGCGCCAGAGCGCAGAACACGGCCAGACCGGCCAGCAGCTCCAACGGCAGCAGCGGCTCGAAGCGGATGGCCGCGATGGCTTGTTCCAGCCTCATTGCCCCAGCCTTTCGAGGATGGCCGGGATATGCACCTGGTCGCCTTTATAGTTGCCGGTGAGGGCGTACATCACGAGGTTGACGCCGAAGCGAAAGGCGAGCTCGCGCTGCCCCTGCCCGCCCGGGACGACCTCGTGCTCCCAGCGCCCGAACGAGTCGCGCGACCACGCGCCCCCGAGATCGTTGGAGGAGAGGACCGCCACCACGCGCTGGTCGCGGATGAGGACGAGCGGCGGCGCGGTGCTCGTGCGCCCGGGCGCCGAGTCGAGCAGGTAGAACGACTTCCACAGGACGTGCTCGCGCGGAAGCGGGACCAGCGACGTGCGCGGGTACACGCGGCCGAGGAGCGCGCGCACTCCGCGCTCGAAGTCGCCGCCGGAGCAGCCACACGTGGCGTCCGCGAGCAAGAATCCCCCGAGATCGAGGTGCCGCCGCAGGCGCCCCACCTCGTCCTCCGTTGGCATCGGCGGGGCCGTGCCGCCCGACAGGTAGAGGAAGGGCGAGCGGAACAGCGCAGCGTCGCCGAGGTGAAGCTCCACGGGCGCCTCGGCCACCTCGATCGAGGTGCGCTTCTCGATCTCCCAGGCCAGGCGGCGGAGCGCATTGAGCCGCAGCGGCTCGCCCCCCCACGCGAGCTGCCCGATGCGCAGGCGCGCGCGCGGCCCCGCCCCGGCGCTGCCGCTGCCCGCCGCCGTGGCGGCGAGGGCGCCGCCCGCGACGAGCAGGAATCCGCGACGATCCATCGACAGAGATGCTGGTCCGGCGAACAGGGGGTGTCAACCGCGCGCGACGAGCCCCAAGGTCGAGTAAGATCTCGCGACGTGGAGATCTCCGGACGCCGCATCCTCATCACCGGTGGAGCTGGATTCATCGGCTCGCACCTGGTCGAGCGGCTGGCGCCGCGAAATCAGGTCGTCGTGCTCGACAACCTGCACCGCAACGCCCTGGAGCAGACCGACCTCGTCAAGCGATTCGGTGTCGAGCTCGTGGTCGCCGACGTCATGGACGCGGCAGCCGTCAAGAGCGCCATGCGCGGCTGCCAGCTCGTCATGCACCTGGCGTCCATCGCCGGCGTCGACACGGTGCTGCGCAACCCCAGCCGCACGATGCGCGTGGCGCTCTTCGGGACCGCCAACATCCTCGAGGCGGCCCTCGAGGTGGGCGGCGTCGATCGTGTGGTCGACTTCTCGACGAGCGAGGTCTTCGGCCGCTACGCGTTCAACGTCAACGAGTTCGACCAGACCACGCTCGGCGCCGTCGGCGAGGCGCGCTGGACGTACGCCGTCGCCAAGCTCGCCACCGAGCACCTGGCGCTGACGTACTGCAAGGAGTTCAACCTCCCCACGGTCTCGGTGCGGCCCTTCAACATCTACGGCCCGCGCCAGGTCGGCGAGGGCGCGGTGCACCACTTCATCCACCGCGCACTGCGCGGGGAGGCGCTCGAGGTCCGCAACGACGGCGCGCAGATCCGCTCCTGGTGCTACATCGACGACATCGTGGACGGCCTCATGCTCACGCTGACGGCGCCGGAGGCGATCGGGCAGGCCTTCAACATCGGCAACCCGCGCTCGACGCTGACCATCTACAACCTCGCGCGGGAGATCATCCGCCTGACCGGTGGCGCCTCGCCCATCAACTTCGTCAAGCGCACCGAGGTGGACGTCGAGCTCCGCATCCCGAACATCGACAAGGCGCGCGATCTCCTCGGGTATCGCCCGCACGTCGATCTCGAGGAAGGCCTCGGCCGCACCATCGCCTGGTACCGCACGAGACTGTAGACTGGACCCCTCGTCCGGAAGAGCGCCGTGAGCGACGTCGTCCTCGAAGCCGAGCACCTCGCCAAGACCTATCGACTGGGCTTCTTCCGGAAGCGCGTGGAGGCCGCCCGGGACGTCAGCCTGCAGGTGCACCGGGGCGAGATCTTCGGGTTCCTCGGGCCGAACGGCGCGGGCAAGACCACCACCATCAAGATGCTCATGGGCCTCGTCACGCCGACGCGCGGCCGCGCCCGAGTGCTCGGCAAGCCCGTGCCCGACCTCGAGGCCAAGCGGCACGTCGGCTTCCTGCCCGAGAGCCCCTACTTCTACGACTACCTGTCGCCGCTCGAGTTCCTCGACTTCTGCGGGGCGCTCTGCAACCTGGACGCCCCGACGCGGCGCGCTCGGGCGCGCGAGCTCGTCGAGCAGGTGGGCCTCGGCCACGCCGCCGACCGCCCGATGCGGAAGTTCTCGAAGGGCATGCTGCAGCGCGCCGGCCTCGCGCAGGCGCTCATCCACGATCCCGAAGTGGTCGTGCTCGACGAGCCCATGACCGGCCTCGACCCCATCGGCCGCAAGGACGTGAGAGATCTCATGGTCGCGCTGCGCAAGCGCGGCAAGACGGTCTTCTTCTCGACGCACATCCTCCCCGACGTCGAGCTCGTGTGCGATCGCGTGGCCATCGTGGTGGGCGGGTGCGTGCGCGACATCGGCCCGCTGACCCAGCTCCTCTCCCCTCGCCTGCTCGGCACCGAGGTCGTGACCCGAGCGGCAAACGAGCCGGCGCCCACGGTGACCCAGCTCGAGGGCGACGCCGACGTCTCGGCCTTCATCCGCGCGGCGCTCGAGCGCGGCGAGACCATCGAGGCCGTGTCCCCGAGGCGCGAGTCGCTCGAGGACCTCTTCGTCCGCGAGGCCGGGAGGGCCGGCGCGTGACGGCCCTCGCCAGGCGCCTGCGGGCCCTCGCGTGGAACACGTTCCGCGAGGCCATCCGCAACAAGATCCTCTACGCGCTCGTCTTCTTCGGAATCGCGATGATCGGGGCAGCGCTCGCGCTCGGCCAGCTCACCCTCGGCCAGGAGGGACGCCTCCTGCGCGACGTGGGCCTCGCCGGCATCTCCCTCTTCGGCGTCCTCATCGCCGTGTTCGTGGGCGTCAACCTCCTCTACAAGGAGCTCGACCTCCGCACCATCTACGTCATCGTCCCCAAGCCCCTGCGGCGCGCGGAGTTCGTCGTCGGCAAGTTCCTCGGGATGGGCCTGACCGTGACGGTCCTCGTGACCGTGATGGCGGCGGTCCTGGCCTGCGTCGAGCTCGTCCTCGGCACCGGACCGAACCTCGCCCTGTTCAAGAGCGTTCTCCTCGCCTGGGGCGAGATCCTCGTCGTCACGGCGATCGCGCTGCTCTTCTCCTCGTTCTCGACGCCGTACCTGTCGGGCATGTTCACCCTCGGCATCTTCGTCATCGGGCGCTCGCTGCCCGAGCTGCTGCAGTTCGCCAAGAAGCTCGATCCGCTCCCGCGCGAGGCGATGCGGGTTGCGGCGGCGGTCCTGCCGAACCTCCACCTCTTCTTCGTCAGCGGCCAGGTGCAGGACGGGGCGCTCGTGAGCGTGCACGGCGCCTACGTGCCGTGGACCTACGTCGGCTGGACCCTGGCTTACGGGTTCGGCTACACGGCCATCCTCGTGTTCCTCGGGGCCCTCGTCTTCTCGCGACGGGACTTCATGTGACGCCGCGCGGCAGACGGCTGGCGCGCATCGCGGCGGTCGCCCTGGCCCTCGTCGGCGTCGTGGCCGGTCGCGTGGTCCTCGAGGGACGGGCGAGCCTCGGCGCGGGCCTCGCGGAGGCCGCCCGCGGGGACGACGCCGCGGCCCTCACGCACCTCCGCCGCGCCACGCGCTGGCACCTGCCGGGCAGCCCCTACCCGGCGCGCGCGATGGACGCGCTCGCGGCGCTCGCCGATCGCGCCGAGGCGCGCGGGGACCTGCGACTCGCGAGGCGCTCGCTCGAGGCCGTCCGCAGCGGCATCCTCGCGACCCGCAGCGTCTACACGCCCGAGGCCGCCCGGCTCCTGCCGACCAACCAGCGCATCGCCTCGCTCCTGGCGCGCGAGGAGGGGCCCGAGGCCGATCCCGGCAAGAGCGAGGCGGAGCGCACCGCGTATCACCTGGCGCTGCTCGCGCACGATCCGCTGCCCTCGGTCGGCTGGTCCATCGTCGCGCTGGCGGGCTTCGCGACGTTCGTGCTCGGGGCTGTCGCGCTTGCGCTCCGGGGCATCGGCGCGGACGATCGGCTGGACCGCCGCGCCAGCGTCCGCTTCGCCATCGCGATCGTGCTCGGCTTCTCGTTCTTCCTGGTCGGGCTCTGGCGCGCGTAGGGCCGGGCGCGATATAAGCGGCCGCGTGAGCGAGCCCGAGCATCGCCTCGTCGTCGTCGGAGACGCCGACGTCGCAGATCCGCTGCTGCACGTGGCCCAGGTGCTCCGCTACCCGGCGCTGGTGCGGACCGGCGACGAGCTCCCGGACGACCTCGGCCCGGGCGATCACGTCGTGCTGGTCACCACGGATCTGCGTGCCGTGCGGGCGCTGGCGCAACGCGCGCTGGAGGCCGGCTGCGCCTATGTGGGCGTCGTCGGCAGCGGCGCCGCGTGCGCGCGCCTGCTCATCGACCTGCAGCGCGCCGGTCTGCCGGCCGCGGCGCTCGCCCGGGTCGCCGCTCCCGCCGGGATCGACCTCGAGGCCGCGGAGCCCGGCGAGGTCGCGGTCTCGGTCGCCGCAGAGCTCGTGCGTGCCCGTCGGGGAACGCTCCCACCGCGCCCCCCGCAGGACGCGCGCGACTGACATGCGCCGACCCGTGACCGTCCGGCCGCTCCTGCCCGGCGATCTCCCGGAGGTCGCGGAGATCCTGCGCGACGCCTTCACGGACGTGTACGAGGAGCATGGCTTCCTGACGCCGTTTCCGAACCTCGAGGGCGCCACGTGGCTCAGCGAGACGTACGGCGCGATGCCCAACACCGTCGCGCACGTCGCCGAGCAGGCCGGCGACCTCGTGGGCGTGGCGTTCCTGCACCTGCGGGGCCCCTCGGCGAGCCTCGGCCCCGTGGCCGCGCGACCGGCGGCCACCGCGGGGGTGGGGCGCGCGCTCGTGCAGTCCCTGCTCGGCGTCGCGGGGCCGCGCTCGGTGCGCCTCTTCCAGGACGCCTTCAACTCCGAGTCCTTCGCCCTCTACACCAAGCTCGGCTTCCGCGCGATCGAGCCCGTGGCGTACGCGGTGACGGATCGGCTCGAGCGGGGAGCGCGCGCCCCCGCGGTCTCGCCCGTGGGCCCGGACGACGTCGCCGAGCTCCTGGCCTTCGACCGGCTCCACACCGGAATGGACCGGTCCACGGATCTCACGGACGCGCTCGCGACGGGCACGGGGCTCCTCCTCCGGCGCGAGGGTCGAGTCCGCGGGTACCTCCTCAGCCGACGCGGCGCGCAGCGCCTCGTGGTCGCGCCCGCGGTGGCGGAGACGGCGCCGCAGCTCAGGGCGCTGGTCGAGGACTTCGCGCACCGGAACGCGGGGCTCGGCGCGGCGCTCCGAGCGCCCGCCGGCGCGGCGCTCGGCGGAGAGGGGCAAGTCCTGGCCTCGCTCCTCGGGCTCGGCTTCCGCATCGAGCACCTCGGCAACCTGATGGTGCGGGGAGCCTACCCCGCCGCGCCCGGCTGTCAGCTCCTCGCGATCTTCCCCGAGAGCCTCTGACGCCCGGACCTACATGCACATGCATGTGCAAAGGCGCAGCGGATGGCCGCTCTTGCTGCACTCGGATGTACACGCCCAACCATTTGAAATAACTACACCTCGGCCGATCCCGCCGGAATGGACCGACCAAGAGCGTCGAGGCTCGCACGCGCGTGTGCAAGCCCACACCCCCGTCACCTAATGATTTCAATATCCTGGCGAGTATCCCCGGTGGCACGTGGTCTGCACTGGGGGCAGGACGAATCGCTCCGTTCGCGGAGCCCCAAGGAGACCACGACAAATGACCTTCACCCGTGCCGTCGAGCGTACCGCTGCAAAGGCTGCTTCCAAGGCGTGGCCGCTCGTCCAGTACCTGAACAAGCGGTTCGAGGGCAAGGCCGTGCAGCCCAAGTGGGCGCCGGCGCCGCTGCTCAAGTCCAAGGAGCGCACGTTTCCGCAGCTCGGCTGGCCGCGCACGACGGATTCGCTCTGCCCGCTCTGCGTCAAGGAGACCCGCACGGCGATCCTCTCCGGCAAGAAGGACCTGTCCGAGCTCATCGATGGCAAGCCTGGCGAGATCAAGGCCGACATCATCGAGCGCGACGGCAAGATCCTGATGGTCAAGGAGTGCGCCAAGCACGGCAAGTTCGAGGACGTGATGTCCATCGACCCGAAGTTCCTGGCGCGCATCGAGCGCCTGTACCCGGGCCGTGACTTCAAGTCGCCGAAGACCGATCTGCGCAACCACGGCACGTCGTCGATCCAGTTCGGCCGCGGCAGCGTGCTGACGGTCGACCTCACGAACCGCTGCAACATGATGTGCGACCCGTGCTTCATGGACGCCAACCAGGTCGGCTACGTCCACGAGCTCGAGTGGGCCGAGATCCAGAAGATCCTCGACGACGCGATGACGATCCAGCCGCGCCGGCAGATGTCGGTGCAGTTCTCGGGTGGCGAGCCCACGCTGTCGCCGTACTTCCTCGACGCCATCCGCTACTCGCGCGAGGTCGGCTTCTTCTGCGTGCAGTGCGCGACCAACGGCATCCGCTTCGCGCAGGAGCCGGGCTTCGCGAAGAAGGCGAAGGAGGCGGGCCTCCGCCTCGCGTACCTGCAGTTCGACGGCACAACCAACGAGGCCAACGGCCACCGCGGCGTCGGCAACCTCTTCGACGTCAAGCTCCGCGCCATCGAGGAGCTGGTGGCCGCGGGCATCGACGTCGTCCTCGTCGTGACCATCGTCAACGGCGTCAACAACGACCAGGTCGGCCCCATCCTCAAGTTCGCCATCGAGAACGCCGACAAGGTGACCGTGGTGTCGTTCCAGCCGGTCTCGTTCACCGGCCGCGACGAGGACATCTCGGACGAGCTCCGCGAGAAGCAGCGCTACACCCTCTCGCACCTCGCGCACGACGTGTCGAAGCAGACCGGCATGACCGACCCGAGCCGCGACTGGTTCCCCCTGTCGGGCCTCGGCCCGTTCTCGGACATGGTCGACCACCTGATGGGCGAGTCGGCGGAGATCGGCTCGATGAAGTGCGGGTGTCACCCGAACTGCGGCATCGGGACGATCCTGCTCGTCAACAAGCGCACCAAGGAAGCGGTGCCGCTGTGTGACTTCCTCGACATGGAGGGCCTGCTCAAGGACATCCAGGAGATCACCGACGCCGGCCACGGCAAGGCGGCGACGATCGCGGAGCTCTCGCTGTCCATCCTGCGCAACTTCAACCCGGACAAGGCCCCGAAGGGCTACACCTTCGTGGATCTCATCCGCCAGCTCCTCTCGCAGAGCGGCGCCAACAGCGACAAGGTCGGCGGCAGCGAGGGTGACGCGCACAAGTTCGAGTGGCGCGTGATGTTCGTCGCCGGGATGTGGTTCCAGGACCTCTTCAACTACGACTTCCGCCGCACCGAGATGTGCATCATCCCCTACGGCACGCAGATGGGTGAGATCTCGTTCTGCGCGTACAACACGGGCGTGGGCTGGCGGAACATCGTCGAGAAGATGATGATGGACGCGACGGTGGCCGACTGGTTCAAGACCAAGGGCCGCCACAAGGTGTACGCCGGCGGCAAGGAAGTGCCGCTGCCGGAGGCGGAGCAGCCGCTGACGGTCCAGGTCCCCGAGCCGCCCAGGCCCGCCGAGCCGCGCCGCTCGCGCGACCTCCGCGTCGTCGCCTGATCCCTCCTTTTCCTTCGAAATAGCACCGCGGCTTGCCCTCGGTGACGCGTTCGTGTCCAAATGGAAACGTGCGCCTCCTCGCGCTCGCCGTGCTGTTCGTCGTCGGCTGCGGCATGCCGAGGGACGTCACCGAGCTGCACGAGGGCTTCCAGATGCGCTGGGGCGACAGCCCCGTCGATCCCGACGGCAGCCTGCGCTGGCTGCGCGATGCCCCGACCGATCCCGGCTGGAGCCCGACGACCGCGACGGAGCTGCCGCCCGGACGCAACGGCAACCCGTACCTCTGGAAGCGGTTCCAGCTCCCGGCCGTGATCCCCGCCGACGGCGCGCTGTTCCTGGAGTCGACGAACCTCACCGTCGACGTGTTCGTCGGCAACGAGCGGGTCCTGCGCCACGGCGATCCCGACCGCCACGTGTTCACCGGCTTCCGCTGGCACGTGATCCCGCTCGATGCGCGCTTTGCGGGGCGCATGGTGTCGATGCGGTTCTGGTCGGACGATCCGCGGTGGATCGGCCTGTACGGCCTCGCGCTCGTCGGGCCGCGCGAGCCGATCCTCGCGGCCCTGTTCCAGAGGCAGCTCCCCATCGTGATGCTCTCGGGGGTCTTCACGCTGGTCGGCCTCGGCGTCCTCCTGCTGTGGCTGAGCGACCGTAGCCGGAGGCCGCACCGGGACTTCGGCGCGTTCGCCCTCCTGATGGGCGTCTACTACTTCCTCCGCTCGGATCTCGAGCACCTCGTGCACGCGTCACCACTCGAGGCGATGGACCTCGAGCTCTCGCTCCTCTATCTCGGTCCGACGTTCTGCGCGGCGTTCCTCATCGACGTCGTCGGGCCCGGGCCGGCGAACGTCCTGCGCTGGAGCCGGCGCGCCCTCCTCTTGTACGCCGCCATCGCCATCCCGGCCATCTGGCTCGGGCTGGTGCGCAGCCTGACCACGCTGCTCCCCGGCCAGATCCTGCTCCTTGCGCTGGTCGCGGGCTCGCTCTGGGGCACGATCGCGCAGGCGCGCCGCGGCAACGTCGAGGCGCGCATCGTGTGCGTGGGCTTCGTGTCGTTCGCGCTCACCGGGGTCGAGGACATCCTCGCCACGATCAACATCGTGCCGTGGCATCCGGCCTCGAGCGCGTTCGGGCTGCTCGGCTTCATGGCCGCGCTCGGCGCGGTGCTGGTGCGGCGATTCCTCGAGGTGCATCGGAGGCTCGAGCGGCTCAAGGCCAACCTCGAGCACGTGCTCGGGGGTACGAAGGAGATGGCCGCCGCGCGCGAGCCGCTCGTCGCCGCCCGGACGGCGGTTTCCTACGTGCGGCGAGACGTGACGCTGGCGGAGGGCGCGGAGGTCGAGGTGGTGCTGCTGCCTCCCGAGCGCGCCGGCGGCCGGCCGCAGCGCGCGGTGCTCGTGCGCGCGGGCGTGGAGGTCGCGGAGCCCGCGCTGGAGCCGCTCGGCGGCGAGGCAGCCGAGGCATGGGCCAAGATGCTCGAGGACGGCCGGGCGACGCTCCAGGCCGGTGGGCGGCTCGTCGTCCCGATCGTCTGGGGCGAGGAGCGCATCGGCGCGCTGGTGTTCGCGCGCTACCCCGAGCCCGTGCTCGACCGCGAGGACCGGCACCTCGTGGAGGCGCTCGCGTCCTCGCTCGGGCTGTCGCTCGAGAACCTGTTCTTCCTCGACGAGGCGCAGGCCAAGGCGCGGCTCGAGACGGAGCTCGAGGCGGCTCGCGAGGTGCAGCGCGCGCTCCTACCGCCGGACACGGCGATCCCCGGCATCGAGATCTCGTCGAGCTACCACGCGGCAGCGCAGACCGGTGGCGACTGGTTCGGCTATCACCACGATCCGCGGGCACATCAGCTCTACCTGTACGTGGGCGACGTGTCGGGGCATGGCTTCGGCTCGGCGCTCCTGACCGGCGTCGTCTGCGGCGCGACGCAGGCGCAGCGGCTGACGGCCGAGCGGCTCGAGCCGGGCGCGCGGCCGGAGGCGCGCCTGCGGCAGCTCGCCAGCGTGCTCGACGAGGTCGTGCACAAGACCGGCCGCGAGGATCTCGTGATGAGCATGGTGCTCGTGGGGATCGACCTGAAGACGGGCGAGGGCCTGTGCTTCAACGCTGGCCACAACTTCCCGCTGCTGCTGCGCTCGGCGGCGGGCGAGGTCAAGGTGCTCGCGGTGCCCGGATCGCGCCTCGGCGAGGGCGCGGGCCGGCCGCTCAAGCCGAAGCGGTTCCAGCTCGATCCGGGTGACCTGCTGTTCTTCTACACCGATGGCCTGGTCGAGAACCCCGGACCGGACGGACGGGCGCTGCCGATGAAGGAGCTCTACGAGATCCTGCGCGGGGCGCGGGACGACGAGCGCCCGAACGAGGCGATCCTCGCGCGGGCGCGGGCAATTTGGCGCGACGCGCCGGCGCGGGACGACGTGACCACGCTGATCGTGCGATACAAGGGGCCGACCGCGAGCGCCGAGGAGATCCAGGTAGCCTGATGAGCGTGCGTGCCGGCTGGAGGAAGAGCCTCGGAGCGAGCCTCGAGGTCGAGCTCACCTACCGCGCCGACGGCGCCGGCAGCGCGACGCTCTCGGGGCAGATCGACGAGACGGCGGACCTCTCGCCCCTCGGCGACGTCAAGGGGCTCCTCGTCCTCGATCTCGCGGGCGTGTCGTACGTGAACTCGACGGGCGTCCGCGCGTGGGTGCGCCTCCTGCGCAAGCTGCGGAACAACGGCACGGCGGTGTCGATCCGCCGGTGCTCCATCTGCATGGTGATGCAGATGAGCTTCGTCGAGGACGCCAAGGCCAAGGTCGAGAGCTTCTACGCGCCGTACTCGTGTGCTCGGTGCGGCAGCGACGGCGAGCCCGAGCTCGTGGACTGC
The DNA here is from genome assembly GCA_964593795.1 of uncultured Myxococcales bacterium. Taxonomy (GTDB): domain Bacteria; phylum Myxococcota_A; class Polyangia; order JAHFDS01; family JAHFDS01; genus JAHFDS01. The sequence continues at coordinate 72,938 of CAZQJC010000228.1, read as the reverse complement.
ACGACGCACCGTGGTGATCTGGAGGCCGGTCGGTTTCCCACGCGGCAGTGCCCCCGCTGCGCGATCGTCATGACCCCCGACGAGGATCCCGAGAGCTACCTGCTGTTCCTGTCGGAGTAGCCCGAACCCCCGCGGCCGCCTGGCCCGGTTCTTGGAAAGATCGCCGGTGAGGCTCGAGGAATCGAGCGGTTGCGCGTGTCGCCGGGGACGGCTGTCCCCAGTGCCTCGGGCAACGGAAATGGGGACTTCGATGCGTCTTTCCTCCGTCGTTCTCTGGGCCGGCCTCGCGGGGATCTGTGGGTGCGCCACCCCTGCCAAGCTCGACGAGCTCGGCGATGGGACGCGTGGCACCAAGCCTTCCGAGGGCGAAGCCGGCACCGGTGGCGGCACGCTCGGCGGCACGAGCGGCGGCGGCGGGGGCACGACGAACCCACCGCCGACCAGTGGCGGCAGCGCCGGTCGAGGTGCTCCGCCGCCTCCGGGGACCGGGAGCGCGGGCACCGGGGGCGGGGCCCCCGGTGGTGGCTTCGCGGGCACAGGCGGGGGCACGGCGGGTGGCACCGCTGGCCGGAGCGGGTCCGGCGGCGGCCTGGCCGGCGCAGGGGGAGGCACGGCGGGCGGCACGTCCGGTGGCGCTGCGGGCGGGACCGCCGGTGGTGCCGCGGGCGGGACCGCCGGTGGAACGGCTGGTGGTGCTGCGGGCGGAACGGCCGGTGGTGCTGCGGGCGGAACCGCGGGAGGAACGGCTGGTGGTGCTGCCGGAACCGCGGGCGGAACGGCCGGTGGTGCTGCGGGCGGGACTGCGGGCGGGACTGCGGGCGGGACCGCGGGCGGAACGACTGGTGGTGGCGGCGCGGGCGCGGCGGGCGGCGGTACGCCGGCGCAGGGCACGTGCGGCGGGACGACCGAGCCCACGTTCCCCATCAACCTCAACGTGATCGTGACCGGCTCGACCGTCGGCTATCCGTCGCAGCAGACGGGCTCGTGCGGCGGCACGGGACCGGAGGTCATCCTCGCGCTGTCGCTCACGCAGCCGACCAGTCTCGAGATCCGCACCGACAACCCCGGCACCGACTTCGACACGGTGCTCTACGTGCGCCTCGCCGAGTGCTCGAGCGCCGCGGCCGAGATCGGCTGCAACGACGACCTCGCCGCCACGGTGCCGCAGTCGGGCCTCGCGGGGACCGACCTGCCGGCGGGCGCTTACTACATCTTCGTCGACGGCTACAACGGCGCGTCAGGCAACTTCGAGATGTCCGTCCTGCAGCGCTGACACCACGGTTCAGCGCACCACGAGCTCGAACGGCATCCGCGCGAGCACCTGCGTACCGTCCGACCAGAGCGGCGCCATCGAGACGAGCGCTGCGCGCAGGGGCCCGGGCAGCGCGGCGAGCGTGCGACCGAAGGCCTCGTCGGCGATGAGCTGCTTGAGCTCGCGCACGTTGCGCGGCTCGGGGAGGACCTCGACCTCGACGTCGTCGCGCTCGAGGTGCGCGCGGCGCACGGCGTCGCCGATCGCATCGAGCAGGCCGCCCGCGCGATCCGCCAGGCCGTTCTCGGCGGCCTCGGCGCCGAGCCAGACCCGGCCGCGCGCGAGCGCCTCGACGCGCTCGGGTGCGAGGTGACGGCCCCGGGCCACGACGTCGATGAACGTGGCGTAGTGCGACGAGAGCAGCCGATGGAGCGCCGCGCGCTGCTCGTCGTCGTAGCCGCGGAACAGGCTGCCGAGGAGCGAGCGGCTGCGCTGGCCGAACGTCTCGACGTGGATGCCGAGCGCGTCGAGCAGGCGCGACACCTCGAGCTTGCCGCCGAAGATGCCGATCGAGCCCGTCAGCGCCGTACGAGGCGTGAAGATGGCGCTCGCCGGGGCGGCGACGTAGTAGCCGCCCGAGGCCGCGACCTCGGAGAACGACGCGACGATGGGCTTGCGCTGGCGCAGCCGCTCGACCGCGCGCGCGATGCGATCGCTCGCGAGGACCGCGCCGCCGGGGCTGGCCACGCGCAGGACCACGGCGCGCACGCGGGGATCGGCCGCGAGGTCGTCGAGCAGGTCCACGAGCACGTGCGCGGTGACGAAGCCGCCGGTCACGCGCGCCGCCTCCGGCTCCTCGTCGACGATGTTGCCCTCGACGAGCACGACCGCCACGCGCGGGCGCGAGAAGGCCCCGGGGCGCCGCGGCGGCAGCGGCTCCTCCTCGAGCTGGACCGGCCCGCCGAGCAGGCCCGCGAGCGCGCCGTCGAGCTCGTCGCGGCGCAGCGTCGCGTCCACCAGGCCCGCGCGCAGCGCGTCGGGAGCGGCGTAAGGGCCGCCCGACAGCAGCGTCGCCGCCCGAGCCCCGTCGACCTTGCGGTCCCCCGACAGCACGCGCGCCAGCTCCGCGCCGAGGCCGCGCACGAGGCCCTCGGTCATCTCGCGCGCCGGCTCGCTCGGCCGCTCGCGCTGGAGCGCCTCGGGTGCGCTCTTGAACTCGCCGACCTGCACGAACTCCGCGCGGATCCCGGCGCGATCGAGGAGGAGCTTCCAGTAGAGCTGCTCGGCGGCGACGCCCGAGAGGTCGAGGTCGGCCGCCGGATCGAGCACCACGCGATCGCACGCAGCAGCCAGGAAGTAGAGCCGCGTGGGCGCGTTACCGAGGAAGGCGAGCGTCTTCTTGCCCGCCTGGCGGAGCCGGCCGATGGCGCCCCGCAGCTCCTCCATCGTCGCGAGCGGCGCGTCGAAGCGCGACAGATCCAGGAGCACCGCCGAGACGCGCGGGTCCTCGCCGAGGGCCTCGAGCCGCAACAGGAGCGCGACGGTGCCGTGCTCGTCCCGCGGACGCACGGGCACGACGCGCACGACGCGGCGAGGCGGCACCCAGAGCGCCGGGAAGCGCTCGGCCGAGGCGCGCAGCACGGTCGCGAAGCCGAGGGGCCGGCCGCTCGCGCCGGCCGTGCTCGCGAAGCCCGAGAAGCCCACGCCCCAGCGCTCGAGGTCGAGCTCGATCCCGGCGACGAGGCGCACGTCGGTCGTGCGGCTCGCGGGGGACGGGTCCGTGGCGGTGGGCAAGAAGCGCTGCGCCAGCTCGGCGCCGACGCGCAGCACGACACCAGCCACCGGCGCGAGCTGCACGCGCACGCGCGGGTCCACGAGATCGGTGCGCTCGTCCCAGCGCGCGCCCGCGGCGACCTCGAAGGATCCATGGCCGAGCGGGCGCACGGCGAGCTCGCCGTCCACCGACTGGCGCACGTCGACGAAGTTGGCGCGCTGGCCGAGGACGTCGTGCACGGCGACGCCGACCGAGAGCCAGCGGAACGGGCGGCTCGCGGCCGACAGGGACAGCGAATCGAAGCCGTCGAGGCGCTTGTCGTGATCGGCGAAGAAGTGCTCGCCCGAGAAGCCGATGGCGGCGGGGCCGGCGCCGAACGCGAGGCCGTAGGACAGCTTGACCGCGGTCTCGCGCGTGGTGGCGTCGCCGTCGAAGTCGAACGCCGCCGGGGGCTTGAGGAACTGCAGGCCGAAGCCGGTGCCGAAGTGCAGGCCCCAGCGCTGCTGGCCCTGCGCGAAGAAGAGCGCGTCGCCGGCGCCGCCGCGCGAACCCTCGTCGAGCTCGACGTGCACGAGCTCCAGCATCGGGCCCTGCAGGAACGCGAGCGACGCGGCCGCGGTCTCGATCATCGCCGCGTCGGGATCTCCCGCCATCGGGCGCGTGGGCAGCTCGATGCCGCGCGTCGGGGACTCCTCGCGCAGCGAGCCCGCGGGCGGCGGCGCGCCCAGCGCCGGGGCGGCCACGAGGAGCGCAACACATGCGGAAAGGCAGATGAGTTGGCGAGCCACGCGGGCAGCGTAGTTGAAGCAGCGGGACAATGGTGCGGCAGAGGCGCGCTACCGGATGCTGACGGAGAGCGCTTGCACCTCGACCCAGGACGCCTGCGTCCTGGGATCGTAGGCCTGGTACGAGAGCCAGGCCTCGTCGGCGGTGAGCAGGCCTCGGAGATACCAGCCGCTCACGAGCGGATCGAGCGTCGCGAGCGCCGGGACGGCCACCGCCGTGTCCCACGGCCCGCCCTGGCGGCCACCAGTGGGCGAGCGCGCCGACGACAGCACGCCGTGCGCGGTGGAGTCCTGGTAGTACGCGAGCAGGCGATCGCCCGAGGCGAGCAGCACCGCGCCCTGCCCCACCCAGTGCCGCACCGGCTCGTCGCGGCCGTCGGCGTTCTTGCCCTCGATGCGCAGGCCGTCGTCCACGAGCTCGATGGTGCGCGTCGTGAGGTCCTGGTGGCGCAGCACGCCGAGCACCGCGTCCTGGTAGAGCGCGTGCAGCGCGCCGCCCGGCCCGACGGCGAGCGCCACGTCGAAGCCCTGGTCCCCCGTGTCCATCGCCATCGTCGCGCCGTCGATCACCTCGGGCGCGTGCACCTGGCCGCCCTGGGCGCTCCAGCGAGCGAGGACGAGGTCGCCCGTGCGCGCGTCGTAGTAGGCCACCGCGAGCTCACCGCCGGGCACGACCACCAGCGACGGCTTCTGGCCGGTCGCGAAGGGCAGCGCGCTGCCGGCGGGCGGCATCGGCTCGAGCGGGCCGCCGTCGAGCGTGGAGATGCGCCAGTCGCCGGCCTGCGTGGGGTTCGCCGTCTGCGCGATCGCGAGGTGCAGCTCTCCGCGCTTGCCGCCCGAGCTCGCGCGCTCCGCGTAGTACGCGACCGCGGGGCGCCCGTCCTCGAGGATCGCGAGGGCCGGCCAGCGGCCCACGTCGGGATCCGCCATGCCGGGACCGCCGACCTCGATCGCGTGCGAGCGCCACGTGCCCATCGGAGGAGCCGCGCCACCCGCGCCGCCCGCGCCGCCCGCGCCGCCCCGACCCGCGGCGCCGGCACCGCCGGCCCCTCCCCCGCCCGTGCCCACGCGCGCCGCGTAGCGCAGCGACTTGTTCGTGACGTCGTACGCGACCACGCGGGGCTGACCGTCCTTGCCGGTGGCGATCGCCGGGTATCGCCCCACGTCGTCGCCGGGCACGCGCACGCCGCGTCGCACGGTCGAGCCGGGCGCCACGACGGGCCCTTCGGGGACGCCGTCGACGAACGCCCAGTCCACGACCTTGCCCGGCGGCGTCACGGTGCCCACGCAGAGGTCGCCGTAGGTCTCGTTGTAGGCCGCCACCATCGCGCGGCCGTCGACCTGCGCGAGCGCGGGGTAGCGCCCCACCTTGCCGAGCGGGATGTCGTCGGCGCACACGCAGGAGCCGCTCTCGCACAGCGCCAGCGCCCCCTCGCGGCACGGTGTGCTCGCGCACTGCGAGTCGTCGCCGCACCTGATGCCCGCGGCGGGCTTGTCATCGCTGCAGGCGCCCAGGCTGGCGAGGACCACGAGCGCGGCGCGGCGCCGCCACGCGAGGCCGAGGAGCAGGAGCAGAAGGCCGCCCCCCGCTCCCTGGCCGGTCCCCGTCGCGCAGCCCGTGGCGCGCGGGCGCGACTCATTCGCGTGAGCGAATGCGATGCGTACGGGCACGCTCGCGCCGGCGAGATCGAGGGAGCGCCAGTCGCCGACCACGCGCGCGCGGACCTCGAGCCGGTGATCGCCCTCGAGGAGCAGCGCCGGATCGCGCACGACGAGCGGTGAGGCCGGCGAGAAGGCGTGCCATCCGCCGCCGTCGAGGCGCCACTGGTGCTCGAGGGGACGCCCGAGGCCGTCGGGCTCGAGGGACACGGTGACGCTCGGCAGGGCGTCGCGGCCCGGATCGCCCGCGGGCAGGAGCACCGCGCGCTGCAGCGTCGCGCGATCGGGCGCAGCGACCTCGCTCGTGAGGATGCGGGTCCTCGCGAGCGGCGCCAGCGCAAGGAGGCCTCCGCCGCCGGAGCCGCCGGAGCCGCCGGAGCCGCCGGAGCCCGCGCCGCCCGCACCGGCTCCACCCGCGCCGCCGCTCCCGCCGGCCGAGAACGCGCCGAGCGACGCCTGCACGGAGAGGAACGTCTCGCCGCCGCTCTCGAGCTTGGCCATCGACAGGTCCGACAGCGTGTAGCCGCCGAACGTCGGCAACGGGAACGCCTGCAGCATCCCCGACACCGCCGGCACGATGATGCCGACGAGCATCGGGAACAGGCGCACGAGGTCGTCCTTCGACTCCGCGAGCAGCTCCGAGTTCTCGAGCAGGATGGTCAGGTTGTCCGAGGTGATCTCGCCGAGCACGGGCAGGATCGCGGGCTTGCCGTCCGCGGTGAGCTGGAACTCGACGTTCATGCCGATCTTCGTGTCGAGCACCATCGTGAAGGCGCGCTCGTAGCCGTCGCGCACCCACGCGTAGAAGTCGACCTTGAGCTGCTTGGCGTCGAGCTGCAGGACCGGATCGATGACCTTGTGGGAGATCGGGTCGGTCGCTCCGGTGCCGATGCCGATGTGGATCGCCTGCTGCGGGCGCAGGCGAAGGAGCAGCGGTGCCTTGTCGTCGTCGGCGAGCTTGCCGAGCGACGGCAGCACGATGCCGAGGGTACCGACGGACAGGAGCGGCACGAGCTTGGTGCCGACGCTCGCGCACAGCAGGCCCGAGTTGACCGCGTGGAAGCCGAACAGATCGAGCAGCGTGCGGGAGACGCCGATCGCGAAGTCGCCGGTCGCCTCGGGCATGCCCGCGAAGGCGGGCACCTGCTCGAGCACGAACGTGCCGCGCGCCGGGTGCCGCGGCAGCGTCGGCAGGACGAGCGGGATGTCCGGCACGCACGCCGCGTGCTCGTGGTAGCTGCCGGGGCCGCTCGCCGCCGCGCTGCGTGTCGTCGGGTCCGCGTCCGAGCCGACGCCGACCATGAGGCCGAGCGACAGACCCCCTCCCTTGATCTCGACGTGGCCCCCCGGCACCGCCCACAGCTCGAACATGCCCGACAATCCGGGCAGGAGGCTCCCGAGGAGCTTGCCCGCGTCGAGCAGGCCCGAGAGGCCCAGCGGACGCGGCAGGAAGCCCTGGATGAGCATGTCGATCGTCGGCCGCAGGAGATCGACGAGCGCGTTGCCGATGGAGGACTCGAGGAACGTGCGGATGAGCGGCCACAGCGTGTCGATGGTGGGGCCGAGGACGCTGCAGCCGCCGAACGTCATCGGCAGGTCGATGAGGCGGACCTCCTGCGTCTCGAACGCGAGCGTGCCGTCGGTGGCCGCGCCGAGCGCGAGCTTGATGCCGATGCGCAGCGCCTGGGCGCTGACGTCGAGCGTGCACGACGCGCTGGGCAGGAGCGGCGGGTCGTACTTGATCGCGAGGGGGACCTGGAGGTCGATCGTGACCTCGACGCCGAGCGGACCGCCGTCGGGCGCGGAGAACGTGATGTTGCGCAGCGTCGCGTGCGCGAGGCAGCCGGGCTGCGCGTTCGGGCAGCCGTTCGACATGCACACGGTCGCGGTGCCGGAGAGCGTGCCGTCCACGATGGTCGTCGGCGGCACGCAGACGCCGCTCGCGAGCACCGACGAGAAGAGCGGCGGCGCGGCCTCCTCGAGCTTCGCGAAGCCGGCCGACGAGACGCGCACCTGGACCGCGCCCTCGACGATCTCGTCGGGCGGAAGCGGGGCCGGCAGGGGCGCGAGCGACAGCGAGGTCGGGTCGCAGCCCCCGCCCTGGCAGCTCGACAGCAGGAAGAGCGCGAGCAAGCGTCGCATTTCTTCCACGCTACGCGCCTGCGCCGCGGAGCGTCAACGGGCGCACGCCGTGGTCGAGCCCTCGAGGAAGCCCCGTCACGCTGCCGCGTCGTGTCGTCCGGTGTGGTTTCCCGCTTGACACTCTGCTCGTAGAAATGCAGGATGCGACCCGCTCAAAGGACGAATGCACCTGCGCCCGTAGCTCAGATGGATAGAGCGTCGGACTTCGAATCCGCAGGTCGGGTGTTCGAGTCACCCCGGGCGCGCGAGCTTGAAAACTGAAGAATGACGAGAGCGCCCCTCGGCTCATCGAGGGACCGCTTGTCCGCCGGGTGCGTAGCTCAATTGGCAGAGCAGCGGACTCTTAATCCGGAGGTTGAAGGTTCGATTCCTTCCGCACCCACCCGACTTGCCTCGGTCCGCTGCCACGCGGACCGTGAGCCCTGGATCGCATCGGCAAGACCCGCCGCCATCGATCCGCGACCGCGGTAAGATGCGGCGCATGCGAATCCATCTTGCGTGCTGGGTAGCGTGCCTGGGGCTCGGGATCGCGGTGGTGCCACGCGGGGCCAGCGCCGGGGATCTCAAGATCACGATCGTCTCGGCGCAGATCGACGCCAAGAAGCTCAAGGGCTCGGGCGATCGAAGCGCGATGCCGTTCTCGGACCTGGCGTGCCTGTCGCTGCCGGGGCTGCGGCACATCTCCGACACGTGCGGCATCCGCTTCGCCGCGGACGGCGTCACCAAGCTGCCGAACGCGGCGCTGCCGGAGAAGGCGCCGGTGGACGCGATGGTGCGCCTCGAGCTCGGCGACCGCGTCGTCCGCACGTACCCGATCCCGTCCACGCTCTCGCCCAAGTGGGGCTACAGCGTCGTCGTCGACGAGCACATCTTCGACGACGACGACTCGGCGGCCTTCCTCCTCTACGACTACGAGGGCCCGGGGCAGGAGAAGCAACTCGGCCAGGGCCTGGTGAAGTTCAAGGAGATGCGGAAGCCCGGCAAGCGCACCGTGAAGGTCGGGCCCGCGGTGCTGACCTACGAGGTCGAGAAGTGCGGCGCCGACAAGCCGCGCACGTACAAGTACAACGTGCCCGCGAACCAGCAGATCGCGGACCTCGCGCGCACGGCGCGCACGACCGACTCGCCGGGCGGGGAGTACGTCGCGGTGCCGGTCAACGAGGGTGAGGTCGTCGAGGTGCGCGCGAGCGGCCGCGTGCAGCCGAACGCGAAGAAGTACCCGGAGCGCACGGCCGGCCCGAACGGGGTGCCGACCCTCAGCGCCAAGGTCCAGTACAACCAGCCGGGCTTCCGCGACGGCCACAACCACGCGGCGCTCATCGGCCAGCTCGGCATGAAGGCGATGGTGATCGGCGAGCACAAGAAGTTCACCGCCGAGACCGCCGGGTTCCTCATCCTCGCGATCAACGACCTCAAGAGCGCGGACAACGGCGGGGCGTTCCAGGTCGAGGTGGTCGTGACGACGCCGAAGTCCGTCGACGAGCGGAAGATGAAGAAGAAGGGGTCGAGCGACGACGCGGGCCCCGCGGGTCTCGACCCGCGCGTCATCCAGCAGGTGGTCGACAGCCACGGCGCGGAGCTCGATCAGTGCGTGCTCGCGGCGGCGAACCCGAACGGCGAGATCGTCCTGCAGTTCACGATCAGCGGCGACGGCACGCCGCTCGTGGCGGTCGAGAAGGCCTCGCCGAACCTCAAGCAGGCCGGCGAGTGCATGAAGAAGAAGGCGAACGGCTGGAAGTTCCCGCCGCCGCGCGGCGTGGTGAGCGCGCGCTACCCGCTGTCGTTCAGCGCCGGCTGACCGGAGGCGCCGCCACGCCAGGCGGTGCGAGCCCGACCTTGGCGAGGCGCTCGGTGAGCGGGCCGTCGACGGTCTGCGCGATGACGAGCGCCTCGCGCTCGCGCGAGAGCAGCCCGAGCGCGGCGAGCTCAGGCTCGGGCCACGCGGCGAGCGTGCGTCGGCCGAGCGGGATGCGCGCGTAGATGGGCGCGAGGTCGCGCAGGTGCGGCGTGAGCGTGGACTCGACGGTCGCCTGCGAGAACACGAGGCCCTCGTAGTCGAAGCGCTCGAGCGACGCGGCGACGTAGCTCCAGCCGAAGTCGCGGTGGCCGTCCTCGTCGGCGAGCGTGCGCTCGAGGACGGCGTGGATGACCGGGTGCGTCGCGCGATCGCGGAGGTCGCCGATGAGCGCGACGGAGAGCGTCTCGCTGACCGCGAGCATCGACACCGCCAGGCCGAGCGCGCGCTCCGCGGGGCCGAGGGCGAGGAAGTCGGGGTTCTCGGGCTCCTCGGGCGGCAGCGTCGCACGACCGCCGAGGGCCTCGAGGACGCCCACGCACAGGGCGGCGTGCCGGACCTCGTCGAGGATCGCGTCGGCGGCGCCGGCGTAGACCTCGAGCGGATCGCCTGCCGCGAGGACGTCGCCGAGGAAGCGCGTCATGACGGCGACGGAGCGCAGCTCGGTGTGCACGCGATGGCCCCAGGTGTCGCGGGCGCGCGCGAGCAGCGGCGGGGGGATCGCCGCGGCGTCGAGCGCGGAGAAGTCGATGTCGATGCCGAGCCGGGCGTCGTGCAGCGCGCGGAAGACGCCGCCCGCGTGTCCGAGCAGGGCTGGCGACTTCACGGACAGGCGGAGCGCTCCGTGCCGACCGCGCAGGAGCCGTCGGCGCAGGTGACGTAGGTGGCGCCCTCGAGCGGCTGCCCGAGGTCCCTCGGCACGCAGCGCTCGCGGACCTTGCCGCCGAAGCAGACCTTGCGCCAGTCGCCGCTGCAGCGCGCGCCCGGCCTCTTCTCGACCAGGCACTCCTCGATGAGCGCGTGCGTGGTGCAGCGATCTCCGCCGCAGGTGCGATAGGGCGCGTTGCGCGCGGGGCCGGAGAAATTCGTCGGCACGGGCGGGATGCACGCGCGCGTGACCTTGTGGTCGAGGCACGCGAGCTCCCACGAGCCGCTCGTCTCCTTGCACGCCTGCTCGCTCCTCGCGGGCGAGACGAACGTCGTGGGCGCCGGGCAGCGGCCGCGGTCCCCGCCCGGGGCGCAGAGGCCCTGGCCGCAGTCGGTGTACGGGGCGCTGCGGTAGTTGCACTTCGCGCCGCTGGGGCAGCAGTGCCGACGCACCACGCCGCCGTCGCAGTAGGGCGTCTCGGTGCCGCCGCACTGGAGCGGCGCGCCGGCACGCGCCGTGCGCAAGAGGGCAATGCCTCCGACGAGCACGAGCAGGAGGCCGAGCCCGCCGCCGACCGCCGGTGCGCAGCCCGCCAGGGCTACGGCGAGGACGAGGACCGCGAGCCGCCTCATGCCCAGAGGATACCCCTACCGCGACGCGCCCGGCAGTCGCGCGAAGACGCCCCTGCGTTGCTCACCGGCCTACAGCAGTGGACGCGCCGCGGGCGCCCGCCTAGGATCGCCCCACCACGCGAGAGTGGCGGAACTGGCAGACGCGCCGGATTTAGGTTCCGGTGCCGCAAGGCGTCCGGGTTCGACTCCCGGCTCTCGCACCAAGGGGTTACGCGATCGCGATTCATGCGGATGCCCGCATGTGATCCAGAAAGGATCCAGAATGGCGTGCTCGGGGGTCTCCGACGCGACCTCTGGCGCGACCTCCGGCTGCGCGATCCGCGTGGCCGCCGCCAGCGCCTTCTCGGCGAGCGTCCACGAGCCGTGCACGTACCGCGAGGTGGTCGAGGCGTGCTTGTGCCCGAGCAGGAACATCGCGCCCGGCATGTTCCGCCCGTCGGCCACGAGGTCGGTCGCCCGCGCGTGCCGGAAGTCGTAGGGCGAGACCAGGGCCGCCTTCTCCGCTGGTAGCCCTGCCCGCTCGGCCGCCTCGCGCAGCATGTGCCGCCGCCCGCCGTGCCTGCCGAAGAGGAGTCCCTCGTCCGGGCAGCTGGCATCCAGCGCCGCGCGTGCCGCGTCCGTGAGCGGCAACTCCCGCGCGAAGCGCCCCTTGTCGATCTCATCGCGCACGCGAAGGGACTCCGCCCCGCGCTTGTAGTCCTCCGGTGCCCTCAGCCCGTCGAGCGTCCCCGGCCTGAGCCCCGTCTCCCACGCGACGATGAAGTACGCGCGCACGGGATACACCGAGCCCGCGACCCGCCGAGGCGACCGCTCCGGAAGCGCCGCGAGGATCGCGGACACCTCGTCGGGCAGCAGCTCGACCGGCTGCCGCTTCAGCTTGCGCGCCTTGCACGCCTGCCCGGTGGCCTTCCGCGGCGGCGCATCGATCACCGGCAGCGTCGCCAGGTAGCCCTTCTCGACGCACCACCGCGCGAGCCCGCGCAGGCAGCTCAGCTCTTTGGTCACGGTCTTGCGCAGCACCTTCGCCAGCCGTGCCCTCGTGTACGCCGTCCGACTCCGACTGTCCGTTCGTGATTGGTTTCGCCTGATGGAATAGCTAGTCCTGCCGGCGGGACACCCACTTGCATTCGGATGCACCATGCGCGCCTGCCTTCTCATCAAGGGACTAGATTCGTCGACTACTCGGAGAGATCGCACCAAGCGTAGGGAAACTCGGTGCAGAGCTGACGAGCCACCTCGCCCCGACAGAAACCGCAGGCGCAATGGCTGAACCTCTCCTTCGGGAAGGTTGCGCAGCCGGGCGACTTGAAGCCGGCCTTCTCCAAACGATCGGCCGCCAACTGGTAGCGCTCGTCAGCATTCCGAAGTCTCTCGCGGTAGATCTCACCATCGTCTTGTGCGGCCATTTCCGAGCGCACCAGGTCATAGGACCCGAACCCGACGGCGAAGATGAACGCGACGAGGTGCGAGGCCCTCATCTCCGGGCCTCGCACATGACGAGCCGGGCCTCGATCCGTCGCGCCCGCTCCTCGGCTCGCTCGGCGTCGTGCCTCAAGCTAGCGAAGTAGGCGATCGCCTCAGCGTTGTCGAGCCTGGCTCGCAGGACGAAGGCACCCAAGGTTAGCAAGACCGCCCAGGCCAGGACCCGCTGCATACCCTATAGGACGCCTGACTCGCCGCTTTGTTCCAAGCCCCTCAATCAATGCAGCCGGGTGAGCGCGCCCCCGACATCTCTTACCTGGGACAGAGCGCGATCAGGGCGGCGGCTAGCTTGCCGGTCTTGCTACTGCCGACCAGCGGTTGGAGATAGGCGATTGCGGCGCTCGCCCGGAGTGGCATCGAGTGCTCAACCAGCAGCTCTCGCAGCAATTCCAAGAGACCGCCGATGTCGCGGCGGGCCTGCTTCGGATCACCGCGCAGCATTCCCTGGATCACCCTGGCGACCAGCACGCCGTGCGTGGGGGAGGCACGGGCGACCTGACCCAAGGTTGCGGCCCAACGAGCGGCCTTGATGAGGCCGGTGGGCAGGAGCGACGCCATGCAGTCGGCCATCGCATCGGGATCGAGGCGGCCCTCCTCGATCGCGGCGATGAGAGCATCGATCGCGAGACCGGACTGGCCGGGCTCCTTGGCTGCGAGCCCAATCGCGAGCAACAGCAAGGCCATCGGGCGGAGGGGCGTCGTTGGCTCGACGAGGGGATCCAGATAGTGGCGATCGGCCCAGCTCGCCTGGCTCCAGTCGAGGTTGGTGCCGAGGCGCTCGATGCCTTCCGCGAAGATCGGCTCGTTCCAGCAGGGCCAGAGCGTCAGCGACCAGCGGATCAACGCGGGATCGCCGCCTGCGACCAGGACCGAGGGGTTCCAGAAGTCGTCGTCGCCGTCCGGGTCCCGGGTATGGAGTAGCACCGGCAAGTGCAGCGGTGGCACTGCCGGCGGCATTGCGGGAGCGCGGTCCACGATGGGCCAGCTGTGCCTCGCAGTGCGTGTCTTTTCGCGCTCGCGGTATTGCCACGTATTCTCACCCACGCGGTGAGAGAAGCGGCCAGCGAGACCGGCGCCGGGGCCGAGCTTGGGGTGGGCGCGTTCGACCTCGGCGTCGTCCTCGCCGGGCGCCCTCGCACGAGCAGCCGCGATCCAGGGCGCAGTGGTCTTCCCGATGCGAACGCCCGGCGCGCCCAGGGCGTGTCGGACCGCGTCGGCTAGGTCACCCTGCGCGCCGTCCACCACCTCCAGCGCGGCCGCCCGGCCGGGGATGGACACCGGCTAGCGCTTGCGCCAATAGGCAGGACGGCGGCGACCGTGCGCGAACGCGAGGACGCGGATCTCGTCGGGACGTTCGAGGAAGACCACCGCGTACGGGAAGCGATGGACCAGGGCCTTCCGGGCGCCTAGTGTGACGGGTGTGCAGCGTAGGTTGGGAAGGAGTCGGGGCGCTCGACCACGGCGGCCAGGGTCTCGTCGAGCGATGTGAGCAGCTCGATGCCGAGGCCCTCGCGCTGGCTCTCGTACCAGTCGAAGGCGGCGGCCAGTTCGGCCTCCGCCTCCGCGTCAACGATGAGGCGCTTGGTCATCGTCCGCGGCGGGCTTCGATACGCGCGCGCACGTCGGACCACGGCGAGCCCGCGGATGCACCCGAGAGGGCGCGGCGTGCGCGGTGCTCGATCTCGGCGGCCCAGGCGGCGTCCACGTCGGCGTCGGCCTCACCGTCGACGCTCGCCAGCAGCTCGGCGGCCAGCTCGGCGCGCTCACGCACGTCGAGCTGAAGAGCCTCTTCAAGCAGGCGGGCGGTAGCTTCGCTCACGCCTAGAGGGTAGCACGTGGCCGTTTCTTGCCAGCGGGTGGACCGCCGGCGGTGCCCTCCAGCTTGCGGAGCTTGCGTCGGATCTCGCGGAGGTCCCGGACGAGCCCCTCCTCGTTGCGCCGAAGCAGGCGCAGCATCTCGGCATCGGACGGATCTCGACGCTTTCGTCGCCTGCCGTCAACGGGCGGGTCCGCCGCGTCGGCGTCCACGACGCGCAGCACGAACTCGTCTCCTACTTCCATCGGGCCGCCCGCCCAACCGACGTGCTCACCCGGCGGCACGTTGCTGTCCAAGCCCGAGAGACCGAAGGTCAGCTCCTTGCGGACGCGGGCCGGTGGCTTCACTCCCCGCCGGGATCTCACCCAGGTGAACGTGGCGCTGAGGACGGCGTGTCCGGGAATCCCAGCGCGAGCGACGCGCTCTCCATTCCGTTCGAGCTCGAAACAGATCACCGACATGATGCTCGCTGATCTCAGGAGCCCGTGCGAGTGCGCGCCGGGAAGGATCGTGGGTATCCTGGCCATCGTGGGCACGACGGTGGAGTTCACCTGGAACTGTGCGGCGTGTGGCACGAAGCGTTCGGCGACGGTAGACCCGCAGGCGCGGCACTATCGCGAGGCCGCCATCGCGCGCCACGACGATGCCCACGCCGGACGACGGGTGATCGTCCCCCGTGCGATCACGCAGGGCTACTGGCTCGACTACGCGGCTGGCAGCGAGGATCAGGGACACGTCTTCTGTGGGCCTCAGGAGATCCAAGGGACGACGTGTCCCTCGTGCGACGAGCCGCTGCTGCAGTTCGCGCGGCTCGATCATCGGGACTCACGGCTCGGGCTCGTCGACCTCGGCACCGCGGTCCCGCTCCTCTACTGCTGGAGGTGTGGGCCGCTCAAGTTGGCCTACGCGCTGCGCGACAGCGGTATCGAGATCCTGGAGAACGACGGCGAGTGGCAAGGGGATGACTTCCCCTACGCCAACTATCCTCGATTCTTCCCGGCTCGCGCTGCGGTGCTGCGACCGTTGTCGGCGGACCAACAGTTCCTCGTCCGCCTGGAGAATCTGCGGCTCGGCCACGTGCTGTATGACTTCGACGACGACGACGATGCGCGGCCGGTGACGCTGCCGAGCGGGCGCCGAGTTCCCCGCGGGGAGATCGAGGCACTGTTCCCCGAGTGCGTCGAGCCCCGGCATCAAGTGGGTGGCGAGCCGTGGTCCGTGCAAGGAGCGTTTCCGCCACTGGTCTGTTCAGCGTGCGAGCTGCCGATGCGCTTCCTGGCCGCCATCGCCGACGACTGCACCGACCCTCGCGGGTTCGTGGACAACGCCTACGTCCAGACGCTGTTCTTCCTGTGTCGCGACTGCCGCGTCATCGCCGCGACCCAGCAGTGCGACTGATCCGCTTCGACCGCGTCTGTCGGGGTGCAGACCGTGGGGCGAAGCGTTCGAACGTCGATGCGAACGTGGCGAGGTCCATGTTCAGACGAAAGCCCCAAGCTCGCGCCAGCGCCGGAGTGCGGCGCCCGGCGAGGCCGCGCTCGGCCTTGCTGCTCGGTAGCTCGAAGAAGTCGCTGACGGCGGTCACGCGGCGATCGCGGAAGGCCGGGGCCCAGCGGGCGAAGCGACGGTCACCCGAAAGCTTCGCTGTCAGGGCGAGGACGAAGCCCGTCGCCTGGCGCTCGCCCTGGACCCGGACCGCGTCGGCGAGGCGATCGGGGTCGAGGCGGTCGCGCTGTTTCCAGAAGCACACCGGGAGGACACGGGCGACGGTAGGGTCGCGGCGGGCGAGCTTGACGCCTGCCACCAGCGTCATCTCGACGCTCTCCGACGTGGCTCGCGCGCCGCCTTCGACCGGGAGCGGGGCACCGAGGTCCCGGAGGGCACGGCGCAGCTGACGTGCGCTGCGATCGTCCGGCGGCGGCGCCGCTGGGCTGCTGCGAGCGAGGCGGCGCAGGAGGTCGTGCTCGGGGTGGTCCTGGTTGGCCCGGTACACGTCGCGGCCGGCCTCGCGTGTGGTGACGGCCAGGCCGTGGCGGACCATCGCCTTCAGCTCGCGGTAGGCGCTCGCGAAGCCGACGCCCGCCGCCTCGGCCAGGTCGACGGCGGAGCCCCGCTTGCCCTCGTCCCACAGGAGCACCAGGAGGCGTCGGCGTGCGCGAGAGGTCACCAGGAACGAGAGCACACCCGATATTATCCACTTTTCGGATATCGATCTCACCCGAGCGCGCGGAGGATCTCCAGCAGCGCGCGCCTCAGCTCGCCGGTGTCGCCGCTTCGCTCCCAGCGCGCGGTCACCTCGCTCAGCGCATCCGCCACCGCCCTCGCCCACTGGGCTCGCGCGGCGTCCAGCGGGATAGTGGATCCAGGATCCAGAATGGGTCGATTCGGGTCGTTTTCGGGCGTCCGCTGACGCGCCAACCCCGCTAAACCACTGGCGCCACGGTCGCTCTGCCCGCGTTTAGGTTCCGGTGCCGCAAGGCGTCCGGGTTCGACTCCCGGCTCTCGCACCAAGGACCGGCGAGCCCGTCTACAGGCTACCCAACTCAGTCGTGGACTGGTGACCAAGCTCCATACGGAGGACGCCCTTGCCAAGCTGTCTGCGGCCTCCTCGGCCGACCGAAGGCGCGCGCGACGCGCTCTCCATTCCGATGTGTCATCCAGTCGTCATGCCCAGCCTCCGCGCGATCGCCGGACTGACGGGGTAGACACGCTCGGGCGGCAGCAGGCGCTTGGCAGCGTCGTGCTCGCCGGTCTTGCGCAGGTCGCGCAGCTTCCGGACCAGCGGGTCGAGGTCCGCGATGGAAACGATCCATTCGTCCACGTACTGCCTGATCACGGATCGGCTGATTCCGACCTGGATCGCGCGATGGCCGAGCTTCTCGCCGCGTAGCGAGCGCTCGGGATCCCACTGCACGAGCACGCCGGCGCCGTCGACCTCGTGCTCCGTCAGCACGGCCTGCGACAGCGCCGACTCCCAGCCCTGCCGCGTGATCCGCACCGCGAGCGTGCACTCCTGCCCGGCCTTCTGGCCCCAGCCGCTTCGCTCCATGAGCCACAGGAACGACGGCTTGATCCAGGTCATCCGGTTGAACGAGAAAGGCGCGACGAACTTCTGCTGCGCCAGCGCGGGCTCCGCGATCTGCCGGTTGTAGGCCTGGTAGACCACGATCGTGTCGCGATCGAAGTCCGCGCGGATCTCGAAGTGCGCCGGCACGAGCTGAGGGTACCTCCGCACCGGCCGCACATGTCGATGCCGCAACAGATCAACTGATCTGCGGCGCGTAGAGGAAACGTTGGACGAGAGCTTTGCGGGCGCCGAGAGCGCCGGGCGAGCCAGCGTGTTCGAATCACGAAGGCGTGGGCGAGCCGTCCGCTGGAGCTGCGGTCGGCCCGCAGCTCGGGATCAGCATCGCGCTCAGCCGCTCGGGGTGCGCGACGCCCTGCGCCTTGAAGTACTCCGTGCTCTCTCGGAGCAGGCGCTGGGCCTCCTCGCCGGCGAGCATGCGCGAGAGGCGCAGCCTGGCGGCGTTCGCGTAAAGGGCGGTGTCGAGCGCGTCCAGGGCGGCGATCCCCGCGCGGAGCTCGTGCGCCGCCTGCGCGGGGTTGCCGTCCAGATCGGCGGCAGCGGCCGCCAGCAACGACGCGAGCGCCCGGCCCACGGGCCTGCCGTGCTTGCGCAGCGCCCGCGTGGCGGCGCCGAGCTCGCGCATGCGCCGGCGGCGGTCCTCGCCCGTCTGACGCGCGGCCCGGGCCGCCGCGATGCGGCCCTGCAGGTGGAGCACCTCGACCTCCACCATCGTGACCCTCGTGAGCAGCGACCGCCGGAGCGCAGGGAGACCCGCCTGCAGGTGCGACGCGGCCACGTCGGGGTCCCCTTCGTACAGGGCCAGCTCGCAGCGACCGTGCACCGCGAAGAAGTGCTGCACCTGGAAGCCATCTTCCCAGGGCACCCAGGTGGCGATCGCGTCCTCGACGTCGCGGCGCGCGGCGGCCACGTCGTCCCGCACCAGCCACACGACGTAGAGCCGGGTCCGCAGGCTCACCGCCCAGTAGCGATCGCCCCGCCGCTCCGCCTCGCGGACGTAAGCGGGTACGAGGGCGCACAGCTTGCGGAGATCGCCGAGGTAGAGGAGCGCGAAGCACGCGTACAGGCGGACGGTGTCGATCTCCCAGCCGGCCTCGAGGACGCCGGAGCGGAACAGCCGTTCGCTCTCCTCGAAGTGCGCCACCGCCGCGCGCCACGTGTTCGTCAGGTAGAAGGCCGGGAAGGCGTCCGCGCCCCAGGTGACGTGGGCGTTCGCGTGCGCGCTGTCGAGCCCCGCCGCGAGCTCGTGCGCCCTGCGACCCACCTCGACGGAGCGCTTCTCGAGGCCCTGGGCGGCCAGGTAAGCCGCCTCGACGGCGAAGGCGCGCACGAGGCGCTCCGGATCCCCGCTGCGCAGCGACGCGAGCAGGCTCCGGCACTGGTACTCGGCGCCGCGGATCGCGTCGACGATGGCCAGGCCCATCGCCACGGTGTTGAACACGTCGATCCGGGTGAGGAGCTGCGGCGAGTCGGCGCCGGGTCGCGGCCCCTTCCAGCCGAGGCCGCGCAGCCGGAGCCACGCGCGGCGCACGAGGAGCGACACGAGCGCGCGCAGCGGCGTCGGAGCCAGCCGGGTGCCGATCGAGACGAGCACGCGCCGGATGGCCTCGAGGCCCTCGTCGAGGTAGCCCCCGCGCAGGAGCTCCTCCGCCGCGCGCCGCTGGAGGTCGAGGGCGGGAAGGCCGCTGTCGTGCTGCGCCGCCAGCGCAAAGGCCCGCGCCGCGTCGGCCGAGAGCCCGGCGCGCGAGCGGGCCGTGCCGAGCTCGCGGTACAGCTCGAGCCGCTCGGCGGCCGTCCACTCCCCGTGCTGCAGCGCGAGCGCGAAGAGCTCCGCGGCCAGCCCGAAGTCGAAGCGCGCGTTGGCGAGCCCCGCGCCGACGCGCGCGTGGTCCGCGGCCCGGAGCGGCTCGCCGGCCGCCAGCCAGTGGCGAGCCAGCGTCTTGGCCTCTGCCTCCTCGGCCTCGACCAGCGCGAGCGCGACGCTGCGATGCCGCGCCCGCCGCTCCTCGGGGCCGAGGCGCGCGAGCACCGCTTCGCGGATCCGGTCGTGGTAGACCTCGACCTGCTCGAGGCCGCGCGTCCCGGTCGAGCGGACGAGGTGCTCCGCCGCCAGCGCCGCGAGCTCCCGCCGGATCGCGCGCCCGTCGAGCCCGGTCGCCGCCCCGAGCATCGCGCTCGAGCCGGGCTCGCCGCGCACGGCGAGCGCCTCGAGGATCGCGGCCGTCCCCTGCGGCAAGGCCGAGAGCCGCGCCCCGAGCACCTGGTCGAGCGACACGCCCTCGAGCGTGGAGCCGGGAGTCGCCTCCGCGTAGCGCACGAGCTCGTCGAGGAAGATGGGCAGCCCCCCGGACTCCTGCGCCACGGTGTGCGCGAGCGCGCTGTGCGCGCCCAGGCGCTGCGCCGCCAGCTGCCGGCAGACCTCGGGTTCGAGCGGGTGGAGCTCGACCCGGGCGACCTCCCCCGCGAGCTGAGCCAGCCACGGCTCGAGCCGCGCGAGCCCCGACGTCCGCGCGCCGAGGACGAGCAGCACGGTGGGCGGGTCAGGGGGGCGCATCACGTCCGCGAGGAGGTCGAGCGTGTTCGCGTCGGCCCACTGCATGTCGTCGAGCACCACGGCCAGGACGCGCCTCTCGGCGAGCCGCTGCAGCACCTCGCGCAGCGCCGCGAAGCCTCGCGTCCGCAGGTCGAGCGGATCGGCGACGGCGCGCACGGGCGGCGCGCCTGCCACCACCCGCACCCGGCCGAGGACCGGGAACAGGCGCGGGAGCAACCCGGCCTCGCGTGGCAGGAGGCGCGCGGCGTCGCCGTCCGCAAGGCCGCGCCAGTAGGCGCTGAGGTCGTCGATGAGGCCATCGATCGCCTGGTAGGACACGGTCTCGCGCTCGAAGCAGCGGCCTTGCACGACGACCACGTCGGGGCTCGCCTCCCGCATCGTTCGCAGGAGCTCCCGGATGAGCGAGCTCTTGCCGATCCCGGAGGGCCCCGACACCAGCACGGGGCACGCGGTGCGCCCGCGAACGGTCCGCAGGCAGTCGTGCAGGCGCGCGAGCTCCGCCTCGCGACCGGCGAACGTCCCATGACCGCTCAGGCTGCGGGACCTCGCCTCCTCGCCCTCGGCGCTCTCGGGCGCGACGCCCAGCCGTCGCAGGACGGCGGCGCCGTTCGGCCGGAGGTCCGGGTCGCGCGAGAGCAGGTCGACGCACAGCTCGTCGAGGTCTCGCGGCACGGAAGGTACGAGCGCGCGCGGAGGCGCCGGCGAGTGCTGCTGCTTGTCGAGCAGGATCTGCGGGTTTCGCCCCGCGAACGGCAGGCGTCCGGTGAGCGCCTCGTAGAGCACCGTGCCCATCGCGTACCAGTCGACCGCGGGCGTGATGGGATCGCCGAGGCACTGCTCGGGTGCCATGTACGCCACCGTTCCGAGGATCGCGCCCGCCGCGCTGCCGTGCCCCGAGCCCTCGCCCTCCGCGACCAGGCCGAAATCGAGGAGCACGAGCCTCCCGTCGCGCGTGACCATGATGTTCGACGACTTGACGTCGCGGTGGATGCGGTCGGCCGCGTGCAGCGCGCACAGGCCCTGCGCGAGCTGTGGCAGGACCCTGCGCAGGCGGAGCTCGTCGCACGCGATCCCGCCTGGCGACGAGGCGGGGATCGTCTCGAGCGCCGCGTCCGCCCCGGCCGCGTCCTCCCGGCCGACGAGGGAGGGCTCGGTCGGGGCGAGCACCACCTTGGCCGGGGCGCCGCGCAGGTACTCGAGCAGCCCGCAACCGTCGATCAGCTCCATCGTGAAGAAGCACCGCTCCGCCACGAAGAGCTCGTGCAGCGCCACCAGGTTCGGGTGGCGCAGCTCCGCGAGCAGCCGGAACTCCCGCTTGAGCCGGTACAGGCCCTCCGGCGTGGGATCCCGGATCGACTTGAGCGCCACCCGTTCGCCCCGCTCGAGATCGTCGGCCTCGTACACCACGCCCATCCCGCCCTCCCCCAGCTTCCGCACGATCCGGAAGCGCTCCGTGCCGGAGAACTCGGCGGATGAGGCCATCGTCAGCCGTGATCCGGGTGCGGCCAGCCGGGCACCAGCAGGGCCACCATCCGCGCGGGATTCACCACCCCCTGGGCGGAGAAGTAGGTCGACGCCTCCGCGCACAGCCGCGCGCCCTCGTCGCCGCCGAGGAGCGCGCCGAGGCGCTGACGCGCCGCGTACGCGTAGAGCCGCGTCTCGAGCTCGTCGAGCGCGGAAACCGCCTCGCGAAGCAGATCCGCCGCGCGGCCGTCGTCGCCCTCGGCGTGGGCCGCGCCGGCCTCGACGAGGATCGCCCAGGCCCGGGCGAGCGGGATCCGCGTGCGCCGGAGCTGCGCGGCGTGGCGACGGGCAGCCTGCCGCGCCCGCTTCGCCCCGGTGCCCGCCCCCGGCGAGGCCGCAAGCGAGAGCTCGATGCGCGCCCGCAGGTGAACCATCTCGGCCCTGACCATCAACACGTGAAGCAGCAGCGATCGTCGGAGCGCGGGCCACTGCCCCTCGACCTCCGCCGCCGCGCCCGCCGCATCGCCGCGGTAGAGCAGGATCTCTCCGCGCCCGTGCAGGGCGAAGAAGTGCTGCACCTGGAAGGCGGTCTGACGGGGCATCCAGGCCTCGATCGCCCCCTCGAGCTCCTCGCGGCACCCCTCGGCCCGGTCCGCCGCCAGGTGCACCATGCCGAGGCGCGTGCGCAGATTCACCTGCTGGTAGAGGTCGCCGCGCCGCTCGGCCTCGCGCGCGTAGCCCGGCACGAGCCGCGAGAGCTCCTCGAGCTCTCCGAGGTACAGGCGATTGAAGCAGGACCAGGTCTGGGCGCTGTCGACCTCCCAGCCGGCGCTCTGGCTCGTGCGGAACCGACGCTCGGCCTCGACGAAGCCCTCGAGCGAGCGCCTCCACTGGTTGTCCGCGAAGAAGCCCGTCGCGGCCTGGCCCATCGCGGCCCAGGCCCGCCCGTACGCGTCGTCGTGCTGGTCCGAGAGCGTGCGCGCGTGCTCCACGCAGGCCCGCGCCCGGTCGCCGTGCCCCTGCGACGCGAGGAAGACGGCCTCCATGCCGAAGGCGCGCGCGAGCCTCGTCGGCTCGCCGACGGCCAGGGCGTAGGCGAGGTGCTGCGCCGAGTACGAGGCGCTCTGGATGTTGTCCACCACGCTCAGCCCCAGGGTCACCGACCAGCAGGTGTCCATCAGCGTCAGGGCGCGCTGGCTGAGCTCGCTCGCGTCGCGGGTGCGCCAGCGAAGCCCTCGCACGCGGAGCCACGCCCGGCGCGCCAGCATGCGCGCGAGCGCGCCCGTGGGCGTGCTCAGCCGGAGGCCGGCCGCTCGCAGCACCTGCTCGATCGCCGCGAGCCCCTCCTCGAGGTAGCCGCCCCGCAGGAGCTCCTCCGCCGATCGACGCTGCAGCTCCAGCGCCGCGACGCTGCTGGTGTTCTCCTCGGCCGCATCCCGGAACGCCTGCGCCGCGTTCGCCGGGCGGCCCGCGTGAGACAGCGCGTGACCGAGGGAGACGAGCAGCGCGCGCCGGTCCGCGACGGAGTGCCCGCCCAGCAGGAGCGACATTCGATAGAGGTCCGCCGCACGATCGAAGTCGAGCCGCTCGAGCGCCTCGTCCGCGGCCGTGCTGGCGTACCTCGCCGCGCGGGCGTCCTCGCCGGCCCCTCGCCAGTACGTCGCCATCCGCTCCGGCGCCGCCTGCTCCGCCGCCGCCAGCGCGAGGCTCCGGTAGAGCTCGCGCCGGCCCTCCGGCGAGATGCTCGAGAGCACGGCGTCGCGGATCCGGTCGTGGTAGGGCTCGATGAGCGGGGCGTGGCGCGGCCCCGTCACCTTCGCGAGGCGCATCGTCCGCAGGACGCCCGTGTCCTGCGCGAGCGCGCCTCGCCCGGCCCCCGCGGCGGTGCCGAGGACCTCCATCGCGACCGGCTCGCCCGCCAGGGCCAGGAGCTCGAGCAGCCGCCGGGGCTGGGCGGGGAGCTGGGCGATGCGCCGCTGCAGCGCACCCTCGAGCTGGAGCGGCTCGGTGGCGTGCTCGCCGATCAGCTGGGCGTACTGCGCGAGCTCTCCGATGAAGAACGGGTTGCCCGCGGCCTCGAGGACGACACGCTCCGCGCGGTGGTCCGAGCTCGGACCGAGGAGCTTGCGCGCGAGCTCGAGCGAGGGCGCCGCGGGCAACGGCAGGAGCTCGATGGTCGAGGCCTTCGCGTCCATGTGGGCGACCAGCGCGCCGAGCCGCCCGATGGCCTCGGGCCGGCTCGCCAGGACGAGGAGCAGCCCCGGCGGACGCGGCGGCCGCATGAGGTCCGACAGCAGGGTGAGCGTGCTCGCGTCCGACCACTGCATGTCGTCGAGGACGAGGACGAGCGGGTGGCGATCCGCCAGACGCCCGAGCGCGTCGCGGAGCGCCGCGAAGGCCCGGGTCCTGACCTCCTGGGGATCTGCGATGGCTGGACCCGCGGGCGCGCCCGCGATGGCGGGCACCCGCCCGAGCACGGGGAAGAGCCGGGGCAGGAGCGCAGCCTCGCGCGGGACCAGCGCCTCGGCCTCCTCCGCGGGCAGGCCGCGCCAGTAGGTGCTCAGGTGATCGATCAGGCTGTCCATCGCCTGGTACGCCACCGCCTCCCGCTCGTAGCAGCGCCCCTCGAGGACGACCCGACCGGGGTGGCTGATGCGGGTCCGGTCGAGGAACTCGCGGATCAGCGTGCTCTTGCCGATGCCCGACTCTCCGACCACCACGACGGCGGACGCCTCGAGGCGCGCCGTGGAGCCGAGCGCCTGCGCGAGCCGCGCGAGCTCCGCCTCGCGGCCCGCGAAGGGGATCCCCGCCGCGCCGCTGAAGGAGACGCTGTGGCGCGGCAGGTCGGGGTCCGCGGTGATGCCCAGGCGCCGCAGGACGGCCTCGCCGTCGGGGCGCTGACGCTCGGCCCGGTCGAGCAGGCTCGTGCAGAGCGCGTCGAGGTCCGCCGGGGCCTCGGGGACGAGCGCCCGAGGCGGAGGCGCGGGATGCTGCTGCTTCTCGAGGAGCACGCGGAGCGTCGGGCCGGAGAACGGCAGCTGGCCCGTCAGCGCCTCGTAGAGGACCACCCCGACGGAGTACCAGTCGGACGCCGGCGAGGCGGGATCTCCACGCGCCTGTTCGGGCGACATGTACGCGACCGTGCCGACGACGTCGCCGTCCACGCTGCGATCCCGCTCGCGGTCCGCGTGCGTCACGAGCCCGAAGTCGAGCACGACCAGGCGCCCCGCGGCCGTGACGAGGACGTTGGAGGGCTTGATGTCCCGGTGGACCTTGCCCGCCGCGTGCAGCGCGGCGAGGCCCCGGACCAGCTGCGGGAGCACCCGGCGGAGCCGCGCCTCGTCGCAGCCGATCGCCCGCTCGGCGGGCGGCGTCTCGCGGGGGGCCGGCTCGGGGAGGCCACCGTGCGCGAGCTGCGTGTCCGCCAGGGCCAGCGGCCGGTCACCGTTGCGCACGTGGGCGAGCAGATCCCGCCCGACGAGCAGCTCCATCGTGAAGAAGCACGAGTCGCCCTCGACGAACAGCTCGTGCAGCGCGACCAGGTTCGGGTGCTGCAGCTCGGCCAGGGCCCGGAACTCACGCTTGAGGCGGTAGGTCAGCTCGGCCGTCGGGCGCTTGAGCGTCTTGAGCGCGACGTGCTCGCCCCGCTCGCGGTCCTCGACCTCGTACACGATCCCCATCCCGCCCTCGCCGAGCCGGCGCACGGGGCGGAATCGGCTGGTCTCGAGGAACATCGACACGGTCGAGCCCTCGACAGCATAGCGCGATGGCAGCGCGAGGATGGTCCGGGTTCGACTCCCGGCTCTCGCACCGGGTAGGCTGGGGCGCGATGGCGAAGGACGCCAGGCACCCCATCACGCCGGCCATCCGCGTGCTCCGGGCCGCGGGAGTGGCCTTCTCGCCGTGCCTCTACCGCTACGAGGAGCGCGGCGGCACGGCGGTGTCGGCGCGCGAGCTCGGCGTGGACGAGCACTCGGTGATCAAGACGCTCGTGTTCGAGACCGACCGCAAGGAGCCGCTCATCGTGCTCATGCACGGCGACCGGGAGGTCTCGGCCAAGGAGCTCGCGCGCGTGCTCGGGACGAAGAGCGTCGCGCCGTGTCGCCCCGAGGTCGCCGACCGGCACTCCGGCTACCAGGTCGGCGGCACCTCGCCGTTCGGCACGCGCCGGCCGATGCCCGTGTACATGCAGCGCACGATCCTCGACCTCGACGCCGTCCTCCTCAACGGGGGCGCGCGCGGCTTCCTCGTCCGCATGTCCCCGCGCGACGTCGAGAAGGTCCTCGCCCCGACGCTCGTGGACGTCGCGATCGGATGAGCGGGGGACCGGTGCGGGCAGCGGGCGGCGCGGAAGCGCGCCTCCGCGGGATCGGGCTCGCGCATGGCGCCCTCGCCTACGGCCTGTGGGGCGTCGTCCCCGTCTACTGGAAGCTGCTCGCGCACGTCGCGCCGATCGAGCTCATCGCCCACCGCGCCCTGTGGGGGCTGCTGGCCTTCCTGGCGATCGTCGCCGGCGCGGCGCAGTGGCGCGTCCTCGCACGGTCGATGCGCGACGTGCGCCTCGTCGGCATGATGGCGCTCTCGGGCGGCCTGCTCGCCATCAACTGGGGTGTCTTCGTGTGGGCCACGCTGTCGGGGCACCTGCTCGACGCGAGCCTCGGCTACTTCATCAACCCGCTCCTTTCGGTGGCGCTCGGGACGATCGTCCTCGGCGAGCGCCTGCGCGCGCTTCAGTGGCTCGCGATCGCCCTGGTCGCCGCGGGCGTGGGCCTGCTGACCTGGCGCGCCGGCCGCGTGCCCTGGGTCGCGCTGCTGCTCGCCGCCACGTTC
Organism: uncultured Myxococcales bacterium; assembly: GCA_964593795.1. Taxonomy (GTDB): domain Bacteria; phylum Myxococcota_A; class Polyangia; order JAHFDS01; family JAHFDS01; genus JAHFDS01. Next base: position 46,800 of record CAZQJC010000228.1, on the reverse strand, counting down.
GCGCTCTACGGCCTCGTCCGCAAGACCGCGCGCGTCGACGCGCTCGTCGGCTCCGCGATGGAGACCGTGCTCCTGGCGCCCGTGGCGGCGGTCTACTTGCTCGTGCTCGGCGGCGGCGTGGCGATGCACGGCGGCCACACGCTCGCGCTCCTGGCCGGCACGGGCGTCGTCACCGCGGTACCGCTCGTCCTCTTCACGAGCGCGGCGCGCCGGCTGCCGCTGTCGACCGTCGGGTTCCTGCAATACCTCGCGCCGACGGGGCAGTTCTGCCTGGCCGTGCTCGCGTTCCACGAGCCGCTCGCGCACGGTCGGCTCGTGGCCTTCGGCTTCATCTGGGCTGGCCTGGCGGTGTTCTCGGCCGACCTCGTCCGGCGGAGGTGAAGCCGCCGAGGCGCTACTCGGGCAGGAGGGTCACGACCTGCTAGGCTGCGCCCCTTCAAGGAGGAAAGATGCGCTCGTACTGCTCGAAGGCCCTGCTCACCCTCGCCCTCTTGCCCGCGCTCGGCGCGGCCGCCTGCAACAAGCCCCAGTCGAACCCGTCGGGCTCGGCGGGGAGCGCGCCCTCGCCCACCGCGGCAGCGGCCCCTTCTGCCGTGCCCTCGGGCCCACCCTCGGCGGAGGCCCAGAAGATCTTCACCGAGCGCTGCTCGATCTGTCACGGCACCTCCGGCAAGGGCGACGGCGTGGGCGCCGCGGCGCTCAACCCCAAGCCGCGCAACTACGGAGACAAGGCCTGGCAGGCCTCGGTGACGGACGAGCAGATCAAGAAGACCATCGTCTACGGCGGCGCCGCGGTGGGAAAGAGCCCCATCATGCCGAGCAGCCCCGATCTCGACGGCAAGACGGAGACCGTGGACGGCCTCGTCAAGATCATCCGTGCCTTCGGCAAGTAGCGCGCGGCGTCCGGATTACTTGCAGAGGCCGAACGGAACGCCCGAGAAGTACGACTGACATGTGAAGATCGGGCAGTCTTCCTGGTGCCCGATGCGGCAGACGCGCAGGCACATGTCACTGCCGCCCGGCACTGGCGGACCGCAGTAATGGCCGGGTGGGCAATCGTAGACGAGCGCATTGTCGCTGGTGCGCTGCCCGAGACCCATGCAATCCGTCGGCGGCATTCCCATGACGGTGGGAATGACGCATTGCGCGCCCGCATGCGGCGGGATGTTGGTGGTGAAGAAGCAGGCCTGCCCGGCAGGGCACGTGCCGCCGGTCGTCGTCGCGCCCGGGTCGCAGGAGAGCCCCGTCCCGCCGCTCCCGCCGCCGCCCGAGCCGCCCGCCCCCGGGCATTCGGACGGGTTGAAATCCCAGAACGAACAGCCCCCACCCGTCGGCCCGGCCGCATTGCCGGTCCTGCAGGACAGCGAGTCCTCGCACCAGCCGCAGCCCTCCACCGGCGTGCAGGCCCCGCACGTCGCGCGCGGCCGGCAGGGATCGCCGCCGGCGCCGGCCATGCCCGCACCGCCGGTCATCCCGGCCCCGCCGCGCCCGCCCGTGCCGCCAGCGCCGGACCCGCCCCGGCCCGAGGCGCCGCCGCCACCGCTCGATCCAGCGCCACCGCCGCCCGAGCTGCCCGCGCCTCCGCGCCCGCCCGCCCCCGCGCCGCCGCCCTGCCCTCCACCGCCGAGCGTGTCGCAGCGCCCGTCGTCGACCAGGAGATCGACGTCCGCCGTGTTGGTGCGATCAGGCAGCACCGTCACGGGCCCGCACCCGCGCAGCGCCTGGTGCGTGACCGAGTTGATCGCGGAGACGTCCACGAAGCCCTCGCCGGTCTGGCCCTCCTTGAAGGTCACGTCGAGCCGGCGCGGCATGTCGAAGGTCTTCTCCTCCGTCCCGGCGAAGGTGAGCGTGTCGTGGCGCTGCCCGACGATGAGGTCCACAGTGAACGACCGGCTGCTCCCGCCCATCGGGCCGTACACGCTGATCGACAGCACCGCCGCCACGTCGCGCTGACAGCCGAGCACCGCGAGCGCGAGCCCCGCAGCGAGCACGATCCCGCGAGGGCTGCTCGACCGAATCATCCGTCGAGCTTCCCGCCGGCGCAGGACGGTGTCAACGCGGCGGCCCTCGCTACGCGGAAGGATCGACGACCTCGAACAGGATCTCGCCCCCGTCGGTGCTGGCGTAGAACGCCCTCGTCCGTACGGCCCCGCACCGGTCCGAGATCCAGCGCGCCGCGTGCGCGAGGTCCTCGCGCTGCCGCACCTCGAGCTGCGCGGGCGACAGCATCGACAGGCGGCTGCGGTAGTAGCCGCAGCCGGCGTGCGCCACGAGGAAGACCTCCTCGATCGAATGCCCTCGCACCAGGAACTGCAGGGCGCGCCCCGCCGTGTCGTGATCCGAGTAGCACGCCGTCGAGAGGTTCAGCAGGCCCGCGCCGCCCGGCAGCGTGAGCGTGTCGAGCCGCGCGTGTCCGAGACCCCGCACGAGATCCTCGACCGCCCCGGTGAACCTGCCGTCGGAGCAGTACACGGCGAGCGCCTTCGGGTGGGTCGCCTCGAACACTCCACCCGCGATCGTCTCGGCCACCCCGCAACCATACCCCGCAACCAGGCTGGCGGCGCGGCCGGCGCGTCACACCCCGACGGCGGCCTTCTTGCGCCGGACGAGCAGCGTCCCCGCGATCGGGCCGATCTTCCCGGTCTCGACGCACTCGGAGCACGACTCGTCGGGCCGCTCGCAGCGCGCGCACTCGAACATCGACTCGCGCGCGGCGATGAGATCGCTCCGCACGCGTCCGAATCGCTCGATCTGCGCCGTCGCATCGCGCACCGCCTGGGCGAGGTGCGACGCGAGCTGATCGCGTCGCGTGTCCGACAGCAGCGACTTGATCTTGCGGGTCGACCAGCCCAGGTCCCGCAGCGCCAGCACGAGGCGGAGCCGCTTGAACGAGTCGTCGTCGTACCCCCGCCGCTCACCGGCGGCTCGGCCGTCGAGCAATCCGGCCGCCTCGTAGCAGCGCAGGGCCTTGAGCGTCGTGCCAGAGGCCCTCGCGAGCTCCTGGCGGCTATATCGGTGTTTGTCTGGCAACACGCTCGAGCATGTGCCCCGGTGTTGCCGGCGGAGTTGTCCGGCGTCAACTGCAGCCCGGGTTTCGGCCCTGCGGGCACACCCCGCACGCACGCGCGGGCTACTGCACCGGCACCAGCCGGACGCCCGCGCTCAGGCCGAAGGTCAGGTAGTCGTCGACCGCACCGCCGAGCCCGCGCGACGGCCAGTCCCATGCGAAGCGCTGATAGCCCGCGTGCGCACCGAGGAGCAGGAACGACCAGACCTGGCATTGCACGCCTGCAGTGGCCTCGATGCCCCAGCGCTGCGCATTGCCATACGCGCCCATCGTGGACTCTTCACCCGAGACCACCGGCTCGTACGCCATCTCCCCGATCAGGCTGAAGCGGCCGAGATCCGCGCGACCTCGCAGGCCGACGATGAGGTGTCCGTAATCACCGTCGGGCGAGCGTGCGGGGCTCTTCGACTCGATCGCGAAGGTGCGCTGCCCGTAGCCGATGCTGCCGCCGACCGACCAGCCGGTGCGCCTCGCCATCACGTTCGCACGGAGCTGCCAGGAGGAGAGCGTGGTGGGCACCGGCTGCCCCTCGAGCTTCGAGTCGAGCCCGACCACGCGATCGAGCGCGAACGCAAAGGCCAGCCAGGAGACGGGCTGCACGTTGCCGGCGAGGCGCAATGCCGGCACGCTGTTGATCTGATAGGCCGGGATCGCGCGCGGCTCGGGCGTGAAGGTGCGAGAGACGAAGTCGATGCCCATGCTCGCCTCGGTCGTCAGGCCCGGCAGCACTCCGCCGGGATCGCGGGTCCTGGCCACCATCACCACGGGCTCGGCCGCGGGCGCTGGAGGCGCGGGCGCCGCGGGGGCCGGGGGCGTTCCGAGCCCGGGCGGCGTCTCGGTGTCCGGCGCGGGCGCCGAGGCGGGCGCGGCCGCGACGGGAGCGGCCTTCGGCTCGACCGGCGCGATCTCGCGCACGCGTGCGACGAGCTCGTTGCGGATGCGCTCCTCCGCCGCCGCGTCGAGCGACGCCTGGCCGAGCGGGATGTCGAAGCGACCTCGCACCTGACCGCTGCGGTCGTAGAGCACGGTCTGCAGCACGAACGACGAGCCCGTGCGCAGCCGCCCGATCACGAGGGCCTCGCCGCCGAGCGCGCGCACCTCCTTCCTCGCCGGCCGCTGGCGAAGCGCCATCGAGCGCCGCAGTGACTCGTCGAGCACGATGGTCTCCGCGCCGACCTCTCGCGTGAGGATCTCGCCGAGCTGCCGCTCGATGCCCGAGGTGCGCGGGCCGACCACACCCGCGTAGTAGATCGTCGCCAGGAGGAGCGTCGTGAGAGACATGAGAGACCTCGACGGCGGCGAACGCTAGCACGTCCGCGCGAGCACGAGCCGGGGCATTTCGCCCCGCATTTCACTGCTTTCGTCGAGGAAAGCCGCACTCGTTGCGCTTGCCTTTCCGATCTCGGCTTCGCTATGGTCCGCGCGCCGCATGAGAGCCACCGGGTGCACCTTCGCCCTCGCCCTCGCCGTCGCGGGTGCCTGCTCTCCCGTCGAGGAGCGCCCCGCGCCGAGGGCCCTCGCCGACCTCGACGAGGCCACGTTCCGCACGTGCGTCGAGCCCTCGATGCTCGCGCGATGCAGCTACGCCGCGTGCCACGGCCGGGAGGAGATGCCGTTCCGCCTCTACTCGGTGGGCAAGCTGCGCGCGACCGAGCCGGAGTCGCTCGAGGCGCTGCTCGCGCCGCTGACGGAGGAGGAGCACCACGCGAACTACCTGTCGTCGGTGGGCTTCACCTTCCGCGCGAAGCCGCAGGAGAACCTGCTGTGGCGCAAGGCCCTGCCCGCGTCGGACGGCGGCTACGCGCACGTCGGCGGCGCCATCTTCTCCGGGCTCGACGATCCCAATGCGGCGGCCCTGCTCGACTGGCTCTCGGGCGGGGACCAGCCGTGCCCCGCGCCGAACCCGGGGAGCCCGTGATGCGCCACCGCCTGTCGTCCCTGCTCCTCGCATGCCTCGCCCTGACAGCGTGGGCGAGCCCTGCGCGCGCCTTCACCTCGGGCACGCAGTTCGATCTGGACGCCGTCACGGCCGACGGCGCCGGTGGCCTGCCGTTCACCGGCTCGCCCCGGCTGGCCGGGCACACGTGTGAGGTGTGCCACGTGGGCAGCCCCAAGAAGATCTCGGTCAGGCTGGAGGTCGACCAGATCGACCTCTTCCGCGTCGGCTACGACCCCGGTGAGACCTATCACATCCGGGTCGAGATGCTGGGCGAGTGGGCCGGTCGCGCGGGAGGCGGACCGGATTGCGGGAATCCACTCGATTTCATTCCCTGCAATGACAATGGATTCGCCCTGGAGATCGACGACGAGCACGGACGTCCCGCGGGCACATTCGCGCAGACGCGCGGAGGCCGCTGCGTCCCCGACGGCGCGGAGGACCTGCAGGTCTACGTCCTCGAGGACGGCAGCGCGGTCACCCACGCCGGCGCGGCCTCCGATCAGACCTACTGGGACCTCTGCTGGACGGCGCCTGACAGGGGAACCGGCCCGCTCGTCACCTACGTCACCGCGGTCGACGGCGGCGGCGGTGACGGCACCGCGGCGTTCGCGGACGACACGATCAACGACGACACGTTCCAGGGGCAGCTTCCTCTGGCCGAGCGCGGCGGGCGCTCCGCGAGGGTCCAGACGGGCGGCTGCTCCGCGGCCCACGCAGGCTCGAGCCTGGCAGCGATCGCCGTGCTCGTCCTCCTCGCCGCATTGACGCGCCGATTGCGCTGGCTCATTGCGCTCGTGGTCGCGCTCTCGGCCGGCTGCGGCACCGTGCAGCCCTGGCAGCGCGAGCACATGGCCAAGCGCATCATGAAGTTCGGCGTGGACCCCGACGAGGCGGAGCTCGACCTGCACATGCTCGAGGCGCGCGAGGGCAGCTCGGGCGGCTACGGGAGCTCGGGCGGCGGATGCGGCTGCAACTGAGGCTCGCCGCGGCGATGGCGCTCGTCTGCGCGTCGGCCGGCGCCGCGAGCGCCCAGACGTCGTTCGCGAGCAAGGTGCAGCTCTACGTGGACAACGACCACACGCAGGTCGTCTCCCCGCTCGTGCGCGCCCAGGCCGACGTCACGCCCACGACCAACGTCTCGGCAGGCTACGTGGTGGACATCGTCACGTCCGCGTCGATCGACCTCGTCACCCAGGCCTCCGCCAAGACGATCCACGACGTGCGTCACCAGGGCTCCCTCGGCGGCTCGCAGATCCTCGGCGAGTGGACGGTGAGCGGCGGGTACGTGTACTCGACCGAGAACGACTACGGGTCGCATGGCCTCAGCGCCGGGATCGAGCGGCGGCTCTTCAACAACAACACGACGCTCAATGGCGGCTATGCGCTGTCGCTCAACAAGGTGGGCCGCGCGGGCGACCTCAACTTCTCGCGCGACCTCCAGGTGCAGACGCTCGGCGCGACGTGGACGCAGATCCTGACGCCGAAGCTCGCCACCCAGGTGGCGTACACGTTCGCCTCCGCCGACGGCTACCAGGCGAGCCCGTACCGGTTCGTCCCCGTCCGTTCGGCGCGGCGCGAGCCCGCCCAGCTCTGGGTGCCCGAGTCCGATCCCCTGCAGCGCTACAAGAACGCGCTCACCGTCGGCGCGAACCTCTACCTCGGCTCCGACACCTCGATCCAGGCCGACTACCGCTTCTTCGTGGACTCGTGGGACATCATGAGCCACACGTTCCAGGTCCGCTACCTCGCGAATTTCTCCGAGAAGGTGGAGCTGCGCGTGCGCAACCGCTTCTACACGCAATCGGCCGCGTCGTTCTACCGGGGCAACTACGACGAGGTCATGACGTTCATGACCATCGACCGCGAGCTCGGCGCGCTCTGGTCGGAGATGTTCGGCTTCAAGCTCGGCTGGAAGGTGATCCCCACCATGGAGCTCGAGGCGAAGTCCGAGATCTTCTACTTCAGCTACTCCGATTTCGCTGCGCTCCCCAATCGCACCGGTGCCAACATCGCACTCGGAGCAACCCTCACGTACTGATGCACGCGCGGAGGCCTCGATGACGTCCTGGAGCCATGCAATGCGCTGGATGCGGCCGGCAGTGCTCGGCGTGATCGGGTGCTGCGCCGTGGGTGCGCACGGCTGCGGGGGACAGGAGACGCAGCTCCTGACCACCGGCGTGCTCGACAACGAGGAGGGCGAGGGCGGCGGCGCGGCCGGTGGCGGCACCGCGGGCTCGAGCGGCGGCACCGCGGGTTCGAGCGGCGGCACCGCGGGCTCGAGCGGCGGCACCGCGGGCGCGAGCGGCGGCACCGCGGGCTCGAGCGGCGGCACCGCGGGCGCGTCAGGCGGCACCGCGGGCGCGTCAGGCGGCGCTGCAGGTTCGAGCGGCGGCGCTGCAGGTTCGAGCGGCGGCATGGCGGGCGCGTCAGGCGGCAATGGCGACGGGCCCGGCACGTTGACCGTCTCCTTCACCACCGCACCGGCTGGCGGCAACTACGCACCGCGCAACATCGTCGCGGTGTGGATCGAGGACAGCACAGGCCGCTTCGTGCGTACGATCGGCCGCTGGGCCAACCGGCGCGTGCGCTACCTGCTGTCATGGAACGCGGCGGCCGGCGCCGGCGACGCCGATGCGGTGTCGGGGGCGACGCGCTCGAGCCACGCGAGCACGCTGACGGTGACGTGGAACGGGACCAACAAGGCAGGTCAGGTGATGCCGGCCGGCATGTACAAGATCCGGATGGAGCTCGCCGATCGAGACTCGAGCTCGCCCACCCAGAACAACCAGGGCTCGTTCACCTTCGAAAAGGGCGCGGCCTCGACCCAGACAGGCGCCAACGGCAACTTCAACAACGTCCAGATCTCGTACACGCCCGCCCCGTAGCCCGCTCGTCGTTCGACCTGGGTTCAGCCGCCGATGCCACCGGCGCCGCCGCGCCCACCCGCCCCGCCGCGACCACCGGCCCCGCCCGCACCGCCGGTCCCACCCCCGCCCAGTCCACCGAGGCCTCCGCCGCCACCGAATCCGCCGACGCCGCCTCCGCCACCGAATCCGCCAACGCCCCCGCCCCCGCCCCCGCCGAATCCACCAAGGCCTCCGCCGCCGCTCGGCCGCTCACACGCCGTCAGCGTGACCGGTTCGCCGTCGAGCGTCGCCTGGCCGCAGCCCGGTCCGAACACCATCGTCCGCGTGAGGGTGCCCGGCCCGACGTTCGGCTTGACCGTCACGGCATCCGTGCCGCTCGTCGGGTAGCAGCAGCCTCGCACGTGGCGCACGTCGGTCTGGGTCCCCGTCGCGGTCGCGCGCGCGAGGTTCAGCATCGCCGTGTAGCGGCCGTTGAGGATGAGGGCGAGGCTCGGCGCCGCGCCCTGCACCGTCAGCGTCGACTGCCCGGTGACGTGTACGTCGACCGACGGTGTGCCGTCGGCCTCGAAGTACTTCGCCGTCACGTCGAGGTCGATCGTGCGCGGCGGAACCCCGGCGTTCGGCGTGCGAACGAAGCGCGAGCGCCCGGTGCCGGTCAGATCGCCCTTCCTGCCGTCGGCCGCCTGCACGTGCACGTCGAGGGCGACGTCGTGGGTCACGTCGACGCTGGCCGTCGCGTCGCACGACGACCCGGCGCTGAGCGCCTTCGAGATCGCGATCTGGACGCTCCCCGTGATCTTCGCGCCGCTCGAGAGCGTGCATTGCCCGAACGCCACGGTGACGCCGTTCGTGTACGTCCCCTGGACCCCGATGCGATTGCACCCGGACTGGGTCGTGGTCCTCGTGACCATCGGCGTCGGCGAGCACGGAGACGTCGTCCCCGTGAGCTCGCGCAGCACCTCTGCCACGTCGACGCCCGGCACGGTGTCCGCCAGCGCGAACAGCACCGGCGGCCGCGCGGTCGAGGCCGGCGTCGTGACGAACGAGGTGTCGCCCTCCGCGAGGTCGACGCTCGCCGCCACGGCGTTGATCGCGCGGTCGCTCTCCAGCGCGCTCTGCGCGCTCTGCTCCGCCAGCGGGTCCGCCCCCGCGCCTCCAGCGCCCGCACCTCCAGCGCCCGCACCTCCAGCGCCCGCGCCTCCAGCGCCCGCGCCTCCAGCGCCCGCACCTCCCCCCGGATCGCCGCCACAGCTCAGGAGCACCCCTCCCAGCAGCGCGCATCCCGCGAGTAGCCACTCAGCCCGCAAGCCATCACCACGAAGAGTCCGCATCTCGAGCTCCTTCCCTCGGCCCACCGGCGCTCGCGAAGTGCGATCACCCGTCAGCCTCCCACTCAACAATTTGCACTTACAGTGCAATAAGTCAAGGCACCCGCCCGCATTCCGTGCGCACCCGCACAGGGAATCTCGGGATAGGCTCCCGCGCATGCAGCGTGTCGCCCTCTTTCTCGGCCTGCTCCTCGCGTGCGCACCCACCGCACCGCCGCCCGCGCCGGTCGCCGCAAACAAGCCCGCGCCGCCCCCGACGCCCGTCACACCGCCGCCCGCGCCCGCACCAGCGCCGCCGCACGCGCCGCCCGAGGATCCCTACCTCTGGCTCGAGGAGGTCACCGCCGACAAGGCCCTCGCCTGGGCGAAGGAGCAGAACGCACGCTCCACGAAGGAGCTCGAGGGCGACGCCCGCTTCAAGCCGCTCGAGCAACGCCTCCTCGGGATCCTCGACTCCAAGGACAAGATCCCGTGGATCGGCAAGCAGGGCGCCCACTACTACAACTTCTGGCGCGACGACGCCCACGCGCGCGGGCTGTGGCGGCGCGTGAAGTCGCTCGCCGAGTACCGCAAGCCCAAGCCCGCCTGGGAGACGGTGCTCGACGTCGACGCCCTCGCGGCCACCGAGAAGGAGCCGTGGGTCTGGAAGGGCGCGGCCTGCCTCTACCCGAAGTACGAGCGCTGCCTCGTCTTCCTCTCGCGCGGCGGCGCCGACGCGAGCGTCGTGCGCGAGTTCGACACGAAGACGAAGGCCTTCGTCCCCGGCGGCTTCTCGCTGCCCGAGGCCAAGTCCAGCATCGACTGGAAGGATCTCGACACGGTCTACGTCGGCACGGACCAGGGCCCGGGCACGCTCACCGACTCCGGTTACCCGCGCCTCTCGAAGGAGTGGAAGCGCGGCACCCCGCTCGCGGAGGCCAAGCTCGTCTTCGAGGCCCAGAAGACCGACGTCTCGGGCGGCGTGCATCGCACGTGGGATCACGGCAAGCCGCGGGACCTCGCCGTCCGCGGCATCACGTTCTACCAGACGCAGTACTGGCTGCGCGCCGGTGACAAGCTCGAGCGCATCGACCTGCCCGAGTCCGCGAACCTGGACGTCTGGGACGACCAGATCCTCATCACGCTGCGCGACGACTGGACCGCCGGCGGCAAGACCTGGCCGAAGGGATCGCTCCTGACGACCGGCTTCGACGCGTACCGCAAGGGCGGCCGCGACTTCACGGCCCTGTTCACGCCGAAGCCGAACAAGTCCCTGTCCGCCGTCGCGCAGCTCAAGACCGCGCTCATCGTCAACGAGCTCGAGGACGTGCACAACCGCCTCTACGTGTGGACGCGCAAGGGCGGCAAGTGGACGATGCGCCCGCACGAGGTCAAGGGCCTCGGTTCGTTCGGCGCCGAGCCGGTGGACCCGACCGACTCGGACGAGTACTGGTTCGTGTCGAACGACTTCACCCAGCCGTACACGCTCTCGCACGCCAGGCTCGGCAAGAAGCCGGAGAAGCTCAAGCAGTCGCCGGCCTTCTTCGACGCCTCGAGCCTGGCGGTGGAGCAGCACTTCGCGACGTCGAAGGACGGCACGAAGGTCCCCTACTTCCAGGTCTCGAGGAAGGGGCTCACGCTGGATGGACAGAACCCCACGCTGCTCACGGGCTACGGCGGCTTCGAGGTCAGCCTCGAGCCCGGCTACAGCCCGATCGCGGGCGCCGCGTGGATGGAGCGCGGCGGCGTCTTCGTGCAGGCCAACATCCGCGGCGGCGGCGAGTACGGCCCCGCGTGGCACCAGGCGGCGCTCAAGACGAACCGCCAGCGTGCCTACGACGACTTCGCCGCGATCGCCGAGGACCTCATCGCGCGCAAGGTGACGAGCCCGAAGAAGCTCGGCATCGAGGGCGGCTCGAACGGCGGCCTGCTCGTCGGCGTGATGCTCACGCAGCGGCCGGAGATCTTCGGCGCGGTCGTGTGCGAGGTACCGCTCCTCGACATGAAGCGCTTCTCCGGGCTGCTCGCGGGCGCCTCCTGGATGAGCGAGTACGGCGACCCCAAGGTGCCCGAGGAATGGGCCGCGATCGCGAAGTACTCGCCGTACCAGAACGTGAAGAAGGACGCGAAGTACCCGCGCACGCTCTTCACGACCTCGACGCGCGACGACCGCGTGCACCCCGGGCACGCGCGCAAGATGGTCGCGCGCATGACCGAGCAAGGCCACGACGTCCTCTACTACGAGAACATCGAGGGTGGCCACGGCGGCGCGGCCAACAACCAGCAGCGCGCGCACATGTCCGCGCTGGCCTACGTCTTCCTCGCCCGCCAGCTGGGGCTGTGAAGGGAAGCGGCGAATCGTGGTCGTGGACGTGGACGCAGTCGTGGACGTGGACGGCGACCGGAGCCGGATCGTCCACGTCCACGTTCAGGTCCACGTCCACGTTTTCCGAATCGTTGGTTGACCTCACCCGATCGGTACGAAGCCCTGCACGAGGATCACGCGCTCCGAGCCGCCGGTGCCGTTCCACGTCGAGAACAGGAAGTCGCCCGTGGCCGAATCGAAGAACGCGCCCTCGGCGCCCATGAGCCCGGTCAGGAACGCCTTGCGCGTCGAGATCACGGGGTCGCCCTGGGCGTCGAGGTCGTAGGTCGCCACGCCTCCCGCCGACCACTCGGACACGATGAGGCTCGGTCGCTCGAAGTGCGGCGAGCCGGGCGGGATGTACGCGAAGCCCTCCGGCCCGCCGGTCAGGACGACGCCCATGCGCGGGGTCGCCGCCGTGATGTCGAGAAGGCCCATCGCGTCCGCCTGGCCAGCGAGCTCGAACCACTGCCCGCCCGGCCACGAGACCACCTTGAGCGCGCCCGCTCGCGCGAACCGCGCCGGTACGAACTTGAGCGCGCCCACCGACGCCGGCACGCCGAGCGCGCCGAGGTCCACCGTGCGCGCCGAGACGGATTCGCCTGGGCGAATCTGTCCGATCGTGTTCGTGGGGTACCCGGCGAAGAAGAAGACGCCACCGGGGCCGTAGTCGACGCCGCCGTCGATGTGCGCGGTCTGCGCGACCGGCATGGCCGTGCCCTCGAAGCCCACGATGTGGCCGCACGCGCGCACGACGCGGATGGCATAGAGCTGCGCGCCCGGATCGTTGGCGTTGCCCCCGATGAGGAGCGTGCTCGGATCTCCCATCGCGAGCGTGAGCCCACCGTAGCGCTGCGGCGGGACACCCGGCACCGAGCCTAGCGAGAACGCCCGGTACACGTCGGTGAGCTCGGGGTTCAGCGTCACCCCGGTCGCGGCGTCGGGCTCGCGGCAGCCATCGCCGCCCGCCCCCGCCGCACCCCCCGCCCCGGCCGTCCCGGCGGCGCCCGCTCGCCCGCCCGCGCCCGCCGGACCGCTGGCCGGCGGCCCGCCATCCGCCGCCGCGTGCGATCCGCCCGGCTCGTCCTGCGACGGCAAGGGCTCGACCTTGCAGCCGACACCCACGAACACGAGCAGCCCAAGGACCCACGCCGGCTTCATGCGCTCCCGCCAAGCAAGCCCGGTGCCATGTCGGGCGAGCCCCTACACGGGCCGAAAGACTCGCGGGGGCGCGCCGAGGGCGCGTACCGCGCGCAGCGACTGCGGGGTCGAGCCTGCGGCCAGACGACCCCCTCGTCGACGGTGATGCTTGCGGCGCGGTCGCTTAAGATTCGACGATGGACGCGCGTCGGATCCGCGAGGTCATCCAGGTCGCCACCAGGCGAGGATGGCTCGAGGCGGATGCCCTCTGGAAGCTGGCCGAGGTCGTCTCCACCGGGCGCATCGACGAGGCGCGCGCGGAGCTCGCGGGGCGCATCGGCAACGATCGCCTCTGGGAGTTGCTCTCCGAGGGCGAGGGCGAGGGCGGCACCGCCGCCGCGCCGTCGCTGACGATGCCCGAAGCAGCGCCGCCCGCGCCGCCGCCACCCGCGGCGCCGACGCCCGTCCCGCGCACGCAGACCGGCTACGTGCAGACGCTGCTCGGCCCGCTCACCGGCGGCGCCACCGAGACCGCGCCCGGCGCCACGCCGCCCACCGAGTCGCGCTATCGCATCGACAAGGAGCTCGGGCGCGGCGGCATGGGCACCGTGTTCTCCGCCGAGGACACGCAGCTCGGCCGCATGGAGGCGCTCAAGGTCTTGAACGAGCACGCCTCGACCTTCCCCGAGGTGGTGCGCCGCTTCCTCACCGAGGCGCGCATCACCGCGCAGCTCGAGCACCCCGGGATCGTGCCCGTCTACAACCTGGGCCTCTTGCCCTCGGGCGAGCCGTTCTACACGATGCGCGCCGTCGAGAGCCACTCGATGGCCGACGTGCTGCGCAAGCCCGACGTGCGCCAGAAGTTCCCGCTCGTGCGCCTGCTGTCGGTGTTCTCGCAGGTCTGCTGCGCGATGTCGTACGCGCACTCGCGCGGCGTCATCCACCGCGACCTCAAGCCCGAGAACGTCCTCATCGGCAACTACGGCGAGGTCTACGTCACCGACTGGGGCATCGCCAAGGTGCTCGGCAACGAGGCCGGCGCGCCGACCGCGCCCGCGAGCGAGACGCAGCACGGCAGCTTCCTCGGCTCGCCCGGCTACATGCCGCCCGAGCAGATCGTCGACGCGACGTCGGTGGACGCGCGCTCGGACATCTTCTCGCTCGGCGTCATCCTCTACGAGATCCTGACGGGCCGGCTGCCGTTCGCGCGCCCGACCCCCATCGAGATCGTGAGCGCCACGCTGCGCGAGGAGGTCCGCCCTCCGCGCGAGCTCAACGCGCAGGCGCCGCTCCTGCTCGAGGAGCTGTGCCTGCGCTGCCTGGCCAAGGAGCCCGCGCGTCGCCCGGGCGATCTCGGCGAGGTCGTGCACGAGCTCGAGCAGTACCTCGAGGGTTCGAAGGAGCGCGAGCGCAAGCACGAGCAGGCGGCGCGCCTGGTCGAGGAGGCGCGCGACGTGAAGATCACGTGTGACGCGCTGTTCGAGGAGATCGGCCGGCTCCGCGTCGAGTCGCAGCTCTCGCTGCTCGGCGTGCTGCCGAGCGATCCGGTCGAGCTCAAGCAGCCGTCGTGGCAGCTCGAGGATCTCGCCGCGCAGGCGGAGCGCGAGCACGCCGAGGCCTTCGGCGAGGCCACCGTCCTGCTCGGCCAGGCGCTCGGCCACGAGCCCGACAACGCCGCCGCGCGCCAGATGCTCGCCGAGCTCTACTGGATGCGCCTCGTGCAAGCGGAGCGCGAGCGCAACCGTGGCGGGCGCGGGTACTTCGAGCGCCTCATGCGCCAGTACGACGACGGCACGTTCTCGCAGCGCCTCCGCGAGCGGGCGCGGGTGTCGCTCTCGAGCACGCCGCCCGGGGCGGGCGTGGTGGCGCACCGCTACGTCACGGGCGAGCGCGTCTATCGCGTGGGCGAGCGACGCATGCTCGGCGCGACACCGCTCGAAGTGGAGCTGCCCGCCGGCAGCTGGCTGCTCGAGCTGTCGGCGGCGGGCTTCCAGCCCGCGCGCGTGCACCTCGATCTGCAGCGCGGCGAGCGGCTCGAGACCCGCGTGCGCCTGCTCGCCGAGGACGAGGCGCCGGCGGGCTTCGTCTACGTGCCGGCCGGTCCCACCACCGTCGGCGGCGACGACGAGGCGCAGGACGCCCTGACCGAGCGCCGCGTGCACGTGGACGCGTTCCTCATCGGGCGACTGCCCGTCACCTTCCGCGAGTACAAGCGCTTCCTCGAGCAGACCGGCCGGGGCGACGTGCAGCTACCGCCCGTGACCGGCTCGGGCGGCGACGCGGGCGAGCTCGTCGACTTCGCGGTCGGCGGCGTGGACTGGTTCGACGCCGTCGCCTACTGCGCGTGGCGCTCCGAGCGCGAGGGCCGCGAGGTGCGCCTGCCGACCGAGCTCGAGTGGGAGAAGGCGATGCGCGGCGCGGACCGCCGCTACTTCCCGTGGGGCGACCACTTCGACGCGACGTACTGCAAGATGCGCGACTCGCGCCCGGGCGTCGCCGAGCCCGAGGCGCCGGGCACGTTCCGCCTCGACGTCTCGCCCTACGGCGTGTGCGACGCCGCGGGCGGCATGCGCGAGTGGATCGCGGACATCGAGGGCGAGTCGGACGCCAGGACCACGCGCACCGCCGCGCAGGACGCGCCGAGGAGCCTGCTCGGCCCGCGCCACGTGCTGCGCGGTGGCTCGTGGATGGCGTCCGCGCCCGAGTGCCGGCTCGCCGCGCGGTTCCGCGCCCCCGCGGCCCTGCGCCGAGCCGAGTTCGGCTTCCGCGTCGTGATCCCGCTCTGACCTACGGCCTCACCACGCAGCCGCCGATCACCTCGCCGCGCCACTTCGTCCGCATCGCCTCCTTGACCTCGTCGAGCGGGAACACGTGCGAGACGTGCGGCTTGATCTTGCCGGCCTCCACCCACGCCAGGAGCTGCGCGAGGCGCGGCGGGCGCAGCGACGGATCGTTGACCGTCGAGATGACCGTCGGACACCCGAGCACGTCGAGGCCCTTCATCATGATGAGGTTCGTGGGCAGCACGTTGACGTTCGGCGCGCCGCGCTGGCCCTTGCCGCGCGACACGAACGGCGTCGCCGCCCAGCCGACGATGAGGAAACGTGCGCCAAAGCGCATACATCGCAGGCTCTCGGCGGAGATCTCGCCGCCGACGCCGTCGTAGACCACGTCCACGCCGCGGCCACCCGTGAGCGCCTTGACCTCCTCGCGCAGCTCGCGGACGCCGGGCGCGCCGTCCGACCGGCGGACGCTCAGCACGTGGTCCGCGCCCTGCGCCCGCACCGCGGCGAGCTTGTCCTCGGAGCGCCCGGTGGCGATCACCCGCGCGCCCACGAGCTTCGCCACGTGCACCGCGGCCAGGCCCGTCGCGCCCGACGCGCCGTGGATCATCACCGTCTCGCCCGCCGCGAGGCGCCCGCGCGTCACGAGGCAGTGGTACGCCGTCTCGTAGTTCCCGAGCAGGTTGCAGGCCTGGTCGAACGACAGCCCGCCCGGGATACGCCGGACCGCCTCGACCGGCGCCACCGCGTACGACGCGAAGCCGCCGTAGGCCTGGTAGCCCCCCAGCGAGCGCGGCCCAGCCAGGAACCCATCGACCAGCACCTCGTCGCCGACCGCGATCGCGCCGGCCTCCGCGCCCGCCCACGCGACCACGCCCGCGTACTCGAGGCCCGGCGTGTACGGCGGCTTGGGCAGGTGCTGGTACTGCCCGCTCGTCATCAGCAGATCCACCCAGCCCACCTGCGCGCTCTTGACCGCGATGATGACGTCACGTGCGCCCAGCGCCGCGGGATCCGGCGGCGCCATCGGCTCGAGCGACAGGAATCGCTCGATCGCCTCGGGCGGATCCTCGCCCAGCTCGGAGACCACCACGCGCTTGCCGACCGGTCCGATCGCGCTCATGGGAGCTGTGTATCACCGGACGGCGCGCGGTACAGTGACGCGATGGGAGCCGCGACCGACGGTGCCACCGGGTCCACCCGGCGCTGCCTCGGCCTCTTCCTCCTGTCGCTCGCGACGCTCCTGCTCGAGCTGTCGCTCACGCGCGTCATGTCCGTCGCGCTCTGGTACCACTTCGGCTTCCTCGTCATCTCGACCGCGCTCCTCGGCTTCGGCGCGGCCGGCGTGACCGTCGCGACCTGGCGCTGGCTGCGGCAGGACGCCCCGCTCGACGCCACGCTCACCGTCCTCGGCGCCGTCTTCGCGTTCGTCGCCGTCGGCACCTTCCGGCTCCAGCAGATCATCCCGTTCGATCCCTTCGCGCTCCTCGCCGAGTCGCGCCAGCTCCTCTGGATGCCCCTCTACTACGTGGCCGTCGCCGCGCCCTTCTACGCCTCGGGCCTCGCGATCGCGCTCCTCTTCACCCGCGGCGCGCGCGAGATCGGCCGCCTCTACGCGTTCGACCTCGTCGGCGCGGCCGCCGGGTGCGCGGCCGTGGCGATCGCGATGCCGGCCCTCGACGGCGCCGGCGCGATCGCCCTCGCCGGAGCGCTCGGCGCGCTGTCCGCGGGGGTCTTCGCGCCGCCCTCCCCGCGCGGACGCCTCGCCGGCGTGGGGGCCCTCGGCCTCGCGCTCGCCCTCGGGGCGCTGGCAACTGGCGGCGAGACCGCCATGCCCATCGCCACGACGCCGGGCAAGCGCCCGCCTCGCGCGCTGCCGCCGCCGCTCTACACCGCGTGGAACACGTTCTCGAAGGTGCAGGTCTTCGAGCTGCCCTCGAAGCGCGGCAGCCTGGTCAAGCGCGTCATGTTCATCGACGGCGGCACCGCGGCAACCGGCATCCGCGACCTCCGCGGCGGCGTCCGCGCGGCGCTCGCCCGCACGCCCGACGATCACGCCTACCCGTCGGGCGTCGCCTACCTCGGCAAGCCGACCCCGCGCGTGCTGATCCTCGGCTCGGGCGGCGGCGCCGAGGTCCTCGACGCCCTGCACTTCGGCGCCTCCTCGGTCACCGCCGTCGAGATCAACCCGCTCATCAACGACGTCGGCGCGCGCCTGATGCGCGACTTCTGGGGCGATCTGTTCGCCGACCCCGCGGTCCACCTTCTGACCGACGAGGCCCGCAGCTTCGTGCGCCGCTCGAAGGAGCAGTACGACGCCATCGTCAGCGCACACACCATCTCGAACGCCGCGGTCGCCTCCGGGGCGCTGAGCCTCAGCGAGAACTACACGCTGACGCGCGAGGCCTTCGAGGAGTACCTCGATCACCTCGCCCCCGACGGCACGCTCTTCCTCACGCGCCCCGAGGCCCAGATCCCGCGCCTGGTCTCGACCGCGCGCGAGGCGCTCGCCCGCCGAGGCGTGACCGACGCGTCCCGTCACCTCGTCGCCTGGCGCTTCCCGAGCATGCTCCCCGGCCGGCCCTCCTTCGGCGCGGGCTTCCTCCTGCAGCGCTCGCCGATGACGGACGATCACGTGCGCCGCATCCGCGAGTTCCTCCAGCGCGCGCAGACCCCGGGCGAGGATCCCCAGCGCGCCGAGGTCCTCTACGCCCCCGGCGACCCGCACCCGGGGAGCCTGCTCGACCGCCTCGTCTCCGCGCCAGATCCGCGCGCCGTGTACGCCGCCGAGCCCGCGCTCCTCGAGCCGGCCACGGATGATCGCCCCTTCTTCAACCAGCACGCGCGCTGGTCGAGCCTGTCGCCCGCCACGTTCCTCGACCTCTTCCGCCAGAAGGGCTACCTCGCCGGTCGCATGGCCCTCGAGGACCGCCCGGTCGCCGAGGTCACGCTCGTCGTGGTCCTGCTCCAGTCGTGCCTCGTGGCGGGCCTGTGCATCCTCATCCCGCTCTGGCGCGCCTCGCGCGGTGGCCAGCCCCCACCCTCGCGCTTCCGCTTCCTCACCTACTTCTCGGCGCTCGGCCTCGGCTTCATCTTCGTCGAGATCGCGCTCCTCCAGCGCTTCACGCTGTTCCTCGGCCAGCCCGTCTACACGCTCGCCGTGGTGCTCGCGGGCCTGCTGCTCTGGACCGGCGTCGGCGCCGCCCTCGCGGGGCGCCTCGCCGGTGATCGCAGCGGCATCCGCCGGGCCGTCGGCGCCGCCCTCGCGGTGGGCGCCGCCGTGGCGCTCCTCGCCCCCGCGGTCTTCTCGGTCGCCCTCGGCCTGCCGCTGCCCGCGCGCATCGCGATCTCGCTCCTGCTCCTCGCACCGCTCGGCATCGCCCTCGGCATGCCGTTCCCCACGGGACTTCGCCTCGTGCAGGCCGAAGCCCCCGCGCTCGTCCCCTGGGCCTGGGGCACGAACTGCTTCTTCACCGTGATCGGCACGGTGTCCGCCCAGATCCTCGGCATGGCCTTCGGCTTCCGCGTGGTGCTCCTGCTCGCCGGGCTCTGCTACGCGGTGGCGCTCCTGGCACTCGGCGGTGCTCCGCCACGCGCGGACCGCACTACCATTGGCGCATGAAAGTCCAAGCCGCCGTCGCGCACGCCGCCGGCCAGCCCCTGTCCATCGAGACCCTCGACCTCGAAGGCCCCAAGGCCGGCGAGGTCCTCGTCGAGCTCCGCGCCACCGGCGTCTGCCACACCGACGAGTTCACGCGCTCGGGCCGTGACCCCGAGGGCCTCTTCCCCGCGATCCTCGGCCACGAGGGCGCGGGCGTGGTGGTCGAGCTCGGCCCCGGGGTGACGTGCCGAAGATCGTGGACTGGTACATGGACGGCAAGATCGAGATCGATCCGCTCATCACCCACACCGTGCCGCTCGCCGAGATCAACCGCGCCTTCGACCTCATGCACGCCGGCGAGTCGATCCGCACCGTCGTGACGTTCTGACGACGACGCGCCTCCAGGGCTACCGGATGATCGAGTCCGTCACCTCGGGCGGCCCGGCCGCCAGCACGAAGATCCCCGGATAGCCCTCGGTCTCGAAGCGCCCGCTCGGGTTTCGCTCGAGCAGCGAATCGCGGATGACGAGCCTCCCCGTCCGGTCGTTCGACACGAAGAAGATCGCCCCGCCGCCCTCGTTCGCCGAATGATCCGTCATCTTCACGCCGCACAGCGTGAGCACGAACGTGTTGCCGTCGTTGTAGATGGCGCCGCCGCTGCCGCCGCCCGGTGTCCCGGGCTGCGCGGGGTTCGCGCCATTGCCGATCGCGCGATTGTGGGAGAAGAGGCTGTTGATGACGGTGTACGAGACGCCGATGCTGCTCAATGCGCCGCCATTGGAGCCCACATTGGCCAGCTCCGGCGCCCCACCGAAGGTGCTGCCGACCACGTAGAGCGGCTGCCCGTCGAACTGATCGAAGGCCCGCACGGCCCCGCCCCCCACGTCGGGGCCCGTCTCGGCGCAGACGTTGCCGAAGAAGCGCGAGCCGACGATCTTGAGCCGCCCACCCCGCGCGAAGATGGCCCCGCCACCGTCCTCCTCCGCCTGCGCATTGCCGTCGATGAACGTGAGGTTCTGCACCGTGAGCTGCGGGTGATCCTGGTTGTCGCAATGCGGCGTGGTCCAAACCTGCGCCTGGTCGCAAGTGTTCTGGTAGAGGATGCGGTGCGCCTTCTTGCCCGAGAGCGTGACCTTGCCGCCGCCGTCGATGACGATCTTCGGGCCCTTGTCGTTGAAGACCTTCGCCGTGCGGTCGAGCTCGATGGTCACCGGATCGGGGCCGCAGTCGAACGTGATGATCCCGCCGGCCGCGACCGCCTGGACGAACGCCTCCCCGGTGCAGCTCGCCGGCGTACCCGTCCCGACGACGCGATCGGGTCGGGACGTGTCCTCGGCCATCGCGTCCGCCGGCACGTCGCAGTGTCCGTCGGGATTGCCGGCACCGGAGGCGCCTCCCGTCGGTGTCCCCGCCGCGCCGGCACTGCCGCCGCTCGCCCCGGCCCCCCCACCGCTCGCCCCGCCGCCCGCGCCGGCGCCCCCACGCCCACTCGAGCCCGCTCCACCTCGCCCGCTCGCCCCCGCTCCGCCGCCTCCCCCCGCCGCGCCTCCGCTGGCGCCACCGCCGCCCACGTCTCCGCCGGATCCGGCGGTGCCCCCGCCACCGGCGCCGCCGCCCGTCGCTGCCCCGCTCCCGCAGCCGAGCAGCAGGAGCGCAATCACTGAGGAACCGACGTCCCGTCTCATGCCGCCAAGATGCCACCATTCCCGCCCGGCGGGACAGTGGAGCGCCATTGTGGCGCCACAATCCCACACCGTCACACACGCAATAGATGCGCGGAATTGATCCCCATCAACGCTATTGCGGGGTGTGCGAAATCTGTATACTCCGCACGGGGTTTTCCAGTCCCGGAGGTCCATCGAATGCGTCGACTGGCTTGTGACTCACAGCACCTTGGGCTCCTCGCAGCGGGGCTCGTTGCTTTCACGATCGGCTGCGGCGACGACAAGGGGACGGGCGGGTCGGCCGGAGCCGCGGGCAGTGCAGGCGCTGCAGGCAGCGCGGGCTCGGCGGGTTCCGCGGGCTCGGCGGGTTCCGCCGGCTCGGCGGGTTCCGCCGGCTCGGCGGGCAGCGGGGGCTCCGCGGGTTCCGCCGGCTCGGCGGGCAGCGCGGGTGCGGCCGGTCGCGCTGGCTCGGGCGGCTCGGCGGGCGGTGCGGGCAGCGCAGGCTCGGCGGGCAGCGCGGGCTCCGCGGGTTCCGGCAGCAACGTCGGAGAGCTCCTCAAGAGCTACGAGATGTCCATGATGCTCGACCCGGGCATGGAGGACACCTGGTGCGTGGTGCTCCCGACGGGCAACGCGCAGCCGGTCGATGTCGCGCGCTTCGACGCGACGCTGATCGCCGGCACGCACCACATGATCTTCTACGCGACCGACGAGGCCGTGAACGAGACCCCGACCCGGTGCAACCCCTTCGCGGGTGTGATCCCCGGCTTCGGCACGTCGAACGGCATGGCGAAGGCCCTCACGATCACGCAGTCGCCCCACGAGGTGCTGACCTTCCCGGCCGGGGTCGCCTACCAGTTCAAGGCCAACCAGAACGTCCGCGTCGAGATCCACTTCATCAACGCGTCCACGAGCCCCGTCGTGGGCAGGGGCCACATGGACGTCTACAAGTACGCGGGCACGCCGGAGAGCCGCGCCGACCTCATCTTCGGCGGCAACATCAACCTGAACATCCCGCCGAACCAGATGGCCACGTTCCAGGGCACCACGCAGCTCGCCCCGGCGGACAAGATCTTCTCCCTGACCGGCCACACGCACCGCCTCGGCACGCGCTTCGCGATCGAGCACATGTCCGCGAGCGGTGCGAACATGGTCTACGAGAGCCTCGACTGGGAGCACCCGCCGTACGCAACGTTCGATCCGCCGCTCTCGTTCTCGGCCGGTGAGCGACTGCACTACACCTGCTCGTTCAACAACACCACGAACCGCACCGTGCGCCTCGGCGAGAGCTTCTACGACGAGATGTGCTTCTACTGGGCGTACTACTACCCGTCGCGCGGCTTCCTCTTCCTGCCCAACTTGTGAGCGAGTGGCCGCCTCGGTAGGCGGCCACCCCTCCCTGCGTCTTCGCTGCGCTGCGCTCTCAGGACGGCACAGGGACCCGCGGCGGTGCCTCCGCCGCGTTCTTCGGCAACCTCACCCAGAACCGCGAGCCCTCGACCGGCGCCGCCTCGACGCCGCACGTGCCGCCATGCGCCTCGACGATGCGGCGCACCACGTACAGGCCGAGACCCAGCCCCCCGTAGTGCTGCGGGGACACGGCCCGCTCGCAGCGATCGAAGATCCGGACCCGGCTGTCCTCGGGTACGCCGATGCCCTGGTCGAGCACCTCGAGGAGCACCGCGCTCGGCTCGGGCACGACGCGCACCTCGATCGGCTTGCCGAGCCCGTACTTGTTGGCGTTCGACAGGAGGTTGCGGATCACCTGCTCGAGACGGTCACCATCCCAGACGCCGCGGAGCGTGGTCGGCGCCACGAGCTCGATGGCCGCCGGCGAGACGCGCTGCGCCTCCGCCACCATGTCTCGCACCAGCACCACGAGATCGAGCTCGCGCGGCTGGAGGCCGATGCCAGCCTGCAGCCTGGAGACGTCGAACAGGACGTCCACGAGCTCCACCAGCCGCCGGCTGCCTCGCTCCGCCGTCGCGGCGGCCTCGAGCACCCGGGGGCCACAGTCCCGCTGGCGCTCGATGCGCGCCAGGCTTTGCACCGCGAGCTGGAGCGCTGCCAGCGGCGTGCGCAGCTCGTGAGAGGCGATGCTCAGGAACTCGTCGCGCTGCCTGACCGCGGCCTCTGCGAGCGCCCGCGACTCGGTCTCGCGCGCCAGCGCGTGCTCCAGCTCGGCCGTCCGCTCGGCCAGGCGCTCCTCGGCCCGCACGCGCGCGCTCTCCTCGATCGAGAAGCCCATGATCCGGATGGGTCGCCCATCGGCATCTCGCTCGAGGAAGTAGCGGTTGACGTAGATGGCGTCTCCGATGCTCGCCTGCGACAGCACGGGTTCGCCCGCCAACACGCGCGGGAGGATCCTCGCCAGCGCCGAGTCGGGGAATCGCTCCAGCCAGTTGACGCCGACGAGCTGGCCTGGCCGGAGCCCGGCAGCCGCCAGCGCGCCGCCCTCCGACAGCTCGCAGATACCCTCCGGCGTGAGCGCGAACACCGCCACCGGCGCCTGATTGACGAGGCGCAGGAGCCGCTCTCCCATGGTGACGCCGTCGAGATCGAGCCCACGCTCGACCAGGCGGAGCAGGGTCAGCGCGACGCCGCCCGCACGCGGCCTGACCTTGATGTGGACCCACGCGCGATCGGCCGTGCCGGTGCGAATACAAAGGGTGCCGCTCGCCCGCTCCCCCGCGAAGCCCCGCGAGAAGAGCTCGAGCGCACGTTCGGGCTTCTCGAAGAGGCGGCCCCAGAACGCTCGACCCTCGGCGAGCGCCTGCGCCGGATGCCCGAGCGTCCGCTCGACGTCTCCCGCCACCTCCACCCCCGACAGATCCGGCGCCAGCGTGCAGCGCACGATCTCGTCGTCATCCCACTCGACCACGGGCGCGTAGCATAGAACAAAGCCCCACCGGTTGCGGTAGCTTCGCGCCGTGCCGCGCGTCCTCTTCTACTTCGACATCACCTGCCCCTACGCGTACCTCGCGTCGACCCAGATCGAGGCGCTCTGCGAGCGCAGCTCGGCCGAGCTCGTGTGGCGCCCCATGCTCCTCGGCGGCGTCTTCCGGGCCCTGTCCGCGCCGCAGTCACCGGGCGAGCTGATGTCGCCCCCCAAGGCGCGCATGAACCTCCTCGACATGCACCGGTGGGCGGATCACTTCGGCGTGCCGCTCTCCATGCCGCTCGGACACCCGCGTCGGTCCGTGAGCGCGATGCGCCTCCTGGTCGCGCAGCCCGCGGACGCGCGCGCCGCCCTCGCCCACGCGCTCTTCCGCGCCTACTGGGTGACCGGCGAGGACATCGCCCAGCCTGCCATCCTGCTCGAGGTGGCGAGCCGCGCCGGCCTCGCGCCCGAGGCGGCCGAGCGCCAGCTGGCGGATCCCGGTGTCAAGGACGCGCTGCGCCGCGACACCGACGACGCGCTGGAGAAGGGCGTGTTCGGCGCTCCATCGTTCTGGGTGGATCCGCCCGGGATCCTGTTCTGGGGCCAGGATCGGCTCCCCTTCGTGGAGAAGGCCCTCGCGGGGTGGATCCCTCCGAACGGCTAGCCCCAAGGCGCACCTCGGTTGATACGAGCCCGAGCCCGAGCCCGAGCGGAATCTGGAACGGGCTCGGGCTCCGCTTGCTTCGCAAGCTAGGCTCATGTGATCAACTCACGCGAGCGCTGGGGTTAGTCCTCTCGTTCAGCGTGTTATCCTCGACGTTGGCGGGAGGGACGGAACATGCGGATCTTGACGGTCTCCTTCGAGAGCGCCCCGGACTTCTTGCGGGCGTTCCACTGGGGTCCCGAGGGTGGCGAGCTGGTCTTCGCCACCCGCGCCTCGGTCGCGCCCGACGAGCGCGTCCTCGTGGAGCTGCGCCTGCCTGGGCTGTGGGAGCGGATGCTCCTCGGAGCGGTCGGGCAGCCCGCATATCCGGAGCACGCCCGCGTGAGGTTCCTCTCCGAGGAGCGCATGTCGCTGGCCTTCGCGCAGGAGGTCGCCGAAGGCCGCCACCCACCGTCGTCCGGGCGGCGCCACCCGCGCTTCCCGCTCTCCATCCGCGCCGAGTGGTCGGTGACGAGCGAGCCGCGAGGCCGGATCGTGAGCGCCACGTTCGACGTGTCGGCCACCGGCGCGTTCGTGCACTCGCTGGCGCCACCGCGGGTGGGCACGAACCTCGACGTCGTCATGTGCACAGCGGATGGCAGGCGCTGCCAGCTCCGCGCGCGGGTGGCCCGGACCCGCACCGCGCTCTCGGCCGCGAGCCCCAAGGGGGACTGGGTCGCCGGGATGGGCTTGCACTTCGAGTCACGTGACGCCGCCACGCGACGCTGGCGCGAGCACCTCCGCCGCATCGACGCCTGCGGTCTCGTCGCGGTCTGATCGCCTAGCCGACCTGTCGCACAACCTGCCACCCGCGCCGGCGATTTCTCGTCGCGCTCGCGATCGGTGAAAAGTTGCAGCGTGGCTACGGTATTCTCGGAGACGGCCGAACGACTGACGGGCATGCGGTTCTTCTCCTACGCCCTCCGTTTCCTCGTGATGACCGCGGTGCTGTGGTGGTACTCGCTCGTCTACGCGTCGGGCCGCGTCCGCACCCTGTTCATCCGGGACACGGAGGCCCGCCGCCAGGCGGTCGCGCACCTCCGCGGCCAGGTCCTGCGGCGCGCCATGAGCCAGCTCGGCGCCTGCTTCATCAAGCTCGGCCAGGTGCTCTCGACCAGGCCCGATCTGCTCGATCAGGAGATCATCGACGAGCTGCGCAAGCTGCAGGACCGGCTCCCGCCCTTCTCGTTCGATCGCGTTCGCGAGGTCGTGGAAGCCGACCTCGGCGGTTCGATCGAGGAGCGGTTCGCGGAGTTCGATCGCGCGCCGGTGGCGGCGGCCTCCGTCGCGCAGGTCCATCGCGCGCGCCTCAAGGACGGCACCGAGGTCGCGATCAAGGTCCTCCGCCCGGACGTGCGCGACAAGGTCAACCGCGACGCCACGATCCTGCTCGCCCTCGCGCGCATGATCGAGCTGCACCCGACGTGGCGCCTGTCGCAGCCGTACGATCACCTCCTGCACTTCGTGGACGGCATCCGCGAGCAGACGAACCTCGAGAACGAGATCGCCCACTACGCGCTCTTCCGCCGCAACTTCTCGGCCGTGTCGGGCGTGCGCTTCCCGGCGGTCTTCGCGCCGCTGTCCAGCCAGCGCGTGATGACGATGGAGTTCCTGCGCGGCCACAAGCTCGACGCGTTGCCGCCGGGCGACCACCGGGAGCTCGCCCTGCGGGTGCAGAACGTGATCTTCAAGATGTGCTACGAGGACGGCTTCGTCCACGCGGACATGCACCCGGGCAACCTGCTGCTGCACGAGTCGGGTGACCTCGCGATCTTCGACGTGGGCCTCTGCAAGCAGCTCGCGGGAGACGTGTTCGATCAGTTCGTGGACTTCGCGCGCTGCATCGCGATGGGCACGCCGAGCGACTTCCTCGTCCACATGAAGAAGTTCCACACGTACGCGACCGACGTCGACTGGACCTCCCTCGAGGCGGAGATCACCGCGTTCATCGGGCAGTTCCGGAGGCGTAACGTCGCCGAGCTCGAGCTCGGCGCGATGGTCCACGAGCTCCTCTCACTCGCGCGCAGGCACCGCGTGCGCCCGATGCCCGACATCACGCTGGTGCTGGTCGGGCTCGTCACCGCCGAGGGCATCGGCAAGCAGCTGCACCCCGACCGCAACCTCTTCCAGCAGACCGCAGAGTACCTGGTGGCGCTGCAGATGAGGCGCGCAGCCGAGGCAGCCGCACGAGCGCGCGCGGCCTCGTGAGAGGCGTGGACAGGGGCCGTGCCCTCTCGCCGTAAGACGCGACGCTTCGAGGCGCGCGTCGAGGGCCGATACTCGCTGCTCGCGACGCCCGGCGAATCCTTCCCGACCGTCACGACGAACGTCAGCGCGCACGGCTGCACCATCGTCACGGCGCAGCGCGCCGAGACCGTCGGAGCGCGTCTCCAGCTCGAGCTCGTGCTGCCCTCGGCGGACCGCGTCCGCTTCCTGGCCACCGTGGCCTGGAGCCGCGAGCCGACGCGGACCTCCAGCGGCGGCGTCATCCTGCCCGGCCATTCGGGCCTGGCCTTCGCGATCGGCGAGGCGCCCCCGCCCCCGTTCGCCGAGTACCTGGCCAGGCTCGCCGCGCTCGACTGCCAGTTGCCGGAGCTGCCGCGCCACCTCGAGAGCTTCCTCGCCGAGGCGATGCTCGAGCGACGGCCCGCGGCGCCGCGCAGCACGCCCCTGCCCAGCCCGCGTCCGCTCACGCCGACCGAGCGAATCCGCCGCGCGGTCGTCACGCGCGCCCAGCAGATCGGGGCCGAGCGCGCCTCGCAGCCGCCGCCGCGCGCCTCGCAGCCACCGCCCGCGCGACCAATCCCTCCGGTGCAGTCGTCCCTCGGCCTGCTGCCTCCGACCGCGGAGGCGCGCCGACCCGATCAGGTCACCGACGAGTCGCTCGACCGCGTGCTCCTCGAGTTCCTCGTCACCCGGTCGGCTCGCATCCGCGTGCCCGCGGAGCGTGGGACGGTCGAGACGCACCCGCCCCGGCAGCAAGCGGAGCTCGACACCCTGCTCCGCGACTTCCTGCGCGAGGTCGATGTGCCCGCCAAGGCGGTCGACGACGACATCGACCGCGTGGTCGAGGCGATGCTCTCCGAGAGCACGTGGTGGGCGCGCGGGGGCGGCGGCAAGTAGCGCGCGGCTGCAGGTCTAGCGATAGCGATCGCGGAGCTCGGTCTGGCGCGAGCGGCGCGGCTGCTCGACGCCATGGACGAAGACCCGCTCCACCTGCGTGGAGAGCTCCAGCGGGTCGCCGGACCAGACGACGACGTTGGCGACCTTGCCGGCCGCGAGTGCCCCGTGGTCGGCGAGACCAAACGCCTCGGCGATGTTGCGCGAGGCTGCCGCGAGCGCGTCATCGTGGGGCAGACCATTGGCGCAGGCCACGCCCGCGCGCTGGCGCAGCGTGGGCGCGTTGTGGTTCTCCCCGCGCAGCGAAAAGCCTATCCGCACGCCGACCTTGCCGAGCCGCGCCGCGTTGTCGATGCGGCTCCCGAGCGCGTCGAAGCTCCCCGGGAGGTTCTCGAACGGATCGATGAGCACCGGCACGCGCGCCGCCGCGAGCTCGGGGGCGAGCCGCCACGCTTCCGCGCCCCCCCCCACCACCAGGCGCAGCTTTTGCTCCGCCGCCACGGCCAGCGCCGCGCGAAGATCGGCCTCCCGCGAGGCGCGCACGTAGAGCGGCAGCTTCCCCGAGAGCACCGGCTGCAGCGCCACCAGATTGAGGCGGCTGCCCGCGAGCGGGCGGAACGCGCTCTTGTCGTGCCGCGCGCCCTTGGTGAACGTCCGCGCGTCGTCGAGCATCTCGCGCAGCCGGGTGACGGCGTAGGCGCGCGAGCCGCCGGCGGCGCCGGCGCCTGCGTTGCCGAGGTTGGCCACCATCGCGACCGAGGCGCGCACCACCTGCTCGGGCCCGCCCTCGCCCAGATCCACCCACGCGCCCTGCCCCGAGACGAGCCCTCCCGACGGCGCCACCACCGCGCTCGTCACCCCCTGATCGCGCAGGACGGCGATGAGCGGCGCGCGCAGCGCGAGCGCATCCGCGAGCCGGAGCGCCGCGTGGTTGCCGTCATCGTCGCGCTCGGTGATGGCGTCGTCTCTCGTCGTCGGCTCGAGGTCGATGTCCGCCGCGCCGACGGGCGCGTCCACGACCACGAGCCCGGGCGTGACCACCTTGCCGCTGACGTCGATGACGCGCGCCCCCGTCGGGGCCGCCTTGCCCGCCGTCACCGCCACGACGCGCCCTCCCCGCATCACCACCGTCCCCACGTCGAGCGCCTTGCCGGCGAGCGAGATCACCCGCCCCCCCACGAGCGCGATCGTCTCGCCGTCCGCGGCGAGCGCCGGACGGGCCCCGGCCAGGCCCATCACGCACGCGGCTGCCAACACCAGGCCCCTCACAGCGAGCCCTCCTCGACCACGCCGAGCTCGAAGTCGCTCCGCCGCGGTCCCTTGGCGCGATCGAAGGCCACGCGCCCATCGATCCAGACCACGTCCGCCTTCGCGTACACCGAGAGCGGATGCGCGCTCCACAGCACGAGGTCCGCCATCTTGCCGGCCTCGATCGTGCCCACCTGACGCTCGATCCCGAGCGCCCATGCCGCGTTCGCCGTCACCCACCGCAGCGCTTCTTCCTCGGGCATCGCGATGCCGATGGCGCGGCCCTTCCAGTAGGCCTTCGACGCCTCCTGGTTCAGGCGCTGGATGCCGATCGCCGAGTCGGAGTGGATGATCGGGATCGCGCCCGCCGCGGACAGCAGCGCCGCGTTCTCCGGCACGCCGTCGTACGCCTCGATCTTGAACCCCCACCAGTCCGCCCAGGTCGAGACGCCCACGCGTGCCCTGGCGAGGACGTCGCGGATCTTGTAGGCCTCGAGCGCGTGGTGGAACGAGCGCACGTGGAAGCCGAACTCCTCGGCGACCTCGAGGACGGTCAGCATCTCGTCTGCGCGGTAGCAGTGCCAGTGCACGAGCAGCGAGCCGTCGAGCGCGCCCGCGAGCGTCTCGAGCTGCAGGTTCCGGTCGGGCGCATCGGGCGGCGGCGTCTGCGCCTGCCCCCCGGGCTGCGCGCGCCGCTTGCGGTCCCACTCCGCCATGCGCTCTCGGTGGCGGGCCCAGCGCTCGCGATACTCCCTGGCGCGCTGGAATGCCGCGCGGTAGCCGGCCACGTTACCCATGCGCGACATCGGCGCGGCCTTGCGTCCCTCGCCGTAGACGCGCTTCGGGTTCTCGCCGCACGCGAGCTTGACCCCCTGCGGAGCGCCCGGGAAGCGCATCTCGCGCGACGACCGCCCGGGCCACAGCTTGACCGTCACCGCCCGGCCCCCGACGAGGTTCGCCGAGCCCGGGAGGATCTGCGCGGTCGTCACGCCGCCCGCGAGCGCGTGCCGGATCTGCGGATCCTGCGGCCAGAAGCCGTCCTTGGCGTCGATCTCGGCCGTCACCGGCGCGGTCATCTCGTTGCCGTCCTGGTTGCCCTGCAGGTCGGGCGCCGGGTACACGCCCACGTGCGAGTGCGTGTCGATGATCCCAGGCGTCAGGTGCCCCTTCGGGGCGTCCACCACCTTGACCCCCGACGGCGCGGCCACCCGCGCGCCCACCGCGACGATGCGCCCGTCACGGACCAGGACCTCGCCCGGTGAGTGCACCTGACCCGTCACCGTCCAGACCGTCCCCGCCCGGATGAGCAGCTCCTCCGCCGCCGCCGAGCCGCTCCACAGCAAGGCGACGAGCACACACGCGACCCTCATGTCGCGCACCCTACCACGCGAAAACAGTCACCTTTCCGCCTTCGCCATCGCACATGCGCCCTGGGGGCCTGGACCCCAGGATCGGGGCCTCGAGTCCCACCCTCCGGGGTGGGACTCCATACTGTGGTTGCATCGAAAAACTTCGCAACCATCCAGAATTCCATCCACTGCCCCGAGGGCACGGTTATTGTTCAATAGGCGCTCCGATGAGCACTTCTCCTGGCCACCTCTGGCGATCGTTCGGAGGTCTGCTGGCCGTCCTGGCCGTCCTTGCTCCGGCGCCTGGCCGCGCGGAGGTCGTCGAGCTCGCCCCGGGCGTGGGCGGCCCCGTCACCGAGGGCGGCGAGCAGAACGGCGGCCCCGGCAACGAGCAGCCGACGGTGGTGCACCTCGAGAAGAACGGCACGCGCTACGTCGTGACGATCTTCATGTCGTCCGCCGTCGCCGAGGAGGAGGCGCCGTGGCAGTGCAAGTGCACGAGCCTCGCGCTCTCGCCGACGGCCCCGCCGCGCATCGTCGCCGATGCGGTGCAGCTCACGCACCACAAGAGCAACCGCCCCTGCAACCACCCGAAGGCGGCGACCGACGGCAAGGTGATCGTCTGGACGTATGGCCAGAACGAGAAGCGGGGCGGCAACACGCGCACCTACGTGAGCGCAGTCGACGAGCTGTGCAACACCGTCGCGGAGCGCATCCGCATCAGCGACGACGACCGCAACAACGAGGGCGCCCCCGACCTCGTGTGGAACAGCGGCCAGCGCTTCACGGCCGGCTACCTGTCCACCGGCGGCGACGACGAGCGCTCGACCGCGATCGGCGTGGACGCCGAGACGACCGCCACCGGTGTCGTCCTCACCAAGCGCTGGGCCCAGGTCGTCGTGCGACCGAGCAACATCGGCCGCCCGGCCCTGCTGCCCATGGCCGGCGACCGCACCTTGTTCTGCGCGGCCAGAGGCGATCAGCGCCCGCCCGAGGACGGTGTCGCGTGCGGCATGCTCGACGCGGCCGCGGGCAAGGTGACCTGGCGCCGGCTCATCGCCGCCTCCGACAAGGAGCACAAGGTCTTCATGAACCAGCCGAGCCTCGCCGCGCTCGCGGGCGGACGCGTCGCGCTGCAGGTCATCGAGTCCGACGGCGGCGGGCGTCGCAAGAACACCAAGGGCCGCTCGAAGACGCACCTCTACACGATGTTCCCGACCGACGTCGCGCCGAACCTCCTCTACAAGGTGGCGAACCTCGGCCCGTACCAGGCGCACTCCGCGGTCTGCGCGGGCGCGTACGGCCCGGACGGCGCCATCATGACGGGCGTCTTCGACGCGTCGATCACCGGCAGCGGCCTGGCGACGGTGACCTTCACCAGCTACGAGGCGCAGGGCAAGAAGCTGGTGCTCGACCCGCGCGTGGTCGGCGCCCACGACGGCGACGCCGGCTACATGGCCAACATCTACGGCGGCAACCCCGCCAAGCAGGGCCGCGAGTTCATGCGCTGCATCGGCGACGTCCCCAACCCCGGCCACGGCGTCGCGGGCGGGTTCATGCCCGAGTCGAAGACGCTGTTCCTCGCGCCCTACACGGGCAAGAAGCCGAACGAGCCCAAGAACGCGCTGTTCCTGGGCGTGCTGGCGGGGCACACGCCGGGACTGCCGCTGCCGCCGTTCGATCCCGCGGGCGGCGCGGGCGAGGTCGGCATGCCCGAGGTCAGCGAGGCGCCAGAGCTGCCGCCCGACCCGACGGCCGGCGCGGGCGAGGCGCCTGCGCCCATGCGCATGGACTCGGACCTGCCGATGGCAAAGCGCAAGGAGCTCGGCTGCGCGGCCGCACCCGCGGGCCGGGGCGGCGCCCTCGCGGGCCTGCTCGCGCTCGTCGGGTTCGCGCTCGTGGCTCGGCGGCGCGCAGTGCTGGCCCTGCTGCTGTCGATCGGCTGCGGGAGCGGGGAGATCGTGCTGGATCCCGACGGCCGCCTGGCCGCGCAGCGCGCGGAGCGCGAGCGCATGGAGGCCGACCGCAAGGCCGACGCAGGTGCACGCGACACGCCCGACGGCGGCACGCGCCGCATGGACGCCGCAGCGCCGACGCCGGATGGCCCCGCAGGCCCGGGCCCCGGCAACCCGGTCGCCCGCGCCTACTTCGACGCGAACGTCGCTCCGGCGCTCACGCGCGAGTGCGCGAGCTGCCACGACGCGTCGCAGCCCGGCCTCGGCCCCGACTTCCTCGGCCTCGCGGCCAGCGAGTACTACCCGCGCCTCAAGGCCGACACGCGCCTCGTCGGCGCCACGCCCGCCGCCAGCCTGCTCTTCACCAAGGGCGCGCACGAGGGGCCCGCGTGGTCGGCCGACGGCGGCGCGGCTGTCTCCGCGTGGATCACGATGGAGGCCAGCGGCGGCACCGGGGGCGCCGGCGGCGGCGCGGCAGGTGCGGGCGGCGCGGGCGCAGGGGGCACCGGCGGCAACGGCATCGGCGGCACCGTGGACGCCGGGCTCGATGCCTTCGCGCGCTGCATGTTGATCGACGACTGGAACGGCACCGGCATGCCCGACATGGCCCAGCAGAACACCACGCAGGGCCGCTGCTCGGCCTGCCACTCGACGGGCACCGGCGGCGCCTTCCTGTCCGACAGCGGGGACGACACCTTCAACGCGAGCCGCATGCGGCCGTTCATCCTGAAGATCGTCCTTCCGACCATGAACGCGGACGGCACGCTCAACGACCTCGTCGCGTCCACGCGATTCCGCGACAAGGGCCTGCCCGGCTCGCAGCACCCGCAGTACGTGCTCACCACCGAGCGCTCCGATGCGCTGATCAACTTCGTCAACCGGACCCACACGCGCTGGTCGCAGGGGGGCTGTCCATGACGCTCCGTCGCCTCGCTCTCTCGCTCCTCGTCACCCTCGCACCGGCGAGCGCCGCGGCTCGCACGCCCGAGCGCACCGCCGAGAAGCCGAAGCCGGGCAAGCGCGCTCCGAGGGCGGACCTCGCGGCGAACCCGCGCGCAGCGGCGGCCGCTCCGGCCGCGGCCACCCCCGTGGTCGTCGCGGCAGCTGCGACCGAACCGCTCGCGAACGGCGTCAACGGGCTCGCGTTCAACGATCTCGTGCAGCTCTCCGCCGGGGCGGGCCTGCACGCGCGCAGCTTCGAGCTCCAGCCGCGCGATCCCAACAACGTCCTCCCCGTCTACTCGGGCACGGGCAGCCTCATCGTCGTCGACGCGGTGACGCACCCCGGCGTCTGGGCCCAGACGCGCCGCCGGTTCGTCCGCAACATCGGCGCCGGCTTCATGTACGAGTCGGGCCCGAGCGGCGAGATCTCCGTGCGCGAGACCGGCAACCGCCACAACGGCAGCGCGAGCGCCTGGGAGCTGTCCGCCCTCTACCGGCTCGCGTTCGGCGACATCGTCATCCGCCCGTCGGCGGGCTTCGGCCACCGCACCTTCGACATCACCGGCGGCAACAACGCGCCGCTGCCCAGCGTCAACTACGGCTACACCCACCTCGGCATCGACGCCTCGATCCCGCTGCCGATCATGGACCACCAGATCGGCGCCTATGGCATGGCGCGCAGGCTCTTCGTCGACGAGGTCAACGGCCTCGGAGCGTTCGGAAAGGCCGAGGGATCGGGCTACAGTATCGCCGCCGGCGGCTTCTACCGCCTGCCCTACGGCTTCGAGGCGGCCTTGCTCTTCACCCAGACCAGCATGTCGGTGCGCTTCACCAACAACGGACGGCAGGCCGACGAGAGCCTCGATCGCGTCTCGGGCCTGCTCGGGCGCCTGACCTGGCGCGGCGGCCACATCTGATCCCGCGCCTCCTCCTCCTCGCGTTCCTGCTCCTCGTCCCCACCGCCGCGGCCCACGCCGCGCCCGGCAAGGGCAGCCGCGTGCAGGGCACGATCGTCTACGTCACCCAGACCGGCGCGTTCCTCGACCGCGGGCGCGATCAAGGCGTGGCGCGCGGCGACACGGTGACCGTCCTGCGCGGACGAACGCCGTTGCGCCTGCAGGTGACCGCCGTGTCCGACCAGGCCGCCTACTGCGCGTGGCCGCCCAAGGCCGCGATGGCGCCGACGATCGCGCTCTCCGCCCGGGTGCGCATCGACGCGACCGCGGCGCGTGTGCCGCCGCCAGGCAGCAAGGTCAGGAAGGCCCGCGTCGTCGCCTTCCGCCAGGACACCCTCGGGCGCGCGTGGAACGACGTGGTGCGCACGCCCGCGCCGCTCGTCGCCTACCGCCCCGAGGGGCCGACGCTGCCGGACGCGCTCATCACGCCCGGCCGCAAGCTCACCGCCGCCGTCGCGCACGAGAGCTTCGGCCAGGTCTCGGGCGGTCGCGGCCGCTTCGAGGAGGAGCGCTTCTTCCTCGCCACCGCGCTCGGCGAGCCGGGCAGCCTCGGCCTCGACGTCGACCTCGACGGCGCGTACTTCACCGTGCGCCCGCAGCAGCCACGCTTCGCGACCGACCGGCCGTTCCAGGTCTCGGCCCACCGCGCGCAGGTGCGCTACCTGTCGCCCGAGGCCACGTTCCTGGCCGGCTTCGGTCGCATGCCGTCGCGCAGCAAGGGCTCCTCGCGCCCGCTCGACGGCCTCGAGCTCGCATACCGCCTGCGCTCGGGCGTCAGCGCCGGGGCCGTGGCGGGCTTCGTGCCCGACGTGCAGCTCCAGCCGTCGACGCGCCGCTTCGTCGCCGGCGGCTACTTCGTCGCGGACCGCGAGTTCGGCCCCACGACGCGCGGCCGCTTCGACGTCGAGCCGCTCATCACGCTGCACAGCGACAACAAAGACGTCGGCGCGATGGAGATCGTCACCTCCGCCGAGCTCGAGACCCTCGAGCGCTACTTCGGCACCGCGCGCGCGCGCGTCGTGCGCGACCTCCGCCCCGAATCGGCCGGCAACCCGATCTACCTCGGCCACCTCTCGGTCGATGCCCAGGTCGCGCTTGTGCGCGACCTCCGCGTCGGCGCCGGCTACCGTCGCCAGGACCGGCGCGCCGAGGACCTGGCCACGCAGGGCAGCGTGGCCGCGCCCATCCAGCGGCTCGCGGACTCGCAGCTCGACGGCCAGATCGACTGGCGCACGGGCCGCTTCCAGACCACGACGATGGTCGGGCTCAATCGCCTCGAGGACGCACCCACCGACGCCTTCTTCGCGCGCGAGGAGCTCGCCCTCGGCCCGTTCGGCGGCTCCGCGGTGCGCACCGGCGTCGCGTACCTCTACAGCAAGGGAGCCTTCGACTATCACCAGCCCGAGGCGTTCCTGACGGCCTCGCCCGGCGAGCGCGTTCGCCTCCACGCGCGCTACTCGTTCCTCGCGGACGCCGCGCCGGGCCGCCGCCTCTACGGGCACACGGGCTATCTCGTCAGCGACGTCCGCCTGAGCTCGAGCCTCGTCCTCGGCGCAAACGCCCGCTACATCACGCTCGAGGGGGCCCCGGATTCCTTGCGTGCGCTCGCCTACCTCGGCAAGGATTTCTGATCCGTGCGCCTGCCGCTCGTCGCTCTGGTCGTCGGCCTGGCGCTCCTCCTGACTGCGCCCGCCGCGGCTCAGACGTTCTCGCCGGGCCCGCTCGCCAAGGACCACCACGACCTCGAGGGCATCGGCAACTGCGGCAAGTGCCACAGCGCCGAGAAAAAGGTCGACGCGAAGAAGTGCACCAGTTGCCACACGCCGATCACGCGCGCGATCGGCACGCGCACGGGCCATCACGGCCGGCTGCCGTCGGACGATCGCGATCACTGCGAGCGCTGCCACGCCGAGCACCGGGGCCTGTCGCACCCGCTCGTCCCCTGGCCCGGCGGCAGCCCGAAGCAGTACCCGCACGAACGCTCCGGCTTCCCGCTGCGCGGCGAGCACGCGCGCATCGACTGCCTCGGCTGCCACGACAAGAAGCTCATCCG
Source organism: uncultured Myxococcales bacterium (assembly GCA_964593795.1). Classification (GTDB taxonomy): domain Bacteria; phylum Myxococcota_A; class Polyangia; order JAHFDS01; family JAHFDS01; genus JAHFDS01. The sequence continues at coordinate 10,860 of CAZQJC010000228.1, read as the reverse complement.
CGACGAATCGGTCCTCGGCTACCTCCAGAGGTACCCGAGCGCGCAGAGCTGGATGGGCCTTTCGCGCAAGTGTCTCGGCTGCCACGTCGACTCCCACGACCGCTCACTCGGAGGCGAGTGCGAGAAGTGTCACAACGAGGTCCACTGGAAGCCCGCCGCCGGCTTCAACCACGACACCTCGCGCTACCCGCTCCTCGGCCTGCACCGCCAGGTGCAGTGCGACCAGTGCCACCCGCCCGGCGACACGCTCGGCAAGGACTCGCGCTACCACGAGCGCAAGTTCTCGCCGCTGCGCTTCGGGCAATGCTCCGAGTGCCACGACGACCCGCACCAGGGCCAGCTCGGCCCCATGTGCTCGGAGTGCCACACCGAGTCCGGCTGGAAGGTCCGCAAGGCGCCGTCGAAGCTGCTCGAGGACCACGATCGCACGCGTTTTCCGCTCAAGGGCCAGCACCGCGCGGTCGACTGCAAGCTCTGCCACCCGGTGGTCAAGGGCAAGCAGCAGCTCCGCGGCCTGAAGTTCGGCGAGTGCGCCGACTGCCACGGCGACGCGCACCTCGGGCAGATCCGCCGCGTCGCCCCGCCGAGCGCGACCTCCACCGCCACGACGCGGCCGCCGGCCTGCGAGGCCTGCCACAGCAACTTCGGCTTCTCGACCGTCGCCTTCGGCCCCGACCAGCACCAGAAGACGCGCTTCCCGCTCGGCGGCGCGCACGGCGGCGTGCCCTGCCTCGGCTGCCACAAGTCGACGCCGGCGCTCAGAAAGCAGGTCGCCGAGCTTCGGCGCAAGGGCGGCCGCCTGCACGGCGTGCGCCGCGGCCTCGTCTCCGACGCGCGCTTCGCGTGGGAGCCGAGGACCCTCGGTCGCTGCACCACGTGCCACAAGGACGTGCACGCCGGCCAGTTCGCCGAGCGCGTCGCCAAGCAGGACTGCGCCGCGTGCCACGTCGACGAGACGTTCCACACGCTCAGGTTCGATCACGACAAGGACTCGCGCTTCGTCCTGCGCGGCGCGCACCGGACCACCGACTGCGCGCTCTGCCACGTACCCGACCGCAAGACCGGCGTGGTCCGCTACAAGCCGCTCTCGCAGGCGTGCTCGAGCTGCCACGCCGACGACCACTACGGCCAGTTCGCCGAGCGCCGCGTCGACTGCAGCGCGTGCCACGACGAGAAGGCGTGGAGGCCCGCCCCCGGCTTCCGCCACGACGCCAAGGGCGTGCGCTTCGCCCTCGACGGAAAGCACCAGACCGTCGCGTGCGACAAGTGCCACCGCGAGGTCCGCCTCGAACGAGCGAAGGTCCGCCACTACCGTCCGCTCGTGACGCTCTGCGAGGGCTGCCACGAGGACCAGCACAAGGGCCGCTACGACAGCTTCGTCCCGGTCGCGATCAAGGACGCCGCGCGCCGCCAGCTTCAGCCCGGCCAGCCCGTGCCGCGCGCCGTGCCGTGCTCGTTCTGCCACAACACGCAGGCCTGGCAGCGCGTCGCGTTCGATCACGACAAGACCGGCTTCCCGCTCACGGGCGGGCACGTGCGCGCGACCTGCACCGGCTGCCACGTCGGAACGCTCGGCCGCAAGGTCTCCGCGCGCTGCGCCGCCTGCCACGCCGACGTGCACGACGGCGCGCTCGGCACGCGCTGCGAGCGCTGCCACAACACCGAGCGCTGGATCGAGTCGCGCGACTTCGACGCGCACCGCTTCACGACCTTCCGCCTCGTCGGCGGCCACGCCGCGGTCAAGTGCGAGGAGTGCCACAAGAACGCCCGCGACCGCACGTTCCGCCGGCTCCCCACGCAGTGCGACTACTGCCACAAGGACGACATCGCGCGCACCGCCGGAAAGGCCCTCGACCACCAGGGCCTGGGCCTGACAGCCGCATGCGAGCGCTGCCACACGCCGCTCCGCTGGCAGGGCGCGTTCTATCCCGACCACGACCGCTGCTTTCCGATCACGCGCGGCGCCCACGCCGGCATCGGCTGCCTGCGCTGCCACAAGAGCCTCGGCGGCGGCCGCGTGACGGCCGCGTGCAGCACCAACACCGCGTCGTGCTCGATGAGCGGCTGCCACCCGTGCACGACGATGGATGCAACCCACGCCCGCGCCAACGTCCCCGGTTATCAGTGCCAGGAGCGCAAGTGCTATGAATGCCACCCCACCGGCCGCCGCTGAACCACCCGCGTCCCGGTCCGTCGTGCTCGTGCTCGTGCTCGTGCTCGGCCTCTCCGCCTGTACCACTCCGCCCCTTCCGGCCGCCGGCCCCGAGTCCGACGCCGGCGCTCGCGTGACCCGCGAGACGCACCCCTTCTTCCCCATCACCGCCGCGCCCCACGACGTGGACTGCACGCCCTGCCACGACACCGACTCCTTCCGCGCCTTCAACTGCACGCAGGCCGGCTGCCATCCCTGCGATACCGTCGCCACGCGCCACGCGAGCCTCGGCGCCGCGTACACCTGCGAGAGCCCCCGCTGCTACGAGTGCCACCCGAAGGGCGTCTGGCCATGAGCCCCCCCCAGCCGCATCGCTCGTCGCTCGTCGCCCGTCGCCTGTCGCCTGTCGCCTGCTCCCTCCTCCTCCTCTCCTGCAACACCAAGCGCCCCGCGCCACCGCCCGACGCCGCGCCGCCCGTCGCCGGAGCCCCGACCACCGACCCCGCCGACGTCAAGGGCACCCCCGAGCACATCCGCCGCTTCCGCGACGCCCCGGTGGTCCTCGATGGCGAGCTCGTCGCCATCCTCCGCTTCGGCGAGCTCCCGCCGGGGCTCGCGCCGAAGATGGTGACGCTCGCCGACGGACGACAGGCGCGCCGCTACCGCATGTCCGACTGGCTCGTCGCGCTCGGCGTCGATCTCGCGGCCGTGCAGGCCGTCCACTGGCACGGCGGCCGCGGCCGCGTCGCGGTCGTCCCCGGCGACGCGCTCCGTCGCTGGCCCGACGAGCTCATCTTCTCCTTCACCGGCGGCACCGCCGGCAAGCCACGCGTGCACTGGATCAGCGCCAGTTTCCGGCCGAGCGACCAGATCGACCTCGTCAGCGCCGTAGCCATCTACGGCAAGCGCAAGGCGCCCACCTGGGACGCCGACCGCGGCGTCCTCCTCCTCGATGGCAAGCCGGTCACCCTCCCCTATGTCGACCTGGCCCACCGCGGCGGCGTGCGCGTCTACGTCGGCGGCCGCATCGCCGGCACGCTCAAGCGCAAGCGCCTCCGCGAGGCCGACCGCACGCCCGAAGGCCAGTACCAGCTCCTGCCGTCCGTGCAGCGCATCGCCCCCAAGTTCCACGCCGCCACCCTCGTGGGCGAGGACGGCGCAGTCCTCACCACCCTGGACGCCGCCCAGCTCGCCCGCGCCACCTTCGAGGCCCCCGCCGACGCCAGCGGCTACATCCGCCTCCTCCTCCCCCCGACCGCTGTCCTCGAGGTCGAAGCCTTCCACCTCGCCCTGGCCCCCTGACCATTCCTTCTTCCTTGTTCTTTGTTCCTAGTCCCTGGTTCGTCTTTTCCTCTTGACTCCTCTGCCCTCCCCGCACAGTATTCGGCCCCCTGTCGAAGACAGCAGGAGAACCCCCGGGTTCTTAAATTTCCTGCCGAGACGGAACCCGCCCAGACGACCCCACCCCGGGGACTTGGCGCTTCCGGCCTCGGCGAGCGAGAGGAAGCGATGGAAAAGGCGCAAAAAGAAACCCACATCGCGCAGCTCAAGCTGGACGTTACGCGCGCGCAGTCCCTCATCATCGCGGACTTCCGCGGCCTGACGGTCGAAGCCGACACGGCGCTGCGCCGCGACTTCCGCACCCAGGGCTGCGAGTACAAGGTCATCAAGAACACGCTCCTCGAGATCGCCGTCAAGGGCACCCGTCTCGAGGGCGTCACCAAGTACCTGGCCGGCTGCACCTCGATCGCGTTCTCCGAGGAGGATCCCGTCCTCCCCGCGAAGATCGCGCTCAAGTGGGCCAAGGATCAGGAGAAGTTCATCATCAAGGGCGGCTACGTGGACGGCAACGTCCTCGACGCGGCCGGCGTGGAGAACCTCTCCAAGATGGCGGGCAAGGACGAGCTGCGGGCCAAGCTGCTCGCGACGTTCCTCGCCGCCCCCGAAGGCTTCGTCCGCCTCATCGCGGCCGCGCCCCAGAACTTCGCTTATCTGCTGGCCGCGCGCGAGCGCGCGCTCGGCGGCGCCCAGTAGACGAAAAAACGTTCGGAAGAGACCCGTCGCCCCGGCGCTGCCGCGGGCTGACCCAGAAGGAGAAAGATCATGGCGGTTACCAAGGATCAGGTTGTCGAGTTCCTCAGCGGGATGTCGGTCATGGACATCGCGGCCCTCACCAAGGAGCTCGAGGACAAGTGGGGCGTCAAGGCGGCTCCGGTCGCGGTGGCCGGCGGCGCTGGCCCGGCGGCGGCGGCGGCTCCGGCGGCGGCTGAGCAGACCGAGTTCTCGGTCATGATCACCGATGGTGGCGCGAACAAGATCGCCGTCATCAAGGTCGTCCGCGAGCTCACGAGCCTCGGCCTCAAGGAGGCCAAGGACCTCGTCGACGGCGCGCCCAAGGAGGTCAAGGGTGGCGTGTCGAAGGCCGACGCCGAGGAGATGAAGAAGAAGCTGACCGAGGCCGGCGCCAAGGTCGAGATCAAGTAGGTACGCGGCGGTTCTTACGCCCCCGGCTGGCGGCCTCTGCGCGCCGGTCGGGGACGCAGCCTCCCCTGAACCGGGGTCGGCTGGTAACTCGTGGACTTCGCCTGTCAAGGGAGAATCGCCACGAGAAGAAAGAATTTGCTTGCGTATCGGATCGATATTGGTCAGCTTTCTGCATCCATTTGGAACTTGTTCGAACGAACGAGACGGGAGCGGTGTGCTCTCGTCTCATTCGCCGTTTCCGCGTCCGGCGGAAAGCGAATGCCCTCTCCACCTCGGAGCGCGCGCGCTCCCTCGTGGGGGGCGGTAGCGATCGGAAGGCGCTGCGCATGAGCCTCGCCGCTCATGTGCAAGGACCCGGGCGCTCCGCGCGCTCTGCGTGGACCCCGAGGGAGAAGACATGGCATCGGTGATTCAGAACAACTTCCGCGTTCGCAAGAACTTCGCGAAGATCACGAAGGTCATCGAGATCCCGAACCTCATCGACATCCAGAAGAGGAGCTACGACAAGTTTCTCCAGAAGGATGTGCCGATCGAGCAGCGTGAGGACATCGGGCTCCAGGGCGTCTTCAAGAGCGTCTTCCCGATCAAGGACTTCGCCGAGACGTCCTCGCTCGAGTTCGTCTCGTACAACCTCGAGAAGCCCAAGTACGACGTGGACGAGTGCCGCCAGCGCGGCATGACGTACGCGGCGCCGATCAAGGTGATCATCCGCCTGGTCGTGTGGGACACGAACGAGGAGACCGGGTCGCAGTCGATCCGCGACGTCAAGGAGCAGGAGGTCTACTTCGGCGAGATCCCGCTCATGACGGACAACGGCACGTTCATCATCAACGGAACGGAGCGCGTCGTCGTCAGCCAGCTGCACCGCTCGCCGGGCGTCTTCTACGACCACGACAAGGGCAAGACCCACTCGTCGGGCAAGCTCCTGTACTCCGCGCGCGTGATCCCCTACCGCGGCTCGTGGCTCGACTTCGAGTTCGACGCCAAGGACCTGATGCACGTGCGCATCGACCGCCGCCGCAAGCTGTACGCGACGGTGCTCCTGCGCGCCCTCGGCTACTCCACCGAGGAGCTGCTGAACTACTTCTACAACACGGAGACCGTCTACGTTCAGGACGGCAAGAAGTACGCGAAGAGCGTCGAGTACGACCTCCTCCCGGGCCAGCGCGCGACCCGCGACATCCGCCACCCGGAGTCGCGCGAGGTCCTGGTCAAGAAGAACCGCAAGGTCACCAAGGCAGCGATCAAGAAGCTGCGCGACTCCAAGGTCGAGCGCCTCCCGATCGAGCCGAGTGAGCTCGTCGGCAAGGCGAGCGCGCACGACGTCATCGACCCGAACACGGGCGAGGTCGTCCTGCAGTGCAACGAGGAGGTCTCGGAGGCCAAGCTCGACGAGCTGCGCGATCGCGGCATCGGCGAGTTCAAGGTCCTCTTCATCGACGGCCTCAACGTCGGCAGCTACCTGCGCGACACGCTCATCGCCGACAAGCTCCAGTCGCCCGACGAGGCGATCATGGAGATCTACCGCCGCCTCCGCCCCGGCGATCCGCCGACGCCGGAGACCGCGCAGACGCTGTTCAACAACCTGTTCTTCAACGCGGAGCGCTACGACCTCTCCAAGGTCGGCCGCCTCAAGCTGAACTACAAGTTCAAGGTCGACGAGCCGCTCGACGCGTGCGTGCTGACCAAGCGCGACATCCTCGAGACGGTCCGCTACCTCATCGAGCTCAAGAACGGCCGAGGCCAGATCGATGACATCGATCACCTCGGCAACCGCCGCGTCCGCGCGGTCGGCGAGCTGATGGAGAACCAGTACCGCATCGGCCTCGTCCGCATGGAGCGCGCCATCAAGGAGCGCATGAGCATGTCTCAGGAGATCGAGACGCTCATGCCGCACGACCTCATCAACGCCAAGCCCGTCTCGGCGGTGGTCAAGGAGTACTTCGGCAGCTCGCAGCTCTCGCAGTTCATGGACCAGACGAACCCGCTGTCGGAGGTCACGCACAAGCGCCGCCTCTCCGCCCTCGGGCCCGGTGGCCTCACGCGTGAGCGCGCCGGCTTCGAGGTGCGCGACGTCCACGGCACGCACTACGGCCGCATCTGCCCGATCGAGACGCCTGAAGGTCCGAACATCGGCCTCATCGCCTCGCTGTCGACCTACGCGCGCGTCAACGAGTTCGGCTTCATCGAGACGCCGTACCGCACGATCGGCGACGGCCGCCTGACCGACGAGGTGAAGTTCTTCTCGGCGCTCGAGGAGGAAGGTCACTACATCGCGCAGGCGAACGCCGGCATCGACAAGAAGGGCAAGTTCACCGACGACCTCGTCTCGTCCCGTCACAACACCGAGTTCGTGATGGCGCGGAACGAAGAGCTCACGCTCATGGACGTCTCTCCGAACCAGCTCGTCTCCGTCGCGGCCTCGCTCATCCCGTTCCTCGAGAACGACGACGCGAACCGCGCGCTCATGGGCTCGAACATGCAGCGTCAGGCCGTGCCGCTCATCAACACCGCGGCGCCGTTCGTCGGCATTGGCATCGAGGGCATCGTCGCCCGCGACTCCGGCGTCACCGTCGTCGCCAAGCGCGACGGCGTGGTCGAGTCGGTGGACGCAGCGCGCATCGTCGTGCGCCCGCTCGAGAGCGCGGAGTCCGACCCGCTCTCGGCCAAGCCCGACATCTACAACCTGGTCAAGTTCCAGCGCTCGAACCAGAACACCTGCATCAACCAGAAGCCGATCGTCCAGCGCGGCGACAAGGTGCGCGCCGGCGACGTGATCGCCGACGGCCCCGCGTGCGAGCAGGGCGAGCTCGCCCTCGGCCAGAACGTGCTCGTCGCGTTCATGCCGTGGCAGGGCTACAACTTCGAAGACTCGATGCTCATCTCGGAGCGCCTCGTGAAGGACGACGTGTTCACGTCGGTCCACATCGAGGAGTTCGAGTGCATCGCGTGCGACACCAAGCTCGGCAAGGAAGAGATCACGCGCGACATCCCGAACGTCGGCGAGGAGGCCCTCAAGGACCTCGACGAGTCGGGCATCGTGCGCATCGGCGCCGAGTGCAAGGCAGGCGACATCCTCGTCGGCAAGATCACGCCCAAGGGCGAGACGCAGCTCTCTCCGGAGGAGAAGCTGCTGCGCGCGATCTTCGGCGAGAAGGCCGGCGACGTGCGCGACAGCTCGCTGCGCGTCCCGCCGGGTGTCCAGGGCATCGTCATCAGCGCCCGCGTGTTCTCGCGCAAGGGCACGGACAAGGACGAGCGCGCCCGGGACATCGAGGATCAGGAGAAGGAGAAGCTCCTCACCGACCAGAAGGACGAGGTGAAGATCGTCTCCGACTCGTACCACCAGAAGATGAGGAAGCTGCTGCACGGCAAGAACACCGCCGCGCGCCTCATCGACGACAAGGGCAAGGTCCTCGTCAACAAGGGCGTCAAGCTCGACGACGCCGCGCTCGACGAGATCCCGACGCGCTACTGGCACGAGATCCAGGTCGCGGAGGGCGGCGGCAAGGTCGAGGAGAAGCTCGAGCAGCTCGCCGCGCGCCTCGAGGACGACGTCCACGCGATCGAGGCGCAGTACCGCGACAAGATCGCCAAGCTCACCAAGGGTGACGAGCTCCCGCCGGGCGTCATCAAGATGGTGAAGGTCTACGTCGCCATCAAGCGCAAGCTGTCCGTCGGCGACAAGATGGCCGGTCGCCACGGCAACAAGGGCGTCGTGTCCCGGATCATGCCGCAGGAGGACATGCCGTACCTCGAGGACGGTACGCCCGTGGACATGGTGCTCAACCCCCTCGGCGTGCCCTCGCGCATGAACGTCGGGCAGATCCTCGAGACCCACCTCGGGTGGGCCGCGCGGTCGCTCGGCGAGCAGATCAAGGCGCACCTCGACACGCACTACGACGCCAAGTGGATGCGCGACCGCCTCAAGAAGGTCTACACGACCGACCAGGCCCACGCGTTCATCGACGGCCTCAACGACGAGGACGTCCGCCGCTTCGCGCAGAAGCTCCAGCGCGGCGTGCACATGGCGACGCCGGTCTTCGACGGCGCCAAGGAGATCGAGATCAAGGAGTGCCTCAAGATGGCGGGCCTGCCGACCAACGGCCAGGCCACGCTGTTCGACGGGCGCACCGGCGACGCGTTCGACCACGACGTCACGGTCGGCGTCATGTACGTCCTCAAGCTCCACCACCTCGTGGACGACAAGATCCACGCGCGGTCCATCGGCCCGTACTCGCTGGTCACCCAGCAGCCGCTCGGCGGCAAGGCCCAGTTCGGCGGCCAGCGCCTCGGCGAGATGGAAGTCTGGGCGATGGAGGCATACGGCGCCGCCTATGGCCTCCAGGAGTTCCTGACGGTCAAGTCGGACGACGTGGTCGGCCGTACCCGCATGTACGAGGCCATCGTCAAGGGCGAGCACACGCTCGAGAGCGGGCTGCCCGAGTCCTTCAACGTGCTCCTCAAGGAGCTGCAGTCCCTGTGTCTCAACGTGGAGCTGATCGAGGACCCGTCCGCACCCCAGCGGGACGAGACCACGGTCGAGAAGCTGGCGCGGGAAGCGGTCGCGTCGCGAGCGGGAGCCTGAACATGAGCAACTTCGGTTTTGTGTCTGCCTTCGGCAGGACTGCGATCGCCTTCGGGCTCTTCTTCGTCGCGAGCTGCGGCGCGGACACGTTCGACAACCTCACGTTCACGCCTCGGACGGGCTGCTCGCTGGTGTGCGACAAGCGCGTCACCTGCGGAACCCTCACGAGCTCCTCGCTCAACGGCTGCCAGCTCTCCTGCGACAACGGCACCCGTCAGCCGATGGGCTGCACGAACGAGGAGACCATCTGGATGGCGGTCAAGACCAACTGCGTCAAGGACAAGGCCATGTGTCCCGACGCGGAGAAGATGACGTTCGAGGCGTGCGTCACGACCGAGCTCGCGAAGTGCACGCGCTAGGGCTGCTCGTCTAGGCGGGCCGGCTACCAGATTCGCATCGGACAATCGGGGTTCGTCCCCGTGAGCGGCGCCTCGGCGCCGAGGAGTCAAGCGTGAAGGACATCTTCAACTTCTTCGAGAAGCCCAAGGACCCGCTGTCGTTCAGCGCGATCCGGATCTCCCTGGCGTCGCCGGAGAAGATCCGCGAGTGGTCCCACGGCGAGGTGAAGAAGCCCGAGACCATCAACTACCGCACCTTCAAGCCGGAGCGGGATGGCCTCTTCTGCGCGAAGATCTTCGGGCCAGTCAAGGACTACGAGTGCAACTGCGGCAAGTACAAGCGCATGAAGCACCGCGGCGTCGTCTGCGAGAAGTGCGGCGTCGAGGTCATCCAGTCCAAGGTCCGCCGTGAGCGCCTCGGCCACATCAACCTGGCCACGCCGGTCGCGCACATCTGGTTCTTGAAGAGCCTGCCGAGCCGCATCGGCAACCTGCTCGACATCACGCTCAAGGACCTCGAGAAGGTCCTGTACTGCGAGGCCTACGTCGTCCTGGATCCCCGCAACTCGGGCCTCCAGCGCGGCGAGCTCCTCACCGAAGACCGCCACAGCAAGCTCCAGGAGGAGCTCGGCGACGAGGCCTTCACCTCCGGCATGGGCGCCGAGGCCATCCGCGAGCTGCTCCGCTCGATCGACATCAACTCGCTCTCCGAGCAGCTGCGCGCCGAGATGAAGGACGCGACCAGCGAGGCGAAGAAGAAGAAGATCGCCAAGCGCCTCCGCGTCGTCGAGTCGTTCCGCACCTCGTCGAACAAGCCCGACTGGATGATGCTCGAGGTCATCCCGGTGATCCCGCCGGACCTGCGTCCGCTCGTGCCGCTCGACGGTGGCCGCTTCGCGACCAGCGATCTGAACGATCTCTACCGGCGCGTCATCAACCGCAACAATCGCCTCAAGCGCCTCCAGGAGCTGAACGCGCCCGAGATCATCATCCGCAACGAGAAGCGGATGCTGCAGGAGGCCGTCGACGCCCTGTTCGACAACGGCCGGCGCGGCCGCGCCATCACCGGCGCCAACAAGCGTCCGCTGAAGTCGCTCTCCGACATGCTGAAGGGCAAGCAGGGCCGCTTCCGCCAGAACCTGTTGGGCAAGCGCGTCGATTATTCCGGCCGTTCGGTGATCGTGGTCGGCCCCGAACTCAATCTGCACATGTGCGGTCTGCCGAAGAAGATCGCGCTCGAGCTTTTCCAGCCGTTCGTGATTCGCCGTCTGAAGGAACTGGGGCATGCCGACACGATC
>CAZQJC010000227.1:0-52053 GCA_964593795.1 uncultured Myxococcales bacterium | reverse complement strand
TCAGGCTTCGGGTCTCTGACCCGGATCCGGAGCCTGAAGCCCGAGGCCTGAAGCCCGAAGCCTTCAGCGACGGCGCTCGTCCACGGATCAGCGGGCCTGCGCAAGCCCGCATTCTCCAACGCAGTTCAACCCGTTCGGTGCGCTAGGAACCCAGGGCCCTCGGCGCGGGATCAGGCCGCGCGCTTGACGGCCGCGGTGAGCTCACCCGGAGCGAGGGGCATCCACGCGATCGCGTCGACCGGGCCGTGCTGAAGGATGGCCGGCTCGAGGGGCTCGACGACCGGCGAGCCGAGGAGCACCCGCCGGACGCCCGGGAGCTCGCGCCCCGCGACGTCGAGCACGTCGAGTCCGTCGAGCCGGGGTGAGTCGAGGCGCAGTCCGCAGACGACGACATCGACCTCCGGCCTGGAGGCCAGCACGTCGACCGCGCGGATGGCCCCGACGACCTGCTGGACCGCCATGCCCGCGCGCTCGAGCTCCTGCGCGCAGTCGGCGCACGCCTCGCTCGTCTGGCCGACGACGAGCACGCGCAGCCCGAGGAGCGGGGCCTGGGCCGGAGCGGTACGGACGGACCTCGCGCTGCCAGATCGCATCCTCATGTCTGACCTCCTGTACTGAACATTAGATCAGATATGGCCGACGCGCCAGTTCTTCTCCGCAACTCGCGCAACTCGGCTCGCGCCGTGCCGAGAACCTCCCGCGATGCGGCTCGTGTTCGATCGAGGAACGCTCCTCCTGGAAGGCTGGCCCGAGGGGCCGGCGCCCGACGGTGTACCGGGCGTCCTGTGGGATCCGAGGGTCCAGCGCTGGCGGGCTCCGGCCCACCGGCGCGGCGAGGTCGCCCTCGCGCTCGAGCGGCTCGGCGTGCAGGTCGCCGGCGCGTCCGCACCGCCCGCGGCCTTCCCCGCCGTCGCCGCGCCGCCGCTCCGGCCTTACCAGGCCTCGGCCAGGCTGGCGTGGCAGCTCGCGGGACACCGCGGCACTGTCGTCCTGCCCACCGGCAGCGGCAAGACCCGGCTCGCGATGGCCGCGATCGCGGACCTGCGGACGCCGACGCTCTGCCTCGTGCCCACGCGCGTGCTCTTGCACCAGTGGCACGCCGAGCTGGCGCGCATCTGTGCCGCGCCCGTCGGCATGCTCGGCGACGGCGTCCGTGACCCGCAGGACCTCACCGTGGCGACCTTCGAGAGCGCGCTCCGGCACGCCGACCGGCTCGGCCATCGGTTCGGGCTCGTCGTCATCGACGAGGTCCACCACCTCGGCGAGACCCTGCACGCCGAGACGCTCGAGATGCTGGTAGCGCCCTGTCGTCTCGGGCTCACGGCGACGCCCTCGCGCGAGCCGCACGCGCTCGAGCGCCTCGCGATGCTCGTCGGCCCCATCGTCTTCGAGCTCGCGATCTCGGACCTCGCGGGCGGCGCCTTCCTCGCTCCGTTCGAGACCGTAACCATGCACCTCGAGCTCGCGCCCGACGAGCGCGCCGGCTACGAGCGTGACGCGCTGCTGTTCCGGAGCGCGCTGTCCCGCTTCTTCCGCGCGGCGCCCGGGGCCGCGTTCGCCGACTTCGTGCGCGCCGCAGCGCGCAGCGCCGAGGGCCGCGCCGCCCTGCGCGCGGGGCAGCGCGCCCAGCGTCTCCTGGCCTTTCCTTCCGCCAAGCGGAGCGCCCTCGCCGAGCTCCTCGCGCGGCACCGCGACGCGCGCGCGCTGGTCTTCACCGCCGACAACGAGACCGCCTACGCGATCGCCCGCGAGCACCTCGTCATGCCGCTCACCTGCGACATCGGGCGCAAGGAGCGCGACCTCGCGCTCGCGGCCTTTCGCGAGGGGCGCCTGCGCACGCTGGTCTCGGCGCGCGTCCTCAACGAGGGCCTCGACGTGCCCGACGCCGACGTCGCGATCGTCGTGGCCGGCTCGCTCGGCGAGCGCGAGCACGTCCAGCGCGTCGGGCGCCTCCTGCGTCCGCGCGAGGGCAAGCGCGCCCTGGTCTACGAGCTCGTCATGCGGGGCACGACCGACGTCGAGCGCGCCCGCAAGCGGAGGAAGGGCCTTGCTGCCCGCGCGCCTCGTCCACTGTAGCGTCCGCGAGGGGCGCGTCTGGCCCCGCTGGCTCGGCGAGGCGGATCACCCGTGGCTCGCGGCGCTGCTCGACGAGCTCGTGGCGGCCGCCGGCCAGCCGGAGCGCCTCCTCGACGAGCGCATCCTCGGCGCCGCGGCGCTCGCGCCGGTGCCCGCCCCTCGGCGCGCGCTCGCCCTGCACGTGGCGCGCGGGCTCGTGCCCTCGGCGCGCGGCGACCGCACCTCGAGGCGGATCCGCGAGGCGCTCTTCCCGCTCGCGAGCTGGCTGCCACGGGTGGACGCCCTCGCGGCCACGGCGATCTCCGTCGGGATCGCGCCCGAAGCGGTGGAGGCGCAGCTCTTTGCCGATCTGCCCGGGGAGCGCCCGCTCGGCGAGCTGCCCGCGATCGACCCGGTCGAGTTGACCCGTCGGGTCAACCTGCGGCTCGCCCAGGCGCTCGTCGCGCGCTCGATGGCGCTGCGCATCCGCCTCGTCGGGCGAGCCCGCGCCGTCGTGCGCCACGCCAAGCTCCGCGGGCTGCTCTGCGTGGTGACCGGCCGCGCCGACCGCGCCGAGGAGGCCACGCTGCACGTCTCGGGGCCGCTCTCGCTCTTCCACCACACGCTCGTCTACGGTCGCGCGCTCGGCGAGCTCCTGCCCCACCTCGGCTGGTGCGAGCGGTTCTCGCTCGAGGCGCGGTGCGTGATCCGGGACGAGCCCGCGACGCTGGTGCTGTGCGAACGCGATCCGCTCTTCCCGGCCGCGGCGCCGCGGCGCTTCGACAGCAAGCTCGAGGCGCGCTTCGCCCGGGCGCTCTGCCGGCGCGCCCCCGACTGGGAGCTCGTGCGCGAGCCCGCCGCGATCCCTGCCGGCGACACGCTGTGCTTCCCCGACTTCGCCCTCCGCCACCGCCCGAGCCAGCGCGCCATCCTCGTCGAGATCGTCGGCTTCTGGACCGCGGACTACCTCGCCAGGAAGCGCGCGCAGCTCGTCGCCGCGGGTCGCGACGACCTCCTCGTCTGCGTCGACGAGACGCTCGCCTGCGACGACGCGACCTGGCCGGAGGGCCTCTGGATCCTGCCCTTCCGAGGGCGCCTCGATCCCGCGGCCGTGCTCGCGGCGGCCTCGGGGCGCCTCGGGATCGCCGGGTAGCGCGGTGACGCTACGGGACCCACCCGGGCAGGGCGGCCGCCTGCCGGATCCAGCTCGCCACGAGCGCCTCGTCGAGCTCGTCGTCCTCGCGGAGGTCGAGATAGCGCACGTGTTCGTGCTTGGACTCGCCGGGCGGGACCGGCCGCAGCGACGTGCCGCGGAAGAAGGCCACCTTCACGTGCTTCGTGAAGCAATGGAGGCTGAGGAACCAGCCCTGGCCCTCGACGCCGTAGAAGGGCGAGTTCCACTTCACGGCCTTGCGGACGCCCGGCACGCTCCGCACGATGAGCGCGTCGAGGCGGCGCCCGAGGTCGCGCTTCCACCCCGGCATGGCCTCGAGGTAGGCCTGCACCGGGGCGTCGCCGTCGGCCTTCGCGATCCGCGGGTTGCCGCCCGCGAGGAGCGTCGGCTTCGCGGCGCCCCGCGGGGCCTTGCGCCTTCCGGGCATGCCTCCTCGCCGGGTCTCCCGATCAGCCGCCTGACAGGGCCTGCAGGATGAACACGCGATCGCCGGGCGAGACCTTGTCGGCCAGGCGATCGCGGTCCGCGATGGGCTCGTCGCCGACGAAGACGTTGACGTGCCGCCGCAGGCGTCCGGTCTCGTCCATCACGAACGCCGCCATGCCCGGGTAGCGGCGATCCAGCTCGTCGATCACCTCGCGCACCGTCGCGCCGGGGACCTCGCCCTCGGCCAGCGTCGGAAAGAAGCGCAGCAGGTGCTTGGTGAAGCTGACGTGCGGCATGGCGCGGTCAGGCGAACCGGACCGAGTGCACCGGCGGCAGGTTGTTGCCGACGCAGGCCCAGCTCTCGCCACGATCCTCCGACACGTAGACGTTGCCGGTCGTGCTGCCGAAGCAGACGCGATCTCCGCTGGCGTCGAGCGCGTGGCGGTACACCACGTCGTAGCAGTGCTCCTTGGGGAGCCCCTGTCGGAACGTCTGCCAGCTCTCCCCGCCGTCGCTCGTGCGCGCCACGAACAGCCCGCCATCGAGCGTCATGCGCTCCTGGTCGCTGCGCAGCGGCACGACCCAGGCGGTCTTGCCGTCCTTGGCGTCGGCGACGATCGGGAAGCCGAAGTGCACCGCCACGTCCTGCTTGCTCACGCGCTTCCAGCTCTTCGCGCCGTCCACGCTCGTGAAGACACCGCAGTGGTTCTGCTGCCAGAGCCGGTCCGGTTGCCCCGGGCAGAGCGTCACGAAGTGCGGGTCGTGCCCCCACGCCACCTCGGGGCTCGGCAGGTAGTCGTTGAGCATCCCCTGGTTGCGTCCCGCCCAGGTCTTGCCGCCGTCGCGCGTCTCCACGACCCCGGCGCTGCTCACCGCGATGTAGACGTGGTTCGAGTCGCGCGGGTCGACGGCGACCGAGTGGATCCCCGGCACGAAGTCTCCGTACGCCATCGCCGCCGGCGTGCCGCCCCACTCGTTCTTGCTCGTCGCGTCGCCGGCGAACAGGTCGCCGCCGCGGCTCTCGTGGTTCCACAGCGGCCGGTTGAGCTCCCAGCTCTCGCCGCCGTCGCGCGTGGTGAAGAGGCCTCCCGGCAGCGTGCCGGCGTGGATCACCCCCGGCTGGTCCTCGCCCGCGAAGCCGAGCACCCACACCTTCATGAGCGCCGCCGCCTTGTACGTGATCGGCTTGCCCGCCTCCTCCATCGCCTTCGGGTCGGGGATGAGCTGCTCGATGTAGCGCGCCCCCTGCGGGTAGACGATGCGGCTCGCGTCCTGCCAGGTCGCGCCCCCGTCCTTCGAGCGCATGAGCGCCGGGCCCCAGTGCGCGTTGTCCATGCACGCCCAGATCGTGCCGTCGCGCGGGTCACGCGCCGCGTAGCTGACGGCCATGCCCGCGTGGGCGATCGGGCGCGGTGCCCAGCGCCCGTTCTTGCGGTCGAGGATGAGGGTGCCCTTCTTGGTGGCGAGCAGGAGCTGGTCGGACATGGAGCAGGAGGCTAACGCGGGCCCGGCGCCGCTTCAACGTCAGGGCGCAGGCCTGGGCGCGGGCGGCGCGGGCGGCGCGGGCGGCGCGGGCGGCGCGGGCGGCGGCCCGACGGGCGGGCCCACCTCGCTGCCCTCCACGATGCTCCTGGCCGTCCGGTACTCGCGCACCACACCTTGCAGCCACGCGTGGTGCTCGGCGCTCGCGCGTCTGATCTCCTCCTGCAGCTGTGCGCGCAGGCCCTGGACCTCGCGGCGGATCGCGTCCTCGTTGGTCTTCTGGATCACGCCGAGGCGCTGCTCCACCGCGTTCCAGTGCTCGCTCCAGTGGCGCTGCAGCAGCAGGTAGAGCCCGAGGTTGCTGAGCAGCATGGTGCTCAGGGCCAGCAGCAGCGCATTGTGGACCTTCATCTCGCCCCCTGGCGCGATGGTATCAGGGCGAGGTCGCGGGCCCACCTCTCCGGACGCACCGGCCCACGGGCATCGTTCCACCGCCCGTCAGGCGATCTCCTCGACGTCGGTCGCGTCGGTGGCCGCCGGCAAGAGCTCGAGGACCCCGGCCTCGCCGCCGGGGAGCGCGAGCGTCTCGACGTTGCGGAGCGTCCGCTCGACCGCGCGGGTCCGCACTGCCGCATCGTCCACCCGGGAGGTCGCCTCCTTGAGCTTCCTCTTGACCTGATCGAGCACGGTCGCGTACTTGCCGAACTCGAGCTTCACCTGGCCGAGCACCTTCCAGACCTCGCTCGTGCGCTGCTGCACGGCGAGCGTCTGAAAGCCCATGCGCAGGCTCGAGAGGAGCGCCATGAGCGTCGTCGGCCCCGCGATGACCACGCGGTGCTCGCGCTGGAGCGCCTCGGCGAGGCCCGGGCGGCGCAGGACCTCGGCGTAGAGGCCCTCGGTCGGCAGGAACAGGATGGCGAAGTCGGTCGTCGCCGGCGGCGCGACGTACTTGTGGCTGATGTCCTTGGCGCAGTCGCGGATGCGCCGCTCGAGCGCGCACGCGGCGACCTCGACCGCGTCGGCGTCGGCTCGCTCGGCCGCGTCGACCAGGCGCTGGTAGTCCTCGAGCGGGAACTTCGCGTCGATGGGCAGCCACACCACGCCGTCGCCCTCGTCCTTGCCGGGCAGGCGGATCGCGAACTCGACGCGCTCGCGCGTGCCGGTGGTGGCCACGTTGCGGGCGAACTGCTCCTGGGTGAGCACCTGCTCGAGCAGCGCGCCGAGCTGGACCTCGCCGAAGGTGCCGCGCGCCTTGACGTTGGTCAGCACCTTGCGCAGATCGCCCACGCCCGTGGCCAGCGCCTGCATCTCGCCCAGGCCACGCTGCACCTGCTCGAGGCGATCGCTGACGAGCCGGAACGACTCGCCGAGGCGCTTGTCGAGCGTGCCCTGGAGCTTCTCGTCGACGGTCTGGCGCATGAGCTCGAGGCGCTCGCCGTTCTCCTGCTGCAGCTTGCCCATCTGCGCCTCGAGCCCGCCGCGCAGCTCGCCGATGCTCCGCGTCAGCGTCTCCGCCATGTCGCGGAGCGCGAGGCGCGACTCCTCGCGGCCCGCGGCCGCGCTGGCCTGGGTCTCGTTGCGCATCCGGGCGAGGGCCTCGCTGGACTCCGTCTGGAGGCCCGAGAGCCGTAGGTCCACGGCCTCGCGGAGCGCGGAGACCTCGCGTCCCGTCGCAGCGCGCACGGCCTCCATGTCGGCCCGCGCACGGGCGAGCTCGTCACGCTGCGCCTGACCCATTGCCGAGAGCGATTGCACGAGCGTGTCCTGCAGCGCCACGATGCGCGTCTCGAGCGAGCCGCGCAGCTCGGAGACGCCCCGCGCGAGCGTCTCGCCGAGCTCGCGCATCGCGCCACGGAGCTCCTCGCGACCGGACGCCGCGGTCTCCTGCATCCGCGCCCCCGCGCCCTGGACCACCGCCACCACCTCGGTGCGAAGCTCGCGCCCCCCGCGGGTGGCCTCGTCACGCCCCTTTGCGAGCTCCTCGCGCAGCGTGCGCTCGATGCGCTCGCCTCCGCTGGCGAGGGCCTCGAGGCGACCGCTCAGGAGCTCGGTGTTGTTCGGCGCCAGCCGCCCGGGGACGCGCAGGACGAGCACGACGAGCGTGACGAGCAGCAGGACGGACACGGCGGCGAGCGCGAGCACGACCATCTCCATGACGAGCCTCCTGAGATCACCCTACGGACGGGACTGACATGAGCTGGCGGCGCCGCCTCACGCGGCCCGGTCGTCAGGCCGCGCACGGCAGCGAATCTGGCAGAGGTTCTGGGCGGTTAGCCCCCATGACGAAGCCGCTCGCGCAGACGGCGACCGCCATACAGGCCCTTCTGGCAGTAGTCGCATCCGCAAGAGGGTGGTCGCCCATTCGAGCCAGGCGTATAGCGCCAGCCCAGCACCTGCGGCAGCGGTCGCGTTCGATGGATCTCCTTGGCCTCGACTCGGCGGGGAACGACGACTTCCCAGCCTTCACGCGCGTCCGCGGCCATGAACTCCGCAACGGCTTCGGCTGCGGTCATCCAACGGTGCGCCTGACCATAGTGTCCGACCCAGACCTGCTCATCGTCCGCAACGCGGAAGTGGATCGCCGCGATTGCCCCGCGGTTCCTGCGCTTCAGCTCGCGAAGCCATTGGTGCGACAGGTAGAAGTTTCGCGTGACGGGAACGGCAAAGACTCCCCCCGGCGAGTGGCCGAAAGCCCGCCGCGCTCGGATGCCGCTTCGGCGGATCCGCGAGATCTGAGATTCGAGGGCCAGGTGCACGAGCATCGCCATTCGACCGGATACCTCCTTTCTCGATGTGGAGACGACTTCTATTCATCTTTCTATTCACATCGAGACTCTTCATGCTCCTAATCCCGTTGAAACTGTTACTGTTTACAGAACATGTTGACAAGCCTATCTTATGCATCCAGCTTGTCATCGTGAGTGCGGCGCAGGTACTGGAGATGCTCAGGCGCGGGGCCATGTCTGCCCGGGCGCTCCAGGTGGCACTGAATGTAAGCCAGCCAACCATATCACGCTGGATCAGAGATGCCGGTCCTAGGGTTCTGAAGGTTGGCCAAGGTAGGACGGTCAGGTACTTGCGCTTGCGAGAGGTGAGGGGACTTGGTTCTGCCTGGCCAGTGAGCCGGATCGGGTCGGACGGGAACCCCCGCGTCGTGGGGGAGCTCCTTGCCGCCTGGAACGGCTGGGTCTGGAGGCCCATCTCAGGCGATGGCGCACTCATCGATGATGCGCATCGGGACGGCCTCTTCGAGGGGTGGCCCTGGTTCTTGGCGGATCTCCGTCCTTCGGGGTTCATGGGGAGAGCGTTCGCACGTCGGTATGGCACGGAGCTCGGGCTGTCCAGTGATCCGAGATCGTGGAGCGACGACGACGTGCTCGTTGCAACACTCGCGCATGGTCAGGATCTGCCCGGTGACTTCGTCATCGGCGTGCGCGCAATCGAGGCCGCGCAGCGCGCTATGTTGGCGAAGCCGACCGGTATCGATCCTGGGTCGAGAGCGACGGAGTACGTACGCCTTGCAGACCAGGCGCTCGCCGGAGAGACCGCTAGGTCATCTGCCGGAGGCGACCAACCAAAGTTCACCGCCCGCCTCATCGACGGCCGCCAGGTGCGCGACGTTATCGTCAAGTTCACAGCACCGACCTCATCGGCAGCTGGGCGGCGTTGGGCAGACTTGCTCGTGTGCGAGCACATCGCCACGGCACACCTACGCAACAACGGTTACATCGCGAGTTCGACAGAGTGGCTTGAGGCCGGAGGGAGGGCCTTCCTCGAGGTCTCTCGCTTCGACCGGCAGGGGGCGTGTGGTCGCCGTGGATGGGTTTCGCTCGCCGCACTCGACACCCATCTCTACGGCGATCTGGGGGCGTGGAACCTAACAGCGGCCCGCCTTGCGGCGGACGGCTGGATTGCCGCAGCGGATGCCGCTGTGGTCACGGAGCTGCACCTCTTTGGGACTCTCATCGGGAACACGGACATGCACTCCTGGAACATGGGGTTCCTCATGGATGAAGCGCGTCCGCTATCGTTGGCGCCCGTGTACGACATGCTGCCCATGAGCCTTTCCCCGTCATCCACCGGAGAGATTCGAGACCCCGACTCTGCAGGCCCAGACGTGGCGCCGCCGGGCTCTGCCGACAGGGAGCGCTGGTCGCGCGCAGCGCGCCTAGCGACTGGCTATTGGGACCTCGTTGCAAATGACCGACGCATCTCTGAGGACTTCCGTGTGTTGGCGCGGAGTCATGCCAGCGCAGTACGGAGAGCACTGGATCAGTGGGGACACCCGTAGGGACCTGCCTTCAAGCTCCCAGGGCATCATTCTACCGCTACCGCAAGCACTCACGCCTCCGCGCGGAGGCGACCGAGCACGTGGAGCGCGCTCGCCGCCTCGCCGACCTCGTGCGCGCCGCCGGCCTACCGATCGTCGAGCGAAGGACCAGCCGGATACCCGGCAAGGTCCGCTGGCAGGATCCCCACCAGGTCGCCGTGCTCACCTCCGCGCTCGCGCTGTTGAACGTCACGTCGCTCGGCATGATGCCGATGCACCTGAACGCGGTGAGGAGCGATACAGGGCGCTCATCTTCACGGATGGCGACGTCTTCGGGAGAATTGAGTGGCACGGCGCCAAGGGCCCCCAACGCTACGAGGAGATCGAACGGGTCATGCACAAGGTCTCGGAGGACCCGGACCTCCGGCGTTCTCTCCTCACAGACGATCCCGAGCTACCAGCCGTCTGGCGTCGCCGTCGGTGGCGGATCCGCTATGCACATCGACGATCGCAGACTGGGTCACCGAGATCGAGTCGCACGTGCCGTTACCCGAACGTATTTCGCGACGGTGTCGGGTTGCACCCGAATACGCTAGCCTCCCCCCGCATGATCGTTCACGGGCCCCAACCTGAGACCAGCCGCCGGCATCAGCGCCGCGGGTTACTCGCGTCGTGACTGCCCTCAGCTGGCGCACCCGCCTTGCCGGTTTGACGCCACCACCGGAGTTCACCGCACCGGCGTCGCCGGATCGGGTGACCGAGGTCGAGGCCAGGCTGGGGGTCGCCCTGCCCGAGGAGCTGGCGGAGTTGCTGGCGGAGTCCGACGGCCTCCTGGGCGAGTACGGACTGGGGCTCGTCTGGCCATCCGAGCGAATCCTCCATGACAATCTGTCCTTCCGCGCGAATCTGGACTTCCGCGAGCTCTACATGCCGTTCGATCCTCTGCTCTTCTTCGGGGACGCGGGAAACGGTAATCAGTTCGCGTTTGCCATCAACGCCGGACGTATCCGCCGCCCTGATATCTTTGCATGGGACCACGAGAACGACAGCCGCACCTGGGTTGCGCCATCGCTGGAGCGCTACCTCGATTGGTGGCTCGCCGGGAAAATTCAGCTCTGAGGTGGCAACCCAGGTTTCAGGGAGCCGGAGGGCCTCCAGAGAGCCGGTAACAGATGGCGTCGATGGTCTTCCTCCACGTCGCCCTACTCGTCGATCGGAGCCTCGATGAGCCCACGCGGATGCTCCGCGCGCAGCTTCGCGATCCGCTCCTCAAGTCTCTGGTCGGCCGAGTACCAGCCCTTGTCGAGTTCCCAAACGCGGTACGTCTTCTGTATGTCACAGGCGAAGACGTGCACGCAGCGTGCGGACCGCAAATCAGCTCCGTTGCATAGCTGAAACAGGCGCACGGACGGGCGGCCATCGTCGCATGTGGTCGGCTGGGGCGGGCTTCGCACCGCCCAGTAGCGCTTGTATCCGGCGACCTGCTCCTCGACCCGAAGGGGCTTTCCCTTCAGATGTCGCCAGAAGGAGACAAGGATGATGCCCGACATGTCGTCCGGGTGATGTATCCCCATTGCGTTGAAGTACTGAGCGAGCGGCGATCCACCCCACAGACCCCAGGAGTTTCGCAGCCCCGTCCCGAAGCCGTGGTGGTACTTCACCATGTCAGCCTCGCTGCCTGAGCGCAGCCTCCGAAGGTCTCGCGCTGATAGCATCTTCTTCAACGAAGTGAAGCACTCGTCCAGGGTGCGCGGCGTCGGTTCGACCACGTTGAGCACGGGCGGCTTGTGGGTCCGCGACAGCTCTTCCGCCTTCGCGATCACCTTGGGTGCGAAGAACAGTGCCACGAGCTCCTCGGCGATCTCCGCGTGAGCACCCGTGCAACCCTCGGGCTTGTCACCGATCGACATGGCCTGGACGACAAGTGCGCCGCCACCGGCTGAGAGCAAGAACACAGTCCGCATCGGCTGGGTAGGGAAGTCGAGCCGCGCAGCCGGCTTGGATGCCAGGCGGATGTCGGTCTGCCGTCGCTGGTGCCAGTGGCGAATCGCCGCCGTTACCTCAAGCGACTCGGTGTCGATGAGCTGACGCGTGTACTCGACGGTCGCAGCGGGGATGAAGTCGAACCAGATCGCGTTCGTGCAGGTCTTCCCCGGGACGGGAACGCGCGGCACTGGCTTGTCGACGTCTGCATGGAACTTCCACTTGGCCGGAATGGGCAACGAGAGGCTGGCGGTGTCGGCGGAGAACTCTCCGGGAGCGAGCAGAACTGCGGCAGCGACCGCGAACATCAGCGCGCTCAGCATCACGAGTTCCCCTGAGCTGCACCCAGCTCAGCGAAGGCAGCGATAGGATCCCGCTCGGCCACGCCGCTCACGAGACGATGGTACCGTGTCGACCCACGCCCCAGGTCACCCCGTGAAGGGGCACCATCTGGTGGTTGGCACCACCGGCTCCAAGCGCTCGTGCGATGCTGCCGCGCGAATGGCGGAGACAGGCGACGAGGCGAGTGCGCTCGCGCGGGAGCTCGACGTGGCGACGCGGGCGCTTGACGCCGGGGATGCGCGGCACGCGCTCGCGCACCTGGCTGGGGCGATCGCGCTCGCGCCGTCGGACGCGCGGGTCCAGGCGCTGTTCGAAGCCATCGCCGGGCGAGGGGATGTGCTCGCCATCCTGCCGGACGGTCCTTTCTACGGCACGCAAGCGGTGCGTGCGCTCGCGCACCATCAGGCGGGCGACGTGGACGCGGCCGTTTCGTTGCTGGCGCAGGTGACCGAGGTCGCACCGCAGCGCGGCTTCGAACGGACGCTCGCGCGATGGATCGCCGGCCAGGCGACCCGTGGGCTCACGCTTGGCGAGGCGGCATCGAGGCAGGTGGCGCGCCTGCTCGCGGCCGTGGGTGGCAGCACCGTTGGGTTGCATCGACTCCATGAGGGCGAGCGTGCCTTGCTCAGCGGATACGCGGAGGTTGCGTCAGCCCTGGCGGCCGCCGGGGCGTCCGACAGCTCGGCGCCGATCGCCTCGGCCATGCTCCGCCGCGCCGGGAAATCCGATCAGCGTCCCGCGCTCACGCATTGTCGGCAACAGACCGGACACGAGATCGTCCAGCCCGATGGGCGTCGGCGCGTATCCGCTCCATACACCGTCGGCGCACAGCACCGCGTACTCCCTCGCGGGCCAGAGCGGGAAGATGAGCTGCCCCTCGCCCGTCTCGGACGATGCCCACCCAGCCTGGTAGAGGCCCCAGGCCTTCTCCGTCCACCACGTTCTTGATGAAGTACTCGTAGCGCTCGGGGCCCTCCAGCTTGAGGACAGCCTCCACCTCCTTGGGCTTGAACACCCTGGTCATCGGGCACCCGCACTCCCTCGACCCAGTGGTCGGCGCGAGCGGCGACGCGCGCCCCGCGGCACAGGCACTGTGTCCAGGAGACTGCTCACGGTGCGTTTGGTCCCGTGTTCAGATCCCGGATGCGCTCGCTTGCGCGTTCGAGATCGGCGGCGCTGCCATGCGCGAACAGGTCCCAGAGGCGCAACCCGGCGAAGAGACAGGTGGCGGCCATGATCGCGAGCACGATCAGGAGCGCCCGGCGCCGCTCTTCCGGGGTCTGCTCGCGTTGCTCGTCGTCGCCCAATGGTCACCCTGCTCTTGGACCAGGCTTGTGTCCAGCGACCGGCGCGCATGTCACCAGCGGCGATCATCTGCAGGCACTCATCCAGCGACTCGGCGAGGGGACTTGTCTCCTCGAACTCCGGTTCCTCACCCACCACCTCCGCCGACCACCTCACCAATCCCAGCCGCCAGGAGCGCTACTTCCAGGGGATCTTCGATCTCGTCTCTCCCCTCAATGCCCGCCGCTTCGAGCCTCCTTGCGTCGAGCACGATCTCCACGAACCGCGCAGCCCTGATCTTCATGTGCTCGACATGCCTCGCACTGCCGTTGGAAGGTTACCATCGAGGCTGCATGTCCCGCCGCAAGCGGTACACCCGGAACCTCTGGCGGGCGGTTCGCGCTCCGCTCCCCGTTCGCACCACGACGGAGTGGATCCGTTTCGAGCACGAGCGCGAGCCCTATGGCGTGTTCTCGTACCTGAGCGACGCACGGGAGGGGCTCCCAGCCGACGCCATCGTGGAGCTGGATGCCCTGCGGGACTGGTTTGCCGACAACCTCGATGCGCCCGAGGACGCCGACCTGGAGCGCTTCTGGTTCCGCGCGGAGGCGACCGAGCACGTGGAGCGCGCTCGCCGCCTCGCCGACCTCCTGCGCGCCGCCGGCCTACCGATCGTCGAGCGAAGGACCAGCCGGATACCCGGCAAGGTCCGCTGGCAGGATCCCCACCAGGTCGCCGTGCTCACCTATCGAGACGCGCCCCACCCCGGGCGGCGCAGCTGAAAAGGGCGAGGACCGGCCGCCGTGATCCACGGGGACCGACACAGGTGAGTGGCCCGCTATCGGCTCGCGCCACGCTCGGAGAGGCGGATGGTGTTGCGGTACGTGCCCGCAGCGTGGCCAACCGTGTCGAACCCGCGGCCGACCGACGTGGAGGCGAGCGTGACGAAGATGCTGGCCGATGTACCGGGCGCATCGCCATCGAGGGAGAATTCGATCGCGTTCTGGGGAATTCCCCAGCCCGCGGTCGGAGACGGCTCGGTGCTCGCCTGCGCCGCCCAGTCGAGGAGCTGCACGTCGGCGATCGGCTTGCCGTCGTCGAGCACGCTGATTGTCAATGGCGCTGCGCGTGCGAGCGGGCCCGTCGCCAGGGTGCGGAAGGGGCCCTTCTCTCCCGTGGTGGCCTCCACGACGACGAACCGACCGTCGGCCAGCAAGTGCGCCGACCGCAGCGGGCGCCCCGTCGGGTAGTCCGACGGCAACACGTCGACAGCACGATCGGGGCATGGGGAGAAGGCGAGCGACAATCGCCGGTGCCCGCGGACGGAAAGCTCGGCAAAGGTGTTGAGGTGCGAGTAGATGGGGCGCGGCAGCTCGCTGGTCGCCTGGATCTCGAGGTCGAGCGCGCCTGCGTGGCCACGATCGACAACGACCAGTGTGCTCCGGCCATCGTCTCGATAGGACAGCTCGACGCGCGACTCGGCGAAGGCGCTCGACGCAAGCGTGCGTGAGGGACCGGCGCGGTCAGGGGCCGACGCGAAGGGCGTCCAGCCACCATCGGGCGCACGGCTGTCGAACGAGAGCACCGGGGCCACTTCCAGGGTCACCGGCCCGACGTGGGCGTACACCCGGCCCCGGCGGGGCTCCACCGACGAGGCACCCAAGGACACGAGAGGCGCGCCCCGCGGTGCCGAGGGGACGCCTTCTCGCGGGCCGACCGGCGGCAACGCAGCCGAGTGCGGACGCGTGGACGGCGGCGGGGCACGAAGGACCAGAAGCGCCCCGCACCCAATGCCCGCTCCCACGCTGATCGCGGGCGCCAGGGCCAGCAGCGGCCTCGCGAAGGCGCGAATGACCGTCCAAGCGGCACTCCCGAGCGCCACCGCGAACGCGACCGTGGCGATGCCCTGGGGCGCGCCGGTGTCGGGCAGAAGGACCAGGCTCGCGACCCCGAAGGCACACCAGGCCGCCGCACATGCGCCGGCGGCGGCCCCGACGAACGCCGAGCCCCGTCCCGTCGCCGCGCACACCGTCGTGATCGCGCTGACCCCGGCGAGCGGAAGCGGCGCGAGCTCGTTCAACCAGAAGCGGCCGCAGGAAGGCGCGAACCCGTGCGGCATGATGACCCACCACCAGACGAGCCCGACGGCCTGCGCCAGGTGCGCGACAGCCAGCGAGCGCCGGAGACCGCTTCTCATCCCGCCGCCATTGCCCCTCACTCTGATGTGCAGGGCCTCCGGGGTCAACGACGCGCGGATCTCGCGCCACGCTGGTTGCCCTGACACGCGCGGCTGCCCCGCCCTGACAAGGTGGCAACTGCACACCCCCCGCAGCACTCGATCAATCAAGCACCTGCGAGCCGCCCGCGATCGATGGCGCTGGTACCGACGTTGCACATTGCTCCTGCAACGACCAGGAGGCGACATGCGGCAACATCAACGAAGGCAGAGGGTTGAGACCGGCATGACGCTGGTCGAGATCATGATCGTGGTCGCGATCATCGGCATCGTGGTCGGCGGCGTCGCGATGTCTGCCTTCGCCTCCTACCGGCGCGCGCAGGTCATGAACGCCAGGAAGGAGGTCAAGGCAATCAAGGGCGCCATCGAGGTCTACATGACCCAGCATGGCGACCAGCCGCCGCCGTCCCTTCAGGTTCTCGTCGACGGCCGTTTCGTCTCGAAGTCGAAAGATCCCTGGGGCGCCCTGTACCAGTACAAGTGCCCCGGCAAGCATGACGCCCACAGCTGCGACGTCTGGGCGCTCGGCCGGGAGGCGGTGGCTCGGACCGAAGCGGTCAACTCATGGAGCGAGTGACGCGCAGGCATCGCGTGGGTGAGCTGGCGGCTCTGACGTGAAAGAGCACCGTTGCTGCGCATCGGTACCGAGCGCGATGTCCAGGTGCCCTCGAGATGTGGCTTCCAGCGCCGACGCTGGGATCCAGCAACACCCATTGCTACTGGACACAACCACTCGCGCCGCATCATCGCGGCGCTCTGACGTAGCCCTGCCCTCGGCAGACTCCGACACACTCGACCCCAGCGTCGCCATCAGGAGGCCTTGCGAGCGGGTAACACCAGATCGACCTCGAGCCGGGCACCAAGTGCTGCCGCTACCTTCTCCAGCGTTTCCATCGTCGGGTTGCCATCCGGGTGCTCGATCTTCGCGATCGCCTGCTGGGTGACGCCGGCTCGCTTGGCGAGCTTGGCCTGAGTGAGGCCCGCGGCTTCCCGGGCCCACCGCAGCTGGACCCGCAGCGCGAGTCGCGGCGGGATGGCGACCCGAAGTGCCTTCTTCGCAGCGTATGCCGGACGCGGTGGAACGTCGCCCACCTGCAGGGCCGTCTCCACCCAACCGGTGAGGGCATCCTCGGCCTCGGCCCTGAGCGCCTCCAGCGAGTCGGCGAAGGTCTGGCAGCCGGGACAGTCCGGGAACTCCGCGAGCCAGTGACGTCCTTCCTTGGTGACCTTGGCCTGGTACTCCATGCTCCACGCTCCCGTCTCGTCGACGGTCCTCTTGCTACGTCAGCTTCACGCCCGACTGCCGCTCGATGCTTCGCAGCGTGCCGATCGGGAGGTCCTTCCTCGGATGGGGCACCGTCACCAGCCCCTGCTTGGTCGGGTGCCTGAAGTGGTGGTGAGATCCGCTCGTCCGCCCCAGCGTCCACCCGTCAGCCTGCAGCCGCCGGATGACCTCGCGCGATGTCACAGGCCAAGTCTAACAACTATAGGTTGTTGGTCAAGGCCGGTCCTCGCCCAGCCGCCGCGAAGCGCCCAGTGTCAGCCACAGCCCTTAGAGCGGATCTCAAAACCGCAGCGTCACATTGTTGAGCGCGCGGTACGCAGGAGATGCAGGACCACTACTCGACCTTCGGCGAGGAGGAGATCCGGCAGAACTGGGCAAGGTCGTCTCGCTGGCTGGCTACCGGGAAGCCCTTGCAGGTTGCGGACATCCGGCAAGAGTGGTGGGCAAAGTGGTGGGCATGGCCGAAAACGCTCTCGCCGGGGCTTGACAGAAAGGAGAAACCACCTAACATCCCAAGGACTTGCGGGTTTAGCTCAGTTGGTAGAGCGTCAGCTTCCCAAGCTGAATGTCGCCGGTTCGACCCCGGTAACCCGCTCCGCGATTCCTGAGTAGTGTTGCCCGGTTAGCGAGACACCGCTGCCGGGCTTTTTCTTGCCAGGGGTCATGCGCACCACTTTGCGCACCACTTTTTCCGGCGTCAGGCGCATGCGAGCGCCTCCTTGTAGCCGACCAGGGACACGACCTTGCCCAGGTTCTTGCGGATCTCCTCCTCGTTGAACGTCGAGTAGTGGTCCTGCATCTCCTGCGTGGCGTGGCCTGAGATCGCCCTGGTGACCTTGTCCTCGACCTCCGCCGCGCGGCACATGTCCTGGTAGGTGCGCCGCATGGCACGAGGCGTGATCCGCTTCGTCAACTTCATCCGCTTCGCCACGTCGTCGAAGGGCTTGATCAAGACCGTAGTGGCACGGAAGCCCCCGACCTCTGAAGGAAACAGCAGCTCGCTGTCCTTCATCGGTCCGTCGGGCAAGTGAGCCACGTGCCACTCCAAGATCTCCATCAGATCCTTCGGCAGTGCCAGCCGCTGACGAAGCCCCGTCTTCGGCTTGTTCATGACCTCATCACCCACCGTTTGCGACCGTCGGATCAGGACCACGCCCTTCTCCCAGAGGATGTCGGACTCCTGTCCGTGCCTCCGAAGCGGTCGCAGAAGCGACGGCCGAGCACCGATAGCGAAACCCAAGGCCGCCATCGCGAAATGCTGCGCGTGATGCTCTGCCAGCAGCGCCAGAAACGTCCGCAGCTCCTCCACGGTCAGGGAGTTCGGCTGCTCCTCCGTATATGTCGGGTGCGTACTCGTGTCGAAGTCGGGCACCCCTGCCACTGGGTTCCGCTCGCGCTCATACTCATGAACGTAGGAATTCACGACCACCCGAAGAATCCGGAGCCACCCGTTCGCGGTGACCGGCGACAGTTGCCCTGCCTTGATTTGCCCAGCGACCCGCCTACGCCAGTCGAAGACGTCAGCACGCCGGATTTCATCCATGACGAATCCGGAGAAGCCCAGGGGATCGCGTCGACCGTCGAACTCGCCTCCGCCAAACAGGTGCCGCAGAGCAAGTCCCCACGTCTGTCGTGACTTGGCCGAGTTGATGTCACCGTCGTCTACCTTGGACTCCATCAACGATACGGCGTATTCGCTGAATTGGATCTTCTTCGCCTCCTCGCGAGGAGCACCGCAACGTATACGTTGTGCCCAAGGCTGACGATGCGGTCGCCGAAGCGGGTTATGAACTTCTTGAGCTGCGGAGTCATCGGCGAGGTGATGCGTGTGCTAAATGGGCTGCCTGCTTTTGAATAATACCACCGACACCCACTCATTGTCATTGGGAGAGCGCGCGACAGTGCGTGCGTTGGCGCGGCCAAGTAAAGGTCGAGGCGGGTCCTGCATGGCGCTCAGGGCGACAAAGGACGGGTGATGCAGCGTTCAACGGGCACCTTGATCGGCGTGGACTTCGGCGCACCGATGCACGCGCGCGATCAGCGGTGCAAGATCATCGCCGTCGAGGCGCAGCCTGCCGGCTGGCGACGGTACGAGGTTCTGCCGGCTGGCATGAACGAGCGCCTGGTTCCTGGCTCCAGGGCAACGGGATGGTCGGCCAGGGAGTTGCTCGACGCCTTGCTCGCGCGACCGGTACGGGTGGCGGCGTTCGACTTTCCGTTCTGCGTGCCGGACTCGCTGCTGCGCGACGAGCGCTTCTCGCGCGCGGTCGGCGAGCGCGAGCCGTTCATGGGGTGGCGAGCCTTCAACGCCGCCTGCGGTCGCCTGTTGCCCCTTTCGGAGCCTCTCGACTTCGACCCGTTCGTGAGGTGGCGGCACGCCGAGTTCACGAGGGCGAAGCGTGCAACCGACCGAGCTGCCAACGCGCAGCCGCCGCTCAAGGACCGCTACCAGTCGCTGTTCCAGATGACGATCCTCGGCAACGCGCTCCTGGCGCGCATGTGGGAATCGAAGCTGTACCGCGTGGGGCCCTTCGGTGGCTCCAACCAGGAGCACGAGGCGATCGAGGTGTATCCGGCGGTGACGCTTCGGCGACTCGGGATGCGGTCGTACAAGAAGCGCCCGCGAGAGGCGATTCGGGCGTTCTGCGAAACCTACCAGTCGAGCAGGGACGATCACGACGGCGCCGATGCCCTGGTCGCGCTGGTGACGGCGATCTTCTACGCTGAGGGTCTGTGCCAGAAGGTCATGCCCGAGGATGCCAGCCTTCACACGCACGAGGTTGAAGGCGCCATCTTCGCGCCGCGCGCGTGACGCTGCAGGGCGTTCCCATCTGGCAACGTTGCCAGGCCGCCCCTTCGCTCTCTACCGCGCCAAGTACACGCTCGCCGCGACATAGAACGCTTGCTCGGGCGTGCCCCAGAAGGCGCCTGACGGGAACACAGCTAGCTCGTACGTCTCGTCGCTGTACTTGTAGAAGCCGAAGCTCCAGCGGTCCATACTGCCGAAGTAGCGCAGGCGGCACAGGTGCGTGGGCTCCTCGTCGTTCGAGGAGGTCATCTCCTCGGTGTAAGCGTCCACGTAGCAGAACGCGCCGCGGAACCGAAACGTGACCTTCAGGACCAGAAGGTCGAGTTTGAGGCTCTGATCTATGGTCCCCGAAACGAGCACGACATCAATCCGAACCAACGGCTGATCGGGCCTGGAAGCCTGCTGCGAATCGACAACTCAGCGTGGAAAATGGGACCTCTGCGCATGTCCTGGAATGATTACAACAGGATCGTGCGGCGCGAGGGCAAGCTGCTCATGCGCTGGACCACAAGAGTCGTGCCTCGGGACGGCACTCAGTCCTTCGACTACACTGCGGTCATCGATGTCACGGATCGCCTCCTCACAAATCGCTACTCCTGCGAGCTTGTGCCGGATCGGCTGGTTGCAGGTGGAAATCGCTGCGTGATGAAGGAGTGATGATGTTCGACGACCGGCAACCATCCGCGCGCACGCTTGCGACGACCTTGGTGTTGGTCATCCTCATGGGTGCGTGCGGAGATGGCATGTCACCGTCCCTCGACGGAGGAGCGAAGCCGCCGGATGCTCCAGGACTCCCCGACGGCCGCCCACGTCCGCGTTGTGAAGGCTCCGCACGAGTCGTGTGTCCCGCTGACCCAGCGCCTTGCCCTGGGACCTGCAACGCGAAGGGATACTGTGAGGTTGCATGCGACGTGGGCGCGGAGGTTCGGATACCTGCCGAGAGCGTTGTCGTGGGCAGTGATCCCACCGATCCATCGCGCTACATCGAGACAGAGACGCCCGAGCATCTCGTGCGTATTTCCCGGAGCTTCTTCATCGACAAGTACGAAGTGACGCGGGCGGCGTGGCAAAGGTGCGTGCAGGATGGGCAGTGCGTGAACACCATGCGCGACCTCTACTGCACGTATGATGGTCCGATACGCGTGCGCCCGGGCTGGCCGAGCAGCATGCGACCGGACGACCATCCGATCAACTGCATGAAGTGGGATGAAGCTGCTCGATTCTGTGCCTGGAAGGGTGGGCGCCTACCTACCGAGGCGGAATGGATGCTCGCTGCGCGCGGTGCTGCGGGTGCGGACTGCACGACTCAGGCAGATCTGCAGGCCAACGACGGTCGATGCAACGAGCGAACCTTCCCCTGGGGCGACGAGGAGGACGCCCGTCGCGCCAACGTGAATGTCGCTGATGGGGTTGATGCCAACAGCGCGCTCTACTGGCGCGGCCAGACGACGACTCCCGCGGGCTTCTTCGACGGGACTACCCACGATGGCTACGAGACGCACGACGGGAGTTCCGTCTACGGTGTCCATGACTTGGTCGGCAACCTGTTGGAGTGGGTCGGCGACTACTACGCACGCGACTACTATTCAACGTCGCCAGGCGTAGATCCGAAGGGACCTGTAGCCGGCACCGAGCGGGAAGCCGTCAGCGTGTTCTGGAACGCAACTCGGGAGACGGTTCCCTTTCGCCCACTGGCTTCGCGAATTGGCGTGGACCCCGCATCGTTCGCAGAGAGCGTCGGCTTCCGCTGCGCGCGTGACGTCCCGTAGCTCAACCTGAACAGCACGCAGTCCGAGAGAGGACTCCCATGTCGTTCATGCAGGAAACGCCCCGCTCACTGCGGGCATACTTCATAGTTGCCGGTGCCCTCGGGCTCTGGACGAGCGTGTCGCTCGCCGCTGTCCCTGGTGGTCCCCTTGAGGTGGCGCAGTCCGTGTTCGCCGCCGCGTTCGGGCTGGCGTTCATCGTCGCGGGCGCCGTCCTGCCACGCGCGCTCCGCGACGGCACCAACTGGATCCTCAAGCTGCTCATCGCCAACGGCGCCTACGCGGTTGTGCGCATGGGCTTCCTGCTCCTCGCCGGTCACGGCAGCGCGGGCATCTTCGGCGTCGTCGTCGCGCTGGCGATCACCGCGTACCTCTACGCCAACGTGCTTCGGCTGGAACGCGAGGCACGCCCCGTCGAGCGCATCTTCGAGTAGCTCGCATGCGGCTGCAGATCAAGAAGCGCCCAGTCGCCATTCCGTTCGGGATCGTGGCGATAATCCTGTGGACGCAGGTGCTGGGCGGGATCCTGGAGGATGACTGGCAGAAGTGCGTGGCGTTCGCGCTGGTGGCGAGCTTGCTGTCGATGGCGTTCTGGCGACTCCAGTTCCGCTCGCCGATCTGGATCGAGTTCCGCGGGGAGGAGCTGGAGGTCGGTCTACACAGCCGCAGCTACCGCGTGGGCTGGCAGGAGATCGAGGACGTCGCGTTCGGTGATTACCGAGGCAGCTTCCGCTCCTACACGGTGTTCGTCCGTGGCGGTCGCACGTTCACCCTGGCGGAAGCAGATGGCGCGGTGCTCATCGAGTGGCTCTCGAAGCACCAGCAGCGGGGCGAAGCCGCCGTGGCCACTTGAGGTACTTCAGGCTGACGGACGACATCGAGCGCCCGGGACGGTGGCACATCGGAGATCTGATGCGGGCTGGCGCCGAGGTGTCCGATGAGTTCTTCGATGGACTGCTCCTGCCGGATGACCCGCTCGCAGGGGAACTGCAAGTGCCGGGTTCGAAGCTCGCCTTCTTCCTGACCAGCCTTGCCGTTCCGGTGGCGGTTCCGAGTCTGGGTCAGGCCATCGTGACAGTCGCTCGCAAGGACGTGCAGGCCATCGAGCTGAGAGTCGGTGAGGTAAAGCACCGCAACCAGACACCGATGGGCTCGGAGAAGATCCGCGCCTTCCTGGGCGGGCGCAAGCCAGGTGACAAGTGCCTCTACGTAAGCACGGGCTCGTTCACGAGGGATGCCCGCTACGAGGCCGAGCGCGCCAGCGTGCCGACCACGCTGGCCGCTGCCCGTGCGCTCGCCGAGGACGATGCCGGCCCGCTGGAAGGCGGCCACGAGGCGCGCAGGGGCGTCAGGGTCGAGAGCGGGATCGCCGGCGAAGGTCCGCACGCTGCTGAGCGCCGCCTCTCGCTCGCGTGCGTGCTCGGCGGTGGAGCGCTCGAGAAAGTCGCGATCGACCCGCGCGCCGTGCCACTCCATCTCGGCGAGCACCGGGATGAGACGGCGCTCCGTCTCGTAGAGGCGCGTGGTGCGCGTGTCGGCGAAGGCCGAGAGGAGCTCGAACAGCAGCAGCGTCCAGCGCGTGTCGCTGGCCGCGTAGGGGACCATGAGGTCGACGGGGACCTCGTCGAACCCGACATCGTCGCGGTGGCGCCGGGTGGTCCGCGCCAGACGCTCGCGGAAGGCGTGCAGGGCTGCCTCGTGCTCGGCAGCGCCTGCGTTGACGTGACGTCGGGCGAGCTCCTTGAGCGCCAGGGACGGCCGCTCGCGCGTGTAGCGCTCGTGACGCAGGGCCGCTGGACCGGGCTCATCGACGCGCGGCAGCGCGTACAGGTCGAGCAGGCTCGCGAGGAGCAACGTGTCGTGCGGCAAGGGGTGCACGACGAGGCCATCGGCGCGCAGGACCGAGAGGTCGAACTTGGCGTGATGGAAGACCTTCTCGATCGCGGGGTCGGCGAGCACGGGGCCGAGGTGGGCGCGTACGTGCTCGAGCGAGAGCTGCTTGGTGGACGCACGGTGGCGCACGGGGAGGTACACGTGCTCGCCTTCGGGCGCTCCCCCCGGGGCGCGGAAGCTCAGCGAGATCCCGATGAGCTCGTTCAGACCCGCGGTGAGCGCGTGATACCGCCGCGTCCGACCATCGAGCGGCAGGTGCCGCGCCCTCGGGCGCGTCTCGGTATCGACGGCGACGAGGCTCGCACGTCGCAGGCGTGACACGAGCGCCTCGAGCTCCGGCAGCGTGCTCACCCGCCGGTACGGCGCGGGGATCTCGTAGATCGGCATGTGCTCGTCCAGCCCGAGCTGGACGGGGACCTCCTTCGCCGGCATCTCCCGCGCCTCCAGGCGGTTCGGAGTGCCAGCGAGGGGGCCAATGGCGTTCCCATGCCCCGGGACGAATGCGACCGCGATCGGGCTGCACTGACGGAGGCCGCGGCCGCACCCTCGAGGTGCAATGGCGTCCCGTCGCGGCGTGAGGGGCGAGCCGAGGCTATCGGGCCGCCAGCTCGAGGTCCACGTGCTCGAAGGCGCTCTCCATGCGATCGAGCTCCTTCGCCTTGAGGCCGTGCTTCGTGCCGATGGTTCGCCACCTCCGGACGGCCGCCGCGACCTCGCGCGCGATGACCTGCGCGGCGCGCTTCGGCAAGCCGAACCGCGGGGCGACGGCCCAGGCGACCTCCATCGAGCTCGTGGTCTCGCTCTCGTCGAGGGCGAGCGCGTGCACGCGTGGTCGCACGTCCGTCGGCATCGGATTGAGATCGTAGGCAGGGGCCAGGCGCCACCCGATCCCGTCGTGCAGCAGGCCGTGGTTCCGCAGGTGGTCATCGGTGCTGGAGACGAGGATGTTGAAGACCATCCGGCGCCAGATCTGGCCGAGGTCCGTCGAGGGTTCGGAGCCCTGACGCCGGAGCGCGTCGACGATCTCGAGGTAGCTCCGCTGCTCGCCGTCCTCGGCCGACAGCGCCGTCATGGCCGACATGAACGGCACGCGACTTCCCCTCCGGCGGTCAAAGCGCCCGAGCAGGAGGACGGGGCGCCTGGCCACGGTCTCGAGCCGGGCCGCCGGCACCGTGATCCCGGCCGCGCGCGCCAGCGCGAGCGCTGTCGCCTCCCAGCGCGGGACCGGCCAGTCGTCATCCTTTCGTGGGAACTTCGCCAGCAGAAGTCGATCATCGACGGTGCGCACGGACGCCTTGGGGCGCGCGCCACCAAGCGAGCTACCGGGCGCCAGGAGCAGCGCGAGGTCGTCCGCGGTCTCGTCGTCATCGAGCAGCCGATCGGTCGCAGCGAGCAGTCGCGGAAGCTCCACGAGCGGCGGGATGCGCCTGCCCCCGGTGGTGAGGAACGGAGCGCCCTCGCCGGCTTCGACGTCGCGGAACCGCAGGGCGCCGAGGCGCGTCTCATCATCGACCCCCGCGAGGAAGTCGATGGCCGCCAGCGTTCGCGGCGTGCGCCCTTCGCGGCGGGCGCGGGCTCGCTCCGCCCGGCGCATCAAGGTCTGACCCCACCGATCCGGCGCGGGGTCCAGGAACGCGCGGAACAGCGGGTGCGCTGTGTGGAATCGCCCCGGCCCGAGCGGGAGCTCCGGATCGAGCGCGAAGGCACCGCGGCGCGAAAGCCATCCACGGTCGTACTCGAAGGAGGCGCCTACCCTTGGCGCGGAGCGCGTCCAGAGCCTGCCCGCCGGCACGGGCGAGCCGACGGAATCGACGTAGACGAGGAGCTCGCGGTTCACGGCGCGGGCCTGGATCCCGAGCCCCGCGGCAGGCGAACTCGCCTGGGGAGCTGCTCCTCGCCGAGGGCCAGGCCGACCTGATCAGTGCCTGGATCGGCGAGGTCGCCGATGCGGTCTGCCAGACCCAGCACGAACAGCACGGTGGCGTAGATGCCCATCGACACGCCGGGGTCGCCCCGCTCGACGCGCGTGAGCGTGTTGCGGCTCACGAGAGCCCGATCGGCGACGAGCGCCATCGTGAGCCGGCGGCGCCGGCGGGCCGCCGACAGATCCTGCCCGAGCTTGCGGAGCGAGCGGCTGACGACTGCGGGCAGAGCGGGCAAGGCGCGCGTGGATTTCATGAAGCACCAGAAAGTGATCGTATAGCATTATAGTGCACCATATTTGATGCGTGTTGGAGTCAGGACGCTGCTCCACGGTCAGCCTGGCCCCATCAGGCAGGCTGAGGCGGCGCCCAGCACTTGCCGGGCAGGGGGCTGCTGCCGTAGAAGACCGACGTGGGCGCGCTGATCGAGAAGGTCAACCCCGACGCCAACCTCGTCGCGGTCGTCGAGGACGATGGACGCACCATCTATCTGTACGTGCGTGGGGTCGGCATCGACGTCGGCCTTCGTTCGACGTGGGTCCGCAACCGGGTGGCTGCGCCCGCTGGGATCGATCGGGATGGGATGGAGCAGGGCTTCGCGCCGCGGATGCCAGCGCGACACTGTCGCCACCCTGCTGGCGAAGGCGAGCTCGAGGTCGACTCGCTGCGCCTCGTGTGGTTGCCCGAGGGCGATGGCGTCGCGCTGTTCGAGGGGGCGGCGCTCCTGGCCGTCCTGCCAGCGTGGAGCGGCGTCGGCGGGTTCGACGGCTACGCGCGGGATGCGATCGGCGAAGGTCCGCACGCGTGGGAGCTCTCCGCCGACAGTGTGCTCCATGCGCGCTTCGCAGAGGCCGACGGCTACTGGGCTTCCTGGGAACATGACGGCGGGCCCTGGCAGGCTGCGCGGCAGGGCCAGCTCGCCGCCTACGAGGCTGTC
This sequence comes from uncultured Myxococcales bacterium, assembly GCA_964593795.1. GTDB lineage: Bacteria > Myxococcota_A > Polyangia > JAHFDS01 > JAHFDS01 > JAHFDS01. The sequence goes on along the minus strand of CAZQJC010000227.1, from coordinate 26,189 downwards.
CTCGGCGCCCACTCGAAGTACTTCGCGATCGACGGCGACTACTGGCCGCCCAAGGCCCTCGTGCAGTTCGAGCTTGAGCGGGCGGTCGTGCTCGCGACCGTCGGCGTCGCCCTCAGGCCGATGCCGGCGGTCGAGCGCGTCGTGGAGGATCCAGCACACCTGCGCCGCATCGAGCTCGGCGCCGTCCTCCCGGGCCGGCCGTCCGAGGCCACGCTTCGAGCGGTCGCGATCGAGCTGTCGAGCCTTGCGACGCTGCCCTGGGCGCGCTTCACCTGGCTTGGGCATGGACACACGGTCGCTTCCACCGCGTTCGCCGACGCCGGCTTCGCGGGGTGCGTGCTCGTCGGAGACGGTAGCCTCGGCCCCGGCGTGGCACTGCCTGCGCTGTTCGGGGATCCCGTGCGCGTGCTGTGGCTCGTGCCCCTCACCGACCTGGAGCTGCAGCGGGCGAAGCGCGACGGATCGCAGGCCATCATCTCGGGCCTGACCTACCCGAGGTCGTAGGCCTCAGGCGCCCAGGGGCGCGTTCCGTGCGGCAGCGCGCTCGTGCTCCGCGCGGATCGCCTCGCGCAGCTCGGGCGGCTCGAGCACTTCCACCTGGTCGCCGAAGCCGAGCAGCCAGGACTGGAGCTCGCGCATGCCGCAGACCTCCATGCGGAGCTCGTAGCCGTCGCCGGCGCGGACGACCTCCTGCGTGGGATGCCATTGCCGGCGGTAGACGAAGCGGCCGACCTTGCGGGTGAAGCGCACGCGGATCGGGCGACGCGGCTCGCCCTGCATGCCAAAGGCGCCGTCGTCGAGCTGGGAGGGATGGTAGTCGGCGGGGTAGTCGAAGGTCTGGCCGTGCAGGCGCTCGACGTCGCGGAAGCCGTCCAGGGCGAAGGTGCGCAGCGGCCGGTGACGATGCGGCGGGTGATGCGAGAAGCCGGCAAGGTAGAGGCCCTTCTTGTAGACGACCAGCGTATAGGGGTCGATGTCGAAGGGCTGCCGCCAGTCGTCGACGCTGCCGTGCGTGACGCGCAGGCGTTCGCTGCGGAGGAGCGCCTCGAGCAGCTCGCCGACGTCCTCGCTGCGCTCCTCGTAGCGGTGGTGCGCCTCGTTCATGTCCCACAGCTTCCTGTCGAGGTGCTGCACGCGCGCGAAGGTCCGGCGCTGAAGCGTGCGCTCGAGGCGCGCGAACACGTCGTCGAGGTCCTCCTTGAAGCCCGTCCCACGCAGGAAGTCGAACACGCGGCGCGACAGGAACAGCGAGATCATCTGACTGGCCGTGAGCGGGATGGACTCGCGACGGCCCGCGCTCTCGAAGCGCCAGACCTTGCTGCGCCCGCGCGGCTCCTCGCACACGGGATCGCCGGCGCGCTCGAGGGCGCGCAGGTAGCGCAGCGCGGTCTTCTTGCTGACCTCGAAGCGCGTGGCGAGCTCGGCGAGCGTGATGCCACCCGAGGACTCGAGCAGCGCGCGCACCTCGAGCAGGCGCGCCGCGGGGGAGTAGGCCGGAGCGCGCTCCAGGGAGGTGCGGGAGCCCACGGTGCGACGCCTGCCGGATCGCGAGGTTGGCGACATGGGACTCATTATGTCCCAGGTCGGATCCAGGCTCGATCCAGGCGAGGCACCCCATGAAGATCGAGTCGCTCGAAGCCCACGATGTCCCTTCCGAGGTCCTGGCGATCTGGCGCGCGCAGGTCGGCGACGCGCTCCTGCCGGTGCAGACGCGGGCGGTGCGCGCCGGCGTGTTCTCGGGCCAGAGCCTGGTGGTGCTCGCCCCGACGTCCTCGGGAAAGACGTTCGTGGGCGAGATGGCGGCCGTGCGCCTGGCGCGCGCGGACAGGAGGGTGCTCTTCCTCGTGCCGCTCAAGGCGGTGGCCGAGGAGAAGCATCGGCAGCTCGTCCAGCGGTACGAGTCGCTCGGCATGCGCGTCGTCCTCTCCACCCGGGACCACCGGACGGACGATGGTGACCTCGAGGCCGGCTGCTTCGACATCGCGGTCGTCGTGTTCGAGAAGCTCGAGCGATTGCTGGTGACGCGGCCCGGCATCCTCGACGGCGTGGGGCTCGTCGTGATGGACGAGCTGCAGCTCCTCGCCGACCCTGCGCGCGGGCCAGCGGTCGAGCTCCTGCTCACGCGCCTGCGCCGGGTGAAGCAGCGGCCACAGTTCCTGGGCCTGTCCGCCGTGCTCACGAAGGCCGAGCCGCTGGCTCGGTGGCTCGGCGCCGAGCTGGTCGTGGAGGAGGAGCGCCCGGTGGAGCTCCGCAAGGGCGTCGTCTGCGGTGGGCGCTTTCTCTACCGCGAGCACAACACGGGCCACGTCGACACCGAGGATCTCGGCGCCATCGACACGAAGGATCGGAGCCGTCACCTCGCGGCGACTGTTTCCGCGCTGGCGACGACGGGCTCGGTGCTCGTGTTCGTGCCGGACCGCGTGTCCTCACGGCAGACGGCCGAGCTCCTTGCGAGCGCGCTTCCTCTGCCTGCGGCGCAGGCGGCGCTCCTCGAGGTGCCGCTCCTCGAGGAGGGCATGGCGACCGACACGCTCGGTCGCACGCTCCAGCACGGCGTCGCCTTCCACAACGCGGACCTCACTGCCGACCAGCGTGACCTGGTCGAGCGGCACTTCCGCAGCGGCGAGATCCGTGTCGTGGTCGCCACCAGCACCCTCGCCGTCGGCGTCAACCTCCCGGTGCAGCACGTGCTCGTCGCGGAGCGCTGGCGCTGGCGCTACTCGCAGCGCTGCGACAAGTGGAGCCGCTCGGACATGACGCCGTCGGAGTTCGAGAACATGGCGGGGCGTGCCGGTCGCCTGGGCCTCTCGTCCGAGCACGGCCGAGCGCTCCTGCTCGCGCCGTCGCCTTGGCACCAGGAGGTGTGGATGCGCACGGTGATCGATGGCGCCAGCGATCCCGTGCGGCCGACGCTCGAGGAGCGCCCGCTCACGGACGTCGTGCTCGACCTCGTCGTGTCGGGAGAGCACACGAGCGAGCGGCAGCTCGGGGCATTCCTGCTCGACACGTACACGGGCGACCGGATCTGGCGACCACAGGGTGTGGCGACGTTCCGCCGGCGACTGGTCGAGGCAACCTCGAGCTTGCTCGGGCATGGCCTCCTGCGACGTAACTCCGACGGGAAGCTCGAGCCAACGCGGCTCGGCCGCATCGCCGCGGAGCGTGGCCTGGCCGCGCGCACGACGGCGATGATGGCGCGCTGGGCTGCGGCCGCGGCCGATGTGCCGTGGACGGCGCTCGAGGTCCTGCTCGTTGCGGCGCTGACGCCGGACGGGCAGGAGGTCTACCTCTCGTTCTCGGGCAAGGAGGAGGGCGGCTACATGGGCCGCTTCCTCGCGGAGGTCGAGCGGCTGGGAGCGAGAGACCGGCCGCTCTTCCAGTGGCTCGACCGGACGCGTGGCGGCATCGGCCACGAGGAGGCCAAGGGCCTGAAGAAGGCGCTCCTGCTCGCTGGCTGGGTCGACGAGCAGCGCACCGACGTGCTCGAGCGTGACCACCGGACGTGGGCCGGCGCGATCCAGCACCTCGCGAGCGACTTCGCGTGGCTCGTGGACGCCATCGTCGAGATCGCCACCGCGCAGGCCTGGGCACCGGAGCGGATCGCGGAGCTGCGGGAGCTCGCATTGCGACTGCGAACGGGAGTGCGCTCCGACCTGCTCGCCTTGGCGCAGCTGGCGGTGCCGGGTCTCGGCCGCACAGGACTGCGCCGCCTCGAGCGCGCGGGGCTTGGCTCAGCAGAGCTCCTGCGCGATGCCGAGCTCGAGGCGCTCGCCACCACGCTGCGCAATCGGCCGCTGGCGCTCAAGGTCCATGCGGCCCTCACCGTCGGAGGTAGCGGCGCCGCGGCGGCCACCGAGCTTGCGAAGCCCGGGCCCGCGGAGGACCCGACGGAGCACGATCGGCGTGCGCCGGAGGCCCCGCCCGCGCCTCCACCCTCTTCGTGCCCGGCGGATGCATTGGCCGCGCTCGGAAGCCCGAGCAAGATCGTGGAGGCGGCGCCGATGCTGACGCGGCTCCGGATCAAGTTCACCTCGCGCTATTGCCCGCGGAGGCGCCGCTCCTTCGTCGAGATCGAGGGACAAGAGGTCGCGCTCACGCCGGCCTCGTTCATCACGCTGCTGCGCCTCGTGATCGCGCGCCAGCGTGGCCCGGGCTGGCTCCACAAGGTGGAGCTCGGTGCGCGTGCGGACCACGGCTGGAAGGGCATGACGCGCCTCGAGAAGGAGCTCGTCGCAGCGCTCGGTGACTCCGCCCGGAAGCTCTTCGAGAAGAACTACAGCGGCTGCTACAGGCTCGCCGAGGAACCGATGCAGGTCGACACCTCCGAGCTGCGCGAGGTTCCGCACCCACTGCCCCGTGTCGCCGCGGCGGTCCGGGTGTCGCGCGAGGGCGTGAGGGTCGCCGCGATGACCTGAGCGACAACGGATTTCCGTTGCCTTCGCTCGTAGCGAGTTTTCGCCACAAGCCCCTGGAACACCGGTGATCCACCGGATCAGGTCCGCCTGACGGATGGCCACCACGTTCGCCACCTGTACCTGTACCCGAGTTCGGAGCTGCATCAAGTGTGAGCCGTCATCCCGTCTTCACAGTGTGTGGGGCCAAGGCGCTGAAAGCTGGTGGGAAGGTGTCGAGGTCTCGGGCTTGCACTCGCGTCGCGTGGAACCATGCGATCGTCTCATTTCACGGCTCTGTTCTTCGCGTCTGCCATCCTCTCCTGCGGCCCCTCGGGCCCCGACGGCACCGATGAGGGGCCCGAAGAGGACCTCGACAAGATCGTGCGCGATGTCGAGGGCGCGCTCGCGGATGACAAGTCCGACTCGCTCGCGCGGCCGACGCTGCTGGGCGACATCCTGCCGGAGGTGCCGCAGGAGGGCATGTTCGCGCCGGACCATCGGTTCCTCGGCTGGACCTTTGCCGCGACTGCTCGGCCGAACGTCAACATCAACACCGTCGCGCGGACGAGGCTCGCGACCGTGCTCCTGTGGCGGCCGGCCTGCGACCAGCCGTGGCGCACGATAGATCGCACAGCGGCGGACGACCTCAGCCGCGACCTACCGACCGATGGCAACTACCTCGTGGTGGTCGGACCGCGCGCGACGAACGCGCGAGGCTCGCTGACGACGCTGATGCGCACCGCGCAGCCGGCCGCGATCCAGCCGAGCAACTGCAACGGCGCACCAATCCCGCAGCCCGTCCCTGCACCGCTGCCGCAGGCGCCGACGGCGCCGGTGGGAACGCTGGGTGGTTCGTTCGCGGTCACGGCCGCCGGCACAGCCAGCTACACGGTGCCCATCGACCTTCCGCCGGGTCGGGCGGGGATGCAGCCGAGCATTGCGCTCTCCTACGACTCCGGCGCGGGCAATGGTCCGGTCGGCGTGGGCTTCTCCATCTCGGGTCTGTCCAGCATCAGCCGCTGCAACAAGGACTACGCACACGAGACGCGCTGGCTCGCGCCGACGTACGAGAAGGACGACGTCTACTGCCTCGATGGGCAGCGCCTCCTCTCTGCGGGCACGAACTTCTACAAGACCGAGCGCCAGAGCTTCCAGCGCATCATGTCCACGCCGATGGCCGACGGCAATGACGGTCCGGCCTGGTTTCGCGTCTGGACGCGCGATGGACGCATCCTGACGTACGGCGCGACGCGCGACGGTGTGGCGAGCGATGACGCCCGCTGGTTCGTGCGCGCCCCCTCCGGTGCGTTCCGGTTCCGCACCTGGTACCTCAAGGAGGTCCAGGATCGGTTCGGCAACTACTACACGTTCGAGTACGACAACCGCCGCGCGGTGCTCGAGAACGCATCCTTCGAGACGAACGAGCTCGTCCCGCGTCGCATTGCCTACACGGCCCACACGAGCGGCCTACCAGCCACGCGCTCGGTGACATTCACCTACGATCCGAATCGTCCCGACCGATTCGAGGGCAATCACTTCGGCGGCAAGATCGTGCGGTCGCAGCTGCTGACCGACATCGCGGTCGATGGTCCGTCCACGCTGGCCTCGGGGGACCCGGACACTGGCGCGCTCCGGCGCCTTCGTACGATCCACCTCCGCTATCAGCAGGACCCGGCCACGCGCCAGATGCACGTCCAGGAGCTCGAGGAGTGCACCACGACCTCGACCGGAGACGTGTGCAAGCCGCCCACGCTCCTGCGCTGGCTCGACGGAGGGGGCTTCTCGACCGAGCAGTCGGCGATCGACCGCCCCAGCATCGAGGGCTGGCCAGCCACGGTGCCCGGGCCGTCCTCGCGCTACACCGAGTGGGTTCCGTTCCTCAACACCCCCATCCGCGCCGTGATGCCGATGGACATGGACGGCGACGGGCGCACCGACCTGGTGTTCCCGAGCGGCGGAACCTGGAAGGTCGCGCGCGGCCGCGCGGATGGGACATTCGAACCGAATCTCGTCAATACGGGCTCGAGCGCGCACCACCTCATGCCGTTCGACCACGACGGAGACGGGCGTACGGACCTGTTGCTTCACGACACATCGGTCACTTGGCAGGTGCTCGTCTCCACAGGCACGGGCTTTCGGCAGGTGTCGACTGGCATCCGGCGGCCGGATTCCTTCTGGAACACCTCGGCGACCGGGGGCGTCAAGACGAGTGAAGGCTACGTGCGCGCCCTCGATCTCCGCGGCGATGGGCGCCCCGTGCTCTACACGTGCAGTCCGATCAGCCATCAGTGGACACCCTCTCTGCCCGGCGCGCCGGCAGGCCCCTGCGACGAGTCGGCGATCCTCACGATCGACCACGATGGAGATGGCCGCCAGGAGCTGATGGTCGCGGGTAGGACCGGGAACTTCTTCATCCTGCGCAACGGAGCACCGGCCCTCGACACCGGGATCCGTCGGGAGATGCTCGACGGCAGCTTCCAGAGGAACGATGCGGGCGTGCTCAAGCGCGTGCCCTCGTGGACCATGACCGTCGACGTCAATGGCGACGGCCTCGACGACATCCTCAACTGGCAGCCCAATCCGCCGCCGGAGCGCGGCAATGGCATCGCGCTCTGGATCAACACGGGCGGCGCCCGAGGATTCCGGCTCGCCGACTCGTCCTTGCCCCTCGGCATCGGCGCAGACTGGCAAGGGCAGCTCGCCAAGACCGTGGCCGTCGACCTCGATCGCGATGGCATCGCCGAGCTCGTGGTTCCCGGGGACGGCCTCTACCACTGGAACGGCACGACGCTCGAGCGCACCTCCGGGCCATTCTCCATCGAGGCGGTTCCACCGATCCTCGCGGACGTCGACGGAGACGGCCAGGTCGACCTCGTCACTGCAGAAGCTGGCATGGCCACCACGGTGCACCGTCGCACGGGGGCACGGCCGACCCTGCTGTCCGAGGTGCGCGACGGCATCGTCTCGCCGCTCGGACCAGACGCACCGGCCTCGGTGCACGTCGAGTACAGCCACTCGGGCGATGCGAACGTCTACACCGGCGCGGATCGAAACGTCGCGGGCGCGTGCACGTTCCAGCGCGCCTGCATGGGCGCCGGACGCACGCTCGTGGCGAGCGTGTCGCGCCACAATGGTGGTCCGAAGGACTTCCGCGGGCGTGACCTGCCACCCGCCGTCACGCGCTACACATATCGGGATGGGCGCAGCGACCGCTTCGGACGCGGCTGGCTCGGGTTCGGCAGCCGGACCGTCAAGGACGACCAGACCGGCGCGCTGACGACGCTGACCTACCACGACGACGCCAATCCAGCGGCCAATGACTTCGACTGGCGGCTGGTGGGGCTGCCGCTCCGCCAGGAGGTGGTCGTTCCGCTCGATCGCGGCGCGCAGCACAGGACCACGACGACGTCCGAGCTGGCCGTGACACCGACGACGAACCTCGCCTACGTCCACGTCAGCACCACAACGGACAGCGAGGCAGGCACGGTCTATCGCTCCACGACGCAGACGAACACGCTCGACGCCAACGACTGCCCTGCCTCCACGGTGACGACGTGGTCCGACGGCGCAGACCTGACCGTATCGCGCACGTTCGCCACGCCGCCCATCGCGGAGTGGCTGCCGTGCCGCGCGCGCACCGAGACGCGCACGAGCACCGCGCTCGTCGACGGCCAGCGCGAGTCGCGACAGCAGGCCACCGAGGTGACGGCCTACGAGCCGCCCACGCTCGCGCCGTACCGCGAGAGCCCGCTTCCGCGCATCACCACGCGCGATCCGATGGGGGATGCGACCACCCGGCGCAGCACGACGATGCAGCGTGACGCCTTCGGCAACGTCATCCAGACGACCGACGCCGACGTCGCGGGCAACGTGCGCATCAACCTGTTCCGGTTCGACGCGCACGGGATGTTCCAGGTGCAGGCCACGAACCCGAAGGGCCACGTGACCGAGCTTCGCAGCGACGCCTCCACGGGCGCGCTCCTGGTCAAGCAGGATCCGAACTACGTCAGCGCGCGCTGGGCGTTCGATGGCTTCGGCCGCCCCGGCCTTGAGGTACGCGCGGACGGCTCGAAGACGCGCACGAGCTGGTCCGTCGTGGCGGACGCGAGTACGCCGGGCACCGCGAGCCTGGTCGAGGTCCTCGGCGCCGACGAGTCGCAGCGCGCCGGCGCCACGCGTACCCGCTTCGATGCACTCGGACGCAAGGTCCTCGTGACGAGCGTGGGGCTCGGCGGCCGGCTGTCCGCCGTCGCCACCGGCTACGCCGTGACCGGCCAGGTCGAGCGCGAGACGCGGCCGGCCTTCGTGGCCACCTATGAGGACTGGCCTGGCGCCGCCACCGAGGCGACCGTGAGCACCTACGACAACCTCGGCCGCCGGATCGTGCTCAAGCACGCCGACGGCACGATCACCACCTTCACGCCCGCCGGGGCGTTGGTGACGTCGACGGACCCGAAGGGTCACCAGAGCCGCGTGACGCGCAACCCGCGCGGGCAGATCGTGGAGTCCACCGGAGGTGTCGACTCGCCCAACCAGTCCGGCGCCACGTATGTCTACGGCCCCTTCGACCAGCTCCGCTTCGCAACCGACGCGGCCGGTAATCGCATGCGCGTGGACACCGACAACTGGGGCCGGCGCACGGATCTCTTCGATCCCGACCGCGGTCACCGCGTCTACCACAATGACGCGTTCGACCAGGTGTTCGAGGAGATCGACGCGGCGGGGCAGTCGATCCGCTTCGACCACGACGAGCTCGGTCGGGTCACCGCGCGTACCGACCGGGACGGCACGACGCACTGGTTCTGGGACACCGCGTCCTACGGCATCGGCGCGCTCGGCTCGACGCTCAGCCCCTCGAAGCACCGCGTGCGCTACGCATACGATGCCCTCGGACGACCCACGTACGTGGCGACCGACGTCGCCGGCACCGGCTCGTTCGGCGTTGCGCGCACGTATGACGCGTTCTCGCGCCTGCTCGACCTCGAGTACCCGCAGACGATGGGACGCCGGTTCGCGGTACGCCACGTGTACGCGCCGGGCACGGGCGTGCTCGAGCACGTCGAGAGCGCCTCGTTCTCGTCGGGCGGCGGCGGCAAGCTCTTCTGGCAGGCGGATGAGGCCAACGCGGCTGGCCAGATCACGGGCGAGCACTTCGGCAGCGGCGCCACCACCACGCGTCGGTTCGACGAGATCGGCCAGTTGCGCGCCATCAGCACGACCCGCCTCGGACAGACCGTCCAGGACCTAGAGTACCACTTCGACAACAAGGGGAACCTGGACTGGCGCCGCGACGGTGCCCTGACCGAGTCCTTCGAGCACGACGAGCTCGACCGCCTCCACGTGGCTCACGAGCCCGACGGCTCGCCGCGCCCGCTCATCGAGACGAGCTTCGATGCGCTCGGCAACATCAGGGCCAAGAGCGATGTCGGGACGTACACGTACAAGTCCTTCCGGGCCGACGGCAGCCTCCGCCCGCACGCGGTCTCGAGCGCCGGCGACGCGAGCTTCGAGTACGACCAGAACGGCAACCAGAACATCCGCCGTGACGCGAGCGGTCAGCTAGAGATCACCTACACCGCGTTCGACAAGCCCCTCGCGTACACGCGGGCCGGCAAGGCCGTTGCGAGCTTCGAGTACGACGCCGATGGAGATCGCCGCGTTCGCGAGACCGCCACCGCGCGGACCGTGTACGTGGCGGGCCTCTACGAGCAGAGCATCACGCACGCCGAGCCGTCGACCACCGAGCACCGCTACTACCTGCAGGTGGGGGGACGCGCGATCGCCCAGGTGACCAGGACGAGCACGCGTCCGGCCGATCGCGTGTCCTACCTGCATGGCGACCACCTCGGGTCCGTCGATGCGATCACCGAGGAGGAGGCCGCACTCACCAACGAGCGGCCGTCACCGTCCGCGGGCCCCGAGCCCACCAAGCGCAGCTTCGATGCCTGGGGCAAGGAGCGCCGCCCCGACTGGCGCGACGGCGCTGCGCCGCTGCAGTCGAGCCTGGTGCACCTCGGCTTCACCGGTCACGAGGACGACGTCGAGGGCCTGGTGAACATGGGGGGCCGCATCTACGACGCTCGCCTCGCGAGATTCCTGCAGACCGATCCGCTCGTCCAGGCGCCCTTCGAGCCCCAGAACCTCAACCGGTACAGCTACGTGATGAACCGGCCCCTTGGCTACATCGACCCGAGCGGGTACGCGACCGTCGAGTACGACGCGATGAACAACCAGGTGGGCCAGTATTCCCTGGGGCCCGTCACCACGAGCGAGGGTGGCGACTTCGTCCACACAGGGCAGGCTGGGCCGGCGGCGGTTGCAGCTGCGATGGTCAGGGAACTGTACGCACCCAGTGCGGCGGACGTGGCTTTCGTCGCGGACGCGATCGCGAGCGGGCAAGCGATGGCAACGGTGGTGCGCTCTGCAATGCAGCAGGCGGATCTGGACTCCGCGCTTCGCCAGTTGTCCTACTCAGGTGGCTCCCTGCTGGAGCGCCACCCGAATGCGCTGGCCGCTGCGGGGAAGTACCCCCTTCCCGGTGGAGGCGTCGCGTATGAAGGCGCCGAGAGTGAGTGGGGGCCGATCGCCGCCCTGCCCGCCTATCGGGGCGCGCAGGCCGGCTGGGCTCTCCTGAAGTGGAGCGCGAAGATCATCACTTTGGGCGCACTGGCGTACGAGGCGTCGAAGGCAGTGTCTTGTTCATGCAGCGACGACCCCGCGTTCCGTACTGGGTGGACCTTCGACCCATCGAAGGACCTCGACTGGCGTCGTACGGGAAGATCCTGGCAGGAGGGACTCAGGGAAGCCTTTGCCAGGACCAAGGAAGCCGATGCCAAGTTCACCGTGACTCAATGGCGCCGGGACGAGCTTGGGAAATCAATGCCGGTCGGATGGCGGGCAGCGGGCGGGGCCGAAGTGAGCATAGACTACGGGCACCTGAACAACGGACCAGGCGTGCCACATATCGGGTGGCAGACGGCCGGCAAGCGCGGGGATGGCGGCGGCATGAGAGGTCACATACTCTTGGACTCGGTTCCTGTGGGGCGATGAAGCGATGTGGACTCTTGCAAGAGATCTCCTGGACGAGGCGCAGCGGCAGGGGCGCGTCGCAACCACAGTCGACGCAGCCACGGCCGCCCGCGTCCGTTCCGAGGTGCTGCGCCGCTATGGCCGAAATCCGACGAGATCGTGGCCGCTCTGGGACGGTCCGGGTACTGAACCAGCGGTGCAGGATCGATCCGCGTGGCGGTGGATGGAATCGTACCTGACAGGGCGCACCGACATCGTCGTCATGTGGGATCCTGAGAGCGAGCGTGAATGCGTGCTGTTCTCCGTGGGCAAGGACGTCGTGCCCGTGATCGGGGGGGTCCATGCATCGTCGCTCTACATCACGGACCTGCAGGCGAGCTTCGTGCTGAGCCTGAACGATCATGACTTTCTGATCGCGTTCGGCACGGCTTCCGAGTGGCTGCAGGGCCGTTTGGCGAACTCCCCCCAAGACGACTAGACGGATGTCCACCTGTGTGCGTGGGTTTGCGAGGAGGAAGGGGCACGCATGACGCCGAGGCCATGTCTCCGACTCTGCATCGGAGCCCTTGTGTTCGCGCTCGGGGGCTGTGCGAAGCGCGGGGTCACGGCGGCGGCAGAGGGTGACAATGGCCTTCCGGCGTGGGTGCGGCCGCAGTTCGCCCACATGCGCAGCTTCTCGTTTCCTACGCGCGATATGGGCTTCGAGACCGGCTTTCGCATGCTCCTGCAGGAGGATGCGAGCCGACCGATGGTCGCGGTCGTGCTCGCGCTCGCAACGGGCAGCGCCCAGGATCCACCCGGGAAGGAGGGGCTCGCGCACGTCGTCGAGCACCTCGTGTTCCAGGGTGCCACCGACGGCCGCACTCGGCGAATGGACGTGCTCGGCGGCCTCGGCTGGTTCAACGCCTACACCACACATGACCTCACGATGTTCGTCGCCGAGGTGCCGGACGACCCCGAGGTCATCGACCGCACGGTCCTGCAGCTCGCGTCGGTGGTGACTGCCCCGCTCCGCGGTGTGCGCGAGGAGCGCGTGGCGCGAGAGGTGGACGTGGTCCGAAACGAGCTGTGGGAGGGCGGCGAGCGGCCCGAGGTCACGGAGTTGCATGCCGCGCTAACGCGTCAGCTCTTCTTTTCGGACCACCCGTATGCCCGACCGGTCGGGGGCACCGAGCGCTCGCTCGGCTCGCTCACGATCGCCGACGCGCTCGCGTTCGTGCGCGCGCGCTACCAGCCCGCACGCGCCGCACTGGCCATCGTCGGCCGCTTCGACCGGAAGGCACTCGGCGATCACCTGGCCAAGCGATTGCCGGCCGAGCTCACCGATGGACCGGCCGGCAAGCCCCCGAGCGCGGTGGCCGGCCTCGAGGCGCCGCCAATGGGGGAGAACACGACGGCGCGGCTGCGCGGCGTGACAGAGACGCCCGAGGTGTACCTCGGCTGGACGCTGCCGGGGCACGTCGGCGTGCCCGCGCTGCGGAACGAGGTGTTCGTCTCGCTCGTCTCGGGGGCGGTCGGCGGCGTCGAGCACGAGGGGCTCGAGGGCGTTGGCTGCGCCCTGACGCCCTCGCAGCGCGCCGCGACGATCACGTGCCGGGCACGCCTGACCGACGTCGGGCATGCCACCGCCGTCACAGAGGCGCTACTGGAGGCAGCCGAGAAGACGGCCCAGAAGCTGGACGAGAACCTCTTCGCGCTGTCGCGCGAGATCGCAGGTGTGCGGACGGCGCTCGAGCTCGACTCCGTGGCCGTGCGCGCGATCGACCTGGCGCGTCAGGCCGTCATCCCGGGCGTGCTCGACGTGCCGAGCCGAATCCACGCGATGCAGGAGCTCGCCGCCCCGGAAATCCAGGCGCTCGCGAAGCGGACCTTCGCGCGCGACCGGGCGCGGGTCGTCGTCATCGAGCCGGGAAGGCCCAGGAAGCGCCCCGCACCCGTCGTCGGGCCCGCGTTGCCGGGCACGATCGCCTCGTCCGTACGTTCGGCTCCGGGCGCCAAGCAGGCGCCGGTGACCCCCACGGAGATCGGCCGCCTCATCACCTCGCCCGAGGTCACGGAGAGCTCCCTCGCCAATGGTCTGCGCGTCGTGGCGGTCCGCCTCGGCAGGGTGCCCGTGGCGAGCGTGGGGCTCGTCGTGCCGTGGGGCGACGTGCACACGCGGCGCTTCGGCACCGCGACCCTCGCGGTCGAGCTGTCCCTGCGCTCGATGATGGCCGAGGCGCTCGAGTGGCTCGTGGGCGGCGGCGGCGCGAGGCGCGTGGCGGCCGAGTCCACCGCGTTTGCAATCCGCGGGCCCGCCGGCAGCCTCGATCAGCTCATGCGCCTTCTCGCCGTGCAGGCGTCGCGCGTGGCCGTGGCCAAAGAGCCGGCTACGCGCCTGCGGGCCAGCCTCGCGCGGGCGAGCCGGCAGCCCGAGTGGATCGCGCGAGAGAAGCTCGGTGCGATGCTCTTTCCGGACCATCCGCTCGCGCGGGTGTTTCCGCGCGCGGAGGACCTCGCCGACGTGTCGCCCGACGAGATCGTGGGGTGGTTCTCGAGTCACGTGCGCCCGGACGACGCGACGCTGGTCGTGGTCGGCGACATCGACCCGCGCCAGGCGACCATGCTGGCGGGCAGCGTCTTCGGTGCCTGGAAACCGCGCGGGCAAGCCCCCGCACGCCCCGGCCCCGCGGCACTACCGCGCGTGCCGGGGAGCCTCGTGGTCACACGAGAGGAGGGGCCGCAGGTCGCGGTTCACCTCGGCTGTCGCTTGCCGGCGGTGGCCAAGGGTGACGACGTGGCGCATCAGCTCCTGGCGAGCTACCTGGCGAATCGCATTGACAGTGGCGTGCGGGACTTCGGCGCGAGCTACGGTGCGCAGGTCACCACGAATGTCAGCTTCACCGGTGATGCGGCCCTCGTGCTCGAGACCTCCGTCGCGGCCCCGCACCTCGAGCGCGTGCTCGCGCTACTCACCGAATGGCTCGGCCCCGGCGCAACCCGAGCCCTCGATCCGGCCGAGCTCGACGCTGTCGAGGTGCGAGGCGCGAGGCTGTATGGACTGCGCTACTCGACCGTCGAGAGCGCGACGGACTACCTGCTCGATCTCAGCGCCCGCGGCCTGGCCGTGGCTCCGCATCTGGCGAGCGAGCCCGCGCGCTGGGCGCGCATCGACCCGGTCCACGTCGAGACCCTCCTCGGGGTGTGTCGCAAGGCGCCGCAGCTCGTGCTGGTGGGACCGCGTGCGCTCACTGAGAAGGCGCTCGCTGGAACGAGTTTCGCCGCGAGCGGGGGCAAGGCGCGGTGAGGGTCGCGTGGCCGTGACGCAAGTACTCCGTCGTGCTCCGAAGACCCGAAACCTTCCCCCGGCGGCGCCTGGAGACGCTTCAGGAAGGCGATGATCAGAGTGCCCCTCCCTGAGGCGTTGCTCGTGACGGCGATGATGGGTGCGGGCGAGCCGGCTCAGCGCTCCGCGGGCGCCTCGAGCACGGCGTGGGCAGCAAGATCCTGCTCGTCGAGCGGCCGGCGCTGGGAATGAGATCCACAATGGAGACTCGCATGCGCTCTGGGGCCATTCATGCCCTCCTCACGAAACGGTGGTCGCGGATGTGCATCCGCCTCTGCTCCTTGTTGCTGCTCTTCTCGGCGCTTGATGCGGCTGCTTCGCCAGGCAAGCTGCCGCCGCTCTCGGCGGAGGCCGCGCCAGGTGCCTGGTATGCGATCTACGGGACCAAGGTCTATCGGCTCGACATCCTCGAGCGTGGCGCGACGCTCGTGCTGGCCGACCCGGCGGCCGGAACCCTCGTGTACGTTGCCAGCGTGGTCAGCGTCGACAAGGGCACCGTCCGGGTGCGCTTCCAGGCCGTTGGGGACTCGTCGGCCGCGGGAGAGTCGGCGGTGCTGACCGGAACCGCGGTGGGCTGGAGGTTCAAGACCGCAGACGGATTCGACATCAGCGGCGACATGGAGGCCGAGCTCGTCATCACCGCGATGGGCGGACAGGCGCCGCCCCGGAAACTGGCCTTCTTCCGTCGGAACTTCAGCATTCCCCAGGCCATCGTGCACGCGGAGGGACTGGCGGATCGGGCCGCCAGCAGGGCGATCAAGAAGCTCCAGCGCCCGGCTCGCTGAAGGCGCGCGCTGAGTGGGAGCACCCGTGAGCATGGAGAGGCCGCCTCCTGTCCCCGCTGCCGTGAGCCACGGCTGCCCTTGCTGCGGGAGCATCCTGCTCGACTGCGAGGCGCCGTGTTCCTACGACATCTGCCCCGTGTGCTGGTGGGAGGACGATCCGGTCCAGTCCGCGGAGCCTGCGATGTCTGGCGGTGCCAATGCCGTCTCACTCGAGACCGCGCGGTGGAACTTCCTCGTCCTCGGCGCCTGCGCACCCGAGTACCTGGAGCGCGTGCGCCCGCCGCTGCCGGAGGAGCAGCCAGCGACGCACGGCCACGTGCTCGTCTGCACGCTAGAGGAGGAGCCGCGCGGCCCTGCCTGGCAGGCGCTCCTCGCCCATGCGCGTACGGTGTGCGAGACGTTCCTGCTCGTCGAGCGGCGCGATCTCGGGCTCGGCGACGACGCCAGGGCTCTCGTCGCGCGACTCTCTCCGTGGCTCCTGCGCGAGCAGACGGCCAGCGCCTGGCCGGGGACGCGGCTCCTCGGCGGCAGCGCCACGGTGCGCCTCTGCCGGCTCACCGACGAGTCCGTGACCGCCATCGGCGGAGCAACCGAAGGCCTCTTCGAATGGCGACAGCCCGAGCGCCTCGAGGACCTCTGTCTGCTCTCGCAGGGACGCCCGTGGCTCGTATCGATCGCACACGAGGAGGACGCCTACCTGGTGCTCACGCCGCAAGTGCTCGCGCGGCTGCGACAGGCGTTGCCTCGGCTGGCGCTCTGCATCGACGCGCCCGGGGCCGAGGAGGGGTGATGCGGCCAGCGCTGGTCGCCCTCGTCGTGGCGACAGCCAGTGCGCCGTCCGCGCCGAGGCAACGGAACCGAGAGCGACGGGCCAGCTGTCAAGCGCTCGCGGAACGGCAGCCACCTCTATTGCCTGCGCTTGGAAGCAGGTGGCGGTACCACCCCGAGCGGAAGTTCAAGCTGGCTTGCCTGAGCTGACGCCCGGCGCGGCGCGCGCCGGGCCCCTCCTGGCCGAGGCTTGCGGCCAAGGAGTTCACGCGGGATGCAGCGCCGCGAACAGTATGTGAGGCGTCCGGTGTAATTGTAGAAGGTACGGCCGCACGTTGGGCACGTCGCGTCGGTGTGCCCCCTGCGCGCTTGGTGATAGCAGTCCGTCGAGCAGTACTTTCGGCTCGCGTCTTTCGCGACGAACGATCGCCCACAGGCAGCGCACGTGCTGGCGCGTGCGTGCGGTGCGCGAAAGTCGCCGCTCTCGACCCTGGTCCTTGTGCGCTGCTGAACACCGCATGCGCTGCCGCAGGTGCGCTGGCGGGTACCTCGGGGTAGGAACGCGGAGCCACAGACGGGACACGAGCGTGCGGCGAGCACCTTCTGCGCCTGCGAGTAGCACCTCTTGCTGCAGAACACACGGTGCAGCGGTATCGATTCACCACAGTTCTTGCAGCTCTTCGTCGCTCGGGCACTTGGCCGCTTGGCACGTGCGCGGCACAGCCTTGAGCAGTACTTCGTCCGCCGATATCGGGCTACGGAGTCGCCAACCGGAATAGGCGCGCGGCAGGTCTCGCATGACCGCGCCTCGAAGCCGTCCTTCGCGAGCAGAAGCCGGTAGACTGAGACGATCTGTTCCGAGTACCTAGCGAAGAGATCTCCGAGGAGCGCGTCCTCCTCGGTGTAGTAGTGGAAGATCATGCCTGCTTGCTCGCAGTGCTTCCTGCCGGCGGCCAGCTTGAAGGGGACCTTGGGATCGCGCCTCTCCCACACCTTCGACTTGATCTCGCAGAGGTGCCGCACTCCTGCGGCGTCGGTGTACTCGAAGTCAGGGTAGTAGTTGCACGCCTCCCCTTGGAACTCGTACGGAATCGCACAAGGCTCCCGCACGAACGAGACGACGCTGCTGGCGAACTCCAGGTGCAGGAGGAACGCGAGCTCGTACATCGAATCGAACGTTACCTCGGCGCCGATCTTCTCACTGTGTAGCCGCCCTGCCAGATGCGATCCCTTCTTCTTGCCCCGAACGGAACACGGCCGACTGCAGAATACTGTCAGCGCGTCCCGGGGCGCGAAGCGTTCGCCGCAGTGCCGACAAGGGATCGTCCCGAGACGGAGCTTGGCTTGCTGCGTGCGCTGGCGACCGCATTCCGGGGTGCAACAGACCTGCTCCGGCCTCGCAGGCGAGAAGACCTTGCTGCACGTCAGACAAGGCCGAGGAACGAGCGTGACCTTTCGGTCCCGCTGCGAGTGCGTAGCACCACAGCGTCGAGAGCAGTACGTGCTGTTGGCGTTGACCGGCTCGAACTCGACGCCGCACTGCGGGCACCGACGTGTCGTGAGCCTCTTGGTCTTGCGGATCATCGACTCGTTGCGACACGCGAGTGAGCCACAGGTTGCCTGCGAGGCTCTGCGGGGAACGTAGGCGACCGCGCAGATGGCGCACGTTCGCTCTTCGAGTTCGCTCCCCTTCGCCTTGGCTGCGCGAATGCCAGCTGACATCTGCGCTGCGACGCAGGCAGTCGTCCCGCAGGTCTTGGCGCGCGCTGTCTTTGGCTCGAAGACGCCGCCGCACACGGCGCACTTTCTCGCTTGTCGCCGGCGGGTGAGGTGCCCAGCCCGTCCAATCTGGGTGTTCTTGCAGGTTCTGCTGCAGGTCTTCGAGTCGGGGAACCGGCTCTGAAAGGCCGCGCCACAGATAACGCAAGTGCAGAGATGCGCCGCCCTCCCCTTCCTCCTACTGTCGGCGACGCAGACCTGGCTGCAGTAGCGCTGCTTTGGGCGTTCCGCAACAAACGAGGCGCCACAGCGCAGGCACGACTTCGTCTCTACCGGCCTTCGCGGACGACCGATCGGCCTCTTCGGGCCTGGTACGCGTATGCGAACCTTGCCGCTCCGGTGGCGCGGACTACCGACCCTCATGCCCCGATTAGGATACTGGAAGACACCGCGTGGCCGACGGCCACAGAGCGAGAATCAGGGGCAAGTAGCTAGAACACAAGGTGGAGGCGCCGGGCCAGGGCGCCCTACGCCCTGAGCACCGGGAGCTGGAGCACCTCTGTGATCTCGATGTAGTTGATGCCAGTCACGGGCGACACGGTCACGCGCATGCGGGCGATGTCGCCGCGCACCACGATCGAGAGGTCGCGGTAGGCTGGTAGGGGCCGGCCGGCGGCCTCGTCGAAGGAGTCGACGATCACGCCAGCGTCGCGGAGGGCCTCGAGCTTGGCCACGGCGGCCTCGCGCATCGCCCCCACGGTGGCGGGCAGCGCCCGCACGCCGGTGAAGCGGTTCTCGAGCTCGGTGCGGAGCTCGTAGGAGACGGTGTTGACGGCCTGGTTCACGTTGCGGTCCGTGAAGATTAGGTTGTCGTCGAAGAGGTAGGTCGTCAGGTCGTCGGGTGATCAACCGATCGAATCGCTCAGGGTGGGTGATGAGGTTCTCTCCGTAGATGAACTGACAGGTGCTGTGGAATGTCGGCCCGTGGTTCGCACATTCCAGCGAGAGGCCACTGATCTGCTGATGCTGGTCTGGTCCAGCAAGGACGGTAGCGCAGTCGAGTCGCTGACGGTGACCTCGGAGCACCCGTTCTGGGTCGAAGGGCGAGGCTGGGTCAGGGCGAGACTCCTCTCCGTCGGCGACCAGGCCTTTACAGGCTCTGGACTCACGCGCATCCTGATCCGGAGCGATGAGCTTTCGCGCCGCGCGACCGTCTA
Source organism: uncultured Myxococcales bacterium (assembly GCA_964593795.1). Taxonomy (GTDB): domain Bacteria; phylum Myxococcota_A; class Polyangia; order JAHFDS01; family JAHFDS01; genus JAHFDS01. The sequence goes on along the minus strand of CAZQJC010000227.1, from coordinate 6,952 downwards.
CAACCTCGAGGTGGAGGCGACCCACACTTACTTCGTGGGCGCTGGGCAAATCCTCGCACACAATGCATGTCGCGCTCCCAGCCCCGGGGCCGCAGCTACTGTGGACGCAAGAACGGGGCAGCCCGTGGGGCGCTTCATCGCCGACTCCCGAGGCAACGTGATGATCGAGCCTCAGGGCGGACGCACAGTCGGAAATCCACAGGGCACCTTTGCGGAGACCCGGTATCCTAACGGTTCACCGTACCAGCAGCTGCACGGACCTCATGGTCACATCCCAGATTTAGGACGTGCCCTCGTGGAGACTCTCGAAATTCGACCCGGTGAACCGCGACGCGGCGGGCCGCTTCCTCGGGGATACCTGGACCTCTGTCCATGACATCGGGCGCACCTATAGGCAGGCAGTGCTCACCGTTGCCGAATACATGCGGGTGGAGAGCGCCTACATCGAGGTGGCTCTTGCCTTTCACGAAGACGCCAGTATGCCTTGTCTTGTCGCACGGGGCGTCGAGGGTACGCCTGAGGCTTTAGGCGTACCGGGGGCGACGGTGCTCGACGAAGCCTTGCTGCGCTCGGAGCACTGCTGGTTTGCGGCGGACCGCGTGCCGGGGGATCCCGCTGCGACGACCTGGAAGCGCACGGCGCGGCTGCGCCAGGCTGGGTGGCGCGCTGCATGGGGCCATCCCATCGGAACCCAGCCCTACGGGGGTGGCGCCAAGGCGACGCTCGTTGGCAGCCGACTTCCGCTCGAGCACGCCCAGCGCACGGGAGCGAACCTCCTCACGCTCGCCGCGCTCGGGGCCGTCCGGCCGGGGCTGAACTGGGCGCTGCGCCCCCGATGCCAGCGCCGGCAGCGGGTCACCCGGGCCCCGACCAGGGTCGAATTCCCGGTCCTTCGCGCTGGAACGGGGGCTGCAAGAGCTCCGTGCGGAGGTCCAATGCGTCACTCGAGCTCGAGGCTCCTGGTCGTCCTCTTCGCCGTGACCGCCCTGTCCGAGGCCCGGGCCCATGCGGGCCTCGCGGTCGGTGCCGGGCTCGGCACTGCCAAGGTCGTCGGCACCGGTGCCGACGGTCTCGCTCTCGGCGTGAGCACGCAGGCGCGCGTCGGCTACTCGATCGGGCTGCCCCTGCTCACGGTCACGCCGGAGGTCGTGTTCGGCTGGACGAGGTGGGGCGTGGACAACGCCGATGCCAGCGCGAAGTCGCTGCGCCTCCTGGCCGGAGGGCGCGCCAGCCTGGGCGGCCTCGTCAGCCCGGGCGCCTTCGTGCACCTTGGCTACGTCCGCAACGCCACGGACGGCACGCTGGCGGGGCAGGAGCTGAGCACGTCGCAGAACGGCATCTCGTTCGAGGTCGGCGGTGACCTCGCCGTGGAGCTCTCGCTCGTGCGCGTCGGCGTGTACGTCGCCTACAACCGTGGCTCGCTCGGCGACACCCAGGTGACGTCAGCGGGGATGACCACGACCGCCAAGGGCAAGGACGACGCCACGAGCTGGATCGACACCGGCGTCACCGCCAGCATCTCGTTCTGAAGATGCCCCAAGGAGTCTGGTACGAGTGCCGGCCGGCGACTACGTGACCCGCGCCGCGACCTGCCGGTCAATGGTCGTCGGCAGGGAGCGGAAGGGGCGGCGGCGTGACGGTGAGGTCGCGCGGGTGGTCGACGACCTGCAGGTCGGCCAAAGAGATCTCGCAGATCTCGCTGCCCTCGACGCCGGCCAGCTCGACCGGCTGCGAGCGCGCGACGACGCCGAGCCGGAGGCGCGCGGCCTCCACCTCGCGCCGCAGGTGTGACTGCGCGTCGCTGCGCGACACCACGCCCCTGAGCAGGTGCGCGAGCTCGTGGGCCATCTCGCGGGCCGTCTCGTACCGGTCCTGCGGATGGAAGGCGAGCGCGCGGTGCACGACGCGGACGAGCTCGGGCGGGAGGTCCGTGCGCCGCTCGTCGAGCCGCGCGATCTGGCCCGCGGCGAGCATGCGGAAGACGTCGAGGTCGGCGCCCTCGAAGAGCTGCCGGCCCACGAGCGCCTCCCAGAGCACGGCGCCCATCGAGAACACGTCTCCGGCCACGGTCGGTGCCTCGCAGCGCGCGGCCTCGGGCGGCAGGTAGCGGAGCTTTCCCTTGACGATGCCTGGCCCGGTCAGGCGGTTCAGGCGGTCGCGCGCGAACGCGCAGCCGAAGTCGCCGAGCTTGACCACGCCGTCGAGCCCGAGCAGGAGGTTGTGGGGCGAGACGTCGCGGTGGATGATCGGCGAGCGCTGGCCGTCGCGCGTCCTTCGCTCGTGCGCCGCGGCCAGGCCGCGCAGCGCGCCGACGCCGATCGCCACGACCAGCGCCCACGGCGTGCGCCCCTCCTCGAAGCTCCGGACGAACGAGTTGAGGTCGAGCCCCCGGACCCACTCCATGACGAGGTAGAGCGCGCCCTCGTCGTCCTCGCACAGGTCGTAGACCTGAACCAGGTTGGGGTGCTGCAGCTCCGAGCCGACGCGCGACTCCTCGAGGAACATGGCGAGGTAGTGCTGGAGCGCCGCGAACTCGGGCCGCATCTTCTTGAGCGCGACCTCGCGCGAGAAGCCTGCGCTGCCGTGCTGGACGGCGCGCCACACCGTCGCCATGCCGCCGACGCCGATGACCTCCACGAGGCCGTAGCGCCCCCCGACGCGGAGCACCTCGCTCGGCAGGAACGACGCTGGCTCGCGGGGTTCGGACACGGGCCCCCATTGTAAGTCACCGGCGGCGATCCGAGGGCGTCCGCCGGGGTCGGCCTCCGGGTGCGCCGTCGCGATGGATGCCCTCCGGGGGCGCACTCCACCGACCGATGCGCTCAGGTGAATGCGCGTACGGCGTCCACCACGAGCGCGATCAGCACGAGCGACGACAGGAAGAAGAGCGAGAAGCGCACCTCGATCTTGTTCCAGGTGGCCTGCACGAGGCTGTGCAGGACGCGAATGGCGACGTACGCCCACGCCAGCGCCAGGTCCGCGCCGCCCCCTCGGTCGAGGAGCGCAAGCGCGATGGCGATCGCGTAGAACTGTGTCGGTTGCTCCATGAGGTGGTTGTAGTTGTCCGCCTTCCATCGCACCGACGGCGGCAGCGTGCTCATCTGCTGGCCACGCGGCGCGTCGGGATCGAGCCGCATGCCGGCACGGCGGATGGCCGGGATGCGGGTGACGTACATCCAGGCCCACATCACCATCGTCCACGCCACGAGGGCCACCACGGGGAGCAAGATTGGGCTGTGCATCGCGCGAGGAGAGCACGGATCCGCGGCGGCCGCGCCTCGGCCGCGCGCCCGACTGGGCGTGCGCCCATCTCCGCGCGGTCAGGCGGGCTCGGGAGCGGGCGCGGCGTGGGCCCGGCGCAGGATGAGGAGGAAGCACGCGCCGCCATCGCCGCCGGTGTCGCTGCGCGCACCGGCCTCGAGGCGCAGGTCCCCACCCATTGCGCGCGCGAGTCGCCGGCTGAGCGCCAGGCCGAGGCCCACGCCGGGGACGCCGCCCGCTGCCCTCTCCGCCGACTTCGAGAACGGCTCGAAGAGGCGGCCTCGCACGTCACGCGCGACGCCCGCGCCCTGGTCGCGCACGCGTAGCTCGATCGTGTCGCCGCGAGCGACCGCCGAGAGCGAGACGAGGCCCGCGCCGTACTTGCACGCATTGTCCACGAGGTTGAACAGGATCTGGTCGATCGGGCCAGCATCGCCCCGCGCCACCAGCGCCTCGTCCGCGGTCAGCTCGAGCGCCATCCCCGCCTGCGCGGCGCGCGCGGCTAGCCGCTCGCGAGATCGCTCGAACAGCGCGTGGACGGACAGCGGCTGGATGACCACCGCCTGGCGCCCACGTTCGATGCCCGAGTAGGCGAGCACGTTCTCGACGAGGTGCGAGAGGCGGAGCGCCTCCCGGTGCAGCGTCTCGACGTAGCGCTGCCGCTTCGCGGGCTCGGTGACCTTGCCGTCCGCCAGCATCTCCGAGTAGGTCTGCAGGGTCGTCAGGGGCGTGCGCAGCTCGTGCGTCACCGCCGAGACGAACGTGGCGCGCCGCTCCGAGAGCGACAGCGTCCCCGCCATGAGCGCGACCACCGCGGCCGCGGCGAGGAGCAGGCCCGCCCACGCCACCGCCAGCACGAGGCCGACGGACGAGCGCTGGCCCTCGAGCCTGACCTCGACCGGCCCCGGCACCAGGCGCAGCGGCAGCGCAGCCAGCCGCCGCTGCATCTCGTCCTCGGCGCTGGCAGGCTCGAGGCGCGCGGCCGGCAGCAGATCCGCCACCGTCGCCGGCAGCCAGCGCTGGAGCTCCGGCCAATCGAGCCAGGCCCCCTGGATCGCGGAAGGCCCGAGCGCACCAGGACCGACGCGGCGGGCGAGCAGGAGCTCGCCGCGCACCCAGACCGGCGTCAAGGGCGCGGCGCCCGCCCCGGGACCCGGCGCGCAGTTGTCGAGGCTGGCGCTGCGCATCTGCCACTCGTTCAGGCTCTTCTGCGCCTGCGTGCCGGTCCCCGCGGGCATCGCCGCGAGGCGCGGGGGGACGCCGGGGTTCGCGCCGGCGGAGAGCGCGGCCAGGATGTCGGCGCCGCGCACCGAGCCGATCGCGCCGTCGGCCCCGATCTCGAAGAGCTGCCGCACGTGTTCCGGGTGCTCGCGCCCCGCCGCGTGGTCGGACGGTGGGCGCGCGCTCTCGCGCGCAATGAGCGGCAGGAGGGCGGAGTCGAGGCGCCAGAGCGCGAGGCGCACGTTCTCCTCGACCGCCGCCAGGCGGCGCCCCTCGAGCTCGGCGCGATCGAGGCGCAGCGCGATCGTGCTGATCCACGCCACGCCGGCGAGCACCACGAGGAGCGCCGCGCCGAAGACCACCAGGCTCCGGCGCGGGCTCAAGGCGCCTCGAAGCGATAGCCGCGGCCGCGCACGGTGCAGATGACGGCGTCGTCGCGCAGCTTCTCGCGCAGGCGCGCCACGGTCATGTCGATGGTGCGCGTCTGCACCTGGTGCGCGGGGAGGTTCCACACCCGCTCGAGCAGCTCCTCGCGCGAGACCGTGCGGCCCGCGTTCGCCGCGAGGTAGCGCAGGAGCACCACCTCGCGCTCGGCCAGCGCGACCACCTCGCCGTCGTCGAAGCGCAGCTCCGCGCGCGCGAGGTCGGCCACGCCTCCGCCGAACGTCACGCTGGCGACGTCCGCGGGCCGCTCGGCGGAGCGGCGCAGCACCGCCTCGATGCGCGCCAGGACCTCCTTGATCGAGAAGGGCTTGACGACGTAGTCGTCCGCGCCGAGCTTGAGGCCGCGCACGCGATCGGCCTCCTGGGCGCGCGCGGTCGAGATGATGACAGGCAGCGTCGGGCGGGCCATGCGCACCTGGCCGAGGAGGTCGAGGCCGTCACCGCCCGGCAGCGCGAGATCGAGCAGCACGAGATCGCACTGCACCTGCACGCCGAGGCGCAAGCCCTCGGTGAACGTTGCGGCCTCGAGCGTGTCGTAGCCCTCGCAATCGAGCGCATCCACGACCACCTGGCGGATGGCCGCGTCGTCCTCGACCACCAGGATGCGGCGCCTGGGCATGCGTGGGTCAGAACCTGAAGCCAGCCTTCTCGGCGTGGCGACGGGCGCTGTCGATGATAGCGCGATCGAGCGTGTCCGTGCCGCGCGCGGGCTGCCGGGCCGCGAGGAACCGGCCACGCGCCGCGGCGAGCTCGTTGATCTGCCGCTGCAGGCCGGCGCGCTTCTCGCCTTGCTGCGCGACGAGCTGCTCGCGCTCGGCCGCCGTCTTGCCGCGCAGCGAGGCCGACAGCTCGGCCTCCGGGAGCTTGCTCCAGTCGAGCCTGCCATTGCGCCGCGCGTCGACCAGATCCCAGTGGCTGTTGTCGTAGAAGGGGTTGGCCTTCGACACCGAGCGCGACACCGCGCTGCCGGTCCCGAGCAGCGCCGCGTTGCCGTCCTGCGCCGACTGGCGCGCGCAGCTCGCCGCCCCGTCGGCGCCGTAGACCAGGTAGGTCTCGTTCAGGAGCGCGCCGAGCCGGGCGATCTCCGCGTCCTGGGGGGCGTCCTCGTGCGCGACCGCGCGGTTGTGGTCGATCGACAGGAAGGTGCCGCCCGCCGCGAGCGCGCCGTCCTTCCACCCGCTCGCCTGGCCCTCCTCCGCGGGCCCGCAGAAGACGGTGTCGACGGTGATGCCGCGCGCGCGCGCCTGGCCGACCGCGGTCCGGTAGTCGACCGGGCCCTGCGTGAACGGCTCGTTGCCGGCGATGTAGATGAGCCTGAGCGCGCCCTCGTCGGCCCACGCGAGCTCGGTCGTGGCGCGCTGGATGACCTGGCCGCAGTGCTCGTAGCCGCCGCTCGTCGAGAGCGCGAAGAGCTGCTCGGAGACGCGATCGAGGTCCGTCGTCAGCGGGAGCACCTGTCGGATGAAGCCGCTGTCCGGGGACAGGGTCGCGTTGCCGTACTCGTAGAGCGCGATCTCGAGCCTCGGCGTCTTGCCGCCGCGACGCGCCGAGCCGAGCTCGTTGACGATCCGCCAGAGCTGCGACTTGGCCTGCTGGAGCAGGCCCTCCATGCTGCCCGAGGTGTCGAGCAGGATCGCGAGCTGGATGCGCTCGCCGGCCTCGGGCGCGGCTGGCTTCCCGAGGAGCGCCGCCTGCGGCTGATTGCGCCAGGCGCCGAACATCGTCATGGCCGAGACCACTGCCCACCCGAGGACGAACACGTTGGATGCCTTGCCGAGCTTCATCGGAATCACTCTCCAGGGTTCCGATGCTACGGCCCGCCGGAGGCTCGCGTGTAACGGCAGCGTAACGGGAGCGGCGCGGTGCGCCGTCCAGCGCGCGTTCCTCGTCCCCGGCAAATGGTACCCTCCGGCGGAGGGGGGCTCATGCGACTCATTGCGCTTTCGCTCGTACTGGGGTGTCTTCTCGTGCCGGCTTGCGGCAGCGACAAGGCGGGGGCGGGAGGCGCGGGGGCGGGAGGCGCGGG